>NZ_CP043761.1:6432378-7075616 GCF_008386395.1 Paenibacillus sp. 37 | reverse complement strand
AGACTGTCACTCCTTTTACATGTTCCAAGTGTGGCTTAAGCCATGATGCAGTGTCGAAATACGAGATATATTGTTGAATTTATCCCCAAACCCCCGCAGGTCGAAAACAAAAAAAGTATGAACAACGGAAAATTGTTCACAACTTTATCCACAGGCTGTTGATAATATTATGGGTCAAATCACATATTCACATCCAAAAGTAATACAATCATAGCAAAAGAAACCCCGCATTTCAACGTATCGCGTGATTTTATCCACAAATTCAATAACTTGTGTATAATTTTTAGTCACAACACAATATATTGTTTATAAACTGTTTAATTTTCGACAGAATGACCCAAAAACCAAAAATGTTTTATACACAGGTTATCCGTCAAATGATGCCAAATTGTGTGTAAAAGTATTCTTCGTTTGTGAATAACCTATCTGTGGATAACCGTGAAGTGAAAATGAGGCATGATCAAGATCGGAAAAAGAGTGATCTCTACCCCTCGTACTTTAATGCGAAGGCCAGATGATAAAATCCATGAATTCAGCGTAAGACTGGAAGGCGAGAAAAAATCCAAATTGACGTATCATTAAACAAGAAACCTGATCTGGTTTCTGAGGAGATGGCGATCTGTAGGCATCGATATATAGATGGAAAATTAACAAAGAGGAATTGATTTTAAGACAAGTGGAATATGAATTACCCGGAATAAGAGGTAAGCAGAAACTAAAATATTGAGGTAGAAGTGTATGACTATATAATATGGATCCGAACGACATTTTATGAATTTATCTTAAAAGAGGGTGTCCCCTAAAACCGATTTTGGTTTTAGGGGACACCCTCTTTTTTCGTACAGAGACGAAGTATGGATTGATGATTTAGAGACGGGGAAGGGACATCTTACGCTGAAATTCAGCGATATCTGCGTATTCCTCTTCCAGTTTGCGAGAGATCCGAATAAAGATGGGCAGCAGCTCCTGGTAGAGTACAGCATTCTCTTTGACAGGGGTATGCCGATGCGTTGTACCCACCATGGAAGAAACGGCATGAAGCGATTGGATCCGCCCTGTAGCGTACAAACCAAGCACGACGGCACCCAGACAGGAACTTTCGAAGCTCTCGGGTACAATCACTTCCTGATTGAAGATATCAGACATCATCTGGCGCCAGAGAGGAGAGCGTGCAAACCCACCGGTAGCTTGAATGGAGGTAGGTTGTCCAATCTGTTCTTCCATGGCGAGCAGTACCGTATATAGGTTGAAAATAACCCCTTCCAGGACAGCTCGGATCATATGCTCTTTCTGGTGATGGAGTGTTAAGCCAAAAAAGGAACCACGGGCATCCGGATTCCATAAAGGGGCACGTTCGCCCGAAAGGTACGGATGGAACAGAAGCCCTTCCGATCCCGGCCGGACACGTTCGGCAATTTTGGTCAGCACATCATAGGAATTGATGCCAAGTCGCTTCGCTGTCTCCACTTCAGACGCGGCGAATTCATCCCGTACCCAACGAAACAACATGCCACCGTTATTCAAAGGTCCACCAATGACCCAAAGATTCTCTGTGAGGGCATAACAGAAGGTTCGACCTTTGGGATCGGTAACTGGACGGTCCACGACAGTGCGAATGGCCCCGCTGGTTCCGATGGTTGCTGCGACAACACCAGGTTCAATGGCGTTTACGCCGAGATTGGATAAAACCCCATCACTTGCGCCAATAACAAAGGGCGTGGAGGGGGAGAGAGCCATTTTTTCAGCCGATTCGTGATTCATTCCTTCTAATATATATGTTGTAGGCACGAGCTTCGAGAGATGGTCGGGTGTAATGCCTGCAATCTCAAGGGCCTCTGCGTCCCAGTCCAGTTGTTCCAGATTGAGCAAGCCTGTGCAGGAAGCGATGGAATGGTCGACGACATATTGTCCGAATAGACGGAAGAACAGATATTCTTTAATCGAAATAAATTTTGCGGTACGCCCAAAAAGTTCAGTTTCATCGTGGCGTAGCCACATTAATTTGGTCAGCGGTGACATGGGATGGATCGGTGTACCTGTGCGCAGGTAGATGCGATGGCCCAATCCATTCTCTTGCAGCTGGGCAGACCAAGCTGCACTTCGATTATCCGCCCAGGTGATGCAACGGGTTAAGGGTGTGTTATCCTGTCCCATGGCAATGACACTATGCATAGCTGAGCTGCAGGATACAAACAGGATCTGCTCGGCAGCAACACCGCTCTGATCCATGACTCCACGGACAGAGCGGAGGGCCGCTTGTACAATCTCTTCAGGGTCCTGTTCGGCAACATCGGGTGCAGGGGTATACAAAGGGTATTCCTGTGTTGAGGTGCTGATGACGGAGCCTTGCTCGGTAAATAATACGGATTTGGTACTGGTGGTACCAATATCGATCCCAATCATGTAGTTGTTCATATATTTAATCCTTCTTTCTTCAGAAAGCGATGAGATTTTAATTTCTTTCTACTATAGAGAGTCCCTTTATACGACTGTACTCAGGAGCAAAATAAAGATCAGTCCGACCACGGATAATAGTGTTTCCATAACGGTCCACGTTTTCAATGTTTGGGCAACGCTCATATTAAAGAATTCTTTGATCATCCAGAATCCGGCATCGTTCACATGGGACAAGATGAGTGACCCTGCACCTGTGGCGAGTACAACCAGCTCAATATTGGCCCCTGGTGTGAGTGCAAGCACCGGAGCGACGATGCCAGCAGCTGTGGTCATGGCTACGGTTGCTGAACCGGTAGCTACACGAATAAGTGCAGCGACAAGCCAAGCGAAGAAGATTACATTAATGTTGGCATGGGTGGCCACTTCAGCAATGGCGTTACCTACACCACTGTTAATCAATACCTGTTTGAAAGCACCGCCTCCGCCAATAATGAGAATGATGGTCGCCGTAGGCGCCAGACATTCACTGGTGAAGCGGGAAATATCGTGTTTGGTGAATCCACGTGCAAAGCCGAGTGAAAAGAGGGCAAATACAACTGAAATGAGCAAAGCAATGATCTCATGACCGATAAATTCACTGAAAACGGTGAAACCGCTCGTAGCATTTGGGTCAATGATGCTTGCTATGGAACCAATCAGCATCAAAATAACCGGCAGCAATATGGTAAACAGGGTAATACCAAACCCAGGCATGTTGCTGTTTGTTTTGGTTGCGAATTGTTCAGCCAGGTCAGCTGGCGGTTCGGTGTGTATTCTTTTACCAATAAATTTACCAAACAAGGGACCTGCAATAATCGCTGTAGGAATACCAACAATAAGGGAGTACAAAATGGTTTTACCCAGATCTGCGCTGAAGGCCTCAATTGCAATCATTGGCGCTGGATGGGGTGGAACCAAACCGTGTACAGTCGACAGACCCGCCAAAATGGGAATACCAATCTGCAGCAAAGACATGTTGGTTTTACGTGCAACAGTGAAAATGATGGGGATCATCAAAATCACGCCGACTTCGAAGAAAACAGGAATACCCACGATAAATCCAACAATCATCATGGCCCAGTGCACACGTTTCACACCAAACCGATCAACCAATGTAGTTGCAATGCGCTCGGCACCGCCTGATTCGGCCATCATCTTACCAAGCATTGTACCGAGAGCAATAACAATTGCGATGGTTCCAAGTGTGCCTCCAAGTCCCCCGGTAATGGAAGAGATCACGTCGGCAGGTTTCATGCCTGTAAGCAAACCGAGCATTAATGCGGACAACAGCAGGGTGATAAAGGGATTCCATTTATACTTGGAAATCAAAACGATCAGAAAAATGATCGCAATTAACGTCCAAACCAATAATGTTGCATTGTGGGATAGTCCAAAAAGAGTGCTCATGATGTGTGTGCTCCTTTATTTCTGATATAGAACGCTTACAAGTGAAATTATCGTCAACAAATAAATGTGTACCAGTACCGCAGAAGGTGTTGGCGAAAAATGTAGTTTTATCATGCCCGAATTTGAAACAAAATCGTATTTTGTATACTTGTCGACAAGTTAAGCCGCAATCATTCACGACGGATATGATTGCAAACGCCTTGCATCGATTAAGAATCAAAGCTTTCGTGCAGGGTTTTTCCAGAATCTTGAAAATACGTGCGGACGCCAGCCTGAATGAGCATCTTGTCACCTGATTCAAGTGCTTCAACGAGCAAACGATGCTTTTCAATTACAGCGCTTACTTTCTGCTCGCCTTGAACAAAAACTCTGCGCGTTGTGAGCAGCATCACGGTCATCACAACATATCGAATGCTCTTCCATAGATGTGAAATACGGGAATGCTGAGCAGCTTCAATGATGGTCTCGTGGAAAACGAGATCCTGATAGGCAAATTCGACGGCGTCCTGATGCCGTCCAGCAAGTTGCATTTTGTCGATCACGTTACGTAGCTGGGTGATTAATGATTCTGGGACATCACCAGCAAGTCGCTGCTGCACAAAACTTTCAATCAGGAAACGGACATCATACAATTCTTCGACATCCTTGATTCGTAGTCCGATGACAACGACACCCATACGTTCAAGTCGAATCAGTCCTTCATTAGACAAAGTTCGTAATGCTTCACGGACAGGTGAACGACTGCTGTCAAAATCAGCCGCAATTCGGTTTTCCGACAAAATCTCTCCAGGTCGAAGGGTACCGCTGATGATCCGCAGCCTTAATTCGCAGGCAATGGCTTCACCACGGGAAGCCCCTTGAAGCCAGGAAGAAGGAAATAACATATGGCTAACGCTCCTATTAATAAGTAATCAGTTCATTACTGATCATAGCATAACTATTTTGCGGACTGGACATTCAGTTCAATCCATAGTCTGTAGCTACAAGCTAACGGCTAATTGTTTTTTTCAAAGGACTACTTGTATACAAGATGTGATTTTTATCCTACACCTTTCTCAAAAGCTTGTAAACCTTAATTGAAGCGGATACAACCGGATTAGAATTCGACGATATTTATAGCCTATAATCATTATCCACATGTGAATAACTTCAAACAGGATGTCATAAATGAGATAACAGGTATTGGAGGGTGTGGATAACTATAAATGCTGAAAAATGGTGATCTTTATCAGGGTCTGGGGATAACTTTCAGGACTGTCTTCGGGGCTTGATAATGGTATTGAAGTGAACGGACTGTGGTCATTGCTTTGGGTGGGATGGAGAGTGTATATAAAAGAGGGAGAAGCCTTGCGCCATGCAGTTGACTTTTCCAGGTGATCATGGTTAAATATATAAAGGTGTTTTCTGTGAAGATGAAAGTGATTCATCACATAAGTATTTCCTTGTGAGGAGGTGCAATACATTGAGACCTACATTCAAACCGAACGTTAGCAAACGTAAAAAAGTTCATGGTTTCCGGAAAAGAATGAGCACGAGCAACGGCCGTAAAATTTTGGCCGCACGTCGCCTTAAAGGCCGTAAAAACCTGAGTGCTTAATGCATTGAAGACCACCGAGGTGGTCTTTTTTTTCTTAATTTGGATCATTTCAGACTAGATGCTGGTACAGATCAGGTCTGAATGGTCTGCGAAAAAGCTCTGAATATACATCTATGTATGTTGAGTGAGTTTTCCATTTTCGAAAACTTACCTTATATAGAGATGAATGTTGGTTCGGTTAAATGTCCGATCTACTATCATCCCGGATGAATGCTTGTGTGGCTCATATGGCCGTTCAACCATCATCCCAAATGAAGTTGTCGCCAAGACGGTTTACCGTCATTCAAGAAAGCCTATACTAAATCAGTAATGAGGCCTCCGTCAATAACATTGGTGGAGAACAGCAAGGAGAAGCGCCGTGTATAAAAGACTGCGTCTACGAAACCGGGCGGACTTTAGCCGCGTATACCGGTATGGGAAATCGTTTGCCAATCATCAATTCGTGGTGTATGGTTGTCGCCGTAAAGATACGGAACAATTTCGGGTCGGCGTATCATGCAGCAAGAAAATCGGAAACGCTGTCGTACGCAACCGGATGAGACGCATGATTAAGGAAATTATTCGTCATCATGAGCATGAGATCGTCACGCAGATGGATCTGATTTTTATCGTCAGAAAAGGTGCACTGGACATGCCCTATAAGGAAATGGAAAAAAGCCTGCTGCATGCGCTGCGTAAGGGCTCTCTTTTGAAGTCGGGCAAGCGGTAAGCTTCGGTTTATTTGTCCTCCTAATTATGGTATGATTTTACGATGGAATGGATTGGTTAAGAGAGGGGTTATGAAGTGTCGCGATTGAAGACATCAAAGGGGAAGTGGATTCTCCTCATTGCAGTCATTGCAATGGTCACCGTACTCGCCGGATGTACTCCACAAGGAGCCGGGGTTACTACGGAAGATCTAAAGAACAGTGGCTCATTCTGGCAAAGTAATGTTGTATATTGGTTTTCACTAGCGCTCGATACTTTCGCCAACTGGTTCAACGGTGAATATGGACTGGCCGTCCTCGTGATGGTGCTTATTGTACGGACATTGATTTTACCATTAACAATGAAACAAGTCCGTAGCTCCAAAGCTATGCAGGCGATTCAGCCGCAGCTGAAGGAGATTCAAGCGAAGTTTAAAGATACACCTGAGAAAGTTCAGCAAGAAACAATGAAGTTGTTCCAGGAGAACAAAGTTAATCCGATGGCCGGTTGTCTGCCGCTTATCATTCAGATGCCGATTTACATCGCACTTTATAACTCAATTTACGGAAACTCCAGTCTGAGAACGCATGATTTCTTGTGGCTCCAGCTCGGATCACCCGATCACCTGTTTATTTTGCCAGTGCTGGCTGCCATCACAACATTCATTCAAACATGGATGATGATGCGTATGAACCCTGCACAGCAAGTGGGTCCGATGCAGTTTATGCTGTGGGTATACCCGATTTTGATCTTCGTGATGTCTTATCAGTTCCCGTCAGCACTTCCGCTGTACTGGTTCTACAGTAACATCTACACGATCGTACAAAACTATTTCCTTTACCGGAATAATGATAAAATCGTGGCTGAGGTCAACGTGAAGCAGAATAGCTCTTCCAAAAATGGAGCTAAACGCAAAAACGGTGGCAAAGCGACCGTCTCTGGAAAAGGGTCGAAAGGGGCCAAAAAATCGAAATGACCAAAGTCATTACGTCAGGAAAAACCGTTGAAGATGCTGTAAACCAAGGATTGACCGAGCTTGGCGTAAGTCGGGACAAGGTCGAGATACAAGTGTTAGAGCAGCCGTCAAAAGGATTCCTGGGTTTGTTCGGGGTGAGGGCGGCCAAAGTTGAAGTGAAATTGTTGCCTGTACCGGAAGTTGTTCCACAGCCGATCAAGCCAGCTGCATACAAATCTGAGGTAGATGCATTACTTGAGGATGTTGCAGCTAAAAATCCCTATGAAGAAGCGGCTGCTTTCTTGAAAGAGGTCGCAGCAGGTATGGGACTGGATGTTGAAGTGCATATCAAAAAACAGCGGGATGGACATATCTTCAATATTGCCGGCGAAGATCTGGGCATGATTATTGGCAGACGTGGACAGACGCTGGATGCGCTTCAGTATCTAACGAACATTGTAGCGAACCGATATTCGGAAAGCTTCGTTCGAATTGTGCTCGACGCGGAGAATTTCCGTCAACGTCGGCGGAAGACACTGGAGGATCTGGCTGAACGGTTGGCTGGGCAAGCAATCCGTACCGGTAAGGAAGTTGTACTGGAGCCAATGCCACCGCTCGAACGAAAAGTCATCCATGCAAAACTGCAAAATCACCCGCAGATTAAGACGTTAAGTAAGGGCGAGGAGCCTAATCGGCGTGTGGTTATTACGACGAAATAACACGAAATTGAAGACGCAATGGCTTCCTGCCCGGTGCAGAAGCCATTGCTTTTTTCGTACAGAAGCAATTTGATAAGGTGCGTAGAACAAGTAAAGAGTGAACTTAATACGATAAGCAGCATGTCATATGATATATCATCAATAGATTTGAAAATGGATATGGCGTCCCTAAAGGGACGGCAATTTTAAAATAGAGCAAGGAGAGATAACCATGATCAGTGATACGATCACAGCGATATCAACGGCTGTCGGAGAGGCGGGTATCGCCGTGATCCGGGTCAGCGGCCCGGAAGCAGTGTCGGAGACGGAAAAGATTTTTCGCAGCAAAACCCCTTTAACTCAGGCAGCATCTCACACGGTTCATTATGGTCATATCATAGATTCCGTTAATGGGGAAAAGATTGAGGAAGTATTGGTTACGGTCATGCGAGCACCACGCTCGTTCACAACAGAAGATGTCGTGGAGATCAGTGCGCATGGCGGTGTAGTGTCTGTAAAACGGGTCATGGACCTGTTGTTGCAGCTTGATATTCGTCTGGCTGAACCCGGTGAATTCACAAAGCGTGCTTTCCTTAATGGGCGGATTGACCTGTCTCAGGCTGAAGGTGTCATGGATCTTATTCGTTCCAAATCGGACAGAGCTTTCTCGGTTGCATTGAAACAGGTTGAAGGCAAACTATCCTCCAAATTGCGTGATCTACGATATACACTGGTGGAAACACTGGCTCATATTGAAGTGAATATCGATTATCCCGAGCATGATGTGGAGTCGTTAACGTCTGATTTTATTAAAGAAAAGTCCAGTCACGTTATGACTGAAATTGATAAATTGCTGACTACAGCAGAGCAAGGAAAGATCCTGCGAGAAGGTATCACGACGGCTATCGTTGGACGACCTAACGTAGGTAAATCCTCATTAATGAACACACTCGCTCAAGATAATCGGGCTATCGTCACGGACATTCCAGGAACAACTCGTGATGTGATCGAGGAATTCATTACGATCAATAATATCCCACTGAAGTTGCTGGATACGGCAGGAATCCGGGAAACAATGGACGTTGTAGAGAAGATCGGGGTAGAACGCTCTCGCTCTGCGGTAAGTGAAGCCGATCTGATCTTAATGGTTGTGAATGCTGCGGAGCCACTTCATCCCGATGAGATTGAATTATTGGAACAAATCCGCGGTAGACAATCGATAATCATTATGAATAAAATGGACTTAACGCCACAGGTGGAACGTGACGTGCTGCTTCGTTACATTCCGGAAGAACGGCTTGTACCGATGTCGGTGAAAGATGATCTGGGTGTGGATCGACTGGAAGATGCCATCTCTACGCTATTCTTCAGTGGTAAACTGGAGTCCGCAGACCTGACCTATGTCAGTAATGTGCGTCATATTGCTTTGCTCAAGAAAGCGAAGCAGTCCCTGGTTGATGCCTATGAAGCAGCAGAGCAGTTCATTCCAATCGATATGATACAGATTGATGTTCGTTTGGCGTGGGAGCATTTGGGCGAGATTGTTGGGGATACAGCACATGATGCATTAATTGATCAGATTTTCTCCCAGTTCTGTCTAGGAAAGTAAAAAAATATACTGCCGATTGACTTAAATCGTGGTGTATGATAGAAAGGTACAATTTCTGCCTGTTGTCAAAGGATAGAATGATATTGTAGCCATTACGTGTTGGTTTCATATAGATAGGAATGCAAGTTCCGATGAACGGTTAGAAGTAGTCTCATTATTGTAGAACATGATCCGTCTGTGTGAGTTACACCAAATGCAGCGGAATAAGGAGGTAAACGGGAATGGCTTTTGATGGCGGCAGTTATGATGTAATCGTCGTTGGTGCAGGACATGCTGGTGTGGAATCCGCGCTGGCCGCAGCTCGTATGGGGTCCAAAACACTAATGATTACGATCAATCTGGACATGGTGGCCTTTATGCCTTGTAACCCATCTATTGGGGGACCGGCCAAAGGACATGTTGTACGCGAGATTGATGCACTTGGTGGAGAAATGGGACGGAATATCGATAAAACCTTTATTCAGATGCGAATGCTTAACACGGGCAAAGGGCCTGCTGTTCACGCGCTTCGTGCTCAGGCAGATAAATTCTCCTACCAGCATAAAATGAAGGAAACGATGGAGAATGAACGTAATCTGACAATGCGTCAGGGTATGGTTGATCGACTGATTGTTGAAGATGGAAAATGTGTAGGCGTTGTGACTCAGACCGGAACAGAGTATCGGGCCAAAGCAGTCGTTCTGACAACAGGCACATACTTGCGAGGTAAAGTGATCATGGGTGAGTTGATGTATGAGAGTGGACCGAACAATCAACAACCCTCTCTTAAATTGTCAGAGAATCTGCGTGAACTGGGCTTTGACCTGGTTCGTTTCAAAACGGGTACACCGCCACGTGTGCATAAGGATACAATTGACTTTAGCAAAACCGAAATTCAGCCTGGTGATGACAAGCCGAAGTTCTTTTCCTATGAAACAGAATCTTCCGATAATGAGCAGTTGCCTTGCTGGTTGACGTATACATCTGTGGATACACATCAGATTATTAATGATAATCTGCATCGTGCTCCGATGTTCTCGGGGCTTATTGAAGGAACCGGACCACGTTATTGCCCTTCCATTGAAGATAAAATTGTTCGTTTCAGCGACAAGCCGAAACATCAGATATTCCTTGAGCCGGAAGGTAAGAACACATCCGAGTATTACGTACAGGGGTTGTCTACGAGTATGCCAGAAGACGTCCAACTGGCTATGCTGCGTTCAATTCCAGGTATGGAAAAAGTGGAAATGATGCGTAACGGTTATGCGATTGAATACGATGCGATGGTGCCTACACAATTGTGGCCATCACTGGAAACTAAACGTCTACCAGGTCTGTTTACGGCGGGTCAGATTAATGGTACCTCCGGCTATGAAGAAGCAGCAGGACAAGGTGTTATGGCTGGAATCAACGCTGCACTCAAAGTACAGGGGAAAGAGCCGGTAATACTGGATCGTTCCCAAGGTTATATTGGCGTGCTGATTGATGATCTGGTGACAAAGGGTACAAATGAACCGTATCGTCTGTTGACTTCACGCGCTGAGTATCGTCTGTTGCTTCGCCATGATAATGCAGATATGCGTTTGACGGAAATTGGACATGACATTGGCCTGATCCCTGAAGAGCGTTATGCGAAATTCCTGGATAAAAAGGCGAAAGTCGAGCAGGAAGTTGCACGTCTGAAAGTGGCTAAAGCTCGCCCGGTTGAAGTGAATGCCAAGCTGGAAGAGTACGGATCTACACCTATTCAGGATGGTAGTACGTTGCTTACCTTGCTGCGCCGCCCGGAGCTGGGGTATGAACTGATTGAACAGCTCTCACCATCTGAGGTAGAACTGACAGCAGATATGAAAGAACAAGTGGAAATACAAATTAAATATGCGGGTTATATTGAGAAACAGTTGATCCACGTGGAACGTTTGCAAAAGATGGAGAAAAAGAAAATTCCGGACACTATCGTATATGATGAGATTCATGGTCTTGCTATGGAAGCCAAACAGAAGCTCACTATGATTCGTCCAATCTCGATTGGTCAGGCTTCTCGTATTGCTGGAGTTACTCCTGCCGACATCTCCATTCTGCTGGTCTACCTGGAGCATTATAACCGTGTAACCGCAGCAAGGGGACAATAATGGACGATATTCAACAGCAACTGCAGCGGCGCTTAAAGAAACATGGATTAGAGCTGGGCGAACTCCAGTTGGAGCAATTCGAACTGTATTATCAGGAACTGGTATCCTGGAATGAAAAGATGAATCTGACGGGCATAACGGATCGGGAGCAAGTGTATACAAAACATTTCTATGATTCGGTATCGTTGGCCTTTTATACAGACATGACCAAAGTGAATAAGCTTGCTGATATTGGATCAGGAGCAGGTTTTCCGGGATTGCCACTGAAAATCTGTTTCCCGCATATTAAGCTGACGATCATTGATTCATTAAATAAACGTATTGGCTTTCTGCAGCATGTGGTAGATATCCTTGGCCTGACTGATGTGGAATTGGTCCATGGACGTGCTGAAGAGATTGCACGCAAAGAAGGGTATCGTGACAGCTACGATCTTGTTACGGCGCGTGCAGTAGCCAAGCTGGCTGTGCTAAATGAATTCTGTCTTCCTTTTGTTCGTAAAAGTGGAATATTCGCTGCCATGAAGGGCGGAGATCCGCGTGAAGAAATGAAGGAAGCGGAGTTCAGCTTCAATCAGCTGAAAGGACGGGTTAAGGCCGTTCATCCTTTCCAGCTGCCGGTTGAAGAATCAGAGCGTCACATCATTCTGATTCAGAAATTTGATAAGACACCATATAAGTATCCGCGTAAACCAGGCACTCCAATGAAGACTCCGCTGATATAGTTGCGTGATGGTTTTGAAGTGAGTCAAAACGAAATAGAATTATAGACATAGATAAAGAGGATGTTTCACGTGAAACATTCTCTTTTTTTTGTTTTCTGAAATGGAGGACTGGATCAACATTACAGATACTTCGTATTACATATCCCTTAAATAACCTGTAATGATGAATTTCACGCACAGTAACTCATGAACAATTTCATTAATTGAATGTGTGCAAGTCGTCATATTTCCAATATTCGCAAAGAAAAAGCAGGAAAATTAGCAGAGTTTAAAGAATAGGTAAGCATAGGATTATGATAGAAAAGATGATAGAATAGAAGTATCCGATCCTGGGTCACAGCGATCATAGATTATATGTATAGATAGATGGATATGCGTTCGATGTTGCATGACAGAAAGCGTTATGAAAGGCAAAACTTATTCTAAGAACGATGCATGTGAAAGGTCGCTTATTGAATAAGAAGCACCTGCAAAGACTGTGGGAGCTATTACGAAACTAGGTGGTAATCTGCGGAATGAAAGAACAATTTTCGAAGTTGTTTGGTTTGGCGGAGCGCAATAACGGAGATGAGATCAAACAGATTCCGGTTAATGAAATTGTGAGCAGCCCATATCAACCCCGTACTATTTTTGATGATGATAAAATTGATGAGTTGTTGCAGACGATCAAAACACATGGTGTAATTCAGCCTATTGTCGTTCGCGTGCGAAATGGATCATATGAGATTATTGCCGGGGAACGTCGCTGGCGTGCAGTTCGAAAATTGGGTTTGGATACGATTCCGGCTATTGTGCGTGAATTCAACGACTCTCAGGCCGCATCCATTGCACTGATTGAGAACTTGCAGCGTGAAGGATTGACTTCAATTGAGGAAGCTGTCGCTTATCAGAAGCTGATCGACTTGCATCAATTGACACAGGAAAGTCTGGCACAACGACTCGGCAAAAGCCAGTCAACCATCGCAAACAAAATTCGGTTGTTACAGCTTCCGGAGGGCATTAAAGCCGCATTGATGGAACGCAAAATTTCTGAACGGCATGCAAGAGCATTACTTTCTCTGGATACGGAAGAACTACAGATGAAGTTGCTCGGTGAGATTATCGAAAAAGAATTGAATGTGAAACAGACAGAGGCACGTGTTGCCTTCTACAAGGAATCTTCTAAGATTAAAAAATCTAGACGTGTTTCCTTTACCAAGGATGTTAGGCTTGCACTTAATACAATTCGCCAATCCATTGATATGGTAACTGGTTCTGGTCTGGACATCAAAACCAAAGAAGCAGACCATGAGGATCATTATGAGATCGTTATCCATATTCCAAAACGCAAATAATTGAAGCTTATGGCGGCAATGGGCCGCTTTTTATGTCTATAAAGCAAGTTAGGTCTGACATTTATAAAGAACGGTCGGTATATTGATGGAACGGTAGTTGTTGTTTGTGTGGACGATAGCCGCCTGCTTTTTGTTAACAATATCTCACAACCTACAGAAAAGACTCCTATTTTATTTGAGGTGAAGTAATTGTCTAAGATTATGGCCGTAGCAAATCAAAAGGGCGGTGTGGGGAAAACGACGACATCTGTTAACTTGGGTGCAGGACTGGCTTCACTCGGGAAAAGAGTATTGCTTGTCGATATTGACCCTCAGGGGAATACAACCAGCGGAGTCGGAATCAATAAAGCAGATGTGGCTAATTGTATATATGATGTCATTATTAATGAGGTTCCTCCTCAAGAAGCGATTGTGGAGACTCAGATTGAAGGCCTTCATATCATACCTGCAACGATTCAGCTTGCCGGAGCCGAGATCGAATTGGTGTCCACGATATCACGGGAAGTTCGCCTGAAAAAATCACTCGCCATGGTGAAAAAAAACTATGATTACATACTGATCGATTGTCCACCATCTCTTGGTATGTTAACGATCAATTCGTTGACTGCTTCCGATTCGGTGATCATTCCGATTCAGTGTGAGTATTATGCACTTGAAGGATTAAGTCAGTTGCTCAATACGGTTCGTCTGGTACAGAAACATCTGAATACATCCTTGCAGATTGAAGGGGTATTGCTGACGATGTTTGATGCACGGACCAATCTGGGAATTCAGGTTATTGAAGAAGTGAAAAAGTATTTTCAACAAAAAGTATATCAAACAATTATTCCGCGTAACGTACGGCTTAGTGAAGCACCATCTCATGGTCAATCCATTATTACGTATGACCCTCGTTCAAGAGGGGCGGAAGTGTATTTAGAGCTCGCAAAGGAAGTGATTTCTTATGAGTAAGCGGCTTGGAAAAGGTCTTGATGCCCTCATTCCTTCGCTTTCAATTAATGACGATGATAAAGTCGTAGAAATCCCGATTAGTCAACTGCGGGCTAACCCCTATCAACCACGTAAAGTATTTGATGAGGGCGCAATACATGAACTGGCTGAGTCCATTCGTCAGCATGGTGTCATACAACCCATTATTGTTCGTCCTGTATTGCGAGGTTATGAGATTATTGCCGGAGAACGACGGTTCAGAGCTTCGCAATATTGTGGTAATGCCACGGTACCGGCTGTAGTCCGCAACTTCAGTGATCAGCAGGTAATGGAGATTGCGTTGATCGAGAACCTGCAACGGGAGAATCTGAACGCCATGGAAGTTGCAGTTGCTTATCAGGGGTTAATGGATCAATTCGCGTTGACTCAGGAAGAGTTGTCTGTAAAAGTAGGTAAATCACGTTCTCACATTGCTAACTTCTTGCGTCTGTTATCGTTGCCGGAAGAAGTAAAAGACCATGTTTCACGTGGAACATTATCTATGGGACATGCACGTGCGATCGTTGGTGTGAAAGACGAGGTTGTGGTGAAGCAACTTGCCAAACAAACCATTGATCAGCAATGGAGTGTACGTGAGTTGGAGGAAGCTGTTCAACAATTGGATCGCTCCAAAACAGGTGAGGCTAAAGCCAAATCGAAGTTGAAAAAGAAAGATCCATTCATTGATACACTGGAAGAATCTCTGCGTGAACGTTTCAAAACAACAGTGAAAATTAAGCACAATAAAGATAAAGGTAAAATTGAGCTCAACTACTACAGTCAACAGGATCTGGAACGGCTATTGGAATTGTTACAATAACAGTCGGTTCTATGATTCATTAACAACATGCGGGGCTTACTCATGTCATGACATATCGCCTCTGTACCATGGAGAAACGATATGTCATTCTTTGTTTATAGGGTTATATGTGCACTACGTGCAGGGGAATTATTAATTTATGGGACAGAGGTGGTTGTGAGGTGGAGGGAGTTATCTATCTAGATCATGCAGCAACATCTTGGCCCAAACCACCTGCTGTCGGTGATGCGATGTTGAGTGCATTGGAGATTGCCGGAGCCAATCCTGGCAGAGGAAGTCACCGGATGGCTGTTCAGGCAAGTCGTGTATTGTTCGAGACGAGAAATTCCATATCCAATATCTTTGGAATCAAAAATGCAAATGATATTGCATTCGGATCAAATACGACAGAAGCACTGAATCTGGCGATTCAAGGCTCGCTCAGAGAGGGCGACCATGTGATTGCCACCATGGCTGAACATAACTCAGTCAGACGACCACTGGAGTACATGCGAAGACTCCGAAATGTGGAGATTGATTATGTACCTGTTAATGCTGCGGGAGCCATTGATCTGATGCAAATGGAACGTATGTTTCGTTCCAATACCAGATTGGTGGTATGTACACATAGTTCCAATCTACTTGGCAGTATTCTTCCAATTGGAGAAATTTCGCTCCTATGTCGTAAACATCAGGCGATCTTATTGGTAGATGCGGCTCAGAGTGCTGGAGTTATGCCTGTGAATGTACAACAATTGTGCATTGATATGTTGGCTTTTCCAGGGCACAAAGGACTGCTTGGTCCTCAGGGTACAGGGGGCTTGTACATTGCGCCAGAGCTCGATATAGAGCCTTTACTTCATGGAGGAACAGGAAGTCAGTCAGAAGCTCTGGAGCAGCCAAAGGTGCGTCCTGATCGGTATGAAGCGGGGACGCCGAATACAGTCGGGATCGCAGGGCTGAATGCGGGTGTGAAGCATGTACTTGAGATGACACCAGCGGTCATCTACCAACATGAGTGGGAACTGACCCAACATATGATGGATGGGCTGTCATCCGTTAAGGGCATTCGAATGCTTGGTCCAGAGATTGGACAGCCACGCACCGGATTAGTATCTTTTACTGTAGATGGGTATGATTCGGCACAACTCGCTTTCCGATTAGATCGGAATTATGGGATTGCGGTTCGCTCCGGTTTTCATTGCACACCGCTTGCACATGAATCTGCTGGTACAACTGCTACCGGAGCAGTAAGGGCCAGTGTGGGATACAATTCAACTAGAGAACATGTGGATGCACTCGTTAAGGCAGTGCTGGAATTGACTGGGGCAGACTAGATTAGAGTTGAAATGATGAACTCATTGGATACAGGGCTGCTTGATTAAGCTTATGGATATCGGGTTGATTTATAATGAATGATAATATTACAGGACAGACGTTAATCTGATCAAAAATATAGAGGGGTAGTTGCAATTACATGGCTGAATTAAACGAGCTGATTCTGGAACAGCTGTTATGGATTATTGGCGGAATGGCATTACTTACGGTGATCTTGCTGATTGTGAGTATTGTTCAAGGGGCGAAGTTACGAAAGTTTAAACGTAAATATGAAGCCATGATGGCTGGCAGTGGAGTAGAGGACCTGGAATCGTTGCTGATTAATCTGAAAATTCAGATGGACAGCATTGAGGATGAACACAAACTGCAAACGAATCAGCTGCAAGTTGTCATGCAAAAGCTGACCCGCATTCAAGGTAAAGTTGGCGTGAAAAGGTACAATGCATATGGAGAGCGTGGCAGTGATCTGAGCTTCTCCATGGCCATGATTAACGATAGCCAGGATGGCATGATTCTTACGGGGATATATAACCGCGACGGTTCTTATGTATATGCCAAACCTCTTAAAGGGGGAGAGTCCACGTATACTCTGTCCCCAGAGGAAAAGGAAGCTATTACTCTGGCACAGCAAGCAGAGTAGAACGTGTATGCCATTCCCGAATGGCCGAGTATAGACTGCTGGAAATAATCTCGGACATGCGCATAACAAGACTGAGCCGTGTGTTCTGTAAAACAAAGTATTCCATAAAGCCGCCGACGTTAACGATACCTGTCAGATGGATATCGCCGACCGGCGGTAATTCTTTATTTACCCCCGCACCCGGCTTGAGTGGACCATTCACAACTTGAATGCATCCCACACTGGATGATTGTCCGAGACAGGCGTCAATGCCAATCACATAAGGGTTTTGGTGTGTTTTCTGTATGTTGTGGAGTGTATCTTGCAGGTTCATCGCATGGACTGGTTCATCCAAGGTACCATATAGATGGAATAAAGGGCTGTCCCACTTGGAAAGGGCTGATCCGACCAGAGGACCAAGGCAGTCGCCTGTTGAGCGATCTGTGCCGATGCAGACAATCACTACATTTTGCAGAGAATGGGCTTTATAGAGATGGAACATTAAACGATGGGTAATGGCCGAGTGAATACCTGGATCGGTATGGGGGATTTTCAAACTGGTCATGTCTTGTGATGAAAAGGAACGCGAAGTAGGATTCATAGGATCTATCCTTTCCCTTGGAATAGTAGTAACAGTATATGGAAAGGTAGAGCGTTTTATACTTCACGAGGACAAGCTTTTTCTCTAGGGTTGGACGTATGGCGAAAGGAGCCGAACATGGACGAATGGATTAACGATTGGATGCTGATTGCGTTTGATTCAACCCAGCAGGCACTGCGTGCTGAAATGCTGCTGGAGTTTGCTGAGATAGAGATTGATTTGTTCCCTACACCAAAAGAAATTACAGCAGGGTGTGCGTTATGTATTCAGTTTCCAAAGGAGGATCTGGAGCGAGTGCAAAAGATCATTCGTAACGAGTTCGTAGAGATCCGAGGCCTCTATTTCAAAACAGAAGACAGCTATGATAACATACCGATGTAGAGGAGGAATGATGAATGTTGTCATTTCAGTTTGCTCAAGGGAATGATGGCGGCGGTGCGGTAGCGGCCGTCGGTGAAGCCCTTCGATGGACGGATAAAGTATGGAACAAAATTGCAGATCCAGACATGTGGCTTAACATTATGTTCAGCTCAATCCGGATCATCATTATTTTTATCATCACCCGTATTGTCATTAAGGTGGTCTATCGAATCATAGATCGTTCCATGGAACGCAAGCAGGAAGGCAAGATTCGCGTGAATCCGCGCAGGTTCGTAACCGTAGGGGAACTGTTGAAAAATGCGACCTCCATAACATGTAATTTTATTATGATTCTGCTACTGTTATCTGAGATCAATATCCAAGTTGGACCACTACTCGCGAGTGCTGGTGTGCTCGGGCTTGCCATTGGTTTTGGTGCACAGGGTCTGGTCAAGGATGTTATTACCGGTTTCTTCATTATATTGGAGGATCAGTTCGCTGTGGGGGATGTTATTCAGACGGGAACCTACAAGGGAACGGTTGAAGTGATCGGACTTAGAACAACAAAACTGGTCAGCTGGCAAGGTGAGGTACACATTATCCCAAACGGGGCGATTGCAAGTGTAACGAACTACTCCATGTCGAATTCGCTGGCGGTAGTGGATATTCCGATGAAGGCGGACTTAAGTCTCGATGAGTCGGTACATTTGGTGAAAAAGTCTTTGGTTGGGATTGAAGAGCGTGATCTAAATATTGTGAAGGTGCCGGATGTGCTCGGTATACAGTCGATGTCTACATCTGAGTATGTGGTGCGAATTGTGGCTGAATGTATGCCTAACTCTCGTGCTTCGGTGGAACGTCAGATTCAGGGCGATGTGAAAAAAACGCTGGAGTATCATGAGATGAGCAATCAAGCCGTATTGGAACAGGCAGTAGCTTTGGAGAAAGATGAGGGGGATGGCACAGGTGGAGCGTAAAAGTTTCCAGCTTGGGGATATCGTGCAGATGAAGAAGCAGCATCCCTGTGGCAGCAACGAGATGGAGATCATTCGTATGGGTATGGACATTCGGATCAAGTGTGTCGGATGTAAACACAGTGTGTTGATTCCAAGAGCGAAATTTGAGAAAAACATGAAGAAGGTACTGCGTTCAGCCGAAGATTTCACTGAATCCTGAGCTTGCAACAATTCGGTATGCAGTGTGCGTAATAACGTTTACATGCAGGCTTCGTATGAGTGTTGCGTTCTGTAAATGATCATGCTATAATCAATAATGCTGCGGAAAGGTACCCAAGAGGCCCAAGGGGGCTGACTCGAAATCAGTTAGGCGTGTCACAGCGTGCGTGGGTTCGAATCCCACCCTTTCCGCCACTTCAATTGTAACTTACTCAATACACATTGAGTTTAATAAAAAGATCGATAAGAAGACTTTCCATTAGGAAAGTCTTCTTTGTATAACGTTTTATTGAACATGTATTGAACATGTATCCATATCAGATTCATCATTAATGACTCGAACGAAAAATAAAGAGCCCCGAAGGGCTCTTTATCCGGCGGTGCATTTGTTTGTTAGGAAACAATCGGTCGTAACAATCAGACACTTGGTGTACTGCACGAAGCAATACGCGTGCTTCAGACGAAGGGCCTTACTACACATAACCACTTGCTTCTTAAATTACGTGATGAATCTCCAACAGCGAATGATCGGCTTCGTTGTCCAACGGAACCACACCTCTCTCGTGCACCGCCTGATTGTATTATGTGCTTTATTCCGTTTTATATACATGAATCGTAAAAAAGTATTGCGATTAATGGACGCGGGCTTTGGTCAGCTTCTTCCACTTGCGATTATGATTGCTTGTTTCGGGAAAAGCTTCACTTTTTTGCAGCGTTACCCGCTTCGGGTTTTGAATTTCCGTGACAAAGCTTTTTTCCCCAACTTCCGTGTACTCTCCATCGTTTGGGGCTTTGTCTCCTGGTTCAAACTCGGTTTTTTCACCCATGATAAAACCTCCTTTGCAAATTATGTTGCATTGTTACTTCTGTAGTGTGCTCCATAGCCGGGCTGATCATGTGCCAATATGTACAGGGAACGTTTGCTTGCACTTTGACTCGGTATTTGTTATATTAATATAGTTCGAGTTTGTGCTCGTTCCTTGCTCTCAACCTAGATTGAGGGCCAGAGTCCATAAGGAGGTGAAAATTATGCGCAAATATGAAGTGATGTACATTATTCGTCCTGACATTGAGCAAGAAGTTGTTCAAGCTACAGTCGATAAATTCCAAGGCATCATCTCCAACGGCGGTGGTGAAGTTACAGCTCACGACGTTATGGGTAAACGCCGTCTTGCGTATGAGATCAAGAAATTCCGTGATGGTTTTTATGTTCTGGTACATTTCACTGCTGAACCAGCAGTTGTAACTGAACTTGAGCGTCTCATGAAGATTTCTGACGAAGTAATTCGTTATCTCATTACCAATGACGTTAAGTCTGCTTAAGACAACTCGTGATTAACGCACCAATACGCTCTGAAGGAGGGGATTACATTGTTGAACCGTGTCATTCTGATCGGACGGTTAACCCGGGATCCTGAGTTGCGTTACACTCCAGCAGGAGTAGCAGTTACGCAATTTACTTTGGCAGTGGACAGACCGTTTACAAGCCAAGGGGGAGAAAAGGAAGCCGATTTCATTCCGGTCGTAACCTGGAGACAGCTTGCCGAGACTTGTGCGAACTACTTGCGCAAAGGACGCCTGGCTGCAGTCGAAGGACGCATTCAAGTACGGAACTACGAGAATAACGAAGGAAAACGTGTATACGTGACCGAAGTTATTGCCGATAATGTCCGTTTCTTGGAGTCAGCTAACCGTGATAACAGCGGTGGCGGCGGTGGGCAACCAATGCGTGAAGAGCCTTCTTATGGAGGCGGCGGACGCGCGAACAATAACAATAATTCGCGTAGCAACAATCAGGATCCTTTTTCCGATGACGGAAAACCGATTGATATATCGGATGATGATTTGCCATTTTAACATGAGCTGATACTCTTAGGAGATATGGGTTACATGATAGGAAAGGACTGAAAAGCATGGGCTTCAAGCAAAGAGAAGGCGGAGACAACGATAAAAGACCGGCACGTCGTGGCGGCCGTAATAAACGTCGTAAAGTGTGCTTCTTCACAGCTAACAAAATTACTCACATCGATTATAAAGATACGGACTTGCTTCGTAAATTTATCAGCGAACGTGGAAAAATTTTGCCACGCCGTGTAACAGGTACTAGCGCTAAATACCAACGCATGCTGACGATTGCAATCAAACGCTCCCGTCAAATCGCATTATTGCCATACACAACTGAGTAGTCTTTACTCAGCTTGCATACGAAGCAGTCGGCTTATAGCCGGCTGCTTTTTTGTATATATCAATAGAAGTATTAGAAATAACGATCCACTCTAACAAATGGAAGAATTCAATACTGTGGTGATAGAAGCATTCAAGGCTCAAATGAATTATAATAGAGTCTAATCTACTGAAAAGGTTCAGGCAGCAGGAATAGCTGTTTATTTCAGAATAAACACCAGGAGTGGATATGAATACATCAAAACGTAAAGGCAAACAGAGAAAAAAGAGTCTGAAAAACTGGATTATAGCTACTCTTTTACTTTCCATTATATATGTGTGGTTACAGCAAAAAGGCGATATAGATAACATGTGGCCCGGGACAACAATCCAAGAAGCTGTGCCAATTATCGGCTTACATCCTGTGGTAGCAGAGAATGAGAAGTTATTGGTACGTAAGGCAGCCAGACGTGGAATAGAGATTGTGATCACCCACGGCTACCGAAGTTCTGAGGAGCAAGATGCACTATTCAACCAAGGACGCTCAAATGCAGGAAATATCGTTACTAATGCACGTGGTGGTGAGTCTTATCATAACTACGGATTAGCAATTGATTTTGCATTGAGGATGCCTGAGGGTGATGTGGTGTGGGATATGGAACGGGATGATAACGGCAATGGCAAGGCAGACTGGATGGAAGTTGTGGATCTCGCCAAAGAGTTAGGTTTCACTTGGGGTGGAGACTGGGCAAACTTTCCGGACTATCCTCACTTGCAGATGGATTTTGGCTTGAGTATTAATGAGTTAAAACGTGGTAAAAGACCTCCTGATTCTTAGTAAAGGCGTTATATATACAATTAAATGAATAAATATTAGATAAGCTCTGCATTTTGCAGGGCTTTTTTCTTTCTTTTGTAAAATAAATGATAAAAGATGACAATTTGGTCTTTACATTAGCAAATAAATAAAACTATACTAGATTAACTAGATTTTTTACTCTGATCGCACATACTATTTTAATTGTAAGCATAACGGCTCCGATTGAATAAAATTCAGCTATAAACCGAGATATAATCATCACCCATATATATAACATTTACCTCACGCAGAATTAAGAATGTCTACTTAAATTAAAGTATATACCTACACTACATGTAACTGATATGTTATGTACATGTTATTTTCACTAATTACTTATGTACACCTCACAGCTAAAAACAAGATAACACCTCTCAAAATCCCTACTATATGCCTTTATAGTATTACTAATATCCAAATCTGTAGTATAAAAAACATTTATACCAAAAATCTCAAAATAAGCATTGACGTTAGCTAAAATTACACGTATGATTACATTAATTATTTTGCTGTATAATTCCACTAGGAATTATCAACATTAATTGACCAATGGTCTAAATATAAGTCTCTGAAACTTGTTTCTCCTAACAATTTGGTATTTTGTATAAGCTATTGTTCGTTATCTTCAAGAACTTGGAAATATACAGTAGATGCATTCCTCTACACACGAATACAATCTACGGAAATTATGGGGTTAGGGTGATTGATTTGAATACAGAGCTATTGGAAGTCAGAAATCTAACAACATCATTCAGAATTGAAGATGACTATTATGCAGCAGTGGATCACGTTAACCTTACGGTGAAGAAAAATGAAGTGTTGGCGATTGTAGGTGAATCCGGGTCAGGTAAAAGTGCTTTTGCATTCTCTCTTATGGGTTTGCATAACAAAGCAAAGATCGAAGGCCAGATCCTCTATAAAGGACAAGATATTGCCAACATCTCCCCAAGCAAATTAAACAAGCTACGCGGCAAAGAAATGGGCATGATTTTTCAGGACCCATTGTCCGCACTAAATCCTCTAATGATTATTGGTGAACAGATTGAAGAGATTCTCACACTTCATCAGTCCAAGCTGTCTTCCAGAGAGAAGAGAGAAAAGGTCATTCACTTATTGAATCAAGTAGGGATTCCACGTCCCGAACAAATATACAAGCAGTATCCCCACGAACTATCTGGTGGTATGAGACAGAGAATTGTTATTGCCATTGCGATTGCGAACAAACCGGAATTACTCATAGCTGATGAACCAACGACGGCGCTTGACGTTACGATTCAACTACAGATTCTGGAGCTGATCCGTGATCTGAAGAATGAAATTAACGCAGGCATTATTCTGATTACACATGATCTGGGTGTCGTAGCTGAGATGGCTGATCGCGTTGCAGTTATGTATGCAGGCGAAATTGTTGAAATCGCAGATATCTTCACATTGATGAACAATGCGAAGCATCCATATACCCGCTCACTCTTGAACTCTATTCCCACACTGTCTGAAGAAAGATCCAAATTGCATGTCATCCAAGGCATCGTACCATCACTCAAAAATCTTCCTCGCAAAGGGTGCAGATTCAAAGCCCGAATTCCATGGATTAGTGAATCGGCTCATGAAGAGAACCCACAGATGCATGAAATTGCACCAGGTCACTTTGTACGTTGTACCTGTTACCAGCACTTTCATTTCCCTGACCAAAGCTGAGGAGGAATAACATAATGGCATTACTCGAAGTAGAAGGGCTCAAGATACACTTTCCGATTCGCGGTGGATTGCTAAAACGGGAGATTGGCAGTGTAAAGGCTGTTGATGATGTTAGCTTCTCCATTGAAGAAGGACAGACCTATGGTCTGGTTGGCGAATCAGGTTCAGGTAAGACAACAACAGGCAGAGCCATTATTGGGCTAAACCATGTCACTGACGGAAAGATTCTATTTAACGGGAAAAACTTGGCTACGGAGCGACGTAAGAACAGGCAGCTCCAGCGGGATGTACAAATGATTTTTCAAGATCCATATTCATCACTGAATCCTAAGAAGCGGGTTATCGATATTATCGCTGAGCCGTTTCGTAACTATGAGCGTCTGACAGCTACCGAGGAGAAAAGACAAGTAAGAGAATTACTTGAGAAGGTTGGCCTGAGTCCGGAATCAATCTACAAATATCCGCATGAATTCTCAGGGGGGCAGCGTCAACGGATTGGCATTGCACGGGCTATTGCACTGAAGCCGAAGCTAATTATCGCGGATGAACCTGTATCTGCACTCGATGTCTCGGTCCAGGCTCAGGTACTTAATTTCATGCAGGAGATTCAAAAAGAATTAAATTTGACGTATCTGTTCATCAGTCACGATCTGGGCATCATCCGCCATATGTGTGACGAGATAGGAATTATGTATAAAGGTCGATATGTGGAACAGGGCACAACAAATGATATTTTCGAGAATCCGCAACACATCTATACCAAACGTCTTATTGCAGCCATTCCGGATATGGACCCAACCAAACGAGAGGAAATGGTAGCCTTCCGTCAACAGGTCAAATCCGAGTATGAACATTCATACCGAAATTTCTTTGATGAGGAAGGGCTTGCATACTCGCTCAAATCCATTTCCGATACTCACCGAGTAGCTCTACCTCAGAAAGGTTGAAGGCCATATGTGGAAAACGATAGTACGCAGAATTATCATAATGATCCCTCAGATATTTTTACTTAGTCTTTTGGTCTTTCTGATGGCTAAGGCCATGCCGGGCGATGCGTTAACCGGATTGCTTGATCCAAGCGTTGATCCAAAAGCATTGGAAGCCCAGCGAGAGAGACTGGGATTGAATAATCCTTGGTACGTGCAATATTGGGACTGGATCAAAAACGCCATCCAAGGTGATTTTGGACAATCCTTCCGTTTCAAAATGCCGGTTACCGACCTGATCGGTCAGCGTGTAGCAAATACATTCTGGCTCGCACTGGCGACGCTTGTACTGACTTACCTGATCGCTATTCCACTGGGTATCATCAGTGGTCGTTACAACGATACCTGGTCTGATCGGTTGATCACGGGATACACCTACCTGGGCTTTGCCGCACCATTGTTCATCTTCGCACTGGTGATGGTATGGATCTTCGGATTCCACTTCGGCTGGTTCCCGACGGGGGGAAGTGTTGCGCCAGGACTTACACCGGGCACATTCAGCTACGTGATGAGTAAGTTCTATCATCTATTATTGCCGGCATTATCCATGGCACTGATTACAACGGTATCTACCGTTCAATATTTGCGTAGTGAAATCATTGATATCAAACATAAGGAATTCGTTATTACTGCGAGAGCCAAAGGCGCTTCAGAATCCCGGATCTATAACAGACATATTTTGAGAAACTCGCTATTACCTATCGCCGCATTCTTCGGATATGAGATTACGGGGCTTATCGGTGGTACGGTATTTATCGAAAGTATATTCAGTTATCCAGGTATGGGGCAGTTGTTCCTGAGTTCCATCTCATTGCGTGACTTCAGCGTTGTAACTGCACTTGTATTGTTATATGGCGTAGCTTCCATTCTCGGGGCATTGCTGTCTGACATAATTCTAGGAATTGTAGATCCACGTATACGGATCAAGTAAGAACTTGAAGATTTCGGGGTGAAAACAAGATGAGCAAGGCCAACGAAGTAGTTGTAACTTCACAAAAGGTTGATAAAAGCCCCTCCAGCTTGAGTATTTTATGGAGGGAGCTTGTCAGAGATAAGGTGGCACTAATCTCGCTCATTTTCTTGGGCTTGATCATGTTGCTGGTATATGGCACGTCTCTCATTCTGAATCAGGATGATATCGTACGCGTGGATCTGTTTGCCTTATATGAACCACCATCCGCTCAATATTGGCTTGGAACGGACTATGGAGGTCGTGATGTATTTGGCCAACTGGTCATCGGTACACGTAACTCCCTGACCATTGGAATTATCGTAACGTTAATGACTGGTTTCATAGGTATCTTAATTGGCCTTTTATCCGGTTATTTCGGTGGAATGATAGACAACCTGTTTATGCGTGTTGTTGACTTCTTCATGATCCTTCCGATGTTGATGATTGTTATCGCGTTTGTTACGGCAGTTCCGAAATACAATATCATCTCGTTTTCTCTAATCATGACGGCATTTCTCTGGATGGGTATTGCCAGATTGATTCGTTCCAAAGCATTACAGGAACGGGAACTGGATTATGTAAAAGCTTCAAAAACATTGGGCTCTTCTCATCTGAAGATTATGCTCTCACAGGTTCTTCCGAATCTGAGTTCCATTATCATCGTAACGATGACATTGAATCTCGCTGCCAACATTGGCCTCGAATCCGGGCTGTCTTTCCTGGGATTTGGTTTTCCCGAAAGTACGCCTAGTCTTGGAACACTCGTAAGTTATGCACGTAATCCGCAAACCCTGGAATCCAGATGGTGGATATGGCTACCCGCATCGGTGCTGATCCTGGTATTGATGTTGAGTATAAATAATGTCGGTCAAGCCCTAAAGCGTGCGACTGATGCAAGACAAAGAAGAGGTTAAAAAAAGGGAGGAAAGGTTCATGAAAAAGGGATTATTTTCACGGGGACTATTTTTCACGATGATGTTGGTCTTTGTATTGGTGCTCGCAGCGTGCTCTGAGAAGGAAGCGGCTACTCCAGCTCCAGCTTCCAACACAGAAGAGGGAAAAACGGAGGAAAAACCTGCTAATGAAGAGGGCGTTTACTCCATTGATGACTTCAACAATGTTAAAACAAATGAGGGTACTGCGATCGAAGGTGGATCGATTACATTTGGACTTGTGTCGGATACTGCTTTTGAAGGTACACTGAACTACAATTTCTATTCCGGTAACCCGGATGTACAAGTTCTTCAATGGTTCGATGAAGGCTTGCTGACTTGGGATAAAGACTATGTATATACCAACGATGGTGCAGCAACGTATGAGACATCTGAAGATGGAAAAACGTTCACACTGACCATTCGTGACAATGTGAACTGGCATGATGGCAAGCCGGTAACGGCTGAAGATCTGCAATTTGCTTATGAAGTAATCGGTAACAAAGCGTATGATGGTCCACGTTACGACTCCAACTTCACTAGTGTAGTAGGTATGGACGAGTATCATGCTGGAAAAGCAAAAACAATCTCTGGTATTAAAGTGCTGGGCGACAAACAAATCAGCATTACGTATAAAGAATCTACTCCGTCCCTGCTGACAGGTGGCGTATGGACGTATCCATTGGCTAAACATATCTTCGGAGATATGGATGTAGCAAAAATGTCTTCTTCTAAAGAAGTACGTGAAAAACCAATTGGTTTTGGTCCATTTAAAGTGGATGTCATCACTCCGGGTGAGTCTGTAACTTATGTTAAAAACGAAGACTACTGGCGCGGGGCTCCGAAACTGGACAAAGTGACTCTGAAAGTTATCAACCCGACAACGGTTGTTCAAGAACTGAAATCTGGCGGGGTAGACCTCGTGGATGCATTCCCGACAGATCAATATAAAGAAAATGCAAACCTGTCCAACGTAGAATTCCTTGGCGCCATCGATCGTGCTTATACGTACATCGGTTTCAAACTGGGTACGTGGGATGAAGAGAACGGAAAAGTTAAAAGCAATGCTGAAGCAAAAATGGGCGACAAAAACTTGCGTAAAGCGATGTGGATGGCTGTAGATAACGATCAGGTTGGTAAACGTTTCTATAATGGCCTGCGTTGGAATGCAACAACCCTGATTCCACCATCACACCCAGAATTCCATGATTCCAACAATCCGGGTGTAGCATATGATCCAGAAGCAGCGAAAGCATTGCTCGACGAAGCTGGTTACAAACTGGATGGTGAATTCCGTACGAATCCAGATGGAACACCGCTCGAAATCAACTTTGTATCCATGACTGGTGGAGACACAGCTGAACCATTGGCTCGTTATTATGTTCAATCATGGGCAGCTATTGGTTTGAAAGTAAACCTGGAAATGGTTGAGTTCAACAGCTTCTATGACCGTGTAGGTAACACAGGTAAAGATGATCCAAACATTGATGTGTATCAAGCAGCATGGGGCGTTGGTATTGACGTAGATCCATCGGGTCTGTATGGCCGCGATGCACTCTACAACTTCTCCAGATTCTCCAGCGAAGAGAATGACAAATTGCTGGCACAAGGTATCTCTGCTGAAGCATTCGATGTAGACAAGCGTAAAGAGATCTACAATCAATGGCAGCAATACATGGTAGATGAAGTTCCTGTATTCCCTACACTGTATCGCGCAGTTGTAGCACCAGTTAACAAACGTGTAATGAACTATGCGATTGGTGATGGAACAGGTGTTTACCTGAGCGACTTGCAAGTGAATGCAGACAAAGCAGTTGTAGCTGAGTAATCCTTTCTTCCAGTAGCAACTGTAAGGATTGGGGTCCTTTAAGAAGTCGGTTGCTAGATTATGATGAAGAATTCTCCTGGGAAAATGAATAAAAAGTGTCTTTAAAAACATGGATTCTGTACACTCTGGCATGGGTGTATCGAGTTCATGTTTTTTTTGTAACCAAAAAATAAAAAAAATTTAACTTTTTTTCAAAAAAGTGCAGACAAAATGCCTCTTTACTTCGTCTATATAGGTAAGAGGTGATCATCTTATGAAAAAATGGTGGAAACGGGCAGGTATGCTGCTGGCTCTCTTGCTTATTATATATTTGGGTGTGAAACCGGACATGCTAGTAGGCAAACCGGGGATTAAAGCTGAATCTGCGGTATTAATGGATATGAACTCTGAACAGATCTTAATGGATTTTAACGGCTCCGAAGAGATTGCTCCGGCAGGCGTCAGTAAGTTGATGACAGAACTGTTAGTGATGGAGGCCGTGATTAATGGTGATATAGGCTGGAATGATCTTGTTAATGTGAGTCTGTATGCCAGCTCCGTGGGGGGCAGTCAACTGACCCTGAAACAGGGAGAGCAGTTCACCGTTCAGGAGTTGTTCGAGATCGTAGCTGTCTATTCAGCCAATGATGCAGCGGTTGCTCTTGCTGAACATATCAGTGGTACAGAGCAGAAGTTCGTGCAACAGATGAATCAGAAAGCAACTCAGATTGGACTGTCTGAGGATACACAATTCACGAATTCAACGGGCCTCAGTGAAAAGCTGCTTGGTCCTAACCGTCCGATGGATATACAAGGGCAGACCTTAATGACGGCTATAGATGCATGCAAGCTTGCGCGATATCTGCTGAATAACCATCCCGAGATTTTGAGAATTTCCAGTCAAATGCAAGTATCAATGCATCAAAAAGGGATGTACATGAGCAACACGAACTGGATGTTGTCCTCCATTGGTGGGCCGTATGCTTACGATGGGAATGACGGATTAAAGACCGGGTATGATGAGGATTCCGGATATCATTTTGTGGGGACAGCCGAACGTGATGGAAAAAGACTGATATCAGTTGTATTTGGAACAGATACTCGTGAAGGGCGTTTTGTGGAGACTCGGAAGTTATTCAACTATGGGTTTTCGGGCTCAAAATGAGAGGGCGTACATAGGCATCATCAAAGAGACCTTCAGGACGCCAATGATCCACCTGTCAAATAAACTGAGTCAGACCAGATTATTGAAGCATTACGCAAGCGTTAGTACGTTTGATAAGATATGAGGGCTGTCCGCAGGTTCGACTGAACATGTGGTAGCTCTATTTTATCGAATCGGGGGTAAATTGATCCATATAACCATATTATTAAATTGACATATGGTTTTCTTTTGTTTTAAAATGACCAGTGAGTCATTGTTATTCAACTCGGTTTAATATATATGTACCAAACCAACTGTACGATACTGAATTTACGATCTGATCGGGAGGTAACATGTGATGCAAAAACAAATGAAATGGCCCCTAGTCCTGTTTGCCATAGGGGTATTTATGGCTGCGCTGGATAACGGGATCATCACCTCTTCACTGACCACCTTAAATGCATCATTTGGTGTGTCGCCAACATGGGGAGCATGGACGATTACGCTTTACACGCTTGGGCTTGCGGTGAGTGTACCTATTGCGGGCAAACTGTCGGACCGTTATGGTCGCAAGAAGCTATTTTTGATTGAAGTGGCGTTGTTTGGGATCGGGTCCCTGCTCGTTGCGCTGAGCACATCATTCACCTTTTTCCTGATTGCTCGTGTCATTCAAGCTTTGGGCGGTGGTGGGATTTTTATCATTGCCAGCTCATACGTATTAAGCAAGTTCCCGGCGGAGCGTCAGGGTACAGCTCTGGGTCTGCTTGGAGGGATGAATGGTGTTGCCGCTATATTGGGACCCAATGTCGGTGCTTTTATACTGGACCTTACGGGCAACTGGCATTGGTTATTCCTGATCAATGTACCTATCGCCATTCTGTTATTCATAGCAGGTATTCGATTTATTCAGGAAGAGCAGGAGCTTAATCGTGCAGCAGTGGACTGGAGCGGCATTGCTGTCCTAACGTTGGGTGTACTCAGTTTAATGTATAGCTTCAGCAATCTGGACGGTGTGAACATGCTTCAAAGCCTGGGATCTCCGATGTTCTACGGCTTTTTCTTGGCAGGTGTAATCCTTCTGGTGCTCTTTTACTTTATGGAAAAAAGGCTGGAAGGATCTGAACGTGAACCTGTTGTATCGACACAGCTTCTGGGCATTGCGTCCTTTCGCTGGACGCTGTTGATTGCCTTTTTCTCGGGAGCCATTCTGGCCTCGGTGATCTTTATTCCCGGATTTGTTGAACAATATCTCGGCGTATCCAATACGGCTTCCGGGTACTGGTTTACTCCGCTTGCGCTGGCATCCGGCATCGGGGCAGGTGGAGGTGGATACCTCGTTGACCGCAAAGGTCCAATCTGGACGTTATCGGTTGCTGGACTGCTATCTGCCATTGGATTCCTGCTGTTCCCGCTATGGGTGGAGCATATCTGGCAATTTGTCATCGCGAGTACGCTCGTAGGTATTGGCTTCGGTATGATGCTTGGTGCGCCAGTTAACGTACTTGTCACAGAACAGGCGGGGGAGAACAACAAAGGCATCGCGGTAGCGACCAGCTCGTTATTTCGCCAGATGGCGATGGCTATTGCACCTACCATTTTTGCCGGATTCCTGGCACGTTCTTTCATTAATCTGGGGTCCAACATTCAGGCAGGATTCGCTGACAAAGGAATTCAGGTGCCGCCCGAGATGCTACAACAATATGCCTCGGGAGGGGCATCAGGGAGTGATGTCTCCAGTCTGACAGAGGGCCTGTCCCAGATTCCTGATGAAGGTATCCGCGATGTGTTGCTCCAGGCAGTGCATCAAACGACAGGGCAGGGTTACAATGGCCTTTTCTGGTCTGCGGTGGTATTCAGTGTGCTTACGCTGGTAGCTGCGCTTATAACGGGACGTCTGCGTCAAAAAGAGAAGAGCCAACATGTGGAAAGTGTATCCACGAACGGATAGGATCGCATGCAAAAATGAAGAGAACAGTGTACCTTTTGAAACTAAAAAGGAGGCGCTGTTCTTTTCAATTTAACCGGATTGTAACTTTTCTTGCTCCTGCAATGATTACAATAGAACGAGCGTAAGCGGTGTCTTGATTCAAGAGAGAGAAAACTTCAGTGAACACCGAGTCACAAGGCATCCCAGACGTTTAATTGGTATTATATAAGTTGAACGAATCGTTACACTTCATCACTGCGAGTTCAGAATAACCTTCCGATCGCTGTTATCCCCAGATTTTTTTGATTTCCTTATTCCAAAGGTAAAAATCCGGTGATAAAGGCGAAGCGTATGCTTTCGATGCAGCTTTCTTTCAGAAAGCTTTTAGCTACGCTTCTTCAGGTTTTTTCTGACCTCTCCGTTTTTAGTGTAAATATTAGATGAAACTTATATATCAGGCAGTATCATTTTGATAGTGAAGAAGGAATCAATGGATGAAAAGCAGAACTAAAGATAAGAAGAAAAGAAGAAAAGGCCTATATATAACGCTCGTTTCACTTGTTGTTTTGTTAATCGGAGGTTATTTGTTCCGTCAGCAGCTGGCTGTAGCGGCATTTGACCTGTTTCTCGCTGGTTCGGTAGAAGATCAGTTATCCCGTTCTTATGTACCGCAAGAAGGCAACAACACGCCTGATCCAACGGTATACCGTAAGGAACCTTTCTCCGTATTACTGCTCGGTTCGGACAAACGCGCCTATGAGAAAACGCGTGGACGTTCCGATACCGTCATCTATGCTGTAGTACGTCCCAAGGAATCCCGTGTGCTTCTGGTATCCATTCCACGTGATACGTATGTGCAGATTGTAGGACGGGATGCCAACAAGGACGGCGAAGATGATTATGATAAGCTGGCGCATGCCTATGCTTTTGGTGGGGAGAATATGTCCATCAATACCGTGGAGAAATTTCTTGATGCTGATGTGGGTTATTATGCAACGATCAACTTCGACGGAATCAAAAAAGTGGTTGATGCACTTGGTGGTGTAAAACTGCCAATTGATGAGGACATTGTGAACAAGAATCCGGATCATGTGCAATTCACGATTGAAGGTGGTAAGCCGATCTATGACGGGCAGGAAGCACTGTATTATGTAAGATACCGTGAGGATAGCGATTTTAATCGTACCAAGCGGCAGCAGATTTTCCTGAACGCGATGGCGAATGAGATGCTGAATTTGAATCAAATCGCCAAAATTCCGGAATTGATTCAGATCATGGGAGACAGTTTCCAGACGGATATGCGAGCATCTTTCATTATTGATCTGGCCAAACAAGTGCTTACTCAGGAGAAACCGCAGATTTCAAGCTTCACCATCCTGGGTGAGGGAATGAAAAAAGACGGTATCTATTATGGTCAGGCTGACGAGAAAGATGTCCAATATGCCAAAGAGCTGATTAACAACTGGATGGATCAATCGACCCCAGCCGGTGAAGTAATGATCCCTGACCGGCAAAAGATTGAATAACCAATTCCATACCAATGATGTGTTGTAGACCACAATCAGCAGTACGTTTATTCGCGGGCTGCTGTTTTTTTTCTTTGTATTGAGAACTATTATCCTTTTGGAACATCCTGCGTTCTGATCCGTATAATATAAGTTGAGCGAGATAAGTTGAACGAAGAAATTCACAAGGAGGATACACAAGGGTATGAACATCGCATTTTTTTTGCTACCCAAACAAGAGGTTACGTGCGTGACGTCGGATTCTACGCTGCGGCAAACGTTGGAACGGATGGAATATCATCGTTTTACGGCGGTACCCATTTTGAATAAAGAGGGCAAATATATTGGTACGGTTACCGAAGGCGACTTACTGTGGTATATGAAGAATGCCGAGGGAAAAATTTCATTTGAAAACGCTTCAAAGTTTTTGCTCAAGGACGTTCCACTTCGCTTGGATATTAAACCCGTATCCATTAATGCCAACATGGAGGACCTGATTAATCTGGCTAAAGTTCAGAACTTTGTTCCTGTGGTCGATGATATGGATCGGTTCATTGGTATTGTCAGACGGAGTCAGATAATTGAGTACTGCGAGGGCATTGTAGCCAAAGAATCGATCAAGGCTAAGTAAGGCTGTACCGAATTTAAACATTATTGTGTCATGATGGATAATCACAGCCGTCCGGTATCATGTTAAACTTAAGAAGTCCTGAACCAAGGGCGCATTCGAAGTTTTTTACAAATATATAGGTCGATAGGATGTACGGAGGACTCCGCATAAGTACCTGACATCAGTTTCGGAGAACTTCTCCGTTTTTTGGGGTAATTTTGCGGGCCCTCTTTTTATGCTATAATCGAGAATAAAGCTTTTTCGGGGGAGAGTGACTTTCGCCAATATGCCTAAAGAACTGGATGTAGCCAAACGCGCTAAAGTGATTGAATGGCTGAAAACCGAAGTGCTTGATCAGGTATCCCGATTATTCAAGGCGTTATGGGAAGGCAGTACAACTCGAATCGGGGACAGTCTTGCCAGTTTGATTATGAGTAGTTACATATTGGGCCGCAGGCTCGGTATTCCTTTCAAGGATCTGGATGCACTGCTAGTTGAGAAGTTGAAAAAGCATAAACAGGAAGGTCACCAGCTTGAAGACTGGTACCAAGATATTTCCGCGCTAGAAGATCATATGCGTAAGAGGTGAATTTGTTGAAATTTAGCTTTAAATCAGCTGTTTGGAGCGCAGTCTATCTGCTCTTGCTACTTTCGCTGTTAACTCCTTTATCGGTACTTGCCATATTTTTTATGATGATTCCGGGAGTTATTTTGTATGCTTCATTATCTTTAAAATCATTTATATGGCATCTCGTGCCCGTAGCCGTTATTTTGGTCGTATTCCACCCCATCTATCTGTTACTATTGCTCGTCTTTACCCTGCCTGCGATCGTTATGGGTCACGCGTATAAAACACGCAAATCAGCCCTGTTCGCGCTGATGGCGGGAAGTGGCATGATGTTGGCAGAATACTTGTTATTGCTCTTGGTCGGCAGTGTCATTTTCCAATTCGACCTGTCCAGTTATATTGAAGATGTGGTCAAATTGACCATTGAACCGTTAACCAATACATCGAATCAGATGATTAACGGTTTTGCATGGACACCTGAGATGACCGAGGATGTTGCCAAACAAACACAGCTTATGATTCCGTTTGCTCTCGTTGTCACGTCGATGGTAATGGCCTTTATTACGCACGCCATTGCTCGTCCGATTCTGAACGTGATGGGTGTGGTGGTATCGAAACTTCCACCAGCGAGAGAATGGCGTATGCCGCGTGCGTTGATCTGGTATTATTTCCTCGCATTGTTGATCGAAGTGATCTCCAGACAAAGTGATGGAACATACTGGACCATGATTGCCATGAACCTGTCCCCGTTAATTAATCTGGGCTTCATGATTCAAGCGATCGGTTTCTTCTTCTTTCTCTCACATACAAAGAAATGGAATCCGGTTATACCATATTTCCTGGCGGCTGCGGTCTTCTTCATTGGTCCGCTTCGGATTATCGGAATTATCGATCTGGCGTTCCCGCTTCGTGAGGCAATATCGAAATCAAAACGATAGGGTGATGAGTCATGCCTAAATTTCTGAAGAAACGCTGGCACGGCTACTATACCGTATGGGCGTTCATACTGCTGCTGTTGCTCGTTATGTTCGTTACCATTTATAACTGGACGCTTGGTTTGATTAGTCTGATACTGGCTTCGGCGCTGGGAATCGTCATGATTAAGGCGGAGCTCGCGTTCCGCCGTGAGCTTAACGACTACATTAATGGCCTATCTATTCGGATCAAACGGATGGAGGGGGAAGCGGTCAGCATGCTTCCATTCGGAATTGTGCTGTACAGCGAAGATCGTACGGTAGAGTGGCATAACCGCTTTGTCGCGGAGATGTTCCAGGAGAAGACAATGGTGGGTAATCCGCTACTTAATTTGTTTCCCAAACTTCCTCAGCCTAAAGAGAAGAAGGATGGGACGAAGGAACATTCATCCAAGGAGTTCCATGACGAATTCCAGTTGGATGATCGGCATTATGGAGTTATTCATAACCCGCAGGAGCGGTATGTATATGTATACGAGATTACGGAGTTAGCCATTCTTCGTGATAAATATGAAAATGAACGCCTTGCCTTGGGGATTCTCGTTCTGGATAATCTGGATGAGGCTGCCCAAGGTATGGACGATCAGCAGCGTACAGCGCTGATTGCCCGTGTGACTAGCGAAATTACGTCATGGGCCAAGCGGTACGAAGTGTACCTGCGCCGTTTGTCTTCTGATCGTTATCTGTTGATGCTGAATCATAAGTCTTTGCAGGAACTGGAGCAGAGCCGATTTGTCATTTTGGATGAGGTTCGGGAGATGACTGCTGACCTCAAAGTGCCAATGACACTCAGTGTCGGACTGGCGTTTGGATCGGATAGCATCAGCGAGATGGGAGAACTGGCACAGTCCAGTCTGGACATGGCACTTGGACGTGGTGGTGATCAGGCTGCTGTGAAGTCCGGACAACGCCTGTCCTTCTACGGCGGTAAGTCTAACGCAGTGGAGAAACGGACACGGGTAAGAGCCCGCGTTATTGCGCACGCGCTGCGTGATCTGATGCAGGAGAGCGATCGGGTGCTCATCATGGGGCACAAAATTCCGGATATGGACGCGATCGGCGCATCCATCGGAGTGTGGAAAGCGGCCAGTCTGTACAATGTGGAAGCACGGATTGTTCTGGATGTAATTAATCCATCGATTGAACGCATGATGGAGCAAGTAAACAAGGACGAGAAGTTGTCCAAGGCATTTGTATCACCGGAACAGGCAACCCAGATGATGACCGAGCACACGTTGCTGGTGGTGGTGGATACGCATAAGGCCTCCATGACCATGGAGCCGAAACTGGTACAGTCTGCTACCCGTGTCGTAGTTGTGGATCACCATCGCAGGGGTGAAGAGTTCATCAATGACGCAGTGTTGATCTATCTGGAACCTTATGCGTCTTCTGCTGCCGAATTGGTAACCGAACTCTTGCAATACATTCATGACAAGGTACAATTCACTCCGCTAGAAGCTACGGCTCTACTTGCCGGGATTACGGTAGATACGAAGCATTTTGCACTGCACACGGGGTCCAGAACGTTTGAAGCGGCAGGCTTCTTGCGCCGTAGCGGTGCGGACACCATTATGATCCAGCGGTTGATGAAAGAGGATCTGTCAGAATATATTGCTAAGGCAGAAATCATAAAGCATGCTAAAATGGTATATGGAAACATTGCGCTGGCGGTCACAGACCCTGGCAGCAAGATTTCACAGATGATGATCGCCCAAGTGGCGGACACATTGCTGAACATGACTGACGTGGTCGCTTCATTTGTAATTAGTGAGCGTCCGGATGGACTGATTGGCATCAGCGCGAGATCGCTGGGGCGCATGAATGTTCAGGTTGTCATGGAACGACTGGGCGGTGGCGGTCATTTGACGAATGCTGCCGTACAGCTTGAAGGAACGCTTGGAGAGGCAGAAAAACGGCTGACGAACGTACTGGCTGAAATCGAAAAGGAAGAGGGGCTGTTCGAATGAAAGTCATTTTTATAAAAGATATGAAGGGTCAAGGCAAGAAAGGGCAAGTGAAAGAAGTATCTGAGGGTTACGCACAGAACTTCCTATTGCCACGGGGAATCGCACGTCTGGCAACAGACGGCAACATGAAGACACTGGACAACCAGAAGGCGGCTGAAGAAAGACTCAAACAGGAAGAGAAAGCGGAAGCGGAAGCACTTGCGAAAAAGCTGGAAGCAGAAGTGACTGAACTGAATGCGAAGTCCGGCGAAGGCGGTCGTCTGTTCGGCGCCATTACCAGCAAACAGATCGCAGAAGCTTTGTCTAAAAAAGGTCTGAAAGTAGACAAACGTAAAATTGAGCTGGACGAGCCTATTCGTACACTCGGCGTAACACAAGTAACTGTCAAGGTTCACCCTGAAGTGAAGGCAACCTTGAAGGTACAGGTAACGGAAGAGTAAGATGGGCGGAGAAATGTTATTCGACCGGATTCCCCCGCAGAACCTGGAAGCCGAACAGGCCGTGCTGGGTGCAATCCTGTTGCAGGGCGAGGCCCTGATTACAGCGATGGAACGGGTGCAAACCGAGGATTTCTATGATAAACCCCATCAATTAATCTTTGAAGCGATGATCCAGCTTGGTGAGGGAAATCAACCGATTGACCTCGTGACACTGACTTCGCTTCTGAAGGATAAAGGTGAGTTGGAGGACATCGGGGGCGTTAGTTATCTGGCTAAGCTAGCCCATGGTGTACCTACAGCCGCAAACGTAGACTATTATGCTCAGATTATCGAAGAGAAATCGATGCTGCGTCGCCTGATTCGTACGGCAACACAGATCGTGAGCGAAGGATATACAGGTGGCGAAGATGTTGCAGCGATGCTTGGAGAAGCTGAACGTCGCATTCTGGAGATCTCCAACCGTCGCTCCAGTAGTGGTTTTATAGCCATTCAGGACGTACTGATGGAAGTATTCGATCGTGTGGAAACACTTCATCAGAATAAGGGTACAACGACAGGTATTCCGTCCGGGTTCATCGATTTGGACAAAATGACTGCCGGATTCCAGCGCAGTGACTTAATCATTGTAGCGGCCCGTCCTTCCGTAGGTAAGACGGCCTTTGCCCTGAATATCGCTCAGAACGTGGCCATTCGGGCACAGGAGACGGTAGCCATCTTCAGTCTGGAGATGTCAGCGGCCCAGCTGGTGCAACGTATGATCTGTGCGGAAGCCAATCTGGATGCCAGCGTGATGCGTATGGGTGACTTCAAGGGCGATGAAGATTGGCAGAAGCTGACGATGGGTATTGCAGCTTTGTCAGAAGCCAACATCTTCATAGATGATACGCCAGGGATTACCGTAGCGGATATTCGTGCCAAATGCCGTCGTCTGAAGAAAGAGAAAGGCCTTGGCATGATCCTGATCGACTATCTTCAACTGATTAGTGGACGTGGTAAAGCAGGGGAGAACCGTCAACAAGAGGTATCCGAGATCTCACGTACACTGAAACAGATTGGCCGGGAACTGGAAGTTCCGGTTATTGCCTTGTCCCAGCTGAGCCGGGGTGTAGAGCAACGTCAGGACAAACGTCCGATGATGAGTGACTTGCGGGAATCGGGTTCGATCGAGCAAGATGCCGACATCGTAGCGTTCCTGTACCGGGATGACTACTATAACCAGGAGACCGAGAAGAAAAATATTATTGAGATCATTATCGCTAAACAGCGTAACGGTCCGGTAGGTACGGTAGAACTGGTCTTCCTGAAAAACTTTAATAAATTCGTCAATTACGAGAGGGCACACAATGATGCCTTCGCGATGTAATGGGCAGGTGCTGACGGCTTCGATCAAGAAGCCAAAATCGTCTGTCCCGAAGATCAACCATTAGAGCAACTGAACTCAAACATGTGTTATAAATACCAGATATAGATTGACATTGAAATGGGTATCCTTGAACCGGTGATAGCAGTCAAGCAAGCTTGGACTGAAGTCTCCGGTTTTTTGTGTTGAAATAACGGGTAAATTCCGAACATTAGGGTTGTACTATATCTAATTGTTCGCCATTTGATTTGACTTTGAAAAAGGGTACTGGTACACTAATACTGCTGCGTTAAAGCAGCACAAACCTTCCCTTGAATGTAACGGAAGGACATTTTTACTGTCCGTTAGCACGCTTCTCAGTCGGTTTATTGCGTAACATGCCTGCCGGGATAGAGGACGGACAGACCAATACAAAGGTGCGCAAGGCACCCACGGAGGAATGTTAACTATGTCAACGGTAGTTGTAGTGGGAACGCAATGGGGAGACGAAGGAAAAGGTAAAATCACGGATTATTTGGCGGAGAGCGCTGATGTGGTGGCTCGTTACCAAGGTGGTAACAATGCGGGTCATACAATTCTGATTGATAACAAAAAATATAAACTGACGATGATTCCATCAGGGATTTTCTACACGGATAAAGCGTGTGTCATTGGTAACGGAATGGTTATCAACCCGAAGGCACTCATCGAAGAAATTAACTATATTCATGACAATGATTTCACAACGAAGAACCTGTCCATCAGTGAGCGTGCACATATCATCCTGCCATATCACATGGTATTGGATGCACTGGAAGAAGAGAGCAAAGGTCCGAACAAAATTGGTACGACTGGCAAAGGAATTGGCCCATGTTACATGGACAAATCAGCTCGTATTGGTATTCGGATGGTTGACCTGATGGATGCTGAAGATTTCGAACTGAAACTGCGTCATCTGGTCAAAGAAAAGAACCGTGTCATCGAGCAAGTCTACGGCGGCCAGCCTGTTGATGTTGAGGAGATTCTGCAAGATTACCTCGGATATGCTGAAATTCTTCGTCCTTACGTACGTGATACATCCGTTGTTCTGAACGAATATATTGATGAGGACAAAAAAGTATTGTTTGAAGGCGCACAAGGCGTTATGTTGGACCTTGATCAAGGAACTTATCCATTTGTTACATCATCCAATCCGTCCGCAGGTGGCGTATGTATCGGTTCTGGCGTAGGCCCGGCTCGTATTCAGCAAGTCATTGGGGTAGCGAAAGCTTATACAACCCGTGTAGGAGATGGCCCATTCCCTACGGAATTGCATGATGCAATCGGTGACCAAATCCGTGAGACTGGACATGAGTACGGTACGGTAACTGGACGTCCACGCCGTGTAGGTTGGTTTGATAGTGTTGTTGTTCGCCACGCGCGTCGTGTCAGTGGAATCACTGGTCTGTCCCTGAACTCTCTGGACGTAATGACAGGTCTGGAGACCGTAAAAATCTGCACAGGATACAAATTCCGCGGCGAAGTCATCACACACTATCCGGCAAGCCTCAAAATGCTGGCAGAATGTGAAGCGGTATACGAAGAGATGCCAGGCTGGAGCGAAGATATCACTGGAGCGAAGAAACTCGAAGACCTGCCAGTGAACACACAGAATTATGTAAAACGTGTTTCCGAACTGACAGGCATTCCAATTGCCATCTTCTCCGTTGGTCGTAACCGTGAGCAAACAAATCAAGTTCTTCCAATCTACGAGTAATCGAAGAAATAGAGAGATTGTTTCTTGAATTATAAAATAGAATACTTTGCCGATTCGGGCAGTAGAGCCTCCAGTTGTTGCTTTTATAGCGATGACTGGAGGTTTTTTGTATGTTTTTCGGATATAATCCCGAGATTTCCGTCAATACTGGTTAACAGTAGAGTCACAGACCCGGACATGTGCATGTTAGACGGGTGGGATAATTGGAGGGAGAGAACGGAATGAAGTTGCTTGTGTGGTTTGTCAAAATCGTGCTAACCGTATTGCTGGTCAGTTCACTGACACTGCTCACGACCGGATTAATTGTACAGTCATATGCGAAGTCGCTACTCGCGAGTTTCAATATTCAGTGGGAAGGTCAACCCATGGGGTTAACCGCCATGTTCCAAGGTGCCTTGGGCGGTAAAACCAGCGAGGGGAACAAATCAGGAAATGGGACGACAGATCAGCCGACAGGAGCGGACGAAGAGCAGGTTCCGGAAGATGCTGTTTCAGTTATGGGGAATGGGACAGAGAGCGGTCAATCTGGTGTAGATGCGGGCAATAATGCGTCCCAAGGGAGCGGCTCAAACGAGGGCACAGAGGAAGGTTCAGGTACAGATACGACCGCAGGATCAAACTCAGGCACAAGTGCAGGCAATGGGACGGATACGGGCATGGGTAATGACTCAGGAACAGATCAGGGTAGTGGTTCAGCTTCAGGCAATGGAACCGGAGCGGCCAGCGGCGGTGCTTCTTCAGGCAATGATGCCATTGTTGTATCACCGGATGACATTACAGGAGCGAAAGACAAGCTGCCAGCAGAGGAGAAGGAAAAAATCTTCAGCCTGCTCATGAACAAGCTGCCACAGAAAGAAATGCAGCAGATCTCAGGTGCCATGGAAGGTGGCCTAACGGAACAGGAACTACGTGAGATTGAACAGGTGATCTCGAAGTACCTGACCAGTGAAGAGTACGACAACCTGATGGAAGTACTGCAAACGGAATAGGATGATAGGCAGGGAAGACAGGCGTACTTATAGACGTATCGCCTGATTCATAATGTAATGGACTTGTCGAGGATGATTGAATATAATCGATTTAAATAAATACTGGAAAATGCCTGTAGGAGGGAACAGTGTATGAAATATAAAGGTAAAGAACACAACATATAAAAACGTTCAGGCAATATTGCAGAAACCTCCAGTCCAATTCGTGGACCTCCGTTCATATGTGCATTCAAGAGAACCGATGGACTTGTGTTTATGAATACACGAATTGGAGGTTTTATTAAACATGAACTTTTATCATACTAATTCAGAACTGTCAGTAAAAAAGTCCACCGAGGCGACGAGTGATCGATTCGAGCAAGGGTTGCAAGAGGCGAATCAGCCGTTTATTGGTTGGGATTTTAGCTATGTAACAGGGAGTGAGCGACTTCAGAGTGGAATGTTGCCTTGGTCCTTTGGAACGATGGCGCGCCGATTGTTGAATCAGACAGAACGAATGCTCGACATGGGGACTGGTGGAGGAGAAATGCTTTCCAGACTCCTTCCACTTCCTCCATACACATGTGCGACCGAAGGCTATCTCCCGAATATACCGATTGCAGAGGAACGTTTACAGCCGTTAGGTGTGAAGGTACTTCCGGTGACTGATGATTCGCAACTTCCTTTCACAGACGGAGAATTTGATCTGATTCTTAATCGGCATGAGTCGTATGATGAGCAGGAAGTTAGGAGGATTCTATCCGCAGGAGGACTGTTTCTGACTCAACAGGTTGGTTGGTCAGATTGCAGGGAGATCAATGATCGGCTCGGCATTCCTATGCCAGCGGATTACGCTGGATGGGAACTGGATCGTGCTGTTCTTCAGCTGGAGCAGTGTGGATTCCGGATTCTGGAGCAACGTGAAGCAACCCCTGCACAACGTTTCTATGATATAGGCGCACTGGTATATTATCTAAAGACCATCCCGTGGCAAGTACCTGATTTCAAAGTGGAACGGTTCCGTCAGCCATTAATGGATATTTATACGGAGATGGAGCAAAATGGATTCTGGGAAGTACAGCAGAAGCGATTTGTAATTCTTGCATTCAAAGAATAGAGACATAAAAGTTAATTTCTATTGTGGCATGAGATGAAATCCAGTTTAAGATAAACCACAATCAAGTTGTTTACGTAATCCCTTATCAGAGTTGATCTGGTGAGGGATTTTATTTGTATTTTTATGAAAAATAAAGCATATTTCACTGGGTCTTAGAACCTAGTCTTAAATTGTGAGTAAAAGTACATAGTACAGCGGATGTTGAGGCATAATGGGTGATGGATCAGCCGTACAATCTTATGGATAATACAGGGAAACCAAGCGGGGCGTGGCTTTGCGGTGTGACGTGTAGAGTTGAAATGAGTGTAAAACCTGTGTTAAAGTATACGGGTGTGATAAAAGGTTAAAATTTTGACACTTTTACGAGCGCAGTTAAAGTCCTGATTTTGCGGACACCCAATACAATTATCAACGAGCATGGGACAGACACGATGGGTGATGTCTTGACAGAAATGCGAACTGAGAAGTGCTGAAAAGGAGAGAATCATGAAAGGTTTCAGAGGCATACGCCAACCGGGCAAAGACCGGGTACACGAACAATCCGGGGAACACCGGACGGCCGAAGACAAAAACAACATGAGCATGTCCACTTTCAGTGTGAATAAGAAGCGCGTTCTGGCCTCGCGCAAATGGATCATTACAGCAGCATGTGGTGTATTCATCGCAGCATCGCTCGGGTTCGCAGGCAAACAATATGTTACTGCAAACACCGTGCCGTATTATAAAGTAATGGTTAAAGGTAGCGAGATTGGTACCATTGCAGATGAAGCACAATTACAACAACTATTTACAAACAAAACTGAGGAATATCAAAATAAATATCCAGATGCAGAAATGGTGCTGAACACGGATGGCATCACAACCGAAACGGCAAGAGCGTACAAACCCGAAGTGAACAGTGACGAGACGCTGGACAAACTGGGTGACATGCTGACAGCCTACGCCAAAGGTGTGGAGCTCAAGGTAGACGGTGAAGTCATTGGTATTGTGAAAGATCAGGCAACAGCGGATGCAATCCTGGAACAAGTGCAGAGCAAATACATATCGGCATCGACTGTGCGAAGTTCGCTTAAGACGAAGTCGGTATCGGCTAATTCCTCGAAGAAAAACGAGGGACCAAGTACAACCCTGAAGTCGGTAGGCATCAAGGAAGATGTAGCGACGGATGTGGTGAAGGCTGATCCAAACAAAATATGGGATGCGTCCGAGGCGGTTAAAGCATTAACCGTTGGTAAAGACGCGCCTGTAACTTATGTGGTTCATGAAGGAGATACAATCTCTTCGATTGCTGCCAAGTATGAAATTACACAAAGCGAGATTCGCCAGCATAACCCGGGCATCAAGGAAACATCGCTTCAAATCGGTGACGAACTGACCTTGACCGTTCCGAAACCAGCGGTAACCGTTAAATCAGTTGAGCAGGTTGTTGAACAGATTGAGATTAAACCGCAAGTGGAAGTACGCAAAAGTGCTGAGTTGAAAGCGGGTATCACAAAAGTTGTGCGCCCTGGACAAAGTGGATTGAAAAGCATGCAGTACCGTATAACCAAAGAAAATGGTGAAGTTGTTCAGGAAGAGTGGCTTGGTCAGGAAGTGATTAAAGCAGCTGTAACTGAAGTGGTCCTTAGCGGAACAAAAGTTGTTGGTGAGGGCACAGGTGAATTTGCTTGGCCGGTATCCAATGCAACGATGAGCAGCAGCTTTGGCCAACGTTGGGGTCGCCAGCACAAAGGTGTCGATCTGGTAGGTAACCGCGATGTGAAAGCGTCTGATGAGGGTGTAATTACTTTTGCAGGACAGAAAAGTGGTTATGGTAATGTCATCATTATTAACCACCGTAACGGATACGAAACATTGTATGGACATCTGAACAGCATTGGCGTTAAGGTTGGACAAGTGGTTGAAAAAGGCGAGAGTATCGGCGTTATGGGCAACACGGGTCGTTCGACTGGAACACATCTGCATTTTGAGATTATTAAGAATGGAACGGTAGAAAATCCGTTAACGTATCTGAACTAATATAGAGCTTAAGGAGGCAAGGTTGGCTATAATGCTGGCCTTGTTTTTTGCTGCTGTAAAAAATTTTCAGATGAAAGACCTTCCAAGCCCCTGATCGGGATGTGACGGTGCTTCAGGTATGTTAAACTAGAGAGTATATACAACAAACTAGAGAAACAAATCAAGCAGGCTTGGTACAAGCTAAACATAGAAGAGAGATATAAACGCTAACGCGGATTAAGCAGGATATAGGGGTGAACTTAGCCGATGCAGGGGAAGATTTTGGTGGTGGACGATGAACAGCCCATCGCAGACATTCTGAAGTTTAATTTGGAAAAAGAGGGGTACGAGGTCATCTGTGCATTTGATGGCATTCGTGCGGTTGAACTGGCGTTATCCGAGAAACCGGATCTGATGCTGCTGGATCTGATGCTCCCGGGCAAGGATGGTATGGATGTATGTCGTGAGGTGCGCGCTCATCTGGAGATGCCGATCATCATGCTTACCGCCAAGGATGGCGAGATCGACAAGGTACTCGGGTTGGAATTGGGTGCGGATGATTACGTGACGAAGCCGTTCAGTACGCGTGAGTTGCTTGCACGGGTGAAGGCACAGATGCGCAGACGGCAAAAGCTCGCGATTACGGCAGAAGCGCCGGAAGATGAGGAAAAGCAGGTCATGCGGCTATTCGATCTGGCGTTTGATATGGACATGTACACGGCTTACAAAGGCGGGGAACCGCTTGATCTGACCCATCGTGAGTACGAACTTCTCTATTATATGGCGAAGCACTCCGGCAAGGTTATGACACGGGAACATCTGCTGCAAGCGGTATGGGGATATGAATATTTCGGCGATGTACGTACTGTGGATGTCACGATCCGTCGTCTGCGTGAGAAGATTGAGGAGAATCCGAGCAAACCGGAAACGATTCTGACACGCCGCGGGCTCGGTTATCTCGTGCGCAGTGCCAAAAGCGTGGGGATATAATGGGCCGATTCGCGCGATTCTCGTTCTTCCGAACGATTCAGGCGAAATTGATCATTATCTATGTACTGCTGATTCTGATTGCGATGCAATTAATCGGCGTTTATTTTGTGAGCGCAATGAAGAACTCACTGACGAGCAACTTTACGGAAGATCTGCAGGCGCGTGCGGAAATGCTGTCGGTTCTCGTGGGGGAAACGATGGCGGGCGGAGAAGCAGAGGCTGGCGAGGACAAAACGGAAAATCTGCGTGTGCTGGTGAACAACCTGTTCAACATTAACGGTGCCGAGATTCAGGTGCTGGATGCCAGCGGAAAGGTACTGACGACCTCGCTAAGTTCACATTCAGACTATGTGGGGCGCAAAAACACCCAGACCGTTGTCAGCCGTGCACTGCAAGGAATTCGGGACAATGAGGAATATATCGTGGACGAGGATAATGTTCGCAAAAAAGTCGTCGCCAAGCCGGTGCTGTCCGGCGGCAAGATCATTGGCGCGGTCTACATCGCGGCATCCATGAACGAGCTGTATTCCACGATGGAGGGAATCAACAAAATATTCATCTCCGGCATTCTGATTGCCTTGGTGTTAACAGCGGTGCTTGGCGTGATCCTATCTCATACGATCACGCAGCCGATTAAAGAAGTGACTCGGAGAGCGACAGCGGTCGCAGAAGGTAACTTTGATCAGCAGACACCTGTATTTGGCACGGATGAGATCGGTCAACTCAGTCGGGCTTTTAACTATATGACCAGCAGGCTTCGGGATGCACTTTCACTGAATGAAGAGGAGAAGGAGAAGTTGACTTCCATTCTGACCAATATGAGTGATGGTGTGGTGGCTACGGATGAGTACGGTAAAGTCATTCTCGTAAACCGTCGTGCCAGCAGCATTCTGGGTATGCATCCTGCGGATATTGAAGGAAGACACTTCGCCATATTACTCGGCATTGATCCGGAGGATGCGGAAGCCCTCGCGAGTGGTTTCACAGGTTCAACTTTGCTGCAGATTGCACCCGCTGGACAAGAAGAGCCCGTGGTTATTCGGATGACGTTCACACCAGTTCATCGGCGTGAACGGGGGATCACGGGAACGATTGCCGTACTTCAGGATGTTACCGAGCAGGAAGAGCTTGAGGCATCCCGACGTGAATTCGTGGCTAATGTATCCCATGAACTGCGTACCCCACTGACTACGATCAAGAGTTACGCGGAAGCGCTGGATGATGGTGCACTGGAAGACCCGCAGCTTGCCGGTCGTTTTGTTGGTGTTATTCAGAACGAGACGGAGCGAATGATACGACTGGTTACGGATCTGCTACATTTATCGCGGCTGGATTCCAAAGAGGCTTTGCTGCGGAAACAACCAACTGACATTCTGGAAATGCTGGAGGAAGTGGCGGATCGATTCTCATTCCAGATGCATCAGAAGGATATTCAGCCTGTACTATCTGTGGAGAATGATATTCCGGCTGTTCCACTGGATCGTGACCAGATTGATCAGGTGCTCGATAATGTCGTGTCCAACGCGCTGAAATATACATTGGAAGGCGGCACCATTACGATTGCGGCTAGACGAAGTGATGAATACACACTTGCCATCTCGGTATCGGATACCGGAATGGGTATCCCACAGCGTGATCTGGATCGCATTTTTGAGCGGTTTTATCGGGTGGACAAGGCTCGTTCCCGCAGTATGGGAGGCACAGGGCTAGGACTGTCCATTGCCCGGGAAATTGTGAAGGCACATGATGGCAGCATTTCTCTGGAATCTGAAGTAGACGTGGGAACGACAGTAACGTTCACTCTGCCGATGCGTGAGAAAGGGGGTGAGCACCGTGAAGGAACGGATTAAATCCTTGGTGCTTGCTGCCCTTGTTGTAGCCAGTCTGGTTCAGAGTTATTTTCTGATCTACCGTTTGCCCGGAGGCGGGGATTCCATCGTGACGTCAGAGACGAACTATGTGAAGACGGAGAATATGGGTCAGGAACGCAATATTGAAGAATTGATTTTCCCTGATCAGATGATTATTCATCTGGGCCAGGATAAACATACGGTGTTTTACCCTGGCAATACGTTCTATCAGTTGATCTATTCACGGCTACAGGGGCGGGCGTTCGATGATTTTCAGCGCCGGAGTGTGCAATCGGTGAACTGGGATCAGATTCGCAAGGAGAACCCTGGGTTTGAACTATCATTCAAAGAAGGTATTCCCGTAGCATTATTACAGCGGGTGATGAGGCTCGGGACGGATTCCTTATTCCAAGGGGAGACGATTAACCGGATCTCCATCTATACGTCCAAAAATGAAACGAAGGCCCATGCGCTGTTCTTCAGCGCCAAGGGAGACGTGGTATACGAAGCAACGCAGGCGGACCTGACAGTACAAGACGTACAGCAGCATGTTGACTTCGGTACGAACTGGACGCCATACACGTTGATGGAGGGCGGGTATTATATCCCGGCGGAAGCGTTGGAGACGATTGAGGCGGATGTGCCAACAGGCCAGTTCACGGTTGAGCAGATGCAGCGCAGTCTGTTCTTCGATCCAAGTATGACCCGGAATATCCGGGAAAAAGATGGATCGGAGATCTACACGGACAGTAAACGTAGTCTGCAGGTAAAACAGGAACAGCGCTGGATCAGTTATACTGATCCGGCAGCACCGCCAGCAGGACAGATTGATCCTGCGAAGGATGCGTTGTCTGCGGTTGATTTTGTGAATCAGCACGGGGGCTGGAAAGGCCGTTCGCGGATGATGCTGGGGACCGTGGAAAGCAAGACACGGCTTGAATTCCAGCAGTATTACGGCAGTTATCCGATTATGGATTCCATGCAGTTCCGCTTTGGAACGATCAGCATGGAGATGCAGCAGGAGACGGTATCCAGCTATGAACGATCGCTGGAATACCTGAACGAAGGTGCAGAGACGAAGAAATCGGTCAAGTTGCCTGGCGGAGACAAGCTGAAGGCTCTTATTAAAAAGGTAGCAGGTGAGAATCGTCAGGTTGTGGACGTATACCCGGCTTATCGTCCTTCTTCGATTGAGGACGGATTAAAGCTGATCCCGGTATGGGTGATCCGTTTTGGAAACGGTGAAGAGACTACCGTATCTTGATAGGTTATAGTCTTTAAACCAAAGAGTAGCTGTACTTTATCACTACGCGTGCAGAATAACCTTTCGATCGCTGTTACCCCCAGATTTCTTGAATTCCCTTTTAACACGGGAGAAATCTGGTGGTAAAGGCGAACGCTCCGCTTCTTCAGGTTATTTCTGCCCTCTCCGTTATCGTATAGCTTTAAGTTCAAAGGCTATAAACGGCCAGTTCCGGTGGAAGGTGTAGGCAACTTGAGAAAGTATTGCAAGCAGCTAGTTTAGGGGGTGAATGTTATGGATTGGGGACGGGCCAAAAATGTGTTGATCTATGCCTTTCTGCTACTCAATCTGGTGCTGGGATACCAGATATGGATGGATGCACGAGAGACGGCCGGAGCCAATCTGGACTTCACCTCACTGGCAGATAATACACAACAGGCGATGGAAGAGAAAGGCATTCAGGTGCTGGCTCCGATTCCAAATGAAACGCCGAAGCTGCCGAAGTTGTCCTATGAGTTCATTGAAGAGGACAAGGCTGGCGTGGATATGGAACTGGAACAGCCTGTAGATAGCAAGCTGATCTTCTCGCAGAGTGAGCTGGAAGATGCATTAGAGCGTGAGATTCCACAGATCGGGACATACCGGCTGGATCAGCTGATGGCCGAGGATGGGGCTTTTGTGCTTCACCCACTGGTGGATGGCAAATGGCCGCTCTTCAATGTGAGTCTGGAGCTATTCTACAGCGACCAGAAAATAACGGGTTACCGTCAAACTCCAGTGCGGATTACAACCGCAGAGGAGAGCGATCAGCAGGTGCTTCCGGCGTCGAAGGCGCTGGGAACGCTGATCGAGAACTTTTTGCCAAATGATGCAATTGTCAAAGATATTCAGCTGGGCTATTACGGCCAGTTGTTCAATTCAGATATACAGGTAGCGATGCCGGCATGGCGGTTCGTGCTGGAAAGTGGCGAAGTGTTGTACGTGCAGGGCATCAGTGGGGATGTATTCAGTCCCAAGACAGACAAACCAGGGGAGTAATGCGTTATGGGGATATATTTTACCGTGTTATCCAGCGGTTCGACAGGTAATGCCACAGTCATACAGCATGGGGGTACCTCTCTCATGATTGATGCGGGTCTTAGTGCGAAGCGATTGGATGCACTGTTTCAGGAAAGGGAGATTTCTGGGGCAGAACTGGACGGGATTCTGGTTACACATGAACATTCCGATCACATTAAAGGACTAGGCGCGATGTCTCGGAAATATAATTTACCAATCTACGCGAATCTGAATACGTGGGCGGCACTGGAGAAGTCGGTTGGGGCGATTCCAGAGGAAAACCGGAGGGTATTTGAGACGGGTGAAAAGCATGATTTTGGGTCACTGCGCGTGGAATCCTTCGGCATCTCGCATGATGCAGCTGAGCCAGTCGGTTATACGTTCGATGACGGCAGTGAGAAGCTGTCTGTTGCAACAGATCTTGGGTACATGAGCGACAAGGTTCGCGATGCCATCTCTGATTCTGACGTACTGGTGCTGGAAGCGAATCATGATGTCGAATTGCTGCGTATGGGGCGTTATCCGTGGAACACCAAGCGCCGGATTTTGAGCGATATTGGGCATTTGTCGAACGAAGCAGCAGGAGCAGCGCTTAGTGAACTGATGAACGGACGCATCAAGCGCACGTATCTGGCACATCTTAGCCGAGATCATAATATGATGGACTTGGCGAAAATGTCGGTGCGCGACGCGATGGAGAGCCGTGGATGTTTTTACCGGGATCATGAGTTCAAACTCTGTGATACGTATTACGACCGTCCTACGCCATGGGATAGGGTGGGTGAGCCATAAAGCTGTCCAGTTCGGCGGCTTTGCGCTCAACTTCCTCGCGGGTCAGGATGCCTTTATCAATAAGCAGTTCAATGATGGTACTGAGTGCAAGGGTATTGCGATAGTGTTCTTCCTTGAGATCGGCCAGCTTGGCCGCCATATGAACTTCGTCCATGGCTGTGAGTGTACGCGTGCGATCCATATATATCCTCCTCTATGAAGCTTCGAATTGTCTTTTACTATTATTGTAGTCAGGCTTGATGGAAAACATTCCTCTTTTTGCCGCTAACATTTGTGTGATGAGACGTGTATGCTGAACCTGTGACGATGCAGGGGTGAAAAAGTTCTTTAAATTTACCAAAAATGGCGCTTAGCGGACCGGATTTTGTGGTGATAGATACTATGGACCTTTATTGTTAAGCGCGTTATAGCGGAAATTTGCTTTAATTTTCGTAAATATGCAACTTTTTGTGATTTGACGTGTTTAGTATATGAGGAGCATTGTGATTTTGGCTGTTTTGCGTGTGAAATGGCATGTCATAGAATGCGAGAGCATGATTGATAGAGTCACTGACAGAATGGCGTGTCCGTTCTGTTGTACATAGACGCTGTATCTTGATTTGATGCCGGGATGCGGCGATATGCAAGACCATTTTATAAAATTGCAAAAAAGCATGGGAAACCGTTGGAGTCTTCACGTAACGAAGACGACAGAAGAAACCTGAAGAAACAAAGTGTTCGCCTTTAGGAACAAATTTTTACCTTGGAAGAGGGGATCAAAAAAATTTGTGAGTAACTGCGATCGGAAGGTTCGTCTGTTGGCGGAGTGGTGTATGTGAGAACTCCATCGTTGATCCATGCGACAACTTAGGCGGCAGTCAGGGTCTTGATGCGTGACAACGAAGGGGAGAGGATCACGATGGGATTGTTTGGAGACGATTTTTATTCAACCAAAGTATCAAGACGCGCCGAACCTGAACAGAAAGGCAAACTTCAGATCATCCGCCCTGGGGGCAGAGCACGTGGACGTGACCGCTGGAGCAATCCGCGCAGATCGCGTACGGGAATCAGTTCCACAGTGAAGGTAGCTGTGATTAGCTCGGTGATCAGCTCCATCGTGACCGTCATGCTGTTTAGCTTCATCACACAGCCCACATCGTTACCGCTGGCGAATGCTACAGGCAACGGTGGTGGAGGCAGTGCACAGGCAACACAGGCAGCTGATCCATACGACCGGATTATTCAGGCAGCAGCACATGTTCGTCCTTCCGTGGTGAGCATTGTGAACCATAAAACGGGTAGCAGTCTATCGATGGAAGATTCGGCGCTGGGCTCAGGGGTCATTTTCAAGAAGGAAGATGGCAAGGCCTACATCATGACCAACCACCACGTCGTGGAGGGTGCGAGTGATCTGGAGATTGTGACCGTAGATGGGGAGACACACAAAGCGAAGCTGGTTGGTAAAGACCGGGTAAGTGACATTGCTGTACTATCCGCAGAAGATAAAGGGCTGGGTGCAGTGGCGGAGATCGGTGATTCCAGCAAACTTCAGCGCGGTCAAACGGTGCTGGCGATCGGGAACCCGCTCGGTCTGGGCGGTACGCTGACATCCGGAATTGTCAGTTACACGGATCGTATTCTGCCTGTATCGATTAATCAGGACGGCGTGTACGACTGGGAGCAAAACGTGATCCAGACGGATGCGGCGATTAACGAAGGCAATAGCGGCGGTGCTTTGGTTGATCTAAACGGCAAAGTCGTAGGAATTAATACCATGAAGATCTCGGATACGGGGGTTGAAGGACTCGGCTTCGCGATTCCGATGAACGAAGTGATGAAAACGGTAGATTCCCTGCTCTTGAACGGCAAAGTATCTCGTCCATACCTGGGTGTATATACGGTAGATCTGAGCAACCCATATGCACCACTGGATGATGAGCAGCGCAAGGATCTGAAACTGCCATCCCACGTGGACAGCGGTGTGGTTGTGCTGGAAGCATCCGGTCCGGCATCTGATGCAGGTATGAAGCTGAATGACGTCATTACGGAATTTGACGGGCAAAAAATTACCTCCACGCTGGATCTGCGGAAATATCTGTACGATGAGAAGAAGATTGGGGATACGATTGAAGTGACCTTCTACCGGGATGGCAAAGCGGAGAAAGTATCAGTGAAGCTGACGGATAAACCGGAATAAGGGAAGTTCAACGAAACCTTTACTGTTGCGTGGATTGAAATAGGGCAATGCTAGAAGAGTGATCAGATCTACTGACCACTCTTTTTTAGTTATTATGGATGGACGTATGCATTCGACAGTAAATGAGTAGATTAACCATTTTTATGTTCTCATGATCAGTTAGACCCGGAGCCAAAGGAGCAGATACATAAGACTAGGGCTGTGGTAAACTGTTGTCAATATGTTGGAGACGGTCGCTGATGCAATAACATCTGTTTGTCGATCTAATTTTATTTCCGAATGGAAGGGGTATTTTTGATGAAATATTTGAAGAAAAAGATGCTTGGGGGAACGAGCTTGGCGCTGTCCCTGTTTATGCTGTCTGCCTGTGGATCTGAGGTAGCTACGACAGGAGCATCCGTGGATACAAGTGCGCTGCAAGAGAAGATTGCAGGGCTTGAGAAGAAACTGGTGGAGCAGGGAGCCAAGAGCGTTGAGCAGGAGCAAAAGATTGCAGCACTTGAGACCAAGTTGAATGAGCTGAGTACAAATGTGATTGCGGTAGGTGAGGCTGGTGGTCAAACACCTGTAGCATCAGGAAACAACGGATCGGCCGGGAAAGGCGATGGGGTGCTGATTACCTTTGCCCAGTATGAGAAGCTTGAGGTTGGCATGTCGGTGGGAGATGTCATCGAGATCCTCGGCGGCGAAGGTGAAGCGCTGAGTGAAGCGGAGAATATGGTGGTTTACAACTATAAAGGCACAGCTGGCAATGGTGCTAATGCGGTTATTGCTTTTCAAGGCGGGAAGCTGTTGACGAAGGCGCAGTCGGGATTGAATTAAAGAGCGTGGATTAGAGACAATTCATGGAATGGAACAGGGGACAAGTAACTCTGTTTTCGTAATTCAGGCACAGGAGCAGGATTCATTCGCTATGTTGAGTGATTGTTGCTGTTACAGGAGCATTCTTTTCGGTACCGTGGAGGTATCGGGAAGAATGCTTTTTGTGTTCTTTTACGGCGTACGGAGGGGTTTGGGAGATGTTGGGTACGATAAATTAGGGCAGGGGGTTTCTTTTCGGTGGCAGGTGTGATAGAACTGAGAAGTGGCTATCCTGTAATGGGATACGCGGTTGTGAATCGGGAACATAGCTGGTTACAGAAAGGATGCTTAACGGATGTACGTTGTATGCAAAGAACACGTGGACATTGCCATCGACATGTTTGTCGATGAGTATGAGGACGCTCCAGATATCGTTGATCTGAAGGAGACGGAATTTGCCGATTGGGACCCGCCTGCGAAATGCGCCGAGTGCGAACAGCACGCGGAATTCCTCGTCGTTTAGCGTACTGTAGGACTTAGACGGCTGGAGGCGTGCTTAATGTGGCACTTCGGGCTGACTTTCCATCCGGTATGAACATCACAGCAAGAAGCCAAAGAGAGCGTGATGAGCGCTCTTTTTGTGTTTGTGGGGGTATTAGTGTAGTTGGTAGGCTGTGTGGAGCTTGGCAAGGGTAGTAGGGGTTAACGTGGGAGTAGGCGAGAGTAGAAGAAGCTTAAGGTAGGTAGGTGCCGAGTCCCGAGTTGGGATTGAACTAGGTTGTAGTAAATTTGCAAGTTGTAGGTATAAAAATGGAAGCCGCTGGGGCATGGGGAAAGTGAATTTGGGTGACAGCGATGTGGGTAGGGACGTTGGTGTGGACCGACCAAGTTGCTTTAACGAACTGGAGAAGCCTTATTCGGGGCAAATACCGCCTGGTTGAAATCTAACGAATCGTAGACACGTTATATTGCTGAAATGGCCTCGAAAGAGGTGGGAAACACTTTTTTTGACTGAGATAGCGTGTTTCAGATTCGTTAGATTTTAAAGTAGCCGAAATGGGGCTGAATAAGGTGTGTGGGGTTCGTTAGAATTTGGAGAAATGTGTAGTATAGGTATAATACAGTTGGAACGAACGATGCGATGAAGCATCTTACTTATAGAATATCTCGTAAGACAATTTAGGAGGAATGAGTTGTTATGTTTATTCAGATTATTGGCGTAGGCAAATTGAAGGAAAAATATTTGACGCTGGGCATTCAGGAATATGCCAAGCGGCTCGCCCCGTACATCAAGTTTCAGATGATCGAGGTCGCAGACGAAAAGGCGCCCGATACCCTGAGCGAAGCTGAGGTTCGGGCGGTAAAAGAGCGCGAGGGCGAACGTATCCTCGCGCATGTGAAGAGCGAGGCGCATGTTGTTGCGCTCGCATTGGATGGCCAGCTCTGGAGTTCTGAGGAGCTGGCATTGGAGATCGACAAGCTCGGCACGTATGGGACGAGCCATGTCGTGTTTGTCATCGGAGGCAGCCACGGGCTCTCCGATGAGGTATTGCGCCGCGCGAAGCAGCGCTTGAGCTTCGGGCGCATGACCCTGCCGCATCAGCTTATGCGGCTGGTGCTGGTGGAGCAGATTTATCGTGCGGTGAAGATCAATCGGGGGGAACCGTACCACAAGTAGGGCGAAAAGTTGAGTTGAAGGTTGAAGCTTTAATGCTAAATATATCAGGAATAGTTCTTCATCATTTGATATAAATAATTTCGAAAGTCTTCAACATAGGACTTGGGCTCTACAATTTTTAGATGAGTGCCGAAGCTTGCTAACAATTGAAATCCCATATGATTTTGTGGGACATAAATAGTTGCTAATAAAGATCCACCATTATGGTCTTCAATACTTCTTCGACCATACCTTTCGATGATTTGATCTTTTATGCTAGGCGATATCCATGCCTTAATCGTGACGAATTGCGGTAGATAACTTGCAACGCGACCTTGCTCTGACCAATCGTCTCTAGGATGAAACGTACGTTCATCCATCGTAATATGATCGATCCGCGATAACTTGAATGTTCGATATCCCTGTCGATGTAAACAGAATCCTTTCAAGTACCAACTCGATTCGTTGAAATGCAGCTCATAGGGCTCGACCATTCTATTCGTTACAGCCCCGTCTTTATCTGTATAATCAAACGAAACCAGCCTTTTTTTAGAAATGGATTCTTGACATATCTTTAAGGTTTCAAGAATTTCGGACCGACCTTCCCAAACATAAAACGACAGTTGAATGGAACGATTCAGAGACAATGGACTAACCATTGCCTCTATTTTTTTTATCGTTCTTTCCACTTCTTCAGTAAGGAGGAGTTGTTCCAATCCGCCGAGCGCAGCCAATATATTCTGTAAATCGGTGCTGCTTAGAAGGCGTTTATCGACCTTGTATTCGTCCATTATGCCGTAGCCGCCTTTGACGCCATTGACAGAGTAGATTGGGATGTTCGATAAGCTCAATGTTTCCATATCGCGAAGGATCGTTCTTTTGGAGACATTGAATAGTTGTGAGAATTCCGTTGTAGAAACAATCTCTTTCCTCAGCAATATCATGATAATCGAAATGAGTCTCTCCACTTTGTTCATAATTGCCCTCTTTTTTTACATGATTTTATAAAGGTGACACTAAGGTGTCACCTTTTATCCATTATACTACATGTATCACAAGAAGGAGGTTTTAATTCAATGTTTAATCCAACCGATTTTCCCAAGCCCACCCTTATTTCAGTCAACAGTGTGGAACTCGAAGTGTTTGAAGCAGGCCGAGAAAACGCTGGAAAACCTATTGTACTCTGCCACGGCTGGCCAGAGCATGCCTATTCTTGGCGCCATCAGATGGACGCACTTGCCGCAGCAGGCTACCATGTCATCGTTCCCAACCAGAGGGGTTACGGCAACTCATTCCGTCCAACCGAAGTAACAGACTATGACATTGAACACTTGTCGGGTGATCTCATCGCGCTTCTCGATCACTATGGATACGAGGATGCTACCTTTGTCGGTCATGACTGGGGTGCATTCGTCGTTTGGGGACTGACCTTGTTGCATCCAAACCGCGTCAATAAAGTGATAAATCTGAGCTTGCCTTATCAAGAGCGCGGAGAAAAACCCTGGATCGAGTTCATGGAAGAAATACTTGGCGGAGATTTCTATTTCGTCCACTTCAATCGACAGCCAGGCGTCGCGGACGCCGTATTCGAAGACAATACATACAGGTTCCTTCGCAACCTGTACCGGAAGAACGAGCCTCTCAGAGCACCTGAGCCAGGTATGGCGTTGATCAATCTCGCCAGAGCAGAAACACCGCTCGGTGAGCCCATATTGAGCGAAAGCGAGCTGGCCGTTTACGTCTCCGCTTTTGAAACATCAGGGTTCACGGGCAGCTTAAATTGGTACAGGAACCTTGACCGCAACTGGCGCTTATTGGCGAAAGTGAACCCAATCATCCAGCAGCCGACCCTCATGATCTACGGCGACCGGGATGTGGTTGCGAAGTCTGAAAACCTGACAAAGTTCGTGCCCAATGTGGAAGTGGTCAATCTGGATTGCGGTCATTGGATCCAGGAAGAAAAGCCGGAAGAAACAAACCAAGCGATTTTAAAATGGCTGGAACAATGGGAGATGTAGTGTTTTTCAACAACCAAGAAGAGTTTAATGATTGGTTAGAAGAACATCATGCTGAAGCTAGTGAAATTTGGGTGGGCTATTTTGGGATAAGTACAGGGCGTGCAAGCCTTACTTGGTCTGCATCAGTAGATGCCGCTCTTTGTTTTGGGTGGATTGACGGTATACGAAAAACCATTGATAAACAAAGCTATAAGATTCGCTTTACTCCGCGCAAAGTAAATAGTGTATGGAGTGCTGTGAACGTAAAGAAGGTAAAAGCACTAATACAGCTTGGAAAGATGAGACCAGAAGGAATCCACGTCTTTAACAACAGAACCGATGCACAAGGCTATTCCTCTGAACAAAGAAACGTGGAACTTGCCAAAGAATATGAAGAACAAATCAAGGCAAATCAAACAGCCTGGCTATTCTTCACTAATTTATCACCATCCTATAAAAGAGATTCTATCTGGTGGGTAATGAGCGCCAAGAAAGAAGAAACACGCTTAAGAAGGCTTGGAATATTGATCGCTTCATCTGAAGAAGGGATGAAACAGCTCAAATCGCAACCCCCTTCATTTTGATGATACAGCCGACCCTCATGATCTATGGTGACCGGGATACAGTCATAAGGGTCTAAAAACCTGACAAAGTTCGTGCCTAATGCGGAAGTGGTCAATCTGGATTGCGGTCATTGGATCCAGCAAGAAAAGCCGGAAGAAACAAACTAAGCGATTTTGAGATGGCTGGAAGAGCAGAATGATGCTGAATAGAGTCATTAGATTCATTTGTAAGTCACATCGAGCTTTCCGATGTGACTTTTTGTGTAAAATTTGATTCTAATTAAATTCTGCATTTTCTCATTTGGCTCCTCTTGTTACCATAGAAGTAAAGGGGGAGAAATTATATGGATAAAAAGATTAAACTACTATTCACAAAAGATATATTGAAAGAGTCCGCACAATGTTTTGGAATACTTCAGAACTCCATTATCGAATTAAATGGGTTTCAAAATTTCGTTTATTCCGGCGTTGTTGGAAATAGAGAAGTCATTTTAAGAATTACGCATGTCACCCATCGAAATGAATTATTAACAAGAGCGGAACTAGATTTCATCATGTTTCTGGCTGATCGCGGAATGAAAGTAGCAAGGCCTATTCAATCTTTATCAGGGGATCTTATTCATATCATTGACGGGTCCTTTATCGTGACAGCTTTTGAGAAAGCACCAGGCAGAAATGCAGTAATCGCCGAGGAGAGCAATACGTTTTATGAAAACATTGGACAAATGGTCGGGAAAATACATAAGATATCGCTTAATTACTCGTCCCAAAATTCACGCCATGAATGGAGTGGTAATACTCTATTAGAATCTTTTAAGAAGTATTGTCCGTTAGAATTACACAGTAACTATGATCGTTTAATTAATGAAATTAGTGCCCTGTCCAAGGAAAAAAATACATATGGTCTTATTCATGGGGATATCAGCCCTGGCAATTATCTTAATGATGGGGATAAAGCCTTTATTATTGACTATGATGAGGTGGAATATAGCTGGTTTGTTTCTGATATTGCTACACCATTATTTTATGAAATCCCAATCCCTTGGGTTGTGTCTGGAGATGTGAGAAAGGAGATTGCAAAACGGTACTATTTCAACTTCTTAAATGGCTATTGCAAGGAATACACTGTAAGCCAAAGCCAGTTAAACAAAGTTCCACTATTTATAAATTTAAGGCAAGCTAGAGTTTTAGCTGCGCTCTATAGAAGCAGAGACTTTAACGCTCCTGATTGGACTGAATGGTATGAGCAAGCCCGACGCTTCTACTATGAAAATTTATTAAATAACACTCCTTATATTGATATGGACTTTTTGAGTTAACGGGTGAACTCTGCCACAATTAGGGCGAAAGGCTTTTGATGAAAATATGGCTTCATGCCGATTAGCGGAATAGAGGCTTTACACACAAAAAAGATCCAATCACCTAAAATGACTGGACCCCCAATAATAAACTTAAATTTGGAAATCAAGATTACCCTTTTCAGTTAACTCAAACGGACCGGGTGTGACATCTGCATCGGGTCTCTTTGTTCCGAAGAAATCGGAGTTGAAATGATATGGACTGCTGTCCGGCTCCTCATACCTCATATTGGCGTGATACGTCTTTCCGAGCAGGTCCGTGGTAATCAACAGGGCAGAGGCTCCCCGAAGCAATTCGGGCTCATGGATCTGAATGTGCACCTTACCTAGCGCAGGATCAATCTCAACGTTTATACCCTTCTGAGTATATATCTCCGCATCGGATTCATGAGTACTTGGAACCGAATGGTTAAGATATAGATTTCCACCCATAGCTACCGGAAGAACGGCATTGCCTATAAAGAAATCCTTTGCGGCATCGCCAAGCTCCATAAGCTCCTCTTTGGTGTATTCCCACCATTTCTTATCTTTCATATCAGGATGTTGATCATAGCCGCCAAGTCCCACAGTATGCAGATAACAAATAGAATTGTCAGGAACTCCGTCCATAGCCGTCTTCCCGTCCTCTCCAACTTCATCCCTTGATTTAAGGGGTAGATGCTCAAAGAAGGTAATAGGCACAGGCTCTTTATTAGGATCATTGTCACCCAAGAAGATATTATTGTAGTACCTGTCATCGCCTCCAGTGATATTGGAGTATCCGGCCATGGCCGTCTCGTGAGGGAAATGATATGGCGTAATACGAGTAATTTCGGAACGAACGACAAATCGACCTGCAAACAAATTATGAGCAAATGCTCCGCCCTGAGCCATATTTCTGAAGTTCATCGGAGAGAGAAATAGGTTGTGATCGACCATATACGGACCATGGCACACCTCAACGAAAAGGTCTTCCGAAAGATTGTCAAAAAATACATTGCGGCTGATGCGAGTCCCCTGTGCCTGCCAGTCCAGCCAAAGCGCTCGGTAACAGCTATACATTATATTTTCACTAATCTGAGTATCCAGGGAAGCATGAAGCTTAATTCCCGCAACTTCGGCTCCGTGTCTGAGTCGTTTATGATGAATATTATAAATACGGTTCTGATATATGCGGCTGAAGGCTGCTCCCATATGGCCCACAATACCTGCCTGTTCACAATCATGAATTACATTACCCCGAACGATGTGACTGCCGACGCGATCTTTATGCCAACCGGAGCGTAATGCTCGTAAAATAACCTCCTGCTCACGTTGAGTACCGCCTTTACTATGCTTCTCCAAAGACTTGCTGTGACCTGTACCGATTTCGGTACCCAGACTAATACCAACACATTTGGATTCACTGATGATATTGTTTTCAATAATCCAGCCCTTGCTCCAGTGAGGCCCAATCAAACCTTCCTGGTAGTCTGTAGGTGGTGCCCATTGAGGAGAAGCTTGGCGAAGTGTGAAACCGCTTACGGTGATGTAGTTAATTCCCGGTTTCTCAGGCCAGAAGCAATAAGGACGTACATTAATTTCTACATTTTCCTTACGAGGGTCTTTTCCACCAAAGTTGGCCCAGATTTTGGTTGTCGTAGAACCAACCTCGGCATACCATTTTAACAATGAATCCTTGGGATACTTAGCTTCGGACCAAACCTCAGGTTTGTTAACGCTTTCAATACTATCGCATTCATACAATGATTTGCCATCCAAATAGACATCGCCGAGATGAATTGGGAAGGGCCCGTCAAACAACCAGTCTCCACTGAGCTCTACCTCATAGGGATTACGAACGGAAAAGAGGGAATTGAGCACTTCTGTGCTCCAGACATGGTTTCCTTCAGACTTCCAGTTGGTAATCCGCTCAGCTCCTGTAATCACTACTTCCCCGTCTCCTGCGGATCGATATACGATTCTATGCTCCGCTGTTCCTCCATTAGCCGGGTTAACCCACTCTCTGTATACTCCCGCATGAACAATAACTGTATCACCAGCCATGGCATGAGCCGCAGCGCGTGATATGGTACGAAGGGGTTGATCCGCTGTTCCTTTTCCTTGATCATTCCCATGGTTGGATACATGATATTCCATAACAACTCTCCTTCTATTTTAAAATGTTTGTTGTATCCCGTTATTATACTAGAAAATAAATGTAATGGGAGAGATAGGAAATCAGATGCTAGGCCAAATTGATTTTAATATAAGGTAAACCACATCTACTACCCTATGAGGTTGTGGTTTTTTTGCTTATTAAAGTCTTTTAGCTATTGTTAAAAGCTATGACCAGTCATGCATTTTTCATATAACATACTATCTTTTCAATCATGCTATACTCAGTGAACCAAAAAGTTAGAAGGAGAAATAGTTATGATACCATTTCGTAATGATCATGTAGGTAGCTTTCTACGCCCTGCAAACTTAAGTCAGGCACGTGAACAATATAAATCAGGCAACATCACATATGAAGAATTAAGAGCTATAGAAGATAAAGAGATTATTCGAATTATTGAAAAGCAAAAGGAAAATGGCGTATTGGCCGTTACGGATGGTGAATTCCGCAGAAGCTGGTGGCATTTTGATTTTCTGGGTGGCTTGGATGGCGTAGAGTTGTATGAGCAAATAGACGGACCAAAATTCCATAATATGCAAACTCGCAAGGGCGGGATTCGTGTTGTTGGTAAAGTTGATTTCTCGAGTCATCCCTTTGTTAAGGATTTTGAGTTTTTGAAAAAGCATGCAGGTGACGCAGTGGCGAAACAGACCATTCCAAGTCCAAACATGCTTCTATATCGATTGGAAAATGGCGCCAATGTCTATACGGACCGAGAACAATTCCTTCAGGATACAATTGCGGCGTATCAAAAAGCCATTCAAGCCTTCTATGATGCAGGATGTCGATACCTGCAATTAGATGATACCGCTTGGGCAGACCTATTCTCAGACGCTGGTCACGATAAGCTACGTGCTAAAGGTCTGGAACCGGCGGAAGAGTTGAAAACGATGCAACGTATGATTAATGAATCCTTGTCTCATAAACCGGCAAATTTAGTTGTGACGATGCACATTTGTCGTGGTAACTATAAATCGAACTATTTCTCAACGGGTGGTTATGATTACGCTTCTGAAGTTATCTTTGGAGGCTTAAACGTAGATGGATTATTTTTAGAATTTGATGATGAGCGCTCAGGTGGTTTCGAACCATTAAAATATGTAAATCGAAAAGATTTGAAAATCGTACTTGGTTTACTTACATCGAAAACAGGCGAGTTAGAGGATAAAGAACAAATTAAAGCCCGGATTGCAGAGGCGGCAACCTATGTACCACTTGAGCAACTTTGTTTGAGCCCACAATGTGGTTTCTCATCTACAGAAGAAGGCAACATTCTAACGGAAGAACAACAATGGCGTAAACTTCGTTATGTGAAGGAAATTGCAGAAGAAGTTTGGAATTAATCTATCTAAATAACGGAGGGATGTAAAATGACGATCCAAGCAGACCAAGAGACAATTATCGTTGAAGCTTTCATTAATGGTCAGAATGTAAAATCCCTTTCGCAGTTAGCAAAAGAAAACCCGGCCAACCCAACCGAGATTGTAGGCTATTTCCCTGTTACTACGAAAGAACAAGCGGTTGAAGCGATTGAAGCGGCGGCAGGGGCTTTTAAAACATGGAAGCAGACCTCCATTGATGAACGCATTATGATGATGCGCAAGGCGATCGAGAAGATTAGAGCAGCTGAGAATGAAATTGTACATTTGCTGTCTAGAGAGCATGGCAAGCCCCTGTATGATGCACACGGCGAAATTTATGTTTCGTTAATGTGGATGGAATTTGCTTGTAATGAAGCTAAATCAGCTCTACAGGAAGAGATCAAAGAGCATGAGAACGGTAAAACGATTCTTTCCTATGATCCAATTGGTGTGGTGGCAGCAATTAGTCCATGGAACTATCCCATTGCTTTATCTACGATTAAGATCGCCCCTGCCTTACTTGCGGGCAACACGATTGTGCTTAAACCAAGCCCATTTGCGCCACTGGCGGCAGCGAAAGTCGCAGAGATTATTGCCAGTGAGTTCCCGGCTGGTGTAATCAATGTCGTTCATGGTGATGCCGATGTGGGCGTTGAACTGACTAGTAATCCTCTTGTTACTAAAATCGCTTTTACAGGTGGAACCGCGACAGCTAAGCATATTATTAAAGCGGCTTCGGAAACGATTAAGGATATGACGCTTGAGCTTGGTGGTAATGATGCGGCTATCTTCTTGGAGAGCTTTGATGTACATGATGAGCGAGCCATGCGACGGATTGTCATTTCTAATTTCTTAACAACAGGACAGATCTGTATGATCGCCAAACGTGTGTATGTACACCGTTCTATTTATAATGAGTTCGTGGAAACATATATAGAAGCGGCGAATCGTTGGATTCGAATTGGTGATCCCTTTGATTCAAATACGACGGTAGGCCCGGTTAATAACCTGAAGCAGAAGAATTACGTGCTTGGTTTGGTGGAAGATGCGCAAAAGCGCGGGGCTAAGGTCATCCCTCTCGGGCAAATTCTGGATCAGAAGCTGTTTGACCAAGGTTACTACCTACAACCTACGCTTGTTTTGGGTTGCGATGTTCATGACCCGATTGTCGTAGAGGAACAGTTTGGCCCTACGGTTCCGATTCTGCCATTTGACGATGAAGAGCAGGTTATTCATCTACACAATGAAAGCATATATGGATTGACGAGTTCTGTGTGGGGGAAAGAAGAGGATGCTATCTCCGTCGCACGTCAACTCGAAGCTGGAACGACCATGATCAATACCGCTGCTGTGCAGGGGCTCGACGTTCGGTTCCCTTTCGGTGGCTTCAAGCAATCGGGAATTGGCCGTGAATACGGCGCAGAAGGGATCCGCACGTATACAGAAAAACATGTCATCAACGTTCCGAAGACACTGGATCTTCCTTATATACCAGAATAAATCTTATAGCACACAACTTCTCATCATACAGGGAATGTGTATGTGAAATTGAATGTATGCTCTAACTTTGCGCTTTGTTTACTGATTTTTAAGAATCAGTAGACAGGGCGTTTTTTTGTCAGATCAGTTTGTCAGTGGTGACTTTTTTCAGAGAAAAAAACCATATCTGATGGAGATGACACAGAAGAAATAAAGAAGCCACTCCATTTTTGGAGTGGCTTTGTATTCAGCTATTACACGGTGAACGGCGGCTATCTTCTACCTAGTGTCTCCCAAATTCCATGGAGCCAGGAGTCGAACTCAGCATCTTTGTCGCCCTCGTAAGTATCATAGAGATCCAGACGTGTCTTTTGCAGTTTTTCCTTGAATTCCTCAAATGTGTGACCTTCAGGAAGGCTTTTTTTGATCCGCAGCAAAATTTTGTTAGTCCCTTTAAACAGCTCACCTTTGTTTTTGGCAGGCATTTGTACATCTTCATCCAACTGGTTCAGCTTGAGATATGCGGCTTCGCGCACTTGAAACACTTGGTCATTTTTCAAAACATGCTGCAGCAACTTAATGGTAGGTTCTGTATTCCAGTTCCCCAATTCGTTCACCGCATTTAGTCTGTCTCTCCAGCTTGACGTCCGATTAGCCGCTCGTTTGAGCTCTTCAAAGTTCTCCGGTAGTTCGTTAACTGCTCCAATATCATGGTTGTTCGTCAAAATTCAATCTCCTTAATCATCGCCATCTCGGCAGAATGATGAATGTTATTTATGTGATCACTATTATAGCACGAACCTGAATAAACTACTCCTATGAAGCCGATTGGTTAGCTTTTTCCTTAATGAAGTCCACCATAAACACCCAACCAATTAGTCCACATAAGACAAAGCCAAACGCATACAGAGATCCGTAAATGGGAATGAAATCGAGTATGGTTAAGGAGTACATACTTTTCAGTAACGGATAGAAGATGGAAATGACAACAACCGTGTAGAAAGCTAGGCAAGAAAGGCCTAAAAAAATGGTTGCCTTAATATCCAAAGCGTTTTTTCTCAAGTAAGTAAGGAGATAAGCGGTGTAAACCACAATATTACAGGCGAACAAAGTGACACCAATGTATTCAATTGGCTTGGAGAAAATCATACCAATAGCAATCAATATGGGTCCGATGATATCGATGGCAACAACCCAAGGATACCAGCTTTTCTTCGTCACGATGCGTCCCAGTGCACCAATAAAAATTGGAACGATCGCAGATGAAAAATGAAAGTGAACCGAGCTTAATGCATGCGTTGCAGGATTAGCCTGGAAGAGGTTTACTTGATATTGATATAAGGTAAACCAAATGCCCCCGATAAAAAAATAAACGAGCCCCGCGCCAATCGCTATTTCGGCTGCTTTTCCTTTAGAGATCACAATAGTAGTCAAGCCATAGATGCCAAGCAACAGTGTGAACAGTAGCCACCCAAGGGACAGAATCCCCGGGATTGTCGTACTTCCTAACCCCCACATCTTATTACTCATTACCGAAGCTAGAGTAAAAAGCGCAGCGGGAAATTGAAGCCACTTCATAGCAGCATACATCATTCGTTGATATGTACTCTTTTCGTCATGGTTCAAAAGCGAAATCACAAGAGGCACAATGACGAAAGCCGCAAACAGTAGAAATTTTTCAACAAGTTCGAATTGAAAGTAATCCAGGTAAAATATCAGAATGGTTATGATTCCACCGGGAAATGCGGGTGATTTGATGAGTTGCTTTAAGGAGCTATTCATGGGGTTTCCTTTCTAGCTACGTTTATCGTAATACTTGCCTGCCCATCAGTACTATGATTTTCCCAAGAAGGCGAAAGCTGGTATATATATGAAACAGCGCTTTAGTAAAGGAGCTGTGGTATCAAATGAATAAGAATATAATTTCTTCCTCGCTTAATATTGTCGGGTTAAACATGCCGATACTGATTTCCTTTACTAGGTCTGTCCGGCGATACTCTTATTGTAATTCAGTGGTACTGAAATGTAATATTAATTTCAAAAATCAGTTGAATCCTGTAAGGGTGCGCTTTGACCATTAGCTTTTCGTTCATAATTTTTCTTCACAGGAATTTCGAAGCTCCAGTCTCCGGAGAGCAGATCCTGCTGACCCGGGCCATCGGATAGGATTAACTGGTTTACGTTGATCCTCAATAGGAACTGGTCTGGAGGTGGCGAGCTCCCAGTAAAGTGAAATCGGATAGTTCCGTTTTTGGCCAAAACTACACCTGAATCCGTGGCGATGCCGGGAACCGCCTTTATCGTTGAAGCATCCAAAGTAAAAGTTGGCTTGACCGATTTTTTTTTCACCCACTGCAACTCCGATATCTGGTTAGAATGCTTCATTGAGTATTGGATACTCAGGCTCTGACCGTCGAAAAGGTAATCATGAATGAGAAGTGTATAGCCTTTGTCTGTCTTGCCTGTTATTAAAGCCATCTCGTTATTTCCGCTTGTTGACGTCAACGTTGAATCTTCATTTTCAGAGAAGACGGAAGGTAACTTCACCACGAGATTAGAGGTAAATGAATTCTTCATACTGAATAGTACCACTGCACAGACGAGCAGCAAGATCATGGGTACAGCAGCTATCCTGGAGAGAGACAGGTGTCGAAGCCAAGGAAATATTCTTTGTTTTGGTAAAAGGTCTTGTTCCGGAAGCACGGTCGGTAACCGATTGATTTCGTTTTGAACTTCTTCCGCAACAGCCACTTGCGTCTGATTAGGTCCGAACCTCGATAACCGTGTTTCAAACCAGGTTGCCTTTTTGTTGCTGTGCGCAGTGATGCCTCCTCCGTGCACCTCGACAATACTTTTTGTTATGGCGAGACCGAGACCTGTACCTCCGGTCTGCTTCGACCTGGAGCTGTCTACGCGGTAGAAACGATCGAAAATAAAGGGTAAATCCCGCTCGGGAATGGGGACTCCATAGTTTTGGATTCGCACAACTAGCATATCTCCATCTTGTGCAATATCAATATCGATATATTTGCCCATCCGCCCGTACTGGATGGCATTGGCGAGTATATTCTCGTAAGCCCGTACCAACAATGCCCCGTCCGCTTGAATTTTGAAGTCTCCCTCTTGGACGTTCAGCCTAATTTCCATGCCTGCACTCTCGGTAATCGGTACGAATTCTTCGGCAAGCTGGCCAATTAACCCGGTCATATTAAGCTCGCTGAGTTCCAGAGGCATGCCGTTGTTGACCCGTGTATATTCGAATAATTCGTCGATCAATCGCTGAAGCGCCAAAGATTTCTCATATGCAATGTTGACGTAATAACGCATCTCCACCTCATCCTGATAACGATCGTTCTCAATGACTTCGAGAAAACCGAGAATCGAGGTCAGTGGAGTTCGCAGGTCATGAGATACACCAGTGATCAGATCATTTTTGGTCTTTTCCGCCTTGCGTTCCTCTGCAATCGAATGCTTCAACTGCATGCTCATACGGTTGATGCTGAGTGCTACCTCTCCCAGTTGATGATCGGCAATTTCCGGGATTTGATGGTCAAACTGCCCGCTCGCAATCTCCCCCAGACCGCGTGTGATTTCCGCAAGATAATGATCCCATTCGCTGCTCAATTGATTCATACTCTCCGTGATGACGCTTAACTCATCCTTACCCTTAACCCTTACAACTTGCCCGAACCGCCCTGCCGATATTTCCTGCAATCCTGTGTTGATTTCGCGTAAATCCCGAACTAAGCGGAGGCTGGTTAGGAAGAAAGTGATGGGAAACAGAACGATACCGGTAATGATCATCACGCGAACGGACCCGGCATATTCAATGAGCCAATTAATCGGGACAGCCACATATTCAATTTTTTGCAGCGCTCCCGCCATGACATACCCCAAAAAAATAGCTGCGCCTGTTAAAACCAGGCTTGCAACCATGATCAGCATTAATCTCCACCGAATCGTATACAGCCACTGTGGTTGGATCCTACTCACCCCTTGCTTTTAAATCGCTTTCGATTTTGTATCCAATCCCCCACACGGTTTTAATGATCCGCGGTTCACGTGGATTGGATTCTATCTTCTCACGGAGCTTACGGATATGAACCATGACGCTATTCTTCGACTCCATAAAAGGCTCGTTCCAGACTTCTTCGTAGATGCGATCCATACTCAGCACCATCCCTCTATTGACAGCCAGCATATGAAGGAGCGCGAACTCGCGGGGAGTCAATTTGATTTCCTGTTGATCGACCGTTACCGTGTGGGATGCATTATTAATCACTACGTTTTCGATATGTATTTCGTTCGCATTGCCCAAAACGGAGTTGAACTGGTTCATTCTTCGAAGCTGCGACTTGATCCGTGCGATCAGCTCGAGCGGGTTGAATGGTTTGGTTACGTAGTCATCTGCGCCGATGCTGAGGCCTGATATTTTATCGATATCTTGGCTTTTAGCGGACAGCATAATGATGGGAATTGGATTCGTCTCTCGTATTTTCATACACGCCTGCAAACCATCCATCTTGGGCATCATTAGATCCAGTACAATTAGATCAACCTGCTTGGTCTGCAGAATCTTCAACGCCTCCATCCCATTTGCTGCTTGCAGAAGCTTGTAACCTTCGTTATTGAAATAAATACTCATTAATTGGATAATTTCCGCTTCATCATCCACCATTAGAATTGTGCTTTCCGCCATAGATCCTCCCTTGATTCCTGTATCTTCCTTAAATTGAAGAGTAGCACGATAATTATAAGCGATATTTCTTATGCATTGAATAACGTCAGGATGATTTAAGGAAATGATAAGAAGTTCGGTAGTGAGATGATAAGCTTTCACTTCTATACTGAGTACAACACAAGCGAATAATCGTTTGAACAATACATGAGTGGAGGTTTTATTTTTGAAGCATAAGGTATTACAGAAGGCCATGCTCGTTAGTCTAAGTGTTATGTTAATCGGTATTTCAACCGTTTTCAGCACAGGCAAGCAAGTTTTTGCAAATTCGGACAACGAGGCAGATTCGACACGTACTTTAAAAGTATTGTACTGGAATGAAGATGATTTCAAAATGACATATGGAGATCTGTTTAGTCAGAAGTACCCGAATGTAAATATTGAAGTAGTTACACCTGGAGGTATGGAAGCGATTAGGGATTACAACGGGGCCATCCAAAAGTATTCACCGGATCTTGTGATGCTACCCCCTTACCAATACCAACAAATGTCTAAAGATAAAAAACTGGTCGATTTAGAACCTTTAATTAAACGAGATACGTATGACACGACAACGTTATACCCCGGCTTGCTTGATGAATTGAAGGAACAAGGCGGTGGCAAACTTTATGGGTTAAGCCCAAAAGCGGATTCGTACGCTCTTCTGTATAATGCTGATTTATTTAAAAAGTACAATGTTAAAACACCAACGGATGGGATGACATGGGAAGAGATATTGAATCTTGCTAAGAAATTCCCAACCAAGGGAGATAAGAACTCCCGAATTTGGGGCCTAAGCTCCTTTGGATCCAGTAATTTGGTAATGGATATCGCCAGAACAGAAGGATTAACGTACTTGGATCCAAACACCCTAAAGGCTACTGCAAATACAACTGCATGGAAAAATGCTTATCGTCTATCGAGTGAGGCAACGAAGTCCGGAGTACTTGACGAGCTGATCAGTCTGTCCGGCAAAAGTTACTTGGAAAGTAATTCGTTCATTATGGGACGATCTGCTATGAAAGTAGCCTCTATTAGTCAGTTGCAGTCCCTGCAAGCAGCAAAAAATAGTGTGAAGAATTACAAACCTTTCACACTTGGTATTGCTGCCGGCCCTGCGGCTAAGGACCGAAAATCAACAGGCAACGTATATATTCATGAGATATTCGCGATTCCAGCAGGCGCATCTCATGTTGATGCCGCTTGGGATTTCATCAAATATTTCAATGGAGAAGAATACGCTAATGAATACTATAAACCCAAGAACTCGAATAATAGTATCGGTGCTCCTCTATCTCGCATGATTAAAGAGTACTCCGGTTACAAGTTGGATGCATTCTACAAATTAAAACCTAATCTGGATTCATCGATAACAAGTTATGTTCTCATGAACAAGTCACCAAATTTTGAATTGAGATTTCGGTCAATTGTATTGAAAGAATTGACACAGGTAGCAAACGGGAAGAAAACATTGGACAAAGCAACTGCTGCTATCCAATCCAACACTCAAGCCGTTGCTGATAAATTGAAAAAGGCTCAGGCGGCAAAGTAATAGAATCTCTAGCCTTTTATAATTCCCCGAAATATAGAGATCGGGATAGTTCATACGACGTTATGTATAGAGGTCAGCCGTTTTTACTGGGTGGCCTCTTTTTGTTAAGTGATGGGTCTATCAACTTCCTCGGAAAACAAAAAAAGAGCCGCGTATCACGCAGCTCTCCATCGTACTTTAGTTCATTCCGTTCCAGTTCTCTTCTCTTTTAGCGCCCGCCCGTATTCGAAGCCCAGACAGGAATCCAACTGTTCGGATAATTGCTATTGGTCAGCGTTGTGTTATACAGTACTAAATTGCCATCACTTTGCATGACTAGTGTGTCACCCGTTGTGTTAGCTGGTAAGCTGCTCCCGTGATGACCTGGAATCCATGAGGTGGTATTGGGAGACCAAGCAGCTACCTGTACAGAAGTATCAATCATCAAAACTTTATCCCATCCCCAACCGGTGTAATATTCGAATTTACCTGTAGCCGGGTTGAAACCATAGCGATAGCCATATTGGTACACATCTTGATATTTCATTCCATATTTATACATGACGGGTTTCCCGTATTGTGGTTCAAACTTGAACGAAAGAGCCCCACTGTTACTGGTACCGCTACTCCAAAGAGAAGAACCATTCTGATAGATGACAAAATTCCCGTCATTCTGCCATATGGCTGAAAATCTGCCATCTTGCGAAGTGAGATAGTCTCCCTTAGCCATACTTTGGCCGATCGTGAGCTTATCTCCAAGATAGCCAGCAGAAGCAGTCGCTGGTACGGCAAATGCAAGAATCAACAAGCAAGCCAAAAAAACTCGAAAAGATTTGGGGAAAAATAAATGATTCATTGGACACACTCCTATATTCCTTAGAATGGTTGAGGCTTCATACCTAATACAATAAACACTCACAGATAATGCCATATGGCGACGCAGTGTTCGGTCAGGAGTGGTGAAAGAGCAATCAACACATCCCCCAATGATAATTAAAGGGAAATCAGATATACAATGCTCTCCGGTTCACCTCCTTTAATAGACAAAATTAGTTGCTTCAATGCACTATATGTAAATGGATATATTACTTTTTATTCCATTATAGCAACTAAAAAGATAAAATACATTATTTTCTACGAAACTCTATCTGTTCAATAGAGGAAGACATCAATGAATAATGCTACTAGTTTCGATCTCGACTTACGGTTCGTAGTTTCTGCTTGGGAAATGATTTATTTTTATTTGCGGGTATAGGAATTCGAACGTATGTGTCGAATTGGTTTAGAATAAATTTGAAGTATTTAAAAGGGAATTGATTTTATTGAGGAGCCCAGAGAGCGTTAAGAGGAGGAGCATATGTATTTAAGGAAGAAGATTGGAATTATTGTTCTGGTGGTATCCCTAATGGCAGGATTGTTGTGCCTCAAAGCATCAGATAAGGTGTATGCTGCGGCTCCAACATCAACAATTTCGATGGAATATGCGCTGCTGGGAATTGGCACCACCGCAAAGGTATTCTTTACGTTCTCGGAACCGGTACAAGGGTTGGACAATGGAGACTTAACTGTTCCGGAAAGCGGCACACTGACTGCACCGGTCTCTTCGGATGGAGGTTATACGTGGACCGCAACTCTCACACCTAAACCAGATATTACAGATGCAACCAACGTCATAACCCTGAACAACGAAGGTGTGATGAATCTAGGCGGTATTGTAGGTGTGGGCACGTCCACTTCGAGTAATTATACTATTGATACATTAAGACCGACAGCAACCATTGTTGTAGCCGATACGGTCCTTACCGCTGGGGAGACATCACTGATCACCATCACATTTTCCGAAGCAGTTACCGGCTTTAGCGTTGACGACCTAATAGTTGAGAATGGTACGGTGAGTGGCCTTAGTTCCTCCAATGGAGGTATAACATGGACCGCGACATTAACGCCAGCTTTTGGTATCACCGATGCAACCAATATTATCACGCTTGATAATACGGGCATTAGTGATCTTGCGGGCAATATGGGCACGGGGAAAACGCCTTCGAATAACTATGAGATCTATACCGCCCAGCCAACGGCAACGATTGTCGTAGCCAATACAACGTTGAATATTGGCAAGACGTCTGATGTGACCTTCACCTTCTCTGAAGCAGTGACCGGTTTTACGCTTGCCGACCTTGTGGTGACGAATGGAACCATTAACAATCTGGCTACGAACGACAATATTATGTATACAGCAAAATTTACCCCTACTGCCGGCATCACTGTGGGAACGAACAAGATTACACTCCATAATACGGGTGTAGTGAATCAAAGCGGCATAACAGGTATAGGTACAACGGATTCCAATAACTTCGCCATTGATACGGTCAGACCGACAGCAACGATTAACGTCGCCGATATGAACCTGACTGCCGGCAAGACATCAGAGGTCACCTTTACGTTTTCGGAAGCAATTACAGGCTTTACCAATGAGGACCTGACTGTTGCAAACGGCACGCTGAGTGCTGTGCGTACATCTGATGAGGGGATTACATGGACTGCGACATTGATACCAACTGTAGGTATTGATGATGGAACCAATGTCATCACGCTTGATAATTCGGGTATTAGCGATATGGCAGGCAACGCAGGCACGGGAACGACTGCTTCGAATAATTACGCAGTCTATACCTCCCGACCAACGGCAACGATTGTTGTAGCTGATGGAACGCTTACTCTTGGCAAAACATCCTTGATAACAATCACATTCTCTGAGGCAGTGTCAGGTTTTGATAACGCAGATCTGACGATTGCAAGCGGTACACTGACTACTGTCCGTTCAACCGATGGGGGAGTGACGTGGACAGCAACTTTAACCCCACAAGCGAATGTGAGCAAATCGGTCAATGTCATCACCCTTCAAAATACGGGAGTGTCCAATGGTGCAGGTAACGCAGGAGAGGGAATAACGGAGTCGAATCCGTACTCTGTTTTTACTGTACAGCCGGTACAAACAACAAGTCCGAGCAGTCCTTCTGCACCAATCGCCCCGATAGACAATACAGTCAAATCAACAACGGGTAAAATAACCGTTCCGATTGGTAAGTCAGGGTTGGTTAGCCTGGACAAAGAGATTCAAATCTCAATTCCAGCAGGGGCATCATCTCGCGAGCTGACATTATCCATTGATAAAGTTTCCAATACGGAACCTTTGCTAACACATAAAGAAATTCTGGCCAGCCCGGTATTTGAACTTCTGAAGAATTTTACGGAGAACTTCCTCGTACCGGTAAAACTGACATTTACCTTTGATTCAACAGGTCTTGAGCGTCATCATTCGACAGCTGTTTTTTATTTTGATGAAGTGAACATGACATGGGAGAAAGTAGATGGAGGTATTATTCAAGGGAATCAAATCACAGTCGAGGTCAATCACTTCACGAAGTATGCTGTCCTTGTTGTTGATCAAACTAGTGGAAAGCCCATCTTGAATAGTCCAGTTGAACCGACGGTAGAATCTGGCTTTAGCGATATCTCGGGACATTGGGCTGAAGCAAGAATTCAACAAGCTTTAAGCAAGGGTATAATTACCGGTTATCCGGATGGAACGTTCAATCCGGGGAAGAACGTCACACGTGCCGAGTTCTCAGTCATGCTGATGAACGCCTTGAATTCACAAAAAGCAGGAGCTGAACTGGTATTCTCAGATAAAACCGAAATCGGAACTTGGGCCAAAATGGCAGTCTCGCAAGCCGTGCAAGAAGGCATTATTAGCGGTTATCCAGACGACACGATCCGGCCGAACGCCAATATAACACGTGCCGAGATGGTAGTGATGGTTGCGAATGCACTCAAGGCATCTAATATAGACAATGCTACAACGTCTTTTGCAGATGACAAATCTATTCCTGTTTGGGCGAAAACCTCTGTGGAAACTCTGAAGGAACTTGGTCTTGTAGAAGGCATGGGTAACAACGAATTCAAACCTAAAGCACAAACCACCAGAGCAGAGGCTGTTGTTATATTAATGAACATGTTAGATAAAACCAAAGCGGAATAGTGGTTAACCGAGAAACATCTCTACCTCTATAGAGAGGAAAGCAAATTGGAGTGAGAATTACCTTGCGTCTGAGTGTTTTGAGCTAGTATATGAGCCGTTATATGAAGGTAATAAGGGCACCCTGCGGGGTGTCTTTAAGTTTAGTCATTAGTAAACATACCTATTCTCTATCAATCTCCCAAATATTTTTACAACCATTTGATAGTTTCTATGACTTTTCTGAATTGAACTATGGTAAAATATCTCAGGATCGATAATTGGAGAGGGGTTTTTTCATTCATGTTTTGGAAAAAAGTTTTGGGCAAAAGCACACTTCGTGTAGCTACTGCCGCACTATTACTCACGCAACTATTGGGCGCAGCGGGTTCCGTCTCTGCCGCAGGTAACGATGTAGAAGTACACTTGATTGGAATCAATGATTTCCACGGTCAGTTAGATACCACATCAATCGTGGGTGATAAGAAAGCAGGAACGGCTCCAATTCTAGCAACCTATCTCAAAGAAGCTCAAGCCAAATATGAACACTCCCTACTCTTCCATAATGGGGACTCTGTTGGTGCATCTGCTCCAGCCTCATCTTTGGATCGTGACGAGCCTACCATGGAATGGATGAATATGATGGGCTTTGATGTAGGGTCCTTAGGGAATCATGAATTCGACCAAGGTGTTGCTGCTTTGAAGGCACAGATCTTTGGTGGCCTTGATCCAAAAGAAGGTAAGGTAACGCATGCCGGTGCAAAATTTGATTACGTTAATGCAAACGTCATTGAAACCGCTACCGGAAAAACACTGATCAAGCCTTATGTAATCAAAGAAGTAGGCGGAGTCAAAATTGGATTCATCGGACTAGTGACGAAATCCACACCTGCTAAAGTATCTCCATCGGGGACAGCTGGCGTACGTTTCTTAAGTCCAGAAGAAGAAGTTGAAGCCGTTAATAAATATGCAAAAGAATTACAAGATAAAGGTGTAGAAACGATCATCGTGTTGGCACATGATCCAGCAACCACCAAAGAAGGCGTAACGACTGGAGAAGCAGCTGATCTGGCAAAAGCTTTACCGGCGGACTCCCCTGTTGATGTTATCGTTGCAGGTGACAATCATGCTTTGGCTAACGGTGAAGTGAATGGAAAGTTGATCGTTCAAGCTTATTCTTATGGTACGGCGTTTGAAGATATCAAGTTGATGATTGACCCTGCTACCGGGGATGTAACCGAAAAATCAGCGACTGTTACAACGACTTTCCAAGAGGGTGTAAAAGAAGACTCTGAAACATTGGCAATTATCAAGAAATCATTGGACAAGCACCCTGAACTGACGAAGCCAGTGGGTACAACAGATGGTTCTGTTTTGCGTACAGATGCCTACAATAATGAAGCGCCTCTAGGCAACCTGATTGCAGATGCAATGCGTAAAGCAGACTTTGGGGATAAGGCAAGTGCTGCTGACTTTGCATTTATGAATCCAGGTGGTATTCGTGCGGATCTGCCACAAGGCGATGTAACCTTTGCTGATCTTGCCAAAATCCAACCGTTTGGTAATACTCTAGTAAAACTGGAGCTGACTGGCGAACAGGTTAAAACCTTGTTGCAGCAACAATGGGGTACCAATGCTGACGGTACACCTAATACCAAAACACTCCAAATCTCTGGTTTAAAATACACTGCAGATTTCAATAAGCCGGTCGCAGAACGCGTTACTGGTCTCAGTCTGGAAGATGGAACAACGATTGATCCTGCAAAAACATATACGGCTGTAGTTAACAACTTTATGGCTGCAGGTGGAGATAACTATAAAGTGCTGCTGGATGCTAAATCATCTCTGGCAGGTCCTATCGATCTGGATGTATTCTACCAATACATCGTAGACACGTATAAAGGCGGTAGCATCGTAGTAAAAAATGAAGGACGTATCACAAACCTGGCTGCATCTACCGAGCCAACAGAAACACCCGTAACAACAGAAGTCATTTCTCGTGCTGAATTTGTAAGTGCTCTGGTCGACATGTTGAAACTTAACGAAGTAGCTACAGCACCTGCATTCAAGGATGTTGCCGCTAATGCTGCATATGCAGATGCGATTGCTGAAGCTACGCATGCTGGATTCATTCAAGGTTATGGTGGAAACTTCTATCCTGATCGGGATATCACGCGTGAAGAAGCTGCTACCATTCTTGCTAAATTGGTAAAAGATCAAGCGACTGATAAAGATGCTGCTACGATTATTGCTAGTTTTGAAGATGGTAAATCCGTGTCTGCTTATGCAATTAAACCTATGGCAAAACTGATTGACAAAGGTATTTTTGCTGGAACAGATAAAAAATCACTTCAACCTAAACAAGGTCTGACTACTAACGATGCAAAAGCATTGATTGAAAAAGCTGTTGCAGCAAAAGCTTCATAATGTAGAACTTATTCAAACTTTATATTAAAACAGAGAAACACATCCTATCGGGAGAATGAGCATTCCTCTACGGATAAATCCTCTCATCAAGTAGTTCTTTAATTGGTGAAAAGGGTTTATCCAGGAGAATGCCATATTCCAATTTAGGATGTTTTTTTATGCTTAAAATCCACGATTCTATGGAGAAATCCATGTCAGAATTGGCTCTATGCTCTGGTTACCGCTTAGTGTTCAGAATTTGGTAAGGGCTCTAAAGTAAAATGGTAAGGCAAGCCATATGAACTTGATGAATTTTATCAGTTTCTGTTGTAAGGATGGAATGGCCAAAGGAAAGGGAAAAAGTTTCTGGTTGCTGCAAAAATTTTAGAAGTGGAGGAGATTTTCGTTTGAAACAAAAACGCAATATAGGTAAACCGTTATTGTCTTTATTTCTGGCAATGTTGCTCGTCTTGCAGACAGTGATATACTCCACCGCCGCATATGCGGCGAGTGTGCCAACCGATTCCGGAATGGAAGCCGTCATTGAATCTGACTCACCGAGTGCCGACGAACCACTTTCGGTACCTGAGGCAATGTACGATGCACCGAGCAATTTCGTAGCGATGGCGGCAGTCCCAACGGACAAAACAGCGGTATTTATGGAATCTAATTCAACCTTCCCGCTGGAAGTGACACAGGGGAATGCTGTTATTAATCCGAACGGTATTATTCAGGGTAGACAGCCCTTTACGCTCAAATCGGAAGGTCTCAAGGTACCAGTGAATGGTGATGACCCGAATCCAACTAATGCAGATCCTGAGAAATACATCCAAAAGGGTGACTGGATCGAGCTGAAAAGAGAAGATTACTTCAAGGAAGTGATGCTGCCAACAGCTACTAAAACCTTGAATGCACAGACGGAATCAGGTACAAAACAGCTGGGTACTGCCCATTTTACTCCAAATAGCATCAAGATTGTATTTAACGGTGATGATTATTTTTTCAATGGTGTTGGACGAGGCATTGCCTTCAGCTTTGAATCTACTGCCAATGCAGATATAACGGGATTGGCGTATGGGGATAAAAAGCCGATCAACATCTTTGGTGGTGCATATCAGCTAGAGAACCCAGATGTTACAGCAGAGTATAACATTACTTTAAGCTCGCCTGGAATGATCAGATGGGATCAGTATAGCTATCGCGGAATTCAACCAGCACAATTTGTTGAGGGAGCTGTTACCTGGCAGTCAACCGTATCTGCGTTTGATCAGTTTGATAAAACAATCAAATTGCCACTAGACGGAAAGACCTTTTATACGAATCCCTCAACGTATAATACCAGCTCTGGAAATGTCCGCGGCACCTATATGGAGGATTCATTTAAAGTAAATGACCAAAATGTAACCCCAGTCGTTGGTCCAGACGGATCGCTGACTTACATTTTTCCACAGGGAACAGGTCTAGATCCAAAGGTTGAATATAAAACATGGATTTCAAAGGAAGCTTATTATTACGAGTATCGGAATCCGCCAGCCAATCTCGGTCGCAGCCACCGGGATATGAATGGCAAAGTGGAACTGAGAAAAGACAATAATATATTGGTGCAGTCAGGTTTGGAGATTGCCTTTGCTCCCGACTGGATTCAAGCCAGTGCTTCGTATGATCATGCGAATGAAACCATTACATGGAAGATCGCGGTTAACCAATATAACAAAAAAGGGTTAAAAGACTTTACTATCACAAATGTATTACCGGCTGGGCTGGAATTTGAATCAGCTGCATGGCAGACATGGGTAGATGGCACTGTATCTGAAGAGACGCCAATTACACCAGATTCCAACGGCGTTTATTCCTTCGGGGATATTAACGGAAAAGTCGAATTGTTGATTAAAAGCAAGGCGATAAGTGGTTCCAGCTTCCAAATTGACCCTCGTGCCAACTGGAATTTGGATACACCAGGGGGGATACAGAACAACGATGTAATGACGGGTAAAAGACCTATTGCCGTGACGGATGAGGCAATCGTCAGCATTGGCGCACACACGTTTACAAAAACAGGCGCAGTATCAACCGAGGATTATAACTTGGGTAGTATCACGTGGACCGTTAATCTAACACCACAGTACGCCTTACCTAACGCGGCAATATACGATGTCCTTGTGCATGGCGGTGACTTAAACGTCTTGGACAACGCTGTAGATGAAACCAGCGAGGTGAGTGCGGAGACAATTGCGAAAATTAAAGCAAATATCACTTCTGCGCAGCTTTGGAAGCAGTACAAAGCGGGAACTCTGAAGTCGAATGCAACCGGTTTGACGATGAAAGCTATTCCATTAACCGTAGACGGTAAAGTAGTGGCCGATTTGATCAAGGTGACCGGATACACCGAAGAAGCTGCATCCTTCAGCTTCCGTGCACTTGAGACCAACCCAAACATTCTCTTCAGACAGGAAATTAACGCAGGGAAAATAAGCTCGAATCGGGCTTTGCTCATTGATGGCGAGACCGTAAAAGAAGCAAATAGCAGCGCCAACCTGCACCTGCGTATGTTGAACAAGGATATGCTCTTTGCTTCGAGGCCATTAAAAGTAGATGGTACATTTGAAAATGTGACGCCGAATAACGTTAGCAGTTACATTAGAAATGATAACAATGAAGCATGGACGATTTCTGCCTATGACAGGACAACCAAAACGGTCACATTCCGTTTAGCGGTAAATATGCCTGGATATAACACAGAAGAAATGGCTAAGGATGGCGGTAATCGAGTCATTAGTAATATTAAGCTAGTGGATACACTTCCCGAAGGCTGGGAATTCGTTCCTTTCTCTGAAACTAAGGATTTCGAGCTTTGGAAAGGATTTTCGGACAATGGCGGAGGAACAGAATATGGTGTTAGAAACGATGCTAGAACTCTAATTGAACCAGGTACTAGTTCTCATGTAGTCCATTTCTCACACATTGGAAACGAGGGTACTTTCACCTTCTCCAAGTTGGAAAGTCCTTATATCATTCTGGTGAAGGCAAGACCTTCCAATGATGCTCTGCAGAAGTATTTAGAGGAATACACCATCAACGGTACAGACAAACAGGTGCTGTATAACAAAGCCGACCTTTATATGACATGGGGTGGAGTGGAGAAGGTTGTCACCGAACAGCGCAAAGTTATTGTACCAATTCAGTCCCTTGGAAAGTCGGTAACTAAGCCAGTTCCAGGAGTGCTGGAATGGACGGTGAACTATACCCCGCCATTTAACATGAAGCAGGGTGTTTATTTGCAGGATACCCTGGGTGCAGGCATGAATTTGCGTTATGAAGAAAACGGAAATCTTGTGCTGACATCACCTAGTATGGCAGTCTATCCTGCTAAATTGACCGCAAGCGGTACTCTTGAACGAGAGGGCGCAGCACTGGACCTCAGCGACCCGAATGCTGAAGTTCAAGTAGAAGCTGTACCAGGCGCAGGTGGCACTACGGTTCTAACATTTAAAATGGACGACCCTAATCAACTTTACCAGTTTGTTTACCAAACAGAAGTTGATCCAACTACAGCGAAAGCTGGAGACACAATGGGCAACGAGGTAAAACTGGAGGGCGATGACAATCTGAAATCTGTCAGTGCCAGAAGTGAAAGCACGCTGGACAGTTCGGACGTGGCGGGCAGTTCAAGTTCCAATGCCCTATTGCCTCTGAAAAAGGTAGATCCCAATGGCAATCCGCTAAAAGACGTAGAGTTTACACTCTATAAGAAAGACGGCGGAACTATAATCACCAAAGGAAAAACCGATAGCGGAGGGAAACTTAATCTGCTATTCCCTGATCCAGGGTATTATGAGCTGAAAGAAACTTATATTGACACCAATACTTGGCTGCCAACTACAAGAGTATACCAAGTATATGTAGGGAATACGCCAGGGAAGCCCATCTGGGTAGACGGGGTGAAATTAACCTCTGATAATCCGCTGATCGTGCCTACACCGGCCCAAGGCAAGCTGACCATTACCAATAAGGTGGAAGGTAACGGCAGTGATCCGGACAAAGGGTTCGAGTACACCGTGACCATCACAGGCGAAGGTAAGGACAGAGAGTATACCTATAAGAAGTCGGATGATACGTTTGACACGATCAAGAGCGGAGACAAGATTGTCCTCAAGCACGGGGAATCTGTGACGTTCCCAGCCTTGCCTGCGGATCTGGTCTATACCGTAACCGAGGCTGATTATACAACCGTTGACGGTTATACGACGATACCGGGTACGAGAGAGCTGTCTGGCTCAATCGTGAATAAAGGTGATCACAAGGCGGACTTCATCAATGAACGGACCGTTAACAAGCTGACCATCAGCAATACGGTCATGGGCAACGGTGGTGATAAAACGAAGGAGTTCGAGTACACCGTCAACTTTGAGGATACAGGCAAAGAGGCAAGTTACTCTTACTTGAAGACGGACGGCAGCACAGGTACGATCAAGTCCGGCGGTACTTTCCGCCTCAAGGATGGAGAGACACTGGATATTTTGGGCCTGCCTAAGAATCTGAAATACACCGTTACCCAACAAGATTACACAACCGATGAATACATGACTACTCCTGAGGAACGGTATCATACCGGAGTCATGAAAGGCATTGATGAAGATACCCCATTCACGAACGTGCGAGTCTTGAGGGGCGGCCTATTAATCAGCAACACAGTTAAAGGCAAAGATGAAGACAAGAAGAAGCTGTTTAAGTACACGGTTGCCTTCACTGGCGAGGGACCGGACGAATCCTACGTCTATGAGAAGTCAGACGGCAGCAAGGGCATGATCAAGAGCGGTCAGAGCTTTGAGCTTACAGATGGCCAGACGCTCATTGTCCAAGGGCTTCCAACCAATCTTCAGTACAAAGTGACCCAAGATGATTATACGCAAGATGGCTATGTGACTGATCCAGAGAGTCTCATTCACATTGGCACTATTCCAGAGAAAAAGTTGTCTGAAGCACATTTTGCCAATACCCGACCGTATCTGGAAGGCGTGCTGCGTAACAATAACACAGGAGAAGTCATTCCGAATGCACCGATTACGGTAACCGATCTGAAGACAGGCGAAGAGATTCAGACGCAGACGAATGAGAAGGGTGAATATTCAATTCCAGCCGTAGCGGATACCGATTATACGATCAGATATACGAAGATGTATCGGGTAGGCGGTAAGGATGTACCTGTTGAGTTTACGCAAAAAGCAAATGTGAACAGCAGTGTAACGGACGAGACTGTTCCAGCGGACATTACGGCCGTGGGGATCATTCTGTTCAAACAACTGGATGGAACAACAGTGCTATTCAACGACTTGTTGACTAGTCAGATGCATATCTATTTGAAAGACAAGGATGGCATTTATGTTAAGGAAAACGGCCAACCTAAAGCATTTCCTATGGCTTCGAATGGAACTTTCTCTGTGGAAGGGCTAAGCGAGCAGAAGTACACAATGGAAGTTCGCTATCAAGCTGAGACAGGCGAGGAATTGCTCCTCAAAGTAGCGCAACTTGACGTTAAAGCTAACGGAGAGCTGAATATTTCAGAGGAGTTAGTCGACCCTTACGGTACGGTCTATGATGAAACGACAGGAGATGCCGTCACTGGCAAGAAAATTGATGGAGCCAAAGTTACACTGTATTATGCGGATACGCAGCGGAATAGAGATAACGGCCGCACTCCGGGCACGAAAGTAACGCTTCCAAAGGTTCCAAATTTCCCGCCGTACGACAACGAGAGCCCGGAGCAGAATAGTGATGCAAATGGCTTCTATGCGTACATGGTGTTTCCTGAAGCGGATTACTATCTGATCGTAAGGAAGGACGGATACGAAACGCATACAAGTGGTACGATTTCAGTCGATTTTGACATTGTCAGGTACGATGTGCCAATGAAGCCAATTCGTTCTGGTGGTGGCACTGGCGGCAATGGTAACAACGGAGGCGGCACCGTAACGCCTGGTCCAGGCACCGTAACGCCAGATCCAGGCACCGTAACGCCAGATCCGGGCACCGTAACGCCAGATCCAGGCACCGTAACGCCAGATCCAGGCACCGTAACGCCAGATCCAGGCACCGTAACGCCAGATCCAGGCACCGTAACGCCAGATCCAGGCACCGTAACGCCAGATCCGGGCACCGTAACGCCAGAACCAGGCATCGTAACGCCTGAACCAGGCACCGTAACACTTGATCCGGGCAATGGTAACGATCAGCTTAAGAACGATAGCAACGCGTTGGACGATGCTCCGAAAACTGGAGATAACAGCGTATCGCCATTCTTGTATATGGTTTTGGCGCTAATGTCCTTAATGACGATCGGGTTCTGTCTGCTCGGGCACAAGAAAAAAAAGCACATCCAGTAATGGAAGGGAAGGCGGTAAGAAAATGAGCAAAACTAAAAAAATTCTTATCGCTGTTTCCTTGCTTGTGTTGGTATTTTCACTTGTTAGTCTTGCGAGGACTTTCTTGCGAGACTATGCCGAGAAGCAGAAAATCGAAGAGTTAACAAAGGTTTGGAAAGAAGGATCAGAACAAGGTGGAGGGGATGCAATCCCCTCCCTTTTGTTCAATAAAGGCAATGAGCCGGTTATGCTTCCCGAATTTCGAGATCTTTACGAGAGGAACTCAGACATCGTCGGCTGGCTGAAGATTGATGGTACCCGAATTGAGTACCCAGTCATGCAGAGCCCACAGGATTCGGAGTACTATCTCAATCATGATTTTGATAAAAATGAAAATCAAGGCGGTCTTCCTTTTTTGGACGAGTCTAGTACGACCAACAATTCAGACATTTTGCTGATTCATGGTCATCACATGAAAAGTGGTTGGATGTTTAAAGATTTAATGAAGTACAAGGGTGAAAGCTTTTATCAAGAGCATGCGACGTTCCAGTTCAGCACGCTTTACAAAAAGGAAGAGTATGAGATTGTTGCCGTTATTCTGTCAAAAGTTTATCGCAAATCGGACGACGTGTTTAAATACTACCAGATTGAGAATGTAAATACGCCCGCCGAGTTCGATTCATATGTTCAGAATATCAAACAACTCTCTCTTTATGACACAGGCGTAACAGCACAGTATGGTGACAAGCTTATTGTACTGTCCACATGCGAGTATTCGACCGAAAACGGTAGGCTAGCGGTGGTGGCCCGAAAGCGTTAATTGACGATGCTGAAACACAAAATCAATCTGCTTTATTTCGCGTTCTCTCCTTAGAGGACGCGATTTTTATTGTCCCCGAAATAAGGTGCTCATGGACATGTGGCTTGAGGAATTACGCAGGTCGATAAATTCTGACGAATCCAACGAGTATTGAGGATGTATACATTTGAGATGAGGACATGAAGGCCTGTTCCAGTCGTCAAAATGGGATATGGCGGGTTAAATCGACAAATCGATGTTTCTATGATAGGGTTGAAGCATCCCATAGGCATTCTACTCTTCGGAGTAGAGTGCCTTCATGTATATTATGGGTGCTTACATTAAATGTATTTTAAAATCAATTGGATCGTATATGGAGGTGGTGATGCTATGTTTCTCTCTTTAGCCCCAACAGGGGATGGTTGGATGAGTATGAAAAATGTGAAAATATCATTTAATAAAGAGGAGCGAACATAGCATGACTACTAGTTTTCAGGCGGAGACCCGCATTCCATTAAATTCTTCTCGACTTAAGGATCTACGTAAATCCGGGCGCTTGCCAGGTATTGTGTTTGGAAAAAATACGGAGAATGAGATGATTCATATTCCAACAATAGAATTTCAAAAGTGGTTGAAGCATGGAGCGTCTGGTTTTATTGAATTGCAGTTTGAAGAGAAAGGCTCATTGACCGTATTATTGGAAGACCTTCAACGGGATTCGGTTACACGAGATTTGATTCATGTGGATTTTCAACAGGTGCAGACCAATGAGATCATGCGTACTAAAATTCCTGTCAAGTTCAACGGCACACCGATTGGCACAAAACAGGGCGGAGTCGTGCAAGTTCAATTATCTTCTATTGAAGTTGAGGCATTGCCGAGACACTTGCCAACGTCGATTGAATTTGACATTAGTACTATGGAACTTGGAGAAACGATACATGTAAGTGATGCTAAGTTTGCACCAGATGTGACGGTGATCTCTGAGGGAAATGAGTCTCTTCTCTCTGTAGTTAAACCTTAACAATTCCAAATTCGCAAAGCTGAATAATTCAAAATTAGCCGTACGGGTGATCATCCGTACGGCTAATTTGTGCTGATTACGAGATGTTGGCGTGCTCCCATCCTCACAAGGCGGGTAGTCTGGAATTTACCTCACGTATGTCTTTTGCTCCCGTACAAGCGTAATGATCATTATATTTGGCTACCTTTTCAAAGTTCATTCGCAAATTCAGGTGTAAAGTAGGTAGACTCAGGAAAGGTAATCACTATAATGGAAATAAGATACATATATAGATGAACCTGAACCGCTAAGGTCATTGGCATAACATTTCTAAACAGGGCGGTGAGCGAAAAGAAATGGACAAATTAAAGCATAGCGGATTCTATAAACTGAGATTCTTCATCACTCCTGAAGAGTTTAAAAGCCTTTTACAGCTTTTGGAGCATCGGCAAGCGCAATTCTATCGTACCAATGCTGCCCGAACAGAGCATGATTATAATCAGGTGTACGAGGAGTATCAGACGTTCTATCAGTATTTTGTGGCAGGAGAAAAGAGAGATGACATCCATCCCTTCTTTGTTTACTCTATTTCTATTGCATCAGATCAAGAAAGTTCAGGATTTTTTGTAAGAAATGAAGGGGTTTCTTTTCCATACCACGGACAATGGGCAGAGGATGAACTGCCGTGTATCTTGCTTTCATTTCCGAAAGGTTTTCAAGTTAATTTGGAAGATGAAAAAGGAAAGTACTATGTTTATGAGGATATCCGGGACCATAAGCCGCTGACCTATGCGCTTTTCGATGAAATAAGAGACTCTATCAAAAAAATGACTAAACCCCTTCGCTTCTCAGCCTATGATGCAGATGCGATGAAGGAGCAAAAGCCCTCTGTGCGTATAAGCCATGATGCAATGCACGACTTGAGCCAATCGTGGATATTCAGTAAATATGGACTTGTGATTCATGGCAAATAGGAGGGGGACGAAATGATGTTCGCCCTAAAGCTTATCTGTACCTGGGTACTGCTATTTGCCTCATGTTCAGCAGTATGGTGGAGTTTCAGAACAGAAAAGCTTATAACCATCTCCTGGCTGGCATTTTTGCTACCGGCTGTCTTCCAGCTAGCTACCGCTTTCCGGATCGGTCCAGGCCAAGCAAAGTCACTCATCGTGTTCGGTTGCATTAATCTGGTGTTTGCTGCCATTGTGGGTGCAGGTGTCTGGTATCTAGTCCAAATAGCCAATTCATATCGAAGGGGCAAATGATCAACGAATGGAAAGGAGAACTCTAATTGTGAAGCCAATGCAAGAAATAGAGACACTGGCCATAGAGATCGCCGCTGCCGCCAGAACGTCATTTTGCACCCTTTTTGAAAATGGTGAACGTTACTATTATTGTACGTTGTACACTACTGGCGAGGGACATGCCCCAAGCATCTCCGCTTGGTCGTGGGAAGCTTTGGCGTTGGAATCGGCTAGGCAAGCAGAGGAAAGTGATACGCCGGTATCCACGATTGCGGATCTCATCAAATGGTCGTATGCGGATTCGCCCTATTGTTGTTTTGGGGATGATCACTTTGACGGTGTCAAACAACGATATAACGAGCGTCCTTTCATTGCGGAACTGGAGAATGATGATTGGAATCGTGAATTGGATGTGAGGCTGAACGCCATGGAGCTGGCGATGAAAATGCTCGATGATGAAGGCATATTTGCCTTAAATCAAACGCGAGAGTCCGTATGTGTCCTTGTTGAAGTCATGCCGCCAGATGAGATCAATACTGAAATCGCCTTACGTTTAAATCGGGCGGAATCTCCGGCTATGCAAGCATGGTTGGTGGAGGCGGCAGAATAGAAGTATCTGCATGTGGGGAGTTTTGACCGTCTATGATGTACCATTTCGACTCAATTGGCCAATAAGATGATAGTGGCAGTGTTCTATAATTCGCGAACCACCTTTGTACAGTAAAGGGTGGCTTTTTTCGTGTTTGCGACCACTGTACAAACACACTTTTTCTACCTTGTCCACATTTATACCTTACCAAAACCATTCAATTGCATTTAATAGACTATCAATAAAAAAGGAGGTTTTGAGAATGGGAAATAGAAGACCTGGAGCACCTAGAGGTGGTTATGACCCTGTTCAGATCTATAACTCTACTTCGTTTAATGCAAGTGGGGTAGTGGAGTATGCATCCATCTTTTGTAGCAACGATAGATATAGTGTTCAGCGTGACGAGACTTGGAGATCTTCCGACCGTGGTGTGTGCCTGGTAACTAGAATCACCGCGACGGTTAGAACACCGAGTGGGAATATTGAAGCCGAGCCATATACCTCTTCAGGTACGTCGTACAGCCAGTTCGCCATTATACAGGTAGGGGTAAATCAGTTCCGAGTGACACGTGTTACAAGTGCGATTAGAAAATGCCGGAAATAACCGAAGAGGGTTAGTATTGAGATTAGGTACGAAATATGAAGAGACGACTTGCCCGGGCTAGCAGGCAGGTCGCCTTTTTTCGTTTTAATGTTTCTTGTACCATAATATTCTGCGGTACATCGAGGAGTCTTTCATACGTCGGAAAGGGCGCAAATCCGGTTGATAATTTCCTTCGATGATCCAAATTCGCCGTTTCTTGTCGACGGCTATATCGAACCCGACTTGTCTAAGCATGGGGTAATGCTCTCCCAATCGATTAGCGGCTAATCGTGCAACTTGTTCCGCTCTAACAAGCAAGCGCCGATCCCCAATTCGAGCTAATTTCAGTGCCTTAAGCACTGGAATGGGGCGGTTATTCACATTGGTGACTTGATATCCTTGTGCTGCAACTTTAGCATAGGAACCTGTCACCTTCCAAGTGGACGAGGGGCTTTTTTTGCGCTGAACCATGATCCGAATGTCGAACGGCCTGTGTTTAATTTGAGCAAGCTGCAGACGCTTTTGGACAATATATTCATCAGTTTTGTTTGTTTGTTCGAGCCATTCGAGTAACTGCTCGTTGTCTCTCATGGTGACCGTGTTATTTTCATTTTGAATACGATAAGCATTTGCGCCGTCTCGTCTAATGAACAGGATATCCCTTCCGTAACTCCCATTGCGAGGCTTCAGTACAACGCTGGGATATTGAAGAAGCATCTTCGTTAGCGTTTCCTTCTCAAGCAACTGTGTTTCTGGCAATCGTTCAGCGAGAGAAGGCTCATCGCGCAGAATGCCATACTGCAACCATTTGTCTCTTTCGAATAACATTGGAATCACAGCCTTTTTCAATCGTCTACGGTCATTCTAATTCAAATTCGTGATCCGCATAAGTGGCCATCCGTCTAGATTTGTAAGTCGAAGCATGTCCAATTGGTCGATGGAGACAGAAGATGAACTATTACGAGAAAAGACTGTATTCTGGGGAGGCGTTCATTCACGCTTCGAGTGGCTTCTGGATACGCAGGCGCACTTCTATCACCACCGTGGACAACTGCATGCTATGCTTGTACATGTGCTGAAACGAGAGCCAAATGTGCAATTGTTCGAGTGGTGCTAGACCAACCCTCAACTAGTATTTTCCGCCTATAAACTAGCTTATAAAAGGGTGCAACTTTTTTACCAATATATATACAAGTTATTCGTTTACTGTATGCCTTTTCGATGTTATACTCACAATATTCAAAAAAGAATTTGTGAAAATATGTCGAATTGAGGCTTATCGGGATGATTATAGATAGACAAAACGGCGAAACGATCATCCTCATTCCATCGCTTGAACCGGATGAGAGACTTCCAGCCTATGTACGGCAATTGCGAGAGTATGGATTTACTAATATTGTTATTGTGGACGACGGATCTGGTGAGGCCTACCAGTCGATTTTCGAGGAGCTTCGTGAGAACGGTTGTGCTCTGCTGACACATGCGGAAAATCAGGGCAAAGGTGCTGCACTCAAGACCGGATTTGAGTATATTGGGAAGCAATTCGACGCATCTTCTTTCGTCGTAACCGCAGATTCAGACGGACAACACGCAGCTGAGGATGTATACCGCATAGCCCAAGAAACAAGGCTTCATCCGGATTCGTTGGTGCTCGGGGTAAGGAACTTCAGCGAGGGGAATATCCCCCCAAAGTCCCTGTTAGGCAATCGGATGACCTCCTTTATTTTTGCCATGCTCTATGGTAAAAAACTGTCAGATACCCAGACTGGGCTTCGTGCCTTCGGTCCAGGGTTACTTGCGTTTATGCAGGATGTTCGCGGCACTCGATTTGAATATGAGCTGCAGATGCTTATCTCGTGCATTCAGTCTGGGATACCGATTCATACCATGCCAATCCAAGTCATCTATGAGAATGGCAATGCGGGCACTCATTTTAAAGCGATCCAGGATAGTGCTCGGGTCATGGGGGTGTTGTTCTCCAATTTCCTGCGGTTCATCTCATCATCGGTGGCTAGTTCTGTTGTGGATTTGGGCATTGCCTGGTTTTTAATAGACGCGTTGCGGCCCGTGTTGGGTGAGCAGCACTATTTAAGAATTCTGCTTGCAACCGTGATTGCGAGAGTTATTTCCATTGTAGTCAACTATGTACTGAACAGACATTTTGTATTCCGCAAGGAGGATAGCCAGGGAAGTTTATGGCGCTATCTAACGTTATGTGGAGTAGTGATTTTGCTTTCCAGTACCGGTGTATATATATTCCATACCGTTCTCTTCGTAGATGAGAAATTGGCGAAATTCGTCTGTGATGCCTTGCTGTTCCTGCTCAGTTTCCAATTGCAGCGAAGATGGGTATTTGCAGCAAGGAGGAAGCAGTTGTAGTGCAAAACGAAAAAAGGCAGAATATCTTTTTTGTCATCACGATGATCCTGATGTCGATTTATTTGGTATGGCGTACGTTCTTTACGTTGCCATGGGGTGAAGGCGTTCTGAACGTCATTTTTGGTATGCTGTTGATTGTCGCTGAAACGGTCACCGTACTGACAACCTTTGAATTATTCTTTCAAAAGATGCAAAAAGAACGTACACAGCTCGACTTTCCAATTGTGCCACCGGAATATTATCCGGATGTGGATGTATTTATTGCTACGCATAATGAGCCTGTTGATCTGTTATATAAAACGGTTAATGCCTGTACGTTCATGGATTACCCGGACAAGCAGAAGGTTCATATCTATCTCTGTGACGATGGAGCGAGACCAGAGGTGGAGGAGCTTGCCAGACAGTTTGGCGTGGGATATCTGGGGTTCCCCGGAAACAAGGATGCCAAGTCTGGTAATCTGAACAATGCACTGAGCAAAAGCTCTTCGCCGCTCATTGCAACGTTTGATGCGGATATGATTCCACAGCACACCTTTTTGATGAAAACGGTACCCTATTTCATGCTCTCCACGTTTATTAAGGAGAATGAGGTATGGCGTCCTCGCCGAGAGGACGAGATGGACCCTAAGTTCAAGCTTGGTCTGGTACAGACCCCGCAAAGCTTCTACAATCCGGATCTATTCCAGTTTAACCTGTATGCAGAGCAAGGTATTCCGAATGAACAGGATTTCTTCTCCAGAGAAGTGAACATCCTGCGTAATGCCTCCAATGCGGTAGCCTATACAGGAAGTAATACGATCATTTCCCGGCAGGGCATGGAAGACATCGGAGGTTTTCCGCTTAATACGATCACCGAGGACTTTGAGACAAGCATCCGCTTGCAGCAGGAAGGTTATATTACCTATGCTACTCAGGAAGTTCAAGCTGCCGGGCAGACGACAACCACAGTTAAGAGCATGATTAAGCAACGGATTCGCTGGGCAAGGGGTATCATTCAGAGCCTGCAGAATACGCGTGCACCTATATCGGGGAAGCTTCCTTTCTGGACGAGAGTAACCTACTTGAGCAGTTTCTTATACTGGTGGTCCTTCTTTAACCGCTTGATATTCATTTTGGCGCCTATTTTGTTTGCGTTATTCGACTTCCAGATTGTAAATACAACCTTCTGGCAAATCTTAATATTCTGGCTTCCATCCTATTTCTTCTATAGTCTATCCATGCGATATCTGTCCAGCAATATTCGGAATCAGCGATGGAGTCAGGTTATCGATACGATATTTATGCCTTATCTGATCTGGCCGGTTCTCCTGGAGACGGTGGGCATTCGTGAGAAAAAGTTCAAAGTTACCAACAAAAGCAGAGCGAACGGTCGACAATGGATGTCTGCTCTGTTATATGCACTTCCGCATATTTTCCTGCTGTTGCTTTCCATTGCGGCCGTGATTCGGTATGTCAACGGCAAGTACGGGATCGCGCTGTTCTTCAGCAGTATCATTATTTTCTGGCTGGTTCATAACATGATCGCGCTATGTTACGCCCTGTTCTTCATGATTGGCCGTCGTGCGTATCGGGAGACAGAACGGATTCGGGCGCAGGAAGATGTCATGATCCACGATCAAGCCAACAATCTGCGGTATCAGGCCAAAACGGTGGATGTATCTGAACAAGGGATTGCCTTCTATGTCCCTTATCCCATTTATTTGGCTGAGCAGAAGATCATCTCTCTGGTCGTCAAAACCGAGCGATATGAGGCCAACCTCGATGCAGTCATCGTTTATGTGAAACAGGATGGAGAGGGCTGGCGTTACTCCGCAACGGTTCAGCCAGTCGATGAGCATGATAACCGCCAATATATGCAAATCATCTACGACCGTAAACACTCCTTGCCAGAGCAGATGAATCTGTGGGATACGGCTTATGACGATATGTTACGTAATGTGAAAAAACGTATTGTTCAACCCAGATCGGATCAGCGAAAAATGCCGCGGCTTTCCCTTCAGCTTCCAGTTCATTTCACCAATGATGCTAGCTGTACACTGCGAAGCTTCAATTATCGTTTCTTCTCCGCGACGGGTTTCCACGGGGATATTGCTTCGGGAGCGGTGGTTACTTTTTATACGAAGAGTAATATTGAAGTCATTCTGCAACATACGGGAAAAACGACAGCCCGTGAGCGCGAAGTGCTTCTCTCGGTGGAGAATATCGATGATATTGTAGAGAAGGGCCTGATCGACCAATTGCTGACTGATTTGATTCAGCCACATTCCGATCGTTCCACCAGAGAGGGTTAGGAGAGACCAAGATGCTCATTGTGCTTCATTTTGTGATGGGAGTTTTATTAATAATCTCCTTTGTTGGTTACATGCAGTTTGTTCGGAAGACACTTGCACTACGGTGGGAATTTATCCCTGTATTTGTGTTTTCCTCGATTGCCTGCATCGTATATTTCGCTGGCTTGGCAGGTCAGCTCTTTATAGGAAGTATCATTGTGTTGATACTAGGCTTGGTGTTTGTTAGAGGTACGCTGGTTCGAGCTGTCCTACAAGGGACCAAACCAAATGTATTGTTCTCGTTATTTCAGCTTTCTTTTCTGGGCGGAACGTTCATCTTTTTGCTGATTCTGTTCCAAAATGAACTGACACACTACGATAATTTCTCGCACTGGGCTATCGTTTTGAAGCAGATGTTGAGTACAAATGCCTTTCCGACGCCAGACTCCAACCTGATTGATTTTAAAAACTATCCGCTTGGGACTTCGTCATTTATTTATTATGTCTGTCGCTTCATGGGGCATTCCCAGTCCGTGATGCTTTTGGCACAAGGTCTGCTGATCTTTTCCTGTTTTTATGCCATGTTTGGCATCGTTTCGGAGAAGAAACGCTTTCTTTTGTACGCTTTTCTCGGACTCGGTTTATCGACGCTTTCCTTTTTCAATCTTACGATTCGGATTACCAATTTACTCGTGGATTTCTTGCTTCCGATCTACGCGCTCGCGATCCTGGCGGTTATTTACCAATATCGTCATGAGATCAAAAAGGCATGTATTGTTGTTCTTCCGCTTGCCGGATTGCTAACCATTATCAAAAGCACAGGGATTATTTTTGCCGCGATCGGCCTAATCTTCCTGGTGTATACATGGTTGAGAAATGGGCAACGCTCGAACTGGAAAGTCGGACTGGCTGTGCTGGGTACCATTGGTGGTTCATTACTTCCGTATTTCGGCTGGAGCTGGCGAATGGCGACGGTATTCCAAGGGATTGATAACAAGTTCGAGGGCACAGCCTCGGTGATCAAAGCGGGCAAGACGGGGGAACAGAAATGGGAGATTCTGATGCTCTTCCTGAAATCAAGCATGGATATCACGTCCAGGCCAGTGCTTGGCATTGTACTTTTCCAGCTTGTCGCGATTGGCGCTTCGATATTTGCCATTGTTGTGCTCAAGAAGAAGTGGAACTTATGGAAAGCATTAATTGCTTTGGACGTTGTAGTGTTACTGTACTATGCAGGCATCCTGGCGTTATATCTCTTCTCCATGCCACTGGATGAAGCCATTGTCCTGGCAGGCTTTGAGCGTTATGCATCGAGTATCGTGGTCCTGTTCGCCGGTGGGCTGGTATTGTGCGCTGCGATCGATCTGGAGCGTTCATTCCACTATCGGATCGGTGAAGTGCCTGATTATCAATCCTTTAAGACGGTCAAGACGAAGGGTCATTATCAAAAAGGGATTATCGGCTGTATGGCGGTTGCGGCGACCATCCTTTTATCGGAATACAACGGGATCGTCTCGATTGCCAAGACCTACGATACAACGCTCCCTTACAAGATTCATGCGGTTACCGGTGATCGGTGGTACCCAGGTGGGCAGGAGGATAATAATAGATATCTCTTCTACGCCTCAGACAGGGACCAGCAGGTCACGAACTATTACATGCAATATGTAGGGAAGTATTTCTTATATGCTCCACATGTGGACGGGATCGTGTTGTTCTATGAGGATAATATGGACAACCTTCTGAGCGGCTACGATTATCTGGTGGTCGTCGAGACGGATTTCAATGCCAAGTGGTTGCTGAAAAAACATTATGGCATCGACATGCAGGAAGGTATCTACAAAATCACCCGTTCCGGGGATCAGATCGTTCTTACGTTGACGTAGGATATAGATGATTTTGTTCTGGTCAAGTCATTCATGATGCTGGATGGAGGAAAGGAGGCAAAATGCTACGCGTAGCTAGCATCTGCCTCTTTCTAAACTAAGCAGCTACTCTGGTAGTTGAGAAATAAACAAGCTAATTCCAGTCACCGGAGTTGGCTTGTTTATTTCTCTTAACTGTTTGCTAATGAAGGCCTTGCCATGTTAGGAGTAATTCGTCCATTCCATCTCGTGGTATTGCGCAAGCAATTCGCACGAATTATCCTGTCGCATTTCCTTGTCCCCTTTTTCTACTCCTTTCGGTCAATAGATAGGATGGGCAATACAATGTATAGTAGGACTTTAATATGAATGACCGATGATGCTTACAAAAGCGTTGAGGTGAGAGACGGATTGTGAAAGCGGAAAAAGGAGTGGGGAATACATAATGAAAAGAAAATGGATGGTTGTTATCGTTGTTTTGCTGGCGATTGGGCCTTGGATGGGATTGGGGCCGTTGCCTGTTCAGGCGGCACATGTCTTCAGCGGAGGGGGAAATGGCAGTCCAATCGATCCGTATATCATACGTACAGCAGAGGATTTGGATCATGTTCGAGATGACTTGAAGGCAAGTTATAAGCTCCAATCGGACATTGATTTAACCTCCTATGGCTACTGGCAGCCAATCGGCACCTCATCAGCCAATGCGTTTGAAGGTCAATTGGATGGAGCTGGTTACACGATTAGTGGAATGACTATCGTCTCTTCTGCTGATATCATCGGTCTGTTCGGTTATGTGCGCGAGCCTGCAACGATTTACAATGTGCGATTGGAGAATGTGAATATTACATCTTCTAATGCAAACGGCCAAGTCGGTGGACTTGTTGGTTTAGCCTCTGCTTCGAGTACATACCTTATGTTAGACCGTATTTCAGTAACCGGTGAGATACATAGTAATGGTTTTTCAACTGGCGGCCTAGTCGGACAAACTTCATTAATTGCTCTAGTGAATAGCGATGCGCACGTCCGCATATATTCGGTTGGCAATACTCATGTAGGGGGATTAGTGGGGTATAACGGTAATAGTATTATCGAAAAGAGTTACGCAACAGGTGACGTTTCAAGCGACAGAAATGCTGGCGGGTTAGTTGGTTATTATAGTGGCAGTAGCAATATTCGTAACAGTTATGCAACGGGTCATGTGACGGGCGTTGGTAATGCGGCTATCGGCGGGTTAATAGGTGCAGGGAATTCTGGAACTGTTGAGGATAGTTATGCAACGGGGACTGTCACGCGTGACAACGGCTTAGCTGGTGGTTTGGTCGGAGATAACAACATCATCATTGGCAGCGGTATGTCCATCGCCAACTCTTATTGGAACTTGAGCGACAATCCCGGGCTCAATACGACAGGCAACCAATCGGGAATAGACGGAGCAATGAGTCTGGACGCAATGAAAGAGTGGGTCACTTATATAGGGTGGGATTCCGCGATTTGGGGAATTCAAGAAGACATGAGCCACCCCTACTTGAAGTCTTTCTCTCCCGTGTTGAGGGTGGATCCGCTCTCATCAGCGACGTATTCCACGGAACTAGGGGATAACCAGTTCATGATCTCCGGTTATGTCCGGGATGGTAGCATTGGTGAGCCTCTGGAAGTTAGCTATACGATCAAGAATGCTTCGAATGGTACTGTAACTCAAGATGTATATGCAATTAACGCTACAAGTAGCAATCAAACCTTTAACTTTCCGGTCACGATCGACGAGAGCACCTACACACCGGGAACCTATACGATAAAAATAACAGCAAGCGATTCGGTTCCAGCGCATGAGCAGTTGCAATCCTTAACGTTTGGGGTAGAGGATAAGACACCTCCAGCGGCACCGATCATAACGATTCCGAGCAACGGACACATGACGAATAATGCGACGCCAACGGTTAGCGGCACGTCGGAAGCGGGAGCTACGGTCACGGTTGTACTGGACGGAACTGTTGCGGGAACGGCAACGGCAGGGAGTAACGGAAGCTGGGCGTGGGCGGTAGAATCGCCATTGCCAGAAGGCACGCATATGGTGAAGACGAGGGCAAGCGACGTAGCGGGCAATGTGGGCCCGGATTCAGCGATACATACGTTCACAGTGGATGTGACGCCGCCGATCATTACGTTGATTGGAAGTCCGTCCATGCAAATTAAGATAGGCAGTGCCTACACAGATCCTGGCGCAAAAGCGCAAGATGCGGTTGATGGTGATTTGACCTCGCAGATCAAGGTGACCGGAACGGTAAATGTGAATCGAGCGGGAAGCTATGTACTTACTTACAAATTGCAGGATAGCTCTGGAAATGCAGCCGCGTCCGTGCTTCGAACAGTAGATGTCGTAAGCTCCGGTGGAGGATCAGGAGGAGGATCAGGATCAGGAGCAGGAGCAGGAGCAGGAGGATCGGGATCATCCAGCGTAGAGCAATCTCCTAACGCAAATCTGGCTCAATTAACTCTTCGTGTTGGAGGTTCCACAGAGGAACTAACGCCTCAATTTGCTCCAGAGATTACGGAGTATACCATGGAGACATCTGGTGAACAACTGGTGCTTCACTGGGTTGCTGCTGATTCGAAGGCAGTCGTTAAGCTGCTGAGTAAGCCTGTAATTGATACGACAAGCATTCCTTTAGTAATGGGAACTCAGACGATTAAGATTACCGTTCAAGCGGAAAATGGAACCCGCAAGGTCTACACCATTACGGTTACACGTCTTGACGATAACGAAAACACATCTGCGAGTCCCGAATGTGCTTTTACAGACATTCAGGCTCACTGGGCAAAGACGGATATTTGTGAAGCAGCGAGATTGCAGATCGTTGAAGGGGTGAATACAAATAGCTTTGCTCCTGATAGAACCGTAACACGGGCAGAGTTTGCCGTCATGTTGCTGCGAACACTCCAGATTCCAAGCGTGCAACAATCAGTTGCCAATCCCTTCAGTGATAAGTACAGTACACCCGAATGGGCGCAATTGGCCATTCACACGGGAGCAATCGAGGGAATTCTCAACGGATACCCAGATGGAACATTTCGCCCGCAGCAGGAGATCGATCGGGCAGAAATGGCAGTAATGCTTGCAAAAGCGCTGAAGTGGGAGACAGATATCGAGTCAGATCTAAACTTCTCTGACCGTGCAAGCATTCCAGCTTGGGCACAATCTTATGTGAAAGCTGCACACGAAAATGGACTCCTGCAAGGTCGGGGAGACAACCAATTCGTACCGGATGGAGTGACAACCAGAGCGGAAGCAGCCGTCGTAATGCTCAGACTCTGGAAGTCACTGTACTAATCTCAAGGTGAGATAGAACTTACTGCAATTTGTTGTCTTGTATTAGAGAGACCTATATAATGTGGAGAGAAACTCCTGTTATATAGGTTTTTTTATATATTATTATTCTAATTCATCCATAAAGGACCTCCCTCATGAATTCCACAATAGAGCTTGTTGTTATGATTGCTTCGGTAATGATGACCTGCATCATTCTTATCTCGGTATACGGGTTCAGAAAAGAGCGTGGTGTAAAGTATCTTCTCGGTGTCATTGTATGCCGAATTACTTACTCCATCGGTGTCATTCTGGAGAGAAGCAGCTATGAATTAGGAGACAAGCTGATTTTTCGCAATGTACATCAAACGGCTCTTAGTTTAATGGTGCCTTTCTTCTTATTGTTCACCCTCGAATTAATCGGCCGAGACAAGTTTCTTAGACCCCGCTGGAAGATTGGGCTTTTCATCATATTCGCACTCTGGTCACTGCTCATGTGGTTCAATTCAGAGTTACATATGATCTATCGATCATTAGAACTTCATGATGGTCATTTGGTCACAGTCAAAACGGGATATTCCATTATGTTCTCTATGATTTGTTATAGTATTGTAGCTATATCTTTTTATTTGTTATTTCATTATATTCGAAATATTCGCGGTGATTTGCGAAAACCGATCATGTGGGTTCTGTTTTTCGCCTCTTTTTCTGTTGTTTTTGAGATTATTAGATTCGTGCACCCTGCATGGTCCTCGTGGCTCCTTTCGTTTACGGTTTACTGCAGTTTTATAGGTATGATCATGCTCGTGATTGTGTTGCGATTCAAGTTTTTCTCTATCGTTCCATTTGCAAGGAACATGGTGCTTGATACACTACAGGAGAGTATTCTAATTGCGAATGCTTCGGGCAAGATCATCGACAACAACAAACAAGCCTCCGAGTGGTTCTCGAAGCTGGGTCATCCCTCCATTTCTGGTCAGAATATTACGAATTTGCTTGCAAGATGGCCCAGTTGGTACACGTTGTGCGAGTCTATGCAACCGGGCAATGTCGAGATTGAAGTTTGGTTGGATGGCGAAAGAAAGATGTACAGTATTAACATATATCCGCTGCATACGCAGCGTAAGCAGAGACAAGGGGTTATCTCTCTGATTTTCGATATTACGGAGAAACAGCAGCATTTGGATCAAATTGCTCAACTCAGCCAATTGAAGGATCAACTGGTTACAATCGTATCACACGATATTCGTACTCCGCTGGCGGTGCAGTTTCAACTCGTTGAATTGTTGGAGGAAGATAGAGAAAGCTTCAGGCCAGATCATCGGGAAATCATTGAGCAGTTGGGGAACCAGACTCGCACTACACTGGGAATGACTAATAATTTGTTAGAATGGTTCCGCAGTCAGAGTGAAGACATGGTGCTTCGTCCACAGTTATTGGAGTTAACTGAAGTTGTGGAGGAATGCTTTCATATGCTGCATATTCAAAGTGAGGTAAAACAGATTAGGGTGAATTACAGTATTGCTCCAGGCACTTGTGCGTATGTAGATCGAGAAGCACTTGGATTAATTATTCGCAATCTGTTATCCAATGCTATTAAATTTACTGGGGTTGGCGGCTCCATCCATGTATCCGCTCATCTATCGGGAGAAAAGGTAACTGTTTCTATCCGCGATAATGGGATCGGTATGGAAGAGGAGTACGTTCGGCAATTATTCGGAGAAATGCGGCTGGGTTCATTGCCGGGCACCTTGGGCGAGAAAGGTACAGGACTTGGACTGATCGTGAGCCGACAATTCGCCCAGCGAAGCGGCGGAGTCTTGTGGGCGGATAGTAAATTAGGCGAAGGAAGTGTGTTTCACTTCACCATGAGAGGCGGAACAGGAGATGAAAGTTCTTATCGTGGACGATGAGTTCGCGATGCTGCTCGCTATGAAGCGAATGCTGTCGAATATGGAAGGCGTTAATCTTGTCGGAAGCTTCCGAGATGCGGCAGAGGCACTGGACTTTGTCCGGGGCAGCAACGTGGATCTAGCTATTTTGGACATCATGATCGCTGGGGACAATGGATTAGAGTTGGCTCGCAACTTGCGCTCAATTCGTGCTGAACTTGATATTGTGTTTACAACCTCCCACGCAGAATTTGCGCTGAATGCCTATGACGTTTATCCATTAGACTATATGGTCAAGCCAATTTCTAGAATTCGGCTGGCTCAGACGATCACAAGAGCAATGAATAAACGCAGTATATCGTCGGATGAGTCAATTGAGGGATGGGCTGGTAACCATGCAGCCAATGAAGACGAGTCTATATCCAATACATCATATGTGGTGGAAGCACCGGCGCTGGTCGCACTACTGACATCGCGAGAGAGAGAAGTGCTACAGGGCATTGCAGCCGGATCGACTAATGAAGAAATAGCCGAACAGCTACAGATCAGCTTGAGTACAGTCAAGGTTCATGTAAGACATATATTCTCGAAACTTGAGGTACATAATCGTGTTAGTGCGGTTGCCCGGGCACATGACCTTGCCGTTATAGGTAGCGGGAGTAACCCCATCATACGCAGGGAGAAGTCTCCCAATAAAAAGAGTGATTCCGAATTATCATGAAGTAGCAAACCGCCTAATGAACATTGGGCAGCTTTCTCTTCGTGTTCATGTGTTTCCCCTTCCTGAATCTTAAATTATATTTGGTGGTGAGTTGTATGGTCAGGGAAGGACTTTTTTGCGGTAGGAGATAACGGGAAGATGATGTCCTCTGTTGATGGGGTAAAGTGGACAGTCATTAAATCACCGACAACTCAATCACTTACGAGTGTGTTATATGCCAATAATACGTATTACGTGCCAGGGGAGGCCGGCACGATTCTTTCTTCCAAGGATCGGAAGACGTGGAGAACATTGAACACTAATGTAAAGAGAAAAATCAATGCGATGGCATCAAACGGCACAACACTGGTAGCCGTTGGAGAAAAAGGGCTTTTGCTCGTCTCCGAGGATGGTCTGAAGTGGAACGAAATCCCGGCACGGTTCCCTGGACATAATTTCGATGTGGTATGGGGTGACGGGAAATTTGTCGTGACCACTGCTAGTCACTATGGGAATGCACAGAGTGCGGTTATTTTGACTTCAGAGGACGGTAAGAAATGGGCGAGGACAGAGTTCCGTGACGAATTATATGCTCGTGGAATGAACACTGGATCCTTTGGCATCTCATACGTGGGCAATCTCTTTATTGCTGTCGGCAGTGAAGGTTCCATCTTCCTTTCCGATGACGCTGAGAAATGGACCAAGCAGGATGTCTTGACGGTAGACGATTGGTACGATGCGGTGGAGTTTAAAGGGAAAGTGTACGTCTTTGGAAATACAGGTAAAATCGTTACGGCTGACCTCAACTCCTTGAAACGGAGCCACTAATTAAGATGCTTAAAAGGAGAATCTATATGCGTAATCAATTCATCAAAAGTATGATCGTTTTATGTTTGGTTTTTGTACTATTACCGACCACTATTATCTCGGCTGCATCGCTTATCAAAGACCCGGTCTTGGCCAAAGTTATTCGAGCAGATCTGAAGCTATCGGCTAAGAAGGAAATAAAGGCTGGCGATTTAAAAAAACTAAAATCCATATATGCTATGGAAACGAAAAGTAAGATTTCCAACTTGCAAGGTCTTGAACATGCTGTTAATATGACGGATTTATTCTTGCCTGGCCAAAATATAAAAAATATTAAACCACTCAACAAGTTAAAGAAATTGACGTTCTTAGCGGTTGAGGGCAATCAGATTACAGATATCTCGCCATTATCAGGTCTGGCTAATCTGCAAAATCTGGTTATGGATGATAACAAAATCAAAAGCTTGGCTCCATTAAAAAATATGCGTAAGCTGACCAATCTGCTCGCCAGTGGGAATCAGGTGACTGATCTAAGTCCTCTTCAGAAGTTAAAGCTGGAATGGCTCATTATGAATGATAATACAATTCAGGATCTGACACCTTTAAAAAATCATCCGACCTTGGGGTATCTATATGTAGAAGATAACCTCATTAAGGATATTGCAGTGCTCGAAACCATCCCACATCTGACAGAGGTATATCTGGCGAACAATCCTTTGAATGATCGTGCTGAGCAGGTAGTAGAGAACCTGAAGAAGAAAGGCGTCGTTGTAAGCTTGGTAAGCGAAGAAGCGGATCAGGCGCAGTAAGTGGTGTCTGTTTCGGCTAAAGCAGATTAAATTATTTATATCGGAAAAGGTTAATCCCTCATTATATGGAACAAGAACAAAGAAGGCCGCAGATGATTCTGACGGCCTTCTTTAAGTGTGTTGGACAGGAACGCTCGGTAACAACTTTCTCGCTTTTCCGTTTCCGCACCAATATTACTCCACTTCGATCTCCTTCACCGTCTCCCCCTCAACCAGCACCGGCTGATAGTAGGTTTTCGTTGGCAGATCCTTTTTGCCTTGCAGATTCTTGATTACCCAATCGGCAGCATCACGGCCCATCTGCTCTTGCGGATGAGTTAGTGTGGTGAGCCGGATGTTGGCGTTCTTGGCGATGTATGAATTGTCCTGTCCAATGATGGATAACTCATCCGGGATCGAGATACCCAATTGCCTACAGGCGTGCACGACTTCAAGACCTACTTCATCGTTGTAACAAACCAGTGCGGTCAGCGAATCCCTGTTTTCGTCCAGATACGCTGCTACATTAGAGGATAACTCCGGTTTCGATGCGGTATCAAAGGAAAGCACTTGATCAGGATGGAACCGTAACTTCGCTTCACCAAGTGCTTTGATATACCCCTTCATCCTATACTTGCCCTGCAAATCATCCATTTTCGCAATAATACCGATCTGGGTATGGCCTTTGGCGATCAGTTCACGTGTGGCGAGATAACTGGATTGCACGTCATCCAGACAGAAGAAAGGAACCTCCAGCTCTTCATAAAAGGCATTAATCATCGTAAACGGTACATCCTGCTCCTTGAATGACAGGTAGTATGCAATATTGGGATTATACAGATTACTTTTGGTCGGTTCGACGATCAGGCCATCCACACCGTAGGAGAGCATCATTTCGAGTGCTTTTTTCTCCTGTGACACATCATTATTGGTACTGGCGAGCAGTAGCGAGTAGTTGTCCTCATTCAGACGACTCTCTATACCGCGGATAATGGAAGGAAAGATGTAATCCGAGATGTATGTTGTGATTACGCCAATGGTTTTCTTTGACGTATTGCCGCCTGATCGTGATCGATACTGATTACTAACGTAAGTTCCTGAACCCTTTTCGCTTCGTAAAAATCCTTCGTTTGATAACTCCAAAATGGCCTTCCGCACCGTCTGGCGACTTACATTGTAGCTTTCCTGTAATGCCAACTCGGTTGGAATCTGTTCGCCTATGCTATATGCCCCCGAGAGGATATGACTCTTTATATCATCAATGATGACCTGGTATTTTGGCTTCACGTAGTCCACTTCTTTCATCGTTACTCATCTATATCAACGTTGTTGTTCAAATAGTTGTACGTACATATTTTAGCATGATTCAGTTTGAATGCATATAAAACAGCATATTTTTCGAAATAAACCGTACATATCCGGCTTTTTTGCAGAGAGGTGTACCTTACAGCATAGCCACTTTATAGCTGAATGAGACCTTTGGCTAGCCAAATAGAGCACAATATGTGTCCTTTGTAAGTATAACTATTATATATGATTGACAAATGTACGTACAAAAAATATACTAAGGCTGTCAGAAAAGGAAAGCGTATTCTTTGAAAACACAGATTTTTGAACAACCTCTTATACAAAATTCATGAGTAGTTACTGCATAAGTAGAAGCTTCACCTTATATATGCATCCTTAGGGATGTGGAATCACAACCGGAGAGGGGATACACGTGATTATGAGTCAATTGGACTTGAAAGAAGCCATTACCAGTGGCGCTACTTCGCTCGGAATTGAATTTGGATCAACGCGGATTAAGGCGGTGTTGATTGACGAGCGTTTTGAGACCATCGCGTCAGGCAGTTATGAATGGGAGAACCTCCTGAAAGATGGATATTGGACGTACAACCAGGAAGATATCATCACAGGTCTGCAGACGGCTTATCGTGAGATGAAGCAAGATGTGGAACAGAAATATGGAATTACGCTGCGAACGGTCGGTTCGATCGGATTCTCGGCCATGATGCACGGATATGTGGCATTGGATAGCGCGGGCGAACTGCTGGTACCTTTCCGCACCTGGCGTAACGCGACGACGGGAGCAGCTGCAAGGGAGCTGACGGAACTTTTGCAATTCAATATTCCTGAACGCTGGAGCATTGCCCACTTGTACCAAGCTATCTTAAACGAAGAGGTACACGTACCTCAGATCAATCATCTGACAACTCTGGCTGGATACATCCACTGGTTGCTGACGGGCAATAAGGCGATTGGCATCGGCGATGCGTCAGGCATTTTCCCAATTGACGAGTCTACACATAATTACCACCCATCCATGATCCAACAGTTCGATGAACGGATCGCAAGCAAAGGTTATCCGTGGAAGGTTGAGGGTCTTCTTCCCAAAGTATATCTCGCTGGTGAGAACGCAGGTGCATTGACAGAAGCGGGAGCCAAGTTGCTCGACCCTTCGCAAGATCTGCAAGCAGGCATTCCGCTCTGCCCGCCAGAGGGCGATGCCGGAACGGGTATGGTAGCAACGAATAGCGTGAGAAAACGTACGGGGAACATCTCGGTCGGCACCTCGGTATTTGCCATGATCGTACTGGAGAAGGAACTATCCAAAGTGTATCCGGAGATCGATATGGTCACCACACCGGATGGTAGCCCAGTAGGGATGGTGCATGCCAACAACTGTTCCAGTGATATCAACGCATGGGTGGGACTGTTCCGTGAGTTTTCTCAAGCGATGGGATATGAAGTGGATAACGGCAAGTTGTTCAGCGTGTTGTTTAACAAAGCTTTGGAGGCAGACCCAGATGGTGGTGGCTTGCTCAGCTACGGTTACTACTCAGGCGAGAACATTACAGGACTTGAGAAAGGCCGTCCATTGTTCGTCCGCTCCCCGGAAAGCAACTTCAATCTGGCAAACTTCATGCGGACACATCTGTTCAGTGCCTTCGGTGCACTCAAGCTGGGGATGGACATCCTGACGGAGGAAGAGAATGTAGCCATTGATAGCATTTTGGCTCACGGTGGCCTGTTCAAGACCCCTGTCGTCGGACAACGGATTGTAGCTGCTGCGATGAATGTACCGGTGTCGGTCATGTCTACCGCTGGTGAAGGCGGCGCATGGGGCATGGCGCTTCTGGCTTCGTACATGATCAACAAGGATCAAGAGGAGAGCCTGGATGTGTTCCTGGAGCAGAAAGTCTTTAACGATGTTGAGGGAGTCGAAGTGGCGCCAGATGCATCGGATGTGAAGGGATTTGAAGCATTTATCGAACGCTATCGGAGTGGACTTGCGATTGAGCAATCAGCTGTAGATCATCTGGTAGAGAACGGGAGGGAATAACATGTTAGAACAACTGAAAGAAGAGGTATTTCAGGCGAATCTGGAACTGCCCAAGCACGGACTTGTAAAATTCACTTGGGGTAACGTCAGCGCAATTGATCGGGAAAGCGGTCTGTTCGTAATCAAACCAAGTGGCGTCAGCTACGATGTGATGAAAGCAAGCGACATGGTTGTGGTTGATCTGGACGGTAACGTGGTGGAGGGTGAGATGAGACCTTCCTCGGACACCGCAACACATGCCGTACTATATAAGCATTACTCGGAGATTGGCGGCATCGTGCACACACACTCCACATGGGCAACCATCTGGGCGCAAGCCGGACTGGATGTTCCTGTAATGGGAACCACACATGCGGATACGTTCTATGGGGCTGTGCCTTGCGCACGTTTCCTGAACCAGGACGAGGTGGATCGCGGATACGAAGCGGAGACAGGACGTGTCATTATTGAAACGTTCGAACAGCGCGGAATTGATGTGATGGCGGTTCCGGCAGTACTGCTCCATGGTCATGCACCGTTTACGTGGGGGAAAGATGCCAAGTCAGCGGTGGTGAACAGTGTCGTGCTGGAGGAAGTATGCAAAATGAACCTGTACGCGCGCCAATTGAATAACTTCGCAAAAGAACTGCCACAAGGCATCCTGGATAAACACTATCTGCGTAAACACGGCAAAGACGCGTATTACGGACAGAAGTAATTTGACTATGTATCGATCGGATGACACTAATCCAATCGAATAGGTCTTTTGCTACTACTACCAATGGAGTTGTATAAAACTTTTACACGATAACGGAGAAGACAGAAGAAAGCTGGAGAAGCGCAGCGTTCACCTTTATCCCCGGATTTTCCCTGTATAAAAGGGAATCAAAAAAATCTGGGGATAACAGTGATCGGAAGATTATTCTGGCTGCGCAGTGTTCTAGTGTAAACCCATATTGTTCAACTATAAAAAAATGAAATGAGGATGATTATATGTCAGCAACAGCAGCAAAAGAGTTCTGGTTTGTGGTCGGTTCACAGCACTTGTATGGAGAAGAAGCACTGGGCGAAGTAAAAGCCAATGCACAGAAAATTACGGATGCGCTTAATGCCAGCGGCGTGCTGCCGTACCCGCTTGTATTGCAGGATCTGGCGGTAACCGCAGATAAAATCACGAGCATCATGAAGGAAGTCAACTACCGCGACGAAGTAGCGGGTGTCATCACATGGATGCATACATTCTCCCCAGCAAAAATGTGGATTCGTGGTACAAAATTGCTGCAAAAACCTTTGCTGCACTTGGCAACCCAATTCAACGAAAGCATTCCTTGGGCAACCATCGACATGGACTTCATGAACTTGAACCAAGCCGCTCACGGTGACCGCGAATATGGCTTCATTAATGCCCGTCTGAGAAAACAAAATAAAATCGTTGTTGGCTACTGGGAGCGCCCGGAAGTGCAACAGCAGGTTGCAGACTGGATGGACGTAGCGGTTGCCTTTAACGAAGGTTTCAACCTCAAAGTTGCTCGCTTCGGAGATAACATGCGCAACGTTGGCGTGACCGAAGGTGATAAAGTAGAGGCACAAATCCAATTCGGATGGACGGTTGATTACTTCGGCATTGGCGACCTCGTGCAATACGTGAACGCCGTAACGGAGCAGGAAATCGATGATCTGATTGCTCAATATAAAGACCTGTACGAATTCGACTATGGCACGAACAGCAAGGAAGCTTGGGAAGCCAGCGTACGTGTGCAAGCAAGCTATGAGATTGCGATCAAACGTTTCCTGGACGAAGGTGGTTATAGTGCCTTCACGACGAACTTCGAAGATCTGCATGGCATGAAACAACTTCCGGGTCTGGCTGTGCAACGCCTGATGGCGCAAGGGTATGGGTTTGCCGGTGAGGGTGACTGGAAAACAGCTGCACTGGATCGTTTGCTGAAAATCATGGCACATAACGAGAACACGGGCTTCATGGAAGATTACACCTACGAGATGGCTGCTGGACAGGAAGCAATCCTGCAATCCCATATGCTTGAAGTAGATCCTACACTGGCTAGCACGAAACCAAGAATTATCGTGTCCCCACTGGGTATTGGCGATCGCGAAGATCCAGCTCGTCTTGTATTCGATGGCAAAGCGGGTGAAGGTGTCGTGGTATCCATGGCAGACTTCGGTACCCATTACAAACTGCTGATCAATGAAGTATCTGCATTCGAGCCTACCGTTCCAGCACCTAATCTGCCGGTAGCGCGTGTATTGTGGAGCGTGAAGCCGAACTTCCAGGATGGCGTTAGAGCATGGATCGAAAATGGTGGCGGTCACCATACGGTTGTATCCTTGAACCTGACGACAGATCAGATCGTGACATATGCGAAGCTGGTGAATCTGGAGTACGTTATTATTAAGTAAAAGTAGATTGACAGCTACTGCATGAACCTATACGAATTTTCTCTGTGGCCGGGGGTTAACCCTCGGCCCTTTGTTTGTTATGCTGAGAAGCATGATGTGAAACTGAGCATGGGTTTACTTTTCCATCGAAAAGGGATAAGAAATGAAGGAGGTAAGGAAAGGATATGTATACAAAAGAAAGCTTGATGCAGCAACTGGAGCAGCTTGGTTTGGATCGCCAAGGTACGTTGCTTATGCACTCTTCAATGAAGAGTTTGGGCGAGGTTGAAGGTGGAGCAGATACGGTGTTGGATGCCTGTAGCGACTATATGAAAGACGGATTGTTGGTGCTTCCCACTCATACGTGGTCTACCATTAATGCGGATAACCCAATGTTCCACGTGGAAAATTCTGTATGCTGCGTGGGTATTCTACCTGAGCTTTTCCGTAAACGTCCGGGCGTGGTTCGTTCGTGGCATCCTACACACTCGGTAGCGGCACTGGGGAGGGATGCAGAGGCATTTACGAAGGACGATCATCTCTTCGATACACCGTGTGCGAGAGGTTCAGCATGGGGAAAACTGTTGGATCGGAAAGCGACGATCTTGTTAGTGGGCGTTGACTTGAAGCGGAACACATTTATCCATGGGGTCGAAGAGTGGGTGGACATTCCAGGCAGAATGACGGACGAGCATGAGATGCTTTATACGGTTTTACCGGATGGAAGTCAGATTTCGGTACCGTCCCGCAGACATTGTGGGTTGCCATGGTCGGAGCATTTCTGGAAAGTAGACGAGGTATTGGTTCGCGAAGGTGCGATGCGTAAAGGACAGCTCGGTGATGCGGTTGTTAGAGTGTGTGATGCGACTAAGACGTCAGAGATAATCACGGAGTTGCTGAAGGATAACCCAGACTTATTCTCAGACAACGAACCCTTTTATTCCCCTAAATATGAATCTGATCTGGTCGGGATGAGTCATGAAGCATATCTCAGAAACGAGACACGTTATTAAGCAACAATTGGAGCTGTTGATCGCTGAGAAGCAGGTCGTTGAAGGCGAACGTTGACTTGGTCATGAGCAAATCATAGCCAAAGTACGGGAAGAGTAGATGTCCCTGATCAGAAGGTTAAGTACTACTGCCGGAGAGATAAACTCCGCGAATGATATGGGTTATTTGAATCAAACCAATTGCTGGCTGGCCGCTCCGTTGGATATGGGCGGTTTTTTTTGTGGAACAGTCAGATTCCTTCATAAAAACGCAAAATAGATCAGGATTTCGATCAGAGGTTGGTCGGACTTCCAGTGTATGGGCTACTCACCCTTATGGTGCTGTGATAAGATATGGTTAAATTAACCAATGTTTGTCGTAGCGGTATTGTATAGGTGTTTATTGAAGTTTTATATAGGTATCACATAGAATTATGAGCAATCACGTTGTCATTGTAGCATCTAAGAAGGAGAAGATTCGTGAACCCATTAGTATGGTATGATCTCTTTTTATTCGTCCTATTGTTCGGTGTAGGTGTATATGTGTTTGCTACGGTTAGAATTACGAACTTACATAAGGTGTACTTTTTGTTTCACGGGTTGATGATGCTCTGGCCTTTCTGTCAATTTGCCAGTACGCTTACGGATGATTCTGGTCTGCAGTTGTTCTATGTTACGTTGTCTTTCGTTGCAGTCTCTCTGCTTGGGAGCGGGTGGCTTCTACTGACGATCTTTATTACCGGTTACGCGGAGCGGTTGAGTGCAAAAGGCACTTTCCTGCTATTTGTCCCTGCGGTGATCGGGGCTATAGGTGTAGTCGCAAATCCATGGAACGAGTTCGTCATTCCCCTGGAGGGCGGGTACATCGAGCGGGCTTACGGCCCTTGGTTCTGGGTTGTGATGGTTATTCTGGTGAGCTATTTCTTGGTTTCCCTCGTCGTTCTGTTCCGGGCGGTGTATTCATCGCAGACGTCTGCCATGATCAAAAAACAGGTACGGATCACCCTATGGGGTATCTTGGTGTTGGCTGTTTTTGCAACAATCGATGCGATTCTGAATGTCGTTCTAGCCCGCTGGTTGCCGATCATTCCTGGCATGACATCGCTGGGGATCTTTCTGTCGGACCTGTTCTTCGTCTATGTGATCAAAAGATACAATGTGTTCGATCTGGTCTCCATCGCGCATGAGGACGTGATCAATACGATTCCATATGGCATCCTGGTACTGGATGAGAATGAAGTCATTGTTGAAGCGAACAAAGCCTCACGATCCTTTATGGATCTGCATGTGGGGGATTCTTTTGATATGGAAGCCTTTCTGGAGTCTGTTCAAGTCGTGGGCAGCTGTCGGGAGTTCGTGAATCATTATAAGAAAAAAGAAAATACCCTCTCTCATATTGAAGTGATCGTGGAGCGGGACAGCAACATTCGGCACTATATTCTGCAATCGTCTCCGATTGTGGATTCGGCTCTTGTGCCGATCGGTCATATCCTTACGTTCCAGGATGTCTCACAGGAGCGCTTCTATGTAAAAGAGATGAATCGCCAGAACGTAACGCTTCAGGAGCGAAATCAGGCGCTAGACTTGATCCGTCAGGAGTTATCCGAGGCCAATCGCAAACTGGAAGAACTCGCCCTGACGGACAGTTTAACCAACTGTTACAACCGACGTTATCTGACCCAACACCTGAATCATGAGGTCATTACCAATATTCAATACAAAACACCATTTTCACTCCTGTTGCTCGATATCGACTACTTCAAAGCGATCAATGATCGCTATGGGCATGTCATTGGGGATGAGGTGCTTGTTCGTACGGCGGAGGCGGTCAAACAATCCATTCGCAGTACCGATATCCTGACGCGTTATGGCGGGGAAGAGTTCATGATCTATCTTCCGCATACGGAGCATGATTTGGCGAACCAGATCGCGGAGCGCGTGAGAACAGCTGTGGAGTCTAATCACATTGAGGTGGATCACGAGATTATGCAGGTGTCGATTACGATTAGTATTGGGATTCTTTCCTTTGAGGACTTTGAAATGGAGCATGTGCCGGAGAATCCGGAGGGGTATTTGACTCAGCTGTTCGCTGCGGTGGATAAGGCCTTGTATCAGGCGAAGCAGAATGGGCGGAACAGAGTGGAGTTTGCGGAGTTTGAGCGGGAAGTTATTTGAAAAGAGAGATAAAAAAAGAGTGGAGGCGTTACTCCACTCTTTTTGGTGTTAGCGAATGATACTGCTGCAGATATAATTAATCGGAATCTTTATGTGATTTTTCGATAGCATTTAAAACTTCTTTGCTAATTTTGGTCAATGATACGATGGTATCTGTACTTTTACCACTTATTAAAGTTATATGTTCATCCAAGGCTCTTTTGTACTCAGAGTCTTCTTTGAATTTAAAGATTTCTTCAGCAGTGACCTGCAATCCATTCATTATTTTCTCAAGAGTTTCCAAAGAAATGTTACGATCACCTCGTTCAACTCCACCAATATAGCTGTAATGAAGACCTGCTGCTTCCGCCAGTTGTTCCTGAGTCCAGCCTTTTGCCTTTCTTAACTCACGTATTCGGTTTCCTACGTCCTCTGGTAAACTCATTTGATCACCTCCACTTAAGGTTAGAAGAGGTTATAGCATCCTTACAGACTAATATGTACAAAGTGTTATCTTGAATAAAAGTACTTATAAGTACAATTTATATTGATCTTCTTTTGGTTTATCTATACAATTATAAAAAAATGGATAATTAAGGAGGACTTCTCTTTGCGCAAATCTATCCTAAAATCACTCAAACCGGACATCATTGTTGAAATGTTGGACATGGCTGTGGCTTTTGAAAATTGGAACAAGGTGATGGAGAGGGCGGACATGTTATATCAATGTGTTCAGTCTATCCATGAAGAGAGGCAGGAGTATCAGTCAAAGGGAGTGCCTGCACCACATATACACATCGAGAGGCCCTTGGTCTACTATTACGGGTTCAGTCACTTAATGCGGGGTATGGCTCACCAAAAGATGGGACAGGTAGATCAGGCGCGGGCATGTATCGATCAATATGCAGAACTAGGCTGGATGGAGGATTTGGATGAGGTAGGCATGCAGGCGGTGCAGGAGTTTAAGCATAAGGCACAGGTGAATCGGTATGCTCTTGAGATTGAAGCCGGGCAGTTGGAGCTGCTGGAGGAGTTTGTGAACTTTTTGCTTGAGCATCCGGAGGAATGGTTGGTGGGTCTAAAAGTGATTACGGAAGCAGCAGTGCGGCATAGATGGCAGATTGATCGGCTTTTACATGTGTTCGAGGATCAGATACTGGACGATGGCACAGAAATGAATTCTTCAAACAATGATGATATGTACCATTACTGTTATCAGCGGGCTTTGTATGAACAGTGGATGGGAAGGCCACAGGTGGCCGTGGAGCGCATTTTGCAGGCGATCAGGTTAGTGGATATGCTTGGAATGGATAGGTGTTTTATAAGGTGCACGGTATTGTTGGAATCATTGCGGGAAGAGGCGACGGCGGAGCAGATCGGGCGGTATCGGGTGATGTTGGAGGAAATGGAATAAGTTTAGTGGTCAAAGATTGCTTTGCCTCGGAGCAGAAATTTATCTGGAATAAATTGCGGTTTGGGATTGGAAGAAATATAATGGTAATGGGTTAATACCCATACTAAACTACGGTAAGTTCCGTAGGCTAAAAGAGCAGCGTTATAAGGAGAAGGGCTCACTGTAGCACTGAGTCCAATAAAAATTGCCCCTCTTGGGAGCGAAAAGAAATTTAATAAGAATCTAAAAGCAACTTAATCGGAATTAAAAGAGAAAATTTGTGGATACTTCTATCTGCGAAAGATGAAGTAGATAATTATGTTCTGTCTAGTTTCGGTACGTACCTCACGGAGGTAACGTGTGAGAAAAATGAGAAAGAACAAAGGCAGGTTGCGTGATCTTGTAGAGCAATACCTCATTGGGGTGACGGTTGGAGTAACAGCAGGAACACTGCTTATTCTGATCCAAAGACTCTTGCAATAAGCGCACACGAAGAGGGGGTAGTCCGGCCGGCTACCTCCTCTTTTTTGTTTCATCCGAAATTAAATGCTACGGATTTCGTGTGTGATTTTGTTTAGTTATCATGAGAAGTATCAAGAATTTTGTTTGCAATAGTTATACACGATTCTAGACTCTCAGTGAATATATCGCTCCCGAACCTCCTCCTGAACATTGTGTATATTTCTTTTGCTAAGGTATCTTTATCCAAGCTGGCGTTGCGAATATATTCTTCAATTTTTTTTATTTCTTCTTCATATTCATCCTCAGGAGCATAGGGAAATAGATCAAGTGGATCCCATTCATCTATAATTTTTTTAACTAAAATGTGTAACACCTCTTATTTACCGTATATTTTTTCAACGATTTCTGTCATTCCTTCATCAAAATTATCTTTACCCCATGTAGTAACTAATTTGCCCTCCTTGCTAACAACAGCTACACCTTCTCTTGTTATAAAGGCATATTTTACGCCTTCATTTTGGGATAACGCTTTTCCGTTCTTAACCCAATCATCAACCATATCCTGAGTCACTCCACGTTTCTCCATTCTGGAGAAACCATGTTCAGCAAACTCACTCCAGTTAACTCGAATACTTGGATTCTCCACATATGTTCCCATTTTACCAAAGTCTTCGCCATACTGAACATGTTGTTCGTTTTTATTCTGATCTGCTTTCTTATTATCTCCCCCACCAGAATCCGTATGGGGCGAGTGATGCTGTTTGCCATCAATGGACTTGATCCCGACTTTTCTACCGAAGATTCCGAGGAGCATAGAAGTTGTGATATTTGCAGCGTACTCTGCTCCGCCTTCTTGCTTCATTTTATCGAACTCGGCTGCAATCTGCTTCTCTGCCTGTTCTCGGGTATCTCCGTTATCCCACACATAGTTCCAACTAAAGGCGATTCCGTTCCCTACGTCTTTAATTGTACCAATGGTATTATCATATAAAAAGTTACCCGCGGTATCCACCGGATGTTCAATAAGGTCTTTACCTAGTTGCAGGGCAGAGTCACCAATCGCTAATATGTTTTCTCCGGCCTGATTGAAAAAGGCATCCACATGTTCCTCAACGCTTCGTTTAGGAGGGGGATCATTTGGGCCGCAAACAAGATCATTAGTACGAGGTGTGCCCGGATTGGCCTGATACTGTAGTAACGCAGAGATGTTAACCATAGTGGAATCGGTATCGACAAAGCGTTCCCGAATCTGTTCCAAACGAAGAGATATTGTATTAAGCAGCTCCAGGGTGGTATTCAGGTTTTTCTCTGCATAACGGTATAAGTGGGCAAAGCGCTCGGCTGTCTCGCCTTCAAAACCATCGAGTAGGGGAGTAAGTTGGCTATTTAATCTAGCCAGAGTTTGTTGCAAGTGCCCGTGTCCTACCTTAAACACGCCAATCGTGTGTGTCATTTGATCCACAGGGATCTGTATATTTGTCATCGTCTCAATCCTCAGTTCTTGATCTATACTATATTTTAATCCATGTTAGATGCTGTTTGTGAGGACCTATAGTTCTATTTGTTTGTACCCATTCTCCTGAAATTCTCAAACGAAGGTGAATTGTTTGTGCCAAAAATAAGTTAAATGTCAGGAGGGGCAAGACGTGGTGAGGAGTTCTTGCGGGTATGTTGGATGTGGAAGAAGATAAAAACGGTATCTAGCGTTTTATGAGAGGGGAGCAAGGTGGCTACTAAAAAGTAAATAGAATACTTCCGACATATATTAGGTAAATACTATTTACCATATACTATAGGAGGTATATATGAATTATTTTTTAGACTTTATTAAGGGTGTGGTTCCGAATAATGGAACATATCTAATGATAACCGTTATTATAGTTCTTTTATTTTGGATGTACAAAGAATTGAGAGCGAATTATCTAGAGAGTATTAAATTAGACCAACAACGCTTTGAGAAAGCATTAGAGATTTATACAGAAGCGGAAATAGAAGTATACAAATATGTACAAAGGAAAACAGATTTTTATGATGCCGTGGAGAAAATTTCAAAAGCCACAGTATTGTTCCCTAACCGATTGGTTGAAACGTTTAATAGGCTTAGAGAAGAAGATAATCAGATAGATCAAAGGGCCGGAATGATGAGTTTTAGAAAAGAACTTCAAAAAGAAATTTCTTTTTTGAAAAGTGAACAAGTTAACCCGTTAATTACAAGTGATAGCAGTGGTCATCTTGTGGTAACTATTGAGAGCTTTTTTAAGTCTAAGATCGCACCGTTTGCTATTCCTTTATTTCATGCATATCTAAATTTTATATTATTAATTTTAGTTTTGTACTTTATTTTATCTCTTATTTCAGCATCAACAGCTATAGAAGGTATTTCTATATTTTTACTATCATTTGATCTCTACAGTTATGTTATTATCTTATTTGCAATTATCAGTGAAGGATTTATAAAAAAGAGATTTATTCACAAGATATATAATTGGACATTTTTAATTATATTTTTATTCATTCCGATAGTATTCCTCTTTAATAGAGATTGGTATGTGGGTTTAGTAATTTTTTTATTATTTACTTTTTACATTGGATATTTTAGAAAAAAATCTTTGAAAAACCCTTAGTATCCCCGGGTAGTTGACTCTAGAGGAGGAGGTATTAATGAATCAATTATGTAAAGGTATAGAAAGAATAAACAGCATCAATTGGGGGACTTCCGGTAGAACAGATGAACCCTCAAACATGGCATTATTACAGGAGTATATTAGAAGAGCAGCAATATTGACCACTACATACCGTTTGAAAACATCGTATCCTTTTTTCAACGCTTCTCGTGCATTCGGATATGACGTTGATCTGGATATAACTAAAAAATGTCCTCAATTAAAGGAATTGAAAAACAGTTTCCTAAAAGGAACGTGTGAAGCATACTTGGAATGGTTGTTATTATTTGATTCCGGAAATGAAATTGCGTCGGAGTTTCATGATCTCTATGAACCTTTGATTCTTTTAATCGAAAGAGGAGGAACCATTAGAAGAAAGCATGGTGAAATTATTACAGGTGGCTATGCTTTTCCTCTAGCGCATGCGGAATACATGTCTAAGCAGGCACCAATTGATATAAGTGATGAGGGACTGGAAGCCTGGACGCACCAGTGATTTTTTAGATCAGTCTTATGGCTCTAGCTCAAGCATTTTAAAAGTTAGAGGAGTGAGAGCATGGATTTTCATATCGTAGAGATAAAGGACTACTATGAATCGGAAATAATTAATTATGACTTTACTAATCTAAAAGATTGGGGCATAAGTGAAGAGAATGCTCATTTTTTAATCGACATAGGAGTTCCAGAACAATATGATGATTTTTCCTTTTATAAATCTGAAGCTTTCCAAGTGAAAGTTATTGAGGGAGAGGAATATATTCAGATTGGTCACTTTGCAAGTTATGGTATGCGTGACTCGTATGGTCTCTATCTAAAACAAGGGAGCGATATGTTTTTCACGACATCATCATTGGATAAGTCCAACGTATATATGCTCAATAAGAATTTGGGAACCTTCTTTTTGTTTCATCTAATTAGAAGTGAACTGGCAACTAAAATGAGACTGGAGGGTACATATACCTCAGATGAGTATGCCAGAGCATTTCGTGGTTATTTTGAGCAGATTGATCCGATAGCAATGAAGAATGTCGAAGGTTATTGGTCACATTTGCTGGAAGACTACGAAACTGGATTGTAACTCTTCGGGGAATCTTGCATAGTTATACATCTAAACAATCCCAAATCGGGAAGAGAATTAACTATAATAAAGCCCTCATATGTAACAAAAAACATGCAGAATCCGCTCTCATCCGAGAGTCGGATTTTTTCTCGTTCCAACACCAATATAACTCTTGTCAAAACGTAATCATTACGATAAGATAATACTCATTGTGTTTAGATAATAATAATTACGATTAAGAGAAAGGGGCATTACCTTGAATAAAAAGACGCCACTGCTAGCGCTGGTCTCCTTGGCCTTGAGCGCTGGACTGTTGAGCGCCTGCGGATCATCTGAGTCCAGTCCCGCTGCGCAGCCATCCACCGGTAATAAAAATGTTCACTTCCTATATAACTTCTCCACCAGTTCACTAGATCCACATGTGGATTCAAGCTATGTGCCGCTGCGCGCGGGCATTACGGAAACGCTGGTTCGTCTCGATGAAGAGAACCTGACGGTTGCTCCATGGCTTGCTGAGAGCTGGGAGAGCGAAGATGGTCAGCATTGGACAATCGACCTGCGAGACGATGTGACCTTCCAGAATGGTAAGCCGATGACGGGCGAATCCGTTAAGGCATCCCTTGAGCGGGCACTGGAAGAGAATGTAGCCATCCAGAACGCTCTGAAGATTGATACGATTGAAGCCGAGGGTGACAAGCTGGAGATCACCACAACTCAGCCGTTCCCGGAGTTCGCTTCGGAACTGGTGAATCCCAACACGGCGATTATCGACGTGAGTGAGCCGGACGTTGTGAACAAGCCCATTGGCACGGGCCCGTTCAAGCTGACCTCTTTTACCCCAGGCAGCAAGCTGGATCTGGATCGCTATGATGAATATTGGGACGGAGCATCGCCACTGGATTCCATTACATTCTCATTCAATGAAGATGCTAATGCCCGCACACTTGCGCTCAAATCTGGTCAGGTTGATATCGTATACCGTCCAGAGGTCGAGAGCCTCGAATCGCTCAAAGCAATGGACGGCATGACTGTGGAGTCCACGTCGACGTTCCGTGTGCATCAGATGACGACGAATATGCAGCGGGAGAGTATGAAGGACATTAACGTCCGTCGTGCGGTGGATGCGTTGATCGACCGTCAGGGCATCGTGGACACTATCCTGCTCGGCTACGGGGAAGCGGCCATCGGACCATTCCTGCCATCGCTGCCGTTCGCGCCAACATATGCAGAGACTGCTAAGCAATCCGGGCCTGACGCTGCAGTGAACTATCTTAAGGAAGCAGGGTACACGCAGCAAAACGGCGTGATGACCAAGGATGGCAAACCATTGCAGCTGACGCTACTGACGTATTCGGCTCGTGCCGATCTGCCACTAATTGCTCAAGTGTTCCAATCTGATGCGAAGAAGATTGGGATCGACGTGCAGATTCGCCAGATTGACACGCCAGAAGATTATATGGCATCCAACCGTGACTGGGATATTGCGACGTACAGTAATTTGACAGCCCCGCGTGGCGATGCAGGTTATTACCTGAATGCAACGTACCATCCGAAGGGTGCTCTTAACTTCAGCGGATCGGAAGACCCGGAACTGACCAAGATTATCGACGAGCTGAATCTCACCGTTGCACCGGAGAAACGCGCAGAGCTTGCCGAGAAGGCAGCCAACTACGTGCATGACAACGTGCTGAATTCATTCGTGCTGCATCCGGGTACGATCGTGGCCTACAACGGCAAGAAGATCAAAAATTGGGTTACCACCCGCAGTGAATATTACATGATCACCAATAAGCTGGACGTGATGTAATGTTTCGCATTTTGCTTCGGAAGTTCCTAGAGGTATTTATTTTTCTGCTGTTCATTATGTTTGTGAGTTTCCTGTTCATTCGTTTGGCGCCGGGTGATCCAGTGCTGACGATCCTGAACGTAGATGAACTGTCTGTCAGTCAGGAGCAGGTCGAAGCTGTACGCGAGGAGATGGGCTTCAACGATTCGCTTCCTGTCCAATTTGGCAACTGGTTGCTCGATTTCGTTCGACTCGACTTCGGCGTATCGTATTCGACAGGTCAGCCCGTCATGCAGACCTTGATGCGTGCGCTGCCGGCTACGGCTGAGCTGACGATAGGCGCTCTGCTGGTCATGCTCGTGATAGCGATCCCGCTCGGCTCGCTTTCAGCGCTCCATCGCGGAAGTTGGATTGACCGGGGCAGCCGGATGCTCTCCATTGTGGGTGCGGCGGTGCCAAGCTTCTGGCTGGGTCTGATCCTGATCGATATGTTCGGCGTACGATTCGGCAATCTGCCGACTATGGGCCGGGATGGATTCACCTCGCTTATTCTGCCATCTCTGACGCTGGGACTTGCCATCTCCAGCGTTTATGTGCGTCTTTTGCGTTCCAGCCTGCTAGATTCTCTTAGTCAGGAGTTCGTTCGGTCCGCCCGGGCAAGAGGGTTATCCGAAGGCCGGATCTTCATGCTTCATGCGTTTCGGCACAGTCTGCCGCCTGTCATTACGGTATTCGGCGTAAGCCTCGGCAGCCTGATTGGTGGAGTTGTCGTGATTGAAGTGTTGTTCGCTTATCCGGGTATTGGCAAGCTTGTCGTTGACGCCATCCGTCAGCGTGATTATCCATTGATCCAGGGTTACATCCTGATCATGGCGATCTTGGTATTCCTCGTGAATACGGCGGTTGACCTGTCTTATCGTTATTTGAATCCTGAAATGAAACTCAAGGAAAAGGAGGCCCACCGATGAAAACCATGCCCCTGCCCATTTCAACTACAAAATCTAAAAAACATAGCTGGCAGGCGATCGTTGGTTTGCTATTTGCACTGCTGGTCATCGCGGCCTCCGTATATGCCTTTTTAGTTCTGAAACATGATCACACGTTAACCGATCTGCGCGGACGATTGCAGGGGGCAAGTGCTCTCCATCCGTTCGGCACCGATCATCTGGGCCGCGATGTACTGACACGTCTGCTGCTTGGTGGCGGCCAAACACTGGGTTATAGCTTACTGGCACTCGGTGCTGCACTGCTGATCGGTATTCCATTTGGTTTGATCGCGGGTTACAAACGTGGCTGGGTCGATAAACTGTTCATGCGGATCGCCGATGCCTTTCTTGCTTTTCCTGATACCATCGTCGCAATTGTACTAAGTGGTCTGCTAGGAGCCGGAATCGGCAATCTGGTGTTGGCGATCGTAATCGTGAAATGGGTTAGTTATGCGCGTCTCGTTCGAAGTACGGTTTTATCGGAGTCCCAAAAGGATTACATTCGCATCGCCCGGACCAACGGACTGTCGGACGGTCGTATCATGAGAAAACATCTGCTTCCACATATCGCAGGCCATGTGCTCGTACTGGCCAGTCTTGATCTGGGCAAAATCATTTTGCTCATCTCTTCATTGTCCTACATCGGGCTTGGCGCACAGCCGCCAACACCTGAATGGGGTGCGATGCTGAACGACTCGCGGCCTTACTTCCAGTCTCGGCCGGAGCTGATGATCTATCCGGGCCTTGCCATTGTCTCGGTAGTCCTGCTTGCCAACATGCTGGGTGACTATCTGCGAGACCGGTTTGATGTGAAGAAGGAGGTACAGCCATGATTCTCTCCATTGAGGAACTGAGCATCTCCAGTCGGGATCGTACTATTGTAGATCAAGTCTCTCTGGCTGTCCGTGAAGGCGAGTTCATGGCACTCGTTGGACAGAGCGGTAGCGGCAAAAGCTTGCTCTCGCAAGCCATTGGTCGTCTGCTGCCGCCCAACCTGCATGCGTCGGGGCGAGTCATGTTCGAAGGCAGCAACCTGCTGGAACGGAATCCAAAGGAGATGCGCGCCCTGCGGGGAAGCCGCATCTCGTATATTTTTCAAGACTATCAGGGAGCATTTACGCCATTTCGTAGTATTGGTGGGCACTTTGATGAATACCAGAAGGTACATGGGGAAAAGTCTTCTGCCATCCGTAAGAAACGGGCGGAGGAAGCATTGGAATCGGTTGGCCTTGGCGCTGAATTGCTGCGTCGCTATCCATTCCAGTTGAGCGGTGGACAGCTTCAGCGGGCTTCTATTGCCACATCGCTGATGCTCTCCCCTCGTCTGCTGATTGCTGACGAAGCAACAACGGCACTGGACAGTGTGTCTGGGCATCGCGTGTTGGAACTGCTGGCACGCAAACAAGCGGAGACAGGCTGTGCGATTCTGTTTATCACACACGACTGGCGTCATGTACGCAGCTATGCCAGCCGCTTGGCTGTGATGAAGGAAGGGCGAATCGTCGAATCGGGTGGCAAGCATCGCATTCTTGACCATCCTCAGCATGAATATACGCGCCAGTTAATCGAAGCAGCTCCCGTTCTGAGCCGCTCACTGAAGTCGGGATTGAAGGAGGCGGGGATAGAATGAAGACGACTTCAAATGAAGAACGCCAAGGATTTGTGCAGTCCGACGAATCGGTTGAGCGAAGCCATGACCTTGCTACAGGCGCAAACCATACAGAGATAGACCATGCAAATACAGACAATGTGGTCATAGATACTGTGGATACAGATCAGGCAGTCATAACTGCTACAGATACAGATCATCCACATACAGATACCGTTATAGATACCGCCGTTGCAAAGCCTGCTTCCTCGCCCAGCATCCTTAGTCATCCCGTGCTTCACGTGGAACATCTCAGCCGAACGTATGCAGGTGCAGACCGACCTGCTGTGAATGATATTTCCTTCACTCTGAACCGTGGTGAGTGTCTTGGCCTAGTTGGCGAGAGCGGCTGTGGGAAGAGTACGCTAGCCCGCTGTCTGCTACGGATCGAAGATGCGGATAAGGGCTCGATTACACTGGGTGGACAGGATATCGCGCGGCTGAGCGGTCGACGGTTGCGACCTCATCGACGGAAAATCCAGATTGTATTTCAGAACCCGATGGCTGCACTGAATCCAAAGCTCAAGATTGCCGACTCGCTAATCGATCCGTACGAACAACTTGGACGGAACGCCGAACTGTCCCACTTTACTTACACATCGAAGGATGCTTACGTCCAAAAGCTGCTTGAAGCGGTCGAGCTTCCAAGCGATTTGGCTGGACGATACCCCCATGAACTAAGTGGTGGACAGCGTCAGCGCGTCACGATCGCACGTGCTATTGGCATTGAGCCGGACGTTGTTGTTCTGGATGAACCGACGGCCAGCCTGGACGTGATCTCGCAAGGTGCAGTTTTGCAATTGCTTACGGATCTCCGCAAATCACTTGGTCTTTCATACGTGTTCATCTCGCATGATCTGGCTGCCGTACATCGCATGAGTCAGCGCATCATCGTTATGCGAGAAGGTCAGATCGTTGACCGCTTTGGCGCAGATGCGTTGTTCGCTGAAGAACGCCATCCGTACACGAAGGAACTGATTTCAATTTTCTGAGTACTCCCCGAAACGCCGTTGGCTGTGATAGTCATTTCAAACAATAAAGAGCCGCTTAGCGAAACATTCGAGAGCGGCTCTTTAGCGCATCCATTTTCACGACTAAATAAGGCTATACAACTTTTCATGTGCCAAGTCCCCCTAAAACCGGGCTCCTTTCTTTGTTTTGAACAAATAAATCTTTCAGGCCTATAACCGGGCTAACGTTCCGATGTAAACTAGCGTATACTGATGGAATAGCAAATATCTTGAAATTGCATATTTAAATTGCTCTATATTATTGATACACTAGATCAAGGTTATAATCATTCAGAGAAGGTGCGACCCCGTTCAAGAATGGGCTTGCTGCAAATGCCAAATCGATAACGCTTACATCCTTTTGGCAAATATAGGATATAAGGACGGTAGACATGAGCCAGGGACAAACGAGTACAGATGTTATCTTGATTGGTGCCGGAATTATGAGTGCAACTTTGGGAACTTTGCTAAAAGAATTGGCACCAGACTGGAATATTAAGGTTTTCGAAAAGCTAGCCACTGCAGGAGAGGAAAGTTCCAATGAATGGAATAATGCCGGAACCGGGCATGCTGCATTGTGCGAACTTAACTATACCGTTGAACGACCAGACGGAACCGTAGATATTAGCAAAGCGATTAAAGTGAATGAACAATTTCAGATCTCAAAGCAATTTTGGTCCTATCTCGTCAATAGCCGTCTGATTCGTAATCCGCGGGACTTCATTATGCCGATTCCTCATTTGAGTTATGTACATGGAGAGAGCAATGTCCAGTTTTTGAAAAGACGTTATGACTCCTTGTCGAATCACCCGTTGTTCGCAGGCATGGAATTCTCGGATAACAAGAAAGAACTGGCGAAATGGATGCCGCTAATGATGAAAGATCGTACAAGTAATGAGCCTGTTGCAGCAACCAAAATTGACTCCGGTACGGACGTTAACTTTGGTGCTTTAACGCGTATGCTAATCAAACATTTGAAGGAACAACACGTGGGCATCCACTACCAACATAGCGTGAAGAATATGAAACGCACCAGCGATGGACAATGGGAACTGTCCGTGAAAAACCTGAAGAGCGGTGCAGTCGAACGCCATAAGGCGAAATTCGTCTTCATTGGTGCGGGCGGCGGAAGTCTGCATTTGCTCCAGAAGACGGGCATTCCGGAAGGTAAACATATCGGCGGATTCCCGGTCAGTGGCATCTTTATGGTGTGCAAAAATCAAAAAGTCGTGGAACAGCATCATGCCAAGGTATATGGTAAGGCTTCGGTAGGGGCTCCGCCTATGTCCGTTCCACATCTGGATACCCGGTTTATCGACAATAAGAAGTCGCTGTTATTCGGACCGTTTGCCGGGTTCTCGCCGAAGTTCCTGAAGACGGGTTCCAATGCTGACTTAATCACGTCGGTTAAGATGCATAATCTGCTTACGATGCTTGCAGCAGGTGTCAAAGAAATTTCTTTGACCAAATATCTGATCCAACAACTGATGTTATCCAAAGAACAACGTATGGCAGAATTGCGTGATTTTGTTCCGGGTGCGAAGAGTGAGGATTGGGATATGGTTCTGGCAGGGCAGCGTGTTCAGGTCATCAAGGATACCGTCCAAGGTGGCAAAGGAACGCTCCAATTCGGTACGGAAGTGGTCACATCTGCAGATGGAACAATTGCGGCTTTGTTAGGTGCATCACCGGGTGCATCCACCGCGGTTCAGGTCATGCTTGAGATTCTTCAGCGGTGCTTCCCGCAGCATATGGAGGCATGGGAGCCAAAGATCAAGGAAATGATTCCTTCCTACGGCATATCCCTTGTGGAGAATCTGGATCTCCTCAAAGAGGTTCATTCTTCAACAGCCAAAGCGCTGGGATTATCGGATGAAAAACAAGTCCTGCACGTATAACGTTTAGCTTATCGTGTTAGATCATAATGAAGCCATAGAAAAGAGAGCTAAGCACGGGTTTCGTCCCGGCTTAGCTCTCTTTTGGTTTATTTGGTATGTCAGAACCTGAACTTGAGCTTGGAATTGAACTTGAACATGTCCGCTATCATCGCGTTCCCCTTAGACCTTTTACACAAAGTATACGGATACCGATCGTACAGTATGCGGCTGTAGAGTCATTAGAACGATCTTATCGCTCAGGCTCTTATGCTGTGGTCCAAAGGGATGACAAAGGAAACTTTCGTACCTTGGCCCGGCGAGCTGACGATGGTCAAACCTTGTCCGTACATCTGGGTCAACCGGCGATGTGTGTTGGTTAATCCAATGCCTCCAGTTCCGCCGGGACCTTTCTTGGGCCATGCCAGTGCCCGTTCGATCTGCTCGGGCTGCATCCCCACACCGTCATCCTCGATCTCAATCAAGGTGGACGCTGTTTGGTTGATAATTCGGATATGCACGGTTCCACCCTCAACTTTGCTGAGAATACCATGTCGAACAGCATTCTCAATGAGCGGTTGAATGGTGAGTGGCGGCAGGGATAGATCGAGATCATCGGGAATATCCCAGATGACGTTCAACCGATGCATGAATCGTTCTTTCTCAATGTAGAGATAGGCGCGGGAGAGATCCAACTCATGAGTGACCTCAACCATTTTCTCCGAATTAACAAAATGAAAGCTGGTCTGAAGGTACTCGATAAAAGCATCGCCCAGTTTCTGCATTCGCTCCGTGTCCATCTCACTAAGAACCATGATTGAATTGAGCGTATTAAAAAGAAAATGGGGCTGAATCTGTGCTTGTAAGTAAGCAGCCTCCATGCGCAGTCGCTCATCAATGGATTGTTTCAGTACAATTAGAGACCCGATGCGATGCCTTAATTCAACGGCATCCACGGGCTTGGTGACATAGTCCGTAGCACCGGCCATGAATCCGGCGTATACATCCGCTGGTTCGTTACGGGCCGTCAGCAACAGGATGGGAAGCTCGGATACCGAATAACGCTTGCGTACTTTCTCGGTCAATTCATAACCGGATATATGGGGCATCATGACATCGGCAATCAGTAAGTCCCAAGGCTCCTTATCCAACAATTCAAGTGCCTCAAGCGCCGAGGCTGCAGGTTGAATATGGTAAGGTTCATTCGCAAGCATGGAGATCAGTACTCGCAGGTTAACAGGATCATCATCGACGGCAAGAATTCTTGCGGCAGTCTTATCATGAGAGACGGTCTGCTGCTGCGGCTCTGCAATCGCAATTTCATCGAAGCTGTGAGCGTCCCATTGCTGCTCAGTCTGGTCCGATAGCGATGCAGTGTCTTCCCGTGGAAGCGAGATCTGGAAGGTCGATCCTTGCCCAGGTACGGATTGCACGGTGAGTTGGCCGCCATGGAGTTCGGTAAGCTGCCTACTGATATTGAGACCGAGGCCGATTCCTCCGCTTAAACGGGCCTCTGGAGTCCCTTGTTCATACGCCTCGAATATTCGCTGTTGTATCTCCTCACTCATACCAACACCTGTATCTGAAATTTGAATCAAGACGTACTCTCCATGTTCCCGAACGGACACGGTAATTGTACCCTCATCGGTAAATTTGAGTGCATTATGCAACAGGTTGTAGAGCACCTGAACAAGTCTTCTCTCATCGGCCTGAATCAACGGCAGTGAGTCTGGAATATCCACCTGCATATGGATGGGCTTGCCCTCTGCCATGAATCGGAACATACCGATCACGCCTGGAATGACCGAGGCAAGAGATAAAGGTTTCTTCTGAAGTGTAATACGTTTTTCCTTCAAACGAATGACATCAAGGAGGTCATCAACCAGTTGGGACATGCGTCGGCCGATGGTAACTAACAGCTTCATGTCTTCTGCCTGTTGCCCACCTGATTTACGCCGTTCACGGACCGCGATGCTCTCGGCGATATTGATGATCCCGTGCAGCGGTGTACGCAATTCATGAGCCGTATTCACAAGAAACTGATCCTTCTGGCGATCCTCCTCTTTGAGCTGCTCGTACAACTTCTCAATTTCGCTTGAATTACGGAAGTATTTCCTGAACCAATACGCGGCAAAGCCGAATATGGCCGCAATAACATCTATTGGATAATATACATTGGTAATTTCGCTATGTGAGTTCACAATTCCCCATAGTACGCTGGATAAGCTGCTGGTTGCCGCAAATAACAAAAAGCTGGCGTCCCTTCGCTTCTCGGCAGCCATGCGGAAGAACAGGTACACAGACCAGCCGATAGCAAATAGGTACAGGAAATTAGAAAGTCCTGTCTCCAGCACATGGTAGACAAGGGTCACCGGTGCAATCAATAGAAATACAAAGTAGATACCAAGCATGCTGGCATAGGCTCGGAATAATCTACGTCCTTGTAGACTATGGGAGAAGCTTCTAGCCATCTGTAAAAGAAAGAATGCGAACAACGGATAGGATAACGCTTTGGCCTTAACGATCCAAGTGAAGTTGAGTGGAATCCAACTTAATAACAGACTGTCATGGTCGGAGACGACCGTTAGGGCAGCAACCAGTGTTAGCATTGAGAACGTCAGCAGAGCTCGTTCCTTCCGGATAAACAGAAACATAACAAAAGCGTATAGGCTGTGCAAAATCAGTATGGCGAATGTAATCTTTTGCAGGTCAATGGATAATCCTCGTTCACTTCCAATGGCTTCTGGAGAACCAAAATAGAGAGAGCGTGTGATCCCACCGCTATATGGATCGTCAAAATTGGCTGTCTGCACCAAAAGATTAAGTTCACTGGCGCCGTCAAGCACATAGGAAGTTGTAAATGCAGTCCTTTCTGGTCGATAGGCTTCGGCATGAGTGGCAGGTTGGCCGAATTCGGCAACAATGGTCCCGTTCATCTCGATGATCGAAGATGCCTGGATTTTCTGAGCCCAGAGAGAGACTTCCTCCACAGATGGATCTAAAAGTATGCGAAGACGGTACGTCCCATATCCGAACGATGATGAGGATTGTGGTAATGCATTACGCCAGTCATCAGGAACTTGAATCCATGAGGATGGGTTATCCGTTATTTTCGCGTCACGAGTAGAGATTAACGTCTGGGGATAAAACTCCCATTCTCCATCCAGGGATATGGGTGAAGTGTTGGCGAGGTCCCAGCCTCGAAGGTCTAACAAGCCTTCAATGGGTTCAGGATGTGCGGGTATAGTGAAAGTCTCAGACCATATCCAGCGAAAGCCAAGCAAAATAGTCAGGAATAGAATCGACAGCAATACATATCGGGGTGTCTTTTTATAGGTTATAGGTTTCATGGCAGACTTTAGTTTTCGACAGTTTATTTCAAATTCCTGCATGTCCTCTTCCAAAGATGAACATTTTTTTGAATACCGGAACATAGATTCTATATATAAATGATAGCGGTCCCACGTCAGGATTTATGGTAAAATTATAGATTAAAGGGTGATCAGTGAGCCAGAGGAGTTGTGCATATGAGAGTGATTTTGGTAGATGATGAATATCTCGCTCTGAGCAGGTTGAACAAACTGTTGCAAGAGAGAGAGGATTGCGAAGTTATCGGCTCTTTTCTGACGGCACAGGAAGCCATAGATCAGATCAAACTTCATCTGCCGGAAATCGTCTTCATGGACGTTCAAATGCCGGGGATGAACGGGATCGAGGCAACCGAACGTATCCATGAGGTTTCTCCTGGAACAGAAGTTATTTTCACAACCGCATATAACGAACATGCACTGACGGCCTATGGGCTTGAAGTGCTGGACTATATTATGAAGCCTGTAACGCGTGACCGTTTGGAAAAAACGATGAAGATGTATCAACGCCGAACGGTGTCAGCAAGTCTGAATATAGCAGAAGGGCCATCCATGTTGATCCGTTGTCTGGGGATGCTCCAAGTCCAAGTGCACCCAAATGAGACGCCAAAACATATGAAGTTCAGAACAACCAAGATTAGAGAGTTATTTGCCTATTTGCTCCACCATCGGAACAAACCGATTAAGCGGGATAAGCTACTTGAACTGTTGTGGCCAGAGTTGGATGAGCGGAGAGGTATATCCAATCTGCACAGTGGCATCCATCGCTTACGCAGCATGATGAACGAATTCATGGGTGAGGACAAGATGGTCATTCGTTATCAACAGTTTGGTTATCTATTGGAGACGGGTGAATTCAGGATTGACGTGGAAGAATGGGAGAGCCGTCTTAACCGATTGCCTCTATTATCTTCGTCTACAATAGCTGAACATCGGCAGACCTCAGATCAATATGAAGGCAAATATTATGGAGAGGACGATTATGTCTGGGCTGAGTTGGAGCGCCAGCGATTGCATGCACTCTGGCGTAACCACGCCATGCAACTCGCACAATATTACATCGAGCTGGGACAGAATACGGAAGCACTCACGCTATATCACCGGGTACAGCAATTCGAGCCATCATTGGAGGAAGTCGGATTGGCCTTAATGAAGACCTATGATCGATTAGGTAATAAAGATCCTGTGATCGCTCAATATAATCAGTTGGTCACTACGTTAGAACAAGAGGCAGGTATACGTCCTGGCCTGGAAGTTGAGTTATGGTACCAACAATGGAAAAATTCGAATATTTGATTGAAATACACAGCCTTGCAGCTTCGTTTGCGAGGTTGTTTTTTTTGTCGTATTTGCTAGTGAAAGGTTTGGTAAGAGTTTGGTAAGAGGCCATGTGTAGAATAAGCAAGATGAGGGTAGATATGATGTTTTGAGTCAGTAAGCAGTCCAAAAATAACATATTAAGTAGGAGGAAATTATGTACACAGCAGAAATCCGGAAGAAACCATGGCAAAGAATGTCCATGCTGGTTCTTTCCTTTATTCTGGTGATTGGAACGTTGCCCATGAGTTTGGTTCAAGCGGAGGCGACTAACGAGACTCCTGTTGGTCCAGGTGGAATTGGTGCCTCTGCACTGTGGCTACGATCAGATCTGGGGATGGGAGTTGCCAGTGGCCAAAAGGTGAGTACTTGGGAAGATCAAGGCAGTAAAATAAACAATGCAACCCAAAGTACGGAAGCTAACCAACCGACCTATTGGGATGATAAAAATCATAATATCAATTTCAATCCGGTATTGGAATATAACGGCACGAGTAGTTTTATGAATCTGGATGTAAGTAAGCTTCCTCAAGGGAAGAGCCCCAGATCGATCATTACCGTTAGTAGAACCAATAAAACTGGAGGCCTCAATTATATTATTTCATGGGGAGTACAAACACCGGGTGCTTATACGGGTATGGGGATGCTTCAGAATAATACAAGGGGCGGCTTGACGACATTTAACAGTGACAGGAACCAAACATTATACACCCCTGAAGGATTCTTGGGCACGACATTCCCGAACGAGCAATTTGTTACTTGGACAGGCGGGGAAACTGAACCCAACATAGCTAGATTGTACAGTAAAATGAAGCAGGTACAGCAACTAAATGACTGGGGAAAAGATAATGTGAAGCTATGGGATACTGGTAACTCTGGCGGAGCAGTAGTCGGCAAGCTGATCCCAGCAGCAACGGGCATTGAACATTGGCAGGGTACGATTGAAGAAATCATCGTATTTGACCATGCTCTGACGGACGCAGAACGCCAAAAAGTCAGCACATATTTGGCGATCAAATACGGCTATACGCTGGATCAGACGACAGCCAATTCATATGTCGATTCAAACATGGCAACTATCTGGGATGCCCAGGAGAACGCAGTCTATACCCATCGCATTACAAGCATCGGTCGAGATGATCAGAGCGGATTGATGCAGAAACAAGCCAAAGCGCAGGAACTGGGATCTACGTTGACGATTGCATTGGGCAACAGTGTTGAGGATACCAATTCTGCAAATAAAAATGAATTCTTAAAGGATTCTTCTTTCTTTACGTTTGGTGACAATGGAGCAAGTACTGAATTCAAAACACCAATTACGAAAGATGGGAAAAAACTACTTGGGATGGAGCGTATCTTCAAGGTACAGAAAGCAAACTGGACTGAATCACAGATTACACTTCAGGTAGACGAAACGGGAGGTAACCCGGCGTTGCCTCGGTATGTTGTGATCAGCGATAATACTCAATTTGGTAATCCAAACTCATTACATTTGATTGAGAACGGCCAAGTAACCCTGAGTACCTCTAGTTTTGGTCCGAACTCGTACTTTACCATTGCAACTGCTGCTACTCCTTTGACGGTACCGGACGTCACACTGACCGACGATGAGTTGACATGGGAAGCAGTTGCACATGCAGATAAATATGAAGTAACGATTGAACTGGGAGACGGCACGAAGCGGACGGAGGAAGTAACCGGAACGGCGCTTAACCTGTCGCAATTGGTACCAACGCTAGAAGTTGGCACCTACAAAGTGACAGTAACAGCGAAGACGAACAATCCAGCCTATTCAGATTCAGAAGAGTCGAATTCAAAAAATTATGTTGTTGCTATTGATAAGGCGAAGTTGAAAGCCAAATTCGATGATATTAAAGATAAGATCGAAACAGGCGAGCTGGACGAAGAGGAGTATACACCAGCGAGCTGGACAGCACTGGATAATGCGATGAACGAAGCAGAGCGAGTGTTGAATGATCCGACAGCAACTCAAGCGCAGGTAGACAAGGCACTTCAGGATCTGACAGAAGCAAGAACGGGCCTAATCCCTACAACATCTGTACCCGTTGTAGATAAATCAGCTTTGCAAGCGAAAGTAACTGAAATTACAGGTGAAAGCCTGGAAGAGTCAGCCTACACACCAGCAAGCTGGACAGCACTGGATAATGCGATGAATGAAGCAAATCGAGTGCTTAATGATCTGACAGCGACCCAAGCGCAGGTAGACAAAGCGCTTCAGGATCTGACAGATGCAAGAACGGGCCTAATCCCTACAACATCTGTGCCCGTTGTAGATAAATCAGCTTTGCAAGCGAAAGTAACTGAAATTACAGGTGAAAACCTGGAAGAATCAGCGTATACGCCAGCGAGCTGGACAGCACTGGATAATGCGATGAATGAAGCAGAGCGAGTGTTGAATGATCCGACAGCGACCCAAGCGCAGGTAGACAAAGCGCTTCAGGATCTGACAGATGCAAGAACGGGCCTAATCCCTACAACATCTGTGCCCGTTGTAGATAAATCAGCTTTGCAAGCGAAAGTAACTGAAATTACAGGTGAAAACCTGGAAGAATCAGCGTATACGCCAGCGAGCTGGACAGCACTGGATAATGCGATGAATGAAGCAGAGCGAGTGTTGAATGATCCGACAGCGACCCAAGCGCAGGTAGACAAAGCGCTTCAGGATCTGACAGATGCAAGAACGGGCCTAATCCCTACAACATCTGTACCCGTTGTAGATAAATCAGCTTTGCAAGCGAAAGTAACTGAAATTACAGGTGAAAGCCTGGAAGAGTCAGCCTACACACCAGCAAGCTGGACAGCACTGGATAATGCGATGAATGAAGCAAATCGAGTGCTTAATGATCTGACAGCAACTCAAGCGCAGGTAGATAAGGCACTTCAAGATCTGACTAACGCTAGAACAGGACTTACCAAAGTGATTGGTACGGATACATCTACCTTGCAAACACTGGTCCCTTCCGTGGGAGGCTTGTCTCCGGCCTTTGATCCGGCTAAAGATACCTACACCATCTCTGTGCCAAATAGCGTATATCAATTTCAGCTAACGCCAACGGCACTTGATCCACTTGCCAAGATTGAAATAGCTGTTGGAGATGGAGAATGGAACGAGGTTTCAAGTGGTACTGTAAGTGAGAATCTACCGCTCCAAGTTGGTGGAAATAAGATCGTTGTTAGAGTAACGGATTCACTTGGCCATGTTACGGAGTATAAAATTAACGTGTCTAGAGCATCCAGTGACAATGGTAACAATGGTGGAGGCAACAATGGCGGCGGTGAAAATACGGGCGGTAACAGTGGAAGCACACCAGCACCTACACCTGCGCCAGTACCAACGCCTACTCCGGCACCCGTGAAGGATAATTTGGAAACAACTTGGGATGGTAGCCATCAACCATTTGCTACATCCAAACCATCTAACAACAAAGAAACGTTGGTTCAAGTTGATCCAGCCAAGCTGAATGTTGCCATGTCACAAGGCACAGGACAGCAGTTTGCCATTCATTCACCGAATGATGGTGATATGAAGGTGGACGGTTTAACCCTCGAAACATTGAAACAATTGGTGGATCAAGGTTCCAAACTAAACATTAGCAATCCGCTGGCAATCTATCCGGTACCTGGCGGTAAAATGGACGTGAATGGTGTGTCCAGACAGCTTGGTAATGCAGCGTTGAATGATATTGATGTCCATGTTGATATCGCACGTTCCTCGGATGCTTTGATTGACAGCGCCGAGACAAGAGCCGCATCCCAAGGATACGAGCTACTTGTCACACCGGTTGATCTGGATCTGACATTTACGAAAGATGGACAGACAGTTAGATCTGGCCAGTTGAACGGCTATGCACCGAAGTATATTGCACTTCCAGAAGGTATCGATCCGAACCGGATTACCACAGGCGTGATCATTAACCCGGACGGTAGCATCTTCCATGTACCAACGGTTGTCACGAAGATCGATAGTCGTTACTATGCACTCATTAATGACTTGCGCAGCAGCGGAAGTTACTCGGTCATCTGGAATCCGCAGGATTTTGAAGATGCCAGATCCCACTGGGGCAAAACGGATGTGAACAACATCGCTGCGAGATTAGATCTGCAAGGTAACGGAGATAACACCTTCTCACCGAACCGTCAGGTTACTCGTTCCGAGTTTGCCGAGATTGTTGTGCTTGGACTGGGCTTAATGCGTCAGGATGCACCACAGAATCTATTCCCTGACGTTAACGATTCCGCATGGTTCCGCTCCGCGGTAGCCCTTGCGAATGAATTCGGTATCGTTCGCGGTTACGATAATGGGAACTTCTACGGTAATCAGGAGATCACACGTGAGCAAGGATTTGCCATGGTTGCTCGTGCGTATCGTCTGATTGAACCGGAAGCGGCAATTAGCCCGGATCAGATGAACGCTGAACTGGAACGTTACAGTGATGCAGCGGATGTATCGAATTGGGCGAAAGAAGATGTAGCCCAGTTGATTGCAGCCGGAATCATCCAAGGTAATGGACCAGAGGTTCTGAGTCCGAAGACTACGATGACCCGTGCTGAGGTCACTGCATTGATTGCAAGAATGTTGAAAGTAACAAACCTGATTGATCAATAAACACAATTTAAAACGAAAAGCCTTTGCTGACATTGGGGGTCGGCAAAGGCTTTTTATTTTTTGAACTGACGTTGGAGCCGCTGAACTCTATGTGTCTCCTGCTAGAGGATATGATAAAAGGTTATCCACCCTCATATCCTCCTTGCTATCGTTTGTATTCATTATCGTATAGCTTGGTAAGAGTTTGGTAAGAGGCTCAGTGTAGAATAAGCAATGAAGTATTTCAAAATTAACACAATCTAGTAAATCAGCATCCTGAAAGGGATTATGAGAAGAATGATTTAGCTAAAATTAGATATTAGTCGAAAGGTGTGACAAGTGTTTGAAGAACAATAAGAATTTGCACAACAGCAAAATGACAAGAGTATGGTCAAGGGTGCTTTCTTTGGTGATGGTTGCGAGTATATTGCCTACACCAATTTTGTTTCCAGCCATAGAAGCTCATGCAGATACTGAAAATCCTGTATCCAACAGTACCGCGATTACCGCAGGGGGATATCCGGGTGGTGTAAGCGATGGACTCATATCATGGATTGACGTTGAGCAAAGTATGAATCTGGCAGCTGACGGCAGTAAAATCACTTCTTTGACCGATCTGGTAGATCTGGACCCCAATGTAGAACATGATAATGTGTGGAGTATCGTAAATCCTAACACCTTAGTTACAGGTGCCATTAACTTTAACAGCGGTATATTAATTGATGGCAACAAAGGATACTATGTCAGGGAGCCTTTCCATACAACGGATGTCGCTCGTGAGGCATTTTCCATTCAAGGAGCTGCTGCGAGCGGTTTCCCTTGGCATTTTGGCGGCCAAGGAAGTACCGACACGTACAGTACAAGTGTAATCAGATCTTCATTTGGCAATGCAGGGAACGACGAATTGATTCGAAATAATGCAGGTAACCCGTATCAGTTAGGGCAAGCAGATATTTTCAATGTACTTCGCACTGAGAATTATTTTGGGATGTATTTAAATAGTACGAAGTTAATCGATAAAACAACTGCAGGAACAGCGAACTTTAATAGTGCCACGAGTGCTACGGGTTACTACTTCGGAGCAGGGCATAATCGAAGGTTTAATGGACTAATATCGGAAACGATATTATATAATCGCGAGTTACAGGACGTTGAAAGAACTAAAGTGTACAGTTACTTGGGGTTAAAATACGGAATCACTCTGGCAGACAACTATGTTGCCAGTGATTGGAACGGAGAAGAAGGTACGGTTTTCTGGAATTCGTCGAACCAGGCAGATTACAAGAATCGCATTACCGGGATCGGACGTGATGACTTGGGTGCCCAGGACCAGAAACAATCCAAGTCACAAGGAGTCGGCTCAAATGTAGCCATTGCTCTTGGAGATACGATTCATTCAGATAATGCCGACAATGAGAATACGATGGATAACAACTCCTTCTTTATGTTTGCAGACAAGAGCGTGAACGATACCGTATCTTATGTAAGTGCATCCATCGTGAAAGATGGCTTTCGTGTAAAGATCATGGATCGTTCATATCAGGTGGACAAAACGAACTGGAATGATCAAGATATCACACTTCAAGTGGATGATGCTGAAGGTGTAACACCAAGCTACATCATTCTTAGCCAAGATGACTCTTTTGACAATAATGATATCTTTTATCCAGTAACGGATGGAAAGGTTACATTAAACAGTTCCAACTTTGCGGACGGTTCTTACTTCACGTTTGCAGCTGCATATCCGGAACCTAAGGGTGCCCATTTGCAAACATCGCAAGTAAACGACGATGGAATTCTAAATCTTACCTTCAATCGTGACGTGAAATCGGATGATTTGAAGGGTTTCACCGTCACAGTTGGAGGTACCGTGTATGATAATCTTAGTCAATTTATAGCTAATGGATCTACGATTTCCATCCCTCTGACGGAAGCTCAGCTTGAATCGGGAGAAGAAATTACAATTAACTATGACGGTAGTGGCACGTTGAGAGACGCGTTAACCGGACTCAAGGTTGATGAATTCGATCAGGCTCTTCACGCAGTCAATACAATGTCATTAGCGAAAAAAGTGAAAGAAGCCTTAGCTTTATCGAATGGTGATTACACGACAGATTCATGGAATGCATTGCAAACCAAAGTCCAAGAGGCACAGACACTTTTGAGCAATCCTTTGGTAACACAGACTCAGGTAAATGACCTGTTAAGATTATTGGATAACGCAATCGATGGATTGGTCAAGAATCAACCCAAAGCGGACAGCGGCAGCTTCATCGAGGGCGAAAGCACGATATCCATTCATTTTGATAAAAGTATCGAAGTAGTTTCTGAAGTGGATCTAAGTAGTGCATTTACAGTTACGGTAGGTGGGCAAACCGTAGAAGTTGTCGGAGCTGTCATCGACGGATCTGATCCTACAAAATTGATTTTGACCTTGCCCGAATCGGTTAAATTATCAAGTGATGAGAAGGTTAACGTTGCTTACAATGGAACATCTGGCTATCTAAAAGGCCAGGGAGCAGAAGGGACATTGGTTCATGATTTCCAATTCGATTTGGAAGACCCATTCGCGAGCGCGCTGAAGATTACTGAACCAGCAGGGAGTACTTCAGATAAGAAGCCAACGGTTTCGGGTACGGTCCATACGGATACAGATACGCTGAGTGCAGTGTTGAAAGATGCGGATGGAAATGTAGTTGATGTTGCAGGAAGTTTGATCTGGAATGCTGGGGATCCAAACTGGTCCTATCATCTGGATGAAGATCTGGCACCCGGCACTTATACCGTTGAGGTAACAGCAGTGGATGGAGGACGTTCCGTTACGAAAACGAAAACATTTACTATTGTAAAAGAAGCACTGACACAGCTGAGTCTGACCGATTCATTTGGGAAAAATATTGCGTTGAACCAAGCATTTGATCCAAACCAATTCAACTACGCAGCAACGGTAACCAATGATGTGTACAATCTACGTATTTACCCAACTGCTCCTGATTCTACAGACAAAATTGAGATTTTGCATGATGGAATCTGGAAGGAAGTGGAGAGCGGCAGTAGTAGTGATGATCTTGCACTTAAGGTAGGTTCAAACACAATTGTCATTAGAGTTACAGATACGAATGGTTTGCAGACGGAGTACACTACGGTTATCACCAGAGCGTCCAGTGACAATGGTAACAATGGTGGAGGCAACAACGGCGGCGGGAACAATGGCGGTGGAAATACGGGAGGTAACGGTGGAAGCACACCTGCCCCTGCGCCAGTACCAACACCAACGGCACCCGTGAAGGATAATTTGGAAACAACTCGGGATGGTAGCCATCAACCATTTGCTACATCCAAACCATCTGACAACAAAGAAACATTGGTTCAAGTTGATCCAGCCAAGTTGAATGTTGCCATGTCACAAGGCACAGGTCAGCAGTTCGCCATTCATTCGCCGAATGATGGGGATATGAAGGTGGATGGTTTAACCCTCGAAACATTGAAACAATTAGTAGATCAAGGTTCCAAATTGAACATTAGCAATCCGTTGGCGATCTATCCGGTACCTGGTGGCAAAATGGACCTGAACGGTGTGTCCAAGCAACTGGGCAACGTTGCAATGAAAGATATTGCTGTACATGTCGACATTGCACGTTCTTCGGATGCCTTGATCAGCAGCGTGAAAAACAAGGCTGCAACCGAAGGGTATGAGCTTCTGGTGGATCCGGTCGATCTGGATCTGACATTTACGAAAGATGGACAGACAGTTAGATCCGGCCAGTTGAACGGTTATGCACCGAAGTATATTGCACTTCCAGAAGGTATCGATCCGAACCGGATTACCACAGGCGTGATCATTAACCCGGACGGTAGCATCTTCCATGTACCAACGGTTGTCACGAAGATCGATAGTCGTTACTATGCACTCATTAATGACTTGCGCAGCAGCGGAAGTTACTCGGTCATCTGGAATCCGCAGGATTTTGAAGATGCCAGATCCCACTGGGGCAAAACGGATGTGAACAACATCGCTGCGAGATTAGATCTGCAAGGTAACGGAGATAACACCTTCTCACCGAACCGTCAGGTTACTCGTTCCGAGTTTGCCGAAATTGTTGTGCTTGGACTGGGCTTAATGCGTCAGGATGCACCACAGAATCTATTCCCTGACGTTAACGATTCCGCATGGTTCCGCTCCGCGGTAGCCCTTGCGAATGAATTCGGTATCGTTCGCGGTTACGATAATGGGAACTTCTACGGTAATCAGGAGATCACACGTGAGCAAGGATTTGCCATGGTTGCTCGTGCGTATCGTCTGATTGAACCGGAAGCGGCAATTAGCCCGGATCAGATGAACGCTGAACTGGAACGTTATAGTGATGCAGCGGATGTATCGAATTGGGCGAAAGAAGATGTAGCCCAGTTGATTGCAGCCGGAATCATCCAAGGTAATGGACCAGAGGTTCTGAGTCCGAAGACTACGATGACCCGTGCTGAGGTCACTGCATTGATTGCAAGAATGTTGAAAGTAACCAACTTGATTGATCAATAAACAATTTAAAACGAAAAGCCTTTGCTGACATTGGGGGTCGGCAAAGGCTTTTTTAGGCATTTTTTTGTAGGGCCAGATCGTTGCTACAAAATCATCTTTCGTGCCTCTTCATTAAAGAACATAGTGACGTCTGGATAAGCGTCAAGATTGACCTGCTGTAGTCTCATGATCTTTTCAAGGAAGATGGAGTCGTTGAACAGTTTACTAACAATTATTTCGCACCAAGCCGGGGTATGCCTGAAAGCATCTACCAGCAATTGAACCTCATCAAATCGGAAAAACAGGATATATGAAGCATAGTTCTGAAGCAGTGTCTTGAAACAGTGGTTAGCGTATGTACTGGAGTGACCTTCAGCTTGAATAAGGAAATCCCGCATGATCTGGAATAATGCCTCCGGTTCCTCTGTATACAACTGTAACATCTGACTCACGTTGTTGATTAACATGATGATTGGTTCCAAACCTTCCTCTGAAGGCATGTTTAACTTGGGAGATCGGCCTTCAATGGTATATAGCAGTTCCAGCGTCAGGCGTTTGCAGGCTTGGATCTCTTCAGCAGTGATTACGATTTGTTCCCTGTATTCATTTCGAAGTAAGGTGTAGTGATCATGGTATGCCGAAAAATAATCCTCCAATGAAATGTCGGTCTTCGTATGTACAAGGTGTTGTTCGCTGAATGAGCAGGCATATAATGTATCTTCATTAACCGGGTGTGCATAGAGGTAAAAAAAGAAGAAAAAGTCACGTAACAGATGCTTTTGTTCCTCGCTGAATTGGGGAATTTCGCTTAGCTGAGACAATTGGAAGAAGCTATAGCCTTTCATAAATTCATTCATGGCACTGTAGGTGTTATACGTGTTGATCGACAGCGTGGTGTTGATGGTAAATAACAGATAATACATAATCATTTCGTCATAAACATCGAGCTGTTCAAATGGTTCTGAGAGAGTCGGCTTCCAGTCTGGCCTTGATCCATAATAGGGATCTTTCGGACGCAGTCTCGACATCCAGCTTGTAAATGTCTCATCTGGGTGGGATACCATAAACAGTTCGGCACTATTATCCTCATACAAACCATACTCCATATAATCTGTGCACGAAGGCGCAGGCTTAACTCCACAATTGAATTTGAGCCGTATATAATCAGAATATAATTTTTGAAGTTCCATCGTCCTAACCTCGTTTCTGCATCATTCTCTAGGGTTCTTCTTCGTTATATTCGACACAATTTTGAGCACTCCCCCTGGATTTGGGAAAGATCATAAACCACATATATCTTTTGGTGGATATAAAAAAGAATTTCAATGGGGTGTCGTAATACTTTCGCCCTGTTGGCATATCGTGGAATCTGAGATGATGGGTTCACCAGAGGTTCGGGTGACGAACTTCGAATCGCTGGCCTTCAGGCTATTGCGATCCTTCCTTCTACATCATTGGAGATCATAGGGTCGCAGCTCTCCTGAAGATTTCATTATCAGAGAGGAGGCGTCCAGGCTATCATATTCCTTCCTTCTAACCCTAACCTTTCACGTTATATAGGGATGTGGCTTTCCTGGACTCTTTTATCATGGACAATACGATTTATTTGCGCAGAGCGAACAAACTCATTATTGAATCAAACGAAGGGAAACAACAGTTGCCGAAGACACACCTGGCGACTGCCCTCAAAAATATTGAAGCACTCGGATACACCTTCTCGGATGAGCTAATGCAGGCGATGAGACAGCTGTCCATGGAACAGTTTGAAGCAGTATATCATCAACTTGTGGCGGATCTGAGAGTCATGGTCGGCGCACATGTGAAGTACACACCGATGTATGCAGGATTCCCAATGCAGGTGATGCAAGCGGATGAAGCGGAGTTATACCTTAATGCAATTATTCATTATCTGACCAACCTGACTGTGGTCTATTCGGATCAACCATCTGTGGAGCGAATGCCTTTGCTGGAGAAGACGGACTTGAAAGTCATTGGTTTGGGAAACAAACAAGCATTCCAGGCGCTAATCCGTCAGATCATTGAAGCAAAAGGTTCCATCTCTGAAACAGACAAGGCGGATATCGACACGGTATTGGAGCACGCAGACCCGGAAGACGTGGATGCGCTATTACCCGCTGAGATTCCGTTCAAAGAAAATGTAGGCTTTGTGGTTGCCTCGCTGTTGAAGCATGAAAAGGCGAACATCGACCGAATCGGTCCGTATTTCAAAACGGCAAGTGATGTCCTGCGTCTGGCTGTTGCCTGGTCGAATGGTGATGTCAGCCTCGCTGCGGCTTCTCCCTTCCGAAAATTTAAACGCCGTGAGAGACGCCTTTTGCTCGGATTATTGGAGCAATGTGGCTCCATCACGGAGGATATGCTGCGTTATAAAGATCGCTGGATTCGTCTCGGCGAAATTCTGCATCCTTCGGAATATAAGCTTCGGTATCCACGATGCGAAGAGGCTTTTGATATTTTGCGTAATAATAAACCGTATTCGACCTTCAACGGAAGTGTGGAGCTTGCCTTCCAATATCGGAATGTCTGGAGTCTGATCGATCTGTTGTCACAGCGTCCAGGTGAATTCGCGAGAAGACTGGATCACATGTTGCGTATGACCGAAGATGAAGCGTATGTCCTGCTGGCCTTTGGTGAGGTATTGGAGCAAGTCTCTACCCCAGTGTTATTGCAGGTGAGACAGCATTTTGCGCAGCGTAATGAACGGCAGGATCTGCGTGTCTTCTTCCCGAAAGGCAATGTAGCCAAAGCTTTTGCTGTTCCGAATGAGCTGCCAGAGATCGATGAAGGCACGTGTCAAGATGTCGTGCAATTATGCGAGCAGGCGCTGGTAGAGCGATTCGCAAACCTTTCCCCGCTTGGGAAGACCTATGTCGATCCACAGCTTCATGATTATCTGGTACCCTTTTCCCAGAGATCAGCGAGCAAGGCTCTGCATACCATCGTTCGTGGAAGCCGTGTGCCGATGGCAGAGGGTGATACCATTCGTTTCTTCAACTGGTGGAAAGAGGGGGACGTGGATGGAAAGTCTACAGGGCGCGTGGACATTGACTTGTCTGCGGTGATGTATGATAAGGACTGGAACTATGTGGAGCATATTTCCTATACGAATCTGCGATCCTCTAACTATAAGGCTGTCCATAGCGGAGATATCGTGACTGCACCTAACGGAGCAAGTGAGTTTATTGATCTGCATATTCCATCCATCGTGGCTTTTGGTGGACGATATGTGGTGGCGACACTGCTTTCGTTTACAAGTCATCCGTATTGTGATCTGCCCGAATGTTTTGTGGGCTGGATGATGAGGAAGAAGCCGGGGTCTGGCGAGATTTTCGAACCGTCTACCGTAGCGAACAAAATCGATATTACAGCGGATACGCAGATTGCGATCCCTGTCATTATGGATCTGGTCGAACGCACCGTCATCTGGACAGACCTGGCACTGACCAGATATCCGGACTACCACAATAACGTAGAGGGGAATCAGAAAGGTATCGTGCTGATGGGTAAAGCACTAACGACTTTACGCAAACCCGATCTGCATGACTTGTTCATGCTCCATGCCAAAGCTAGAGGAGAACTGGTGGATACAATAGATCAGGCGGATACAATCTATTCGGTGGATCAAGGCGTTACACCGTACGATATCGAGCAAATTATGGCGGAGTATCTGGTTTGACCTGTTTGACTTAAATACTGGCGTTATGTGAGTATCAAGGTTGGAAAAGAGCAGCTGATGCTGCTCTTTTTTTCTGTTTAGATGCAAAGAGCCTACAGAATGGTGCAGGTAATGTCGGATGCAAAGAGAATGACTTTGCTAAGCTTAAATTAACGTGGGAGGGATGATATGGATACGCTGAGGCGGTTAAATGAAGCCTTGAATTATATTGAGGAGCATCTGATGGATGTCATGGACATGAAGGAGATTTCCCGGATTGCCTGCTGCTCGGAATATCATTTTACACGCATGTTCTCTTTTCTTAGTGGTGTAACGCTCTCGGAATATATTCGACGTCGCCGGTTGACACTTGCAGCTATGGAGTTAAGCCACAGTGACAGCAAAATCATTGATATTGCACTAAAATACGGGTATACATCGCCGGATTCTTTCTCGCGTGCTTTTCAAAGCATGCATGGCACTACGCCCTCCGAAGCACGAAACCATGGTCCATCCCTTAAAGCCTTCCCACGAATGACATTTCAACTGACCATTCAAGGAGGAAGCGAAATGAACTACCGCATTGAAGATAAAGAGGCGTTTCGAATCGTGGGTATTCGTAAAAGGGTGCCAATCGTATTCAACGGGGTTAATCCGGAGATCGCTGCGATGTACCAGAGTCTTACACCGGAATTGATCGATAGGATTAAGGGGGCATCGAACGTCCAACCTATGGGCTTAATCAGTGCTTCATCCCATTTCAGTGAGGGACGTATGGCGGAACAGGGAGAACTGGATCATTACATTGGTGCAGCTACGACAAAAGAGACGCCTGAAGGACTGGAACACCTGGAGGTTCCTGCTTCGACATGGGCTGTATTTGCTGTCGTCGGTCCGTTTCCTGGTACGCTTCAGGAGGTGTGGGGCCGGATCTACGCGGAATGGTTTCCTTCATCGGACTATGAGCTGAGTGAGGGTCCGGAAATGCTATGGAATGAGCACAAGGATGTTACTGTAGAGCAATATAGAAGTGAGATATGGATACCTATTCGGAAGAGATGATACGTCTCTAGTTTGATATTTGCGGGCGCAGCTTTTTGAAGCTGCGTTTTTTTGTTTTTAGAATTTGCTATCAGATATACGGGCCGTTTTCATTGCGAACATATGTAATATAATGGTATTATTTTATTGGAATTGTAAGAATACTTTTATGTAGAAGAGTGATTTAAAAAAGGGGGTGGCGAGATCAGGTTTACATGAAGTGATGACTCTATTCTATACGCACGTAGACATAACATTCCATTGATCATGGACAGGCTCACATAGCAGACATAGAGATATGAGACGGAAGTGTCAGTTATTATACATTGTAATGTAAGCGCTTTATTCAATGATTTCCAAGGAGGGATTTACTCATGACCAAAAGTATAGTGAGAAAGGCGCTTGGTTTGTTTTTAATTGTCGTCATGATTGCAACAGCTGCTGTATACCCTGCATCTACCGGACACGCGGCAACCATAAATGTGACCGATAACGGCACAAGAATCGAAGTAAACACCGGATCAGGATTAGTCTATGTGGTGAATAAAACCAATGGCGATATTATATCGGCCAAAATGAACGGTACGGAGCTGAACAGCAACAGAGGGTCGCACATCGGGTCAGGTTTGGGTTCATCCGCCAATGTGACTTGGAATACCTCTCCTTCTGGATCGACCGTGTTAATTACGGTATCTACAAGCACATTAACTCACTATTATGCTTCGCGTGGTGGCGAGAATATCATATACATGGCAACGCATATCACGGCTCAACCTTCGATTGGAGAGTTACGGTACATTTTCCGTGGTAATGGTAGTGTGTTGACAGGTGTTCCGGCGAATTCTAATAACCGGGGTAACACTGGAGCAATTGAAAGTCAGGATGTGTTCGGGTTTGCAAATGGACAGTCGGCCTCCAAATATTATGGTAATGATCAGGCCAAAGACTTATCTGTTCGTGGGGTGACGGGGAATGGCGTCGGTGTATTTATGGCCTACGGCAATCGGGAAAAAAGCTCTGGCGGCCCATTCTTCCGTGACATTCAGTTCCAAAGTGGAACAGAGACGGAAGTCTATAATTATATGAACTCGGGACATGCACAGACGGAAAATTGGCGCCTGGGTCTGCATGGGCCGTACGCTTTGATCTTCACCACAGGTGGTACCCCAAGTGTACCCGACTTCAGCTGGATGTCTGGTCTGAACTTGCAGGGTTGGGTTTCCAGTCGAGGGAACGTAGTGCTTAATGGTCTCTCCGGAATGGATACGGGTTATGCATATACAATTGGGTTCGCCAATAGTAATGCTCAGTATTGGGTGGGTACCTCTTCAAGTGGGGCAGCCGCCAAATATAGCATGATCCCAGGGACATACACCATGACAGCCTATAAGGGAGAACTGGCGGTATATACGGAAACGGTTAATGTCACGGCAGGCCAAACGACGACTCTGAATACACGTACGATCAACAATGATCCGAGTCAAGCCTCCAACATCTGGCGAATCGGCAACTGGGATGGTACACCACGGGAGTTCCTGAATGGACAGACCATTCCGATCCGTCACCCGTCCGATAGTCGCAACCCAAGCTGGGGACCTGTCACCTATGCCACCGGTAGCGCGACCAATCGATTCCCGGCAATCCAGTTCCGTGGTCAGAATTCTCCAACCACAATAACGTTTAATTTGAATGCATCTCAAGCGGCATCTTCTCATACGCTCAACATCGGTATTACCGCAGCTTACAATAATGGCAGACCTAGCGTAACGGTTAATGGACATGCTTTAACCAATCCTGCTGCATCTTCACAGCCCAATTCTCGTAGCTTCACGATTGGTACCTATCGTGGCAACAACACAACGTTCAGCTGGAATGTCCCGGCATCTTACTTCGTGAATGGTTCCAATACTATCAAGATTACGCCGATCAGTGGTTCCAGTGATTTGGGGAACTGGTTAAGTGCAGGATGGGTTTACGATTGTGTGGAGTTACTGAATTGAATTAAGAATGCAATATCGTGGAAGGAATAAAAGAGGTAACCTGCCTGGTTTTCTTAACAGGGTTCAGGTTACCTCTTTTAGCTTTGTCATCGGAAATGAAAAGATATCAATTCATGATATCACTAAGGATCTTGCTTTGCTGGAGATGGTGATCCGGATAGTGGTATAATTTTCAATACGTAATCATGAGTGAATGAACGGGGAGGAAAAGAGAATGAGAGACGATCTGTTGGTTCAATTGCAAGAGTGGCATGAAGAAGATGAGTTTCAGGAAATTGTGGATGCAATTCAAGCGATTCCTGTGGAAGAAAGGGATTATGAGCTGGTTAACCATCTGGGCCGAGCGCTGAATAACCTGGAACGGTATGAAGAAGCGGTTGAACAATTCCTGACGGTTGCTAAAGAGGGCACAGGTGACCCACTCTGGCATTATCGGATTGGACTGGCTTATTATTATCTCGAGCAATATGCGCATGCGCTACAAGCGTTCGAAAGAGCGGATGAATTGGACCCTGAGGATGAAGATACGCTGGAGTTTCTGGAATGGATTCGAAGTAAAATGGAGGAGGAACCCTCAGAGGAATCCGTAGACGAATCGGTGGATACCTTCCCATCTATTACTGAGATCTCAACCGTACCTGTTAGTGTTAGCCATCTGGAACCAACAGGTTTTTGGAATGACAGTGCTGAAGCCGTGGATCAATATGTGTTGGCCCCGCCTACCGATGAACAGGTCGAGTCAGTGGAGGAGCAGTTGGTGTTTAAGCTGCCAACATCCTATATTAACATGATGAAATTACATAATGGCGGTGTCCCCCACTATAGGCATTTTCCGGTTAGCCAAGCAGAGGCTGCCAAGAAAGTCCGCGTTGAGGTCAAGGGGATACTGGGAATTGGACGTGAGAAAGCACATTCGTTAGGTGGTGAAACTGGCAGCCGGTTTATTATCGAGCAGGGGGGTTACCCCGAAATCGGTGTTGTCATCTGTGAGTGCCCTTCCGATTCGGAGGTGGTGATGCTGGATTATCGTGAATCCGGCAATGCTGGTGAGCCCGAGGTTGTTCATGTGGATAAAAAAGAAAGCTACAAGATTACGTGGCTTGCACCCAATTTTGAAATCTTTATTCAAGGTCTGGTAAATGAGGAAAATCAACCTGCAAACCTTAAAGGTGCATTGTAAGTAAAGGTATGGGCTTCTTTTTATACAAAACGTTGAAAAGACTGCATCCGTCATGACGGATGCAGTCTTTTTGTTGCCTAGTTATGCGCGATAAGTCGGAAATGTCACCCAAACCGAGCTTTTACTAACTGCGTTAGCTTCGCCAAGATATCCAAAATAAGTATATAGAGCTGTACTCGTTGCATTAAGGCAGTTACTTTGCTAGTATTTAGATATATAATATTTAGTCATCTAAATATTATATATCTAAATACCTTGGTTTCTTCAAGAAAGGGCTACGCATCATGTTAAGAAAGAAAAACAAAGTAGCCCTTGTTACTTACAAATAAATAAAATACGTTAGGAGCAATTCACATGGGAAAATTAGATAATAAAGTAGCTATTATTACTGGCGGAGCCTCGGGAATCGGAGAGGGCATGGTAGATCTTTTTGCACAGGAAGGCGCCATCGTCATTGCTGCAGACATTAATGAGGAAGCACTGGAGAGAGTAAGCCAAAAAGAGAATGTGTACGGAATGAAGTTGAATGTATCTTCGGATGAAGATTGGCAGGCACTGGCGAAAGTAGTGAATGAACGATTTGGGAAAATTGATATTCTGGTCAATAATGCGGGCATTTCTTCCGAGAAGCCATTTGAGGAAATCAATGCACAGGATTGGGGGAAAATGCTTTCCATTAACGGTTACGGCCCATTCGCTGGCATGAAACATGTCACTCCTTATATGGCAGCCCAGAAAAAAGGTTCTATCGTCAATATCTCATCATATACCGCTTTGATTGGACAAGGCTTTAACCATTACTCGGCGTCCAAAGGCGCGGTACGTGCATTATCCAAAGCTGCTGCGACCACCTTCGGACGTCAAGGTATTCGTGTGAATGCTCTTTTTCCTGGGATCATCGAAACACCAATGACCCAATCCTTGAACACCTCAAAGGAACTGCTTGAACGGTTAATTCAGGCAACGCCTTTGCAGCGTCTGGGCCAGGCTATTGATATTGCCAAAGCCGCGTTGTTCCTGGCGTCGGATGATTCTTCGTACATTACCGGATCTGAACTGGTGATCGATGGTGGCTACTCAGCCCAATAGCGTGTAAAATGATGACAGCCCTTAAGTTAAATGAGGGCTGTTGTTTATTTTTTCGAGGAGGATCTAATGGAAGAACAGAACATTTTTGAGCTTATACACAACATGGATAATTTCACTAATAAATTGATCATACAATGGAACAAATCATTCAATGAGGACCTCGGTGTCTCTCATGTGCTTGTACTCAGCCATCTCCATCAAAATGGAAAAAGCCGACCTTCGGATATTGCAAAAATGTTAGGGTTCACGCCGCCTACACTCAGTTATTTATCGGACAAGATGGTAGCCAAGGAACTAGTCGTCAGAATGGTAGATGAAGCGGACCGCCGCATTATTTATTTGAACATTACGGATAAAGGGACCGAAGTCCTCGGAAGAGCAATATTGGAGGGCCAGAAGCTGCGTAAGAATTTATTCCAGAAATTAAACGAAGAGGATCGAGCGCAACTAGTCCATATTTTTGAGAAGATGAATCGGGAAGATTGAGCAATAGACTCGAAGGGAGACCGAAGGTGATATGGAGGAACCGCTCAAAGTATATAACACCGCAGTTGAAGCTTTTCTTGAGGTAATCGGGGGAAAGTGGAAGCCTGTTATTCTATTCCATCTTACCTTTGGCAAGAAACGTAATGGTGAGCTGATGAAACTGATCCCTGCGATCACCCAGAAAGTGCTGACGCAGCAACTTGGTGAACTAACGGAGGCGGGGGTTATTGTCCGAATTTCCCATCACCAGGTTCCGCCTAAAGTGGAGTATGAGTTAACAGCGTATGGGTGGAGTCTTAAAGAGATTCTTCATCTAATGTGTAGATGGGGCGATATACACGTGGAGAATGTTTATGGTGATCGAGGAAAAATTCTGTTTAAGCCGCCAACGACTACTGACGTTGAGTGACTTATATAAGCCGATTCTGGAATTCAGGAATCGGCTTATTCTGCATTTATCTAAGTTACGGAAGGATCTTGCGATCACGTAGATTTCTGAAAATATCCATAAACATAGCCTCAGTGTCAATAAAATCATGAAATCCGAAGCGGCGAGCTTTGGAACCATCTGCGAAGAAATCGTAATCCCACGAGAAGACAAAGTCACCAAATGCCCAGGAAGAGACATCATCATAAGGGGTGTTTACCAAACCATACTTTTCAATCATGGAATCCCAAAGATCTTCTTTATCTGCCATCACAGTTGCAAGTGAGAGGGTGAGTGGCGGTGCGGTTTCCAATTTGAAAAATGCAGCAATTTTGGGCCAGAGCTCATTCCAGCGAAACAGATCGCCATTGGTGATATTAAATGCCTGATTGGCACAGCGAGGTTCGGTTGCTGCCCATACGGTTGCATGAGCCAGCAATGTGGCATCAGTCATTTCAAGCAGCGAATGATACGCTCCTGGTTTCCCAGGGAATCGAAGTGGTAAGCCAAGCTCCTTGGAGATAGCCGCATATACGCCAATAACCATGGCAAGGTTCATTGGATTACCCAGAGCGAAGCCACATACCACCGAAGGGCGCAGGGCTGACCAGGTCCAGCTGCTTCCGGGTTGCCGATCTTCGAGAAACCGTTGCTGATCGACATTGAATTCGGGGGGCATATGATATGCGTCCGTTTCTTTGGCAGGTGTTTTGAATGGCCCGAGATGTGCACCGTACACTTTATAACCTTGCATTAGGCTAATATGTTGGAGATTTGGAGCAATCGGTTCAATCGTATTCACCACATTGACGAGCATGGCCAAGTTGGGCTGTACCAATTCGGCCCAGGTTGGACGATCCTGATACGCGGCGTAGAAAATATGCGTAACGGTCGTTAAATGGCTCAGTTTGTCTTGTGTGTCTGCTTCGTTCAGTAAATCAGCTGATATATAACGCAACCTAGGGGCATCTTCCCCTCCGCGGCGAGATACACCAATGACATTCCACTGGGGAAGTGTCATCAGATAATCCATAAGGTTTCTTCCAATGACGCCTCCAGCACCAATGACAAGTGCGGTGTAACGGGTAACGGATTGTTCGGGTTTCAATGGACATGCTCCTCTCTTCTTCTGTTCATATTGTGGGTCAGAAAAAGAAGGATGAGAAGTACGCACCTCAAAGTCATATACGTACTTTGAAGTAATATATGAGCCTGGAGCAGGACATGAGCATTATAATTGGCACTTCAATGGATGGTACTTGCCTATAACCACAAGAAGCTGTAAAAGGAACAATCGTCCTTTCACAGCTTAGATGTGTCTGTATATTCGTTCAATAGATCTGTTGTGGAGATGGTTTACGCCGGATATCCGCCACCTGGAGGCGGCCATGCGCCGTAGAAGCGACGCAGCAGAACAATCTCACCCAGATGGTACGAGTTATGGGAGGCGATATTGCGCAGAAGTCCTGCTTTAGTTTCACCCGGGAAATAGAGCAGTGGATCATCCAATTGTGCAGTTTCTGCAATGGCTACGGCTTGATCAACCCCATCCAAGAATGCCTGAATATCTGCCTTCCACGTGGCTTCATCCTGTGGGCCCTTCTCCTCAGGCCAGCTCTCACTCACGTTAGCAGGGAGCTGTGGCTTGCGTCCTTCCAAGTGGTCGAGCATAAATTGCTGCCAATAATGCATGTGCTTCACCAACTGATAGATCGTATATGGCATGGCATCGTGCGTACGAGCAGCAAGTGTGACATCGATGTCGGGTAGAGCACGGGCGATGCGGATGTGGCCACGTTCCCCTACTAATGATTTGACAAGGGCTTGCGCAAAGCTTTGATTAACATCTGACATATGGTACCTTCCTCTCTTCCAAGACCGGATCTGATAACCTGTCTTCTATTTAGTATTATACAATTAAATTGCTAAAAATTAAAAATGGATAACTAAGAACGCTAAATACTTAAAATGCCTATGATATAATAGTGAAAAAATACATCTCAAGGCCTCAGGGTCGAGGAGGAAGCTCCTGTGAAAGTGATATTGGTTGACGACGAACGTCTAGCGTTGATAGGCCTTCAAAAATCACTAGAAAAAGAAGTAAGCGGCATTGAAATTATTGCTACATATATGAATCCAACAGAGGCTGTGGCGGGTATTGTGGAGCACCGTCCTGATGTTGTATTTCTGGATATTCATATGCCGGAGATGGATGGTATGGATCTGGGAAGACAGATTCAGACGGCAACACCGGGCACCGAAATTATATTTGTGACCAGTTACGATCAATATGCGGTGCATGCTTTCGAATTACAGGCTTTGGATTATGTGATGAAGCCCATCCAAAAGGATCGATTGAAGCAGACGGTAAGCCGCGTAAGAGAGAAACTGAGCGTAAAACGGGAGCAGCATTCAAAGGATACAAACGTACCTTTAATTTGCTGTTTTAATCAGATTCAGTTTAAGCTTCCAGGAAAGGATATCCAGGTTGCTAAATGGCGTACAAGCAAGGCGCAGGAGCTGTTTGCATACTTGCTTCACCACCGGAACCAGGTCGTCCATCGAAGTGTTCTGCTGGAGCTTCTGTGGCCGGGAATGGAAGAGGAAAAGACGGCACACCAACTCTACACTGCGATTTATCATGTCCGCCAAACCCTGAAAACTTGCAATATGGATATGATCAAGATTCAGAGTGGACACCTGGAGGCAGGCTATCGACTCGAATTGGGTGAGGCTCAGTTGGATAGTGAGCAGTGGGAACGGGAAATCAGGCAATGGAAAGTTGTAGACGCAAGTACCGTTCATGCCTATGAGCAAGCGCTTCATCTATATAAGGGTACCTATCTTGGCAATTATGAATACATGTGGGCTGAACCTGAGCGGGAAAGATTACGCTATCTGTGGCTGTATCATATGAGACAACTAAGTTTGTATTACCAGCAGCATGGGCTGGTGGAAAAAGTGATCGAGAGTACACAACGTATCCAGCATATGCTTCCGGATGAAGAAGAAAGTTATTATATGCTAATGAAGTTATATGATGAAATGCACAACGATCTCGGTGTAGAGGAGCAGTATCGTCTCTTAACCACCAGAATGGAGCAAGATTTGGAGATACCGATCAGTGAGGACATTACCGAATGGTATCAGGACTGGAAGCTCGGTTTAACCAAAGTCATGAAAAAATAATTAATGAAATTACTTCAAACAAAACGTATGGACCGTTACAAATATTTGATCATCATGCTAATCATTTTTGGAGTGTTACTTGGCATGCGCTCGGTATGGTCAGAGTTATTCAACACAGTAGATGAACATCGCGCCGTTAACGGGGTGCTTGATCTGAGAGATGTGGATCTGGATCAGTCCCCTGTTATGTACTTGAACGGGGAATGGGAACTTTACCCGGACGAATTACTGACCCTGCAAAATATTTCCAAGAGGGATGGCGGTGCGAAGAGTGTTCAGGTCCCAGGAGACTGGGGGAGTGCACAGAATCAGGAACATGAGAGTTCGTACGGTTATGGAACGTATCGATTGCGTATTTTGACAGACCCACTTCAGACGCCCGTTACCTTCTGGTTCAAGGGGATTCGAAGTTCATCCGAGATTGAGTTGAACGGAGACGCCAACGGGGGCACAGGTGAGGTCTCCTCGGATAGCATTACATATATACCCGGGAGTACTTCATATACAGTGACCTACGATCAGGAAGGAACAACCTCCATTGAACTACTGATTCGCGTAGCCAATTACGACAGCCCATATATGGGTGGAATTAGCAAACCTGTTCGCTTTGGCTCACAGGCAGCTGTTGATTACTCGCGGTGGTACTCCATTGGTTTTCAGCTGGTCATCTTTCTGATTTTGCTCCTTCACGGCATGTATGCCTGTATTCTTTACGCATTTAATCGGCAGGAACGATCCTTGCTGGTTGGAGCCGTATTAACTTTAACTGTTGGCATCACGGTTACGATGGGTCATGATAATATTTTGATGTTATGGCTTCCGATCAATTATACCTGGGGCATTAAAATTCGATTGATCTCATTATTGCTGCAAAATGCTTGTATCCTGCTGTTATTCCAGAGATTAACGATGGTTCATCTACGAAAGGCATGGCTACAGTGGCATGTTGTCATGACCTTGATCTATACGGCCGTGATTGTGGTTGTGCCCATTCATATTACATATACCATGATCCATTACAACTTCATTAACCTTTTCTTTCTTGTATCCCTGATCTGGTTTCTATATATCGTGGGAACGATGATCTTCAGGAAACAGGCAGACCGGGATATTGTTTTTCTGCTGCTTACTGCAGGAGGCATTACATCCAACCTGTTATGGAGTGTGGCCGAGACAGCCAGAGATGTGACAACAGTCTATTACCCTATTGACATCATCTTTGCCATTACCGGCTTCTCCGCCTATTGGTTCAAGAAATACTTCAGGAATGCCAAAGAGAATATGAAGCTGAATACAGAACTGCAGAAGGGTGACAAAATTAAAGATCAATTCTTGGCGAATACATCACATGAACTGCGGACCCCACTGCACGGGATCATTAACATCGCTCACAACGTGGTCACCCGAGAGAAAAACCGGTTGGATGAACGGAGCCTGGAGGATATGGAGTTGCTGGTTACGATCGGTCGACGGATGTCGCATCTCCTTGGTGATCTACTGGATGTAGTCCGACTGAAGGAGCACCGCATTGTGTTGCGTCAGAGTCCTCTTTCCATACAGTCGGTTGTGCCTGGCATTATCGCCATGCTGCAATTCATGGCAGAACGGAAACCAGTCCACCTTCATATGGAGATTCCGGAATCGTTCCCACTGGTCATGGCTGATGAAGAAAGGCTCGTTCAGATTTTGTATAATCTGCTGCATAACGCGCTTAAACATACAGAGGAAGGAACGATAACCGTAAGTGCCGAAATTTGTGAAGGACATGCTCTGATTCATGTGACGGATACAGGCATTGGCATGGATGAGGATACACGGATGCGTATTTTCCTTCCATATGAACAAGGGTCGTATGGAATCAGTGACGGACAAGGCATCGGGCTTGGACTGAACATCTGCAAAGAGCTCGTAGAACTGCACGGCGGGGCACTTACGGTTCGCTCGGAACTCGGAACGGGCTCGGTATTCAGCTTCGATCTGCCACTCGCGGATGAAGCCGCCAATCAGGCTCAGTCACAACTTCCCCTGATATGGGAACAGGCCGCCGAGATGATGGAAGATGCACCTGGCGGATTCCTGTTACCCCGCCAAGGTATGGGGGACGCGGAAGCCTTGGCGACGGCAGAGATGGCTCCGTTGTTAAAAGAGGGGAGAGCTACCATTCTGGCTGTGGATGATGATCCGGTGAATCTGGATGTGTTGGTCAGCATTCTTTCGACGGAACCATATGATATAACTACAGCAGGTTCGGGTCAGGAAGCGATGGAGTTGCTCGGCACACGTCAGTGGGATCTGCTCATTACAGATGTGATGATGCCCAATATGTCTGGCTATGAGTTAACCCAGAAGGTGAGGGAACAGTTCTCGATGTCTGAGCTTCCTGTGCTGCTGTTGACGGCACGAAGTCAGCCGCCAGATATCTACACGGGGTTTGCATCGGGGGCAAATGATTATGTCACGAAGCCTGTAGATGCGGTAGAACTGAAATATCGGATACGTGCATTGACCTTGTTAAATCAGTCTATCCAAGAGCGCCTGCGCATGGAGGCCGCTTATTTGCAGGCTCAGATTCAGCCTCACTTCCTGTTCAATACGCTGAATTCACTTATGGTCTTAAGTGATATTGATACAGAGCATATGCGGAAGCTTGGTGAAGCTTTTTCATCTTATTTACGGATCAGCTTCAACTATCTCAACACAGGGGAACTGGTGAAATTATCATATGAGCTGGAACTCGTTGAAGCCTATCTTTATATTGAAAAAACACGATTCGAAGATCGATTGTCGGTGGTATTAAACGTAGAGCCGGACCTTCCGTTGCTTCTCCCGCCGTTATCAATTCAGCCTTTGATTGAAAATGCCGTCAGACACGGTCTATTAAGCCGCAATGTAGGCGGTACGTTATGCCTATCCATCACTCGTCATGAGGGTTATACCCGTATTGAGGTGAAGGATAATGGCAAAGGTATGGAACCGGAGAAGGTTGCAGAACTGCTACATGCTACGCCAGGTGGAAAAGGCGGAATAGGCATTGTGAATACAAACCGCAGATTGCTGCAACGGTATGGTCGGGGATTGTCGATCGTAAGTGAGCCGGGTGAGGGCACGATGGTATCATTTGATATTCCGGATAAGATATAAGGAAAAGGCCGCAGAAGTGAAGACTTCCGGCCTTTTGTTTTGCTTGCGCATCCAGTCCCTATTTTTAATTATTTCTAATGCATCTTTCATATGTTAGTATGTTTAACATTAGAAGCGCGGGCTCCGGCAGTAGGCGCTAAACGTTGTTATAGTGGGTGAAGAGATCGATGCGCAATTGGGTCAAAAATGAAAATGTACAGATGACGGCCATTGCCTTTGCCACAGCGGTAGGGGCGCAATTCAAGATAAATCCGTTCCGGGAAGATTACTTCCGAATCGGGCTGGGGGTTAGCATCCTTTTATTTCTGCTGATGATCATGCCACACTTGTCTTATGTGAAGACAGGGATCCTGACAGGTATCGCGAATTTGCTATTTCAGTCAGCAGATCTCATCAATCATGTGCAGACCGTCTCCATACTGGAAAGCATGAGGGACAATCTGGGGGCAGGTGTGTATTATGTGGTCTTTGCCTATGGACTTAGCAAGTTCAAGCATCGATTCCATGAGATGCAGCCTCTTCTGCTCGGCGGGTTAATCACATGTATCGATTTCTCCTCTAATCTTGTTGAGCTTCTTTTTCGCGGAATGTTAAGCGGGACCAATATCTTTTATATGAAGGAATGGTTGTATCTGCTTGTGGTAGGTGGTCTGCGAAGTTACTTTGTGATTGGGCTATATAACAGCATTGCGGTGAGGCAGATGCGGCTTTTACATGCAGAGCAGGAGAAGCGGATGGAGCAGATGCTGAGTGTGAACTCGGGTCTGTATAGCGAGGTCTTTTACCTGAAGAAAGCGATGAATACGATCGAAGGCATTACGGCAGACAGCTATGATCTATATCGCGATCTCCGGGAGCAGGACATGAATCAATACAGTCAGCGTACCCTGGGCATCGCTCAACAGATTCATGAAGTGAAGAAGGATTCACAACGTATTCTCGCGGGTCTGCTGAAGCTGTATGATAACGAAAAAGCGGTTAACATGAGCCTGTCTGAAGTACTGAACTTTGCCAGCAAAGCAAATCGAAAATATAGCGAAATGCTGCATAAGCAGGTCGAGATCGATATTGAGCAACAGTATGATTGTGAGTCTCCGTATTACATTCCTCTTCTCACGGTAATGAATAACCTGATTGCCAATGCGGTAGAAGCGATTGAGCATGACGGGGCGGTCCGAATTCGTGTGTATGAGCAGGAAGAAAAAGTACAATTCGTCGTGATGGATTCTGGAAAAGGTGTACCTGAAGCCAAACGGGATGTCATCTTCGAACCGGGCTACACAACCAAGTTCAATGAAGTTGGCATTGCCGCGACGGGCATTGGCCTGTCCCATGTGCGTGATATCGTCCAGTCGTTGGCGGGACAAATTAAGGTAGAGTCGGCGTCTTCGGGAGAGACAGGGACAACATTTGTTATAGCTATTCCCAAAATGAATCTGATCAAGGGGGCCGATGTCGATGACACTTTCTATCATGATCGTGGATGATGATGTGGTAAGCCGGAGTGTGCTGCATGTGTTCTATATGGAGACGATTGAAAAGATGAATAACTGAGATATGGTATCTCATATCCAAAAGCCGAATTCCCTAAGACGATGTCCAAAGGAGAAAGTGAAATGAACATAACTATTGATCAACAAGGCAATTCCAAGGTCGCCATTATTGAAAGTGATGGCATCGTCATCAACAATGCTCAAGATGCACTGGATTTGATGGCTTCGGTAAGGTATACCGATGATGCTGATAAACTCATTATCGACAAATCGAACATCACGGAAGAGTTCTTCGAACTGAGAACCAAACTTGCAGGCGAGATTTTGCAGAAGTACGTGAACTATCATGTTAAGCTTGCTATTGTGGGAGATTTCGAAGAACATAACAGCAAGAGCTTGAGAGATTTCATCTATGAGTGCAACAATGGCAAGCATGTTTTCTTTTTGAAAAACAAAAAGGAAGCGCTTCAAAAGTTGCATAATATCAGCTAAGCGTACATCCGAGACATGTAGAGAGCCAGCTTATAATTTGAGCCAAACGTAGGAGGTTTGCACCGTGATATCTAATGAGAATTTAAAGGTATATGCTCTGCCTAAGATCGGAAATCTTAAAGTGCATGGTAGAACGACTCAAGAGCGATCGCCGTTGACGTTATTTTGGACGGGGAGTGCAGTCGAACTCAATGTACAGGGCTCCGAACTATGGGTTGAAGTAGAGTCACAGTATGACATGTATGAGTCATGGATCAGCATTCTGATCAACGGTGTTCCGGTGAGCAGACAGATGTTAACGGTGGGAAGGTACTGGGTCTGTGTATTCCGGGGCATGAACGCAGATCTGGTGAAGAATGTACGGATCGTAAAGGATGTTCAAGCGATGAGTGGTGACCCGGGTTGTGCCTTGCAGATTCATGCGGTGAAATCCGATGGAGCGTTCCTGCCTGTGCAGGAAAAACCGTACAAGATCGAGTTCATTGGTGACAGTATTACATCTGGCGAAGGTGCGATTGGAGCAAAAGCGGAGGAAGATTGGATTCCGATGTGGCTCAGCGCCATACATAATTATACGTTTATGACAGCAGAAGCGCTGAATGCGGAGTATCGGGTCATCTCGCAAAGTGGCTGGGGTGTGCTGACAAGTTGGGATAACAATCCAAAAGGGAACATCCCCGAGTATTACGAACAGGTCTGTGGCTTGCTTACTGGTGAACGTAACGATGCGCTAGGCGCAGGAGATCAGCATGATTTTGGTTCCTGGCAGCCGGATGTGGTAGTCGTGAACCTGGGCAGCAATGATGGGGGTGCATTTCAGTCACCTGAGTGGAAAGACCCCGACACGGGCAAGGTGTACAAGCAACGTTTGAACGAAGACGGTACGTATCATGAAGAGGATCTGGCTGCTTTTGAGAAAGCGGTGGAACAGTTCCTGTCCAAACTTCGGAAAAACAATCCGGCGGCACATCTCGTATGGGCTTATGGCATGCTTGGTTTTCCCATGATGCCCGCCATCTACCGTGCGATTGATGCGTATACAAAGGGGACAGGAGATCGTAAGGTTATGATTATCCAGCTTCCTGATACAACCGAAGAGACGGTAGGGGCACGCACCCATCCAGGCGAGTTATCTCACCGTAGGACGGCAGAGGTGTTAACGGAATATGTACGAGGAATGATAGGATAACTTGAAATATAGTAATGGAAAGACCACTCTTTCATGAAATGTACCCCAATAGTTAGATGGTGTCTAACTTTATGAGGTCCCTTCATCATAAGAATGGTCTTTTTCCTTTTCTACTTATCTAGACATTCGAGGGTGTGTCCGTTGTGCCGCTGTTCTGTACCTCATAACGAATTGAAATGATCTGTCCCAGCGTCTGGGTTCGGATCATTTTGAATTGGCTTGGCACAGTGCCTGTCGGGAATAAGGGAATGCCTTCACCAAGAATTTTGGGAATGATGGCGACTTCAATCTCATCCAGCAATTTTTTTGCTAACACAGCTTGAACCAGTATTCCGCCACCCACAACCCACACGTCTCCATCAGAAGTTTGCTTTAACCGGGGAATGAGCGTATCTACTGTCTCGGTTGTAAACTGTACATGTGGAGAGGGCGGCTGTTCCGAGCGAGAAAGCACATATGTTGGCCGATCCGCATAGGGGAAATCTTCGGAAAGTGTGAGCACCTCTTCATACGTATAACGTCCCATAACAACGCTACCGATCGTTTTATAAAAGGCAGCATACCCGTTGTCTCCACCATTACCTTCCACATCAAATAACCAATCGACTGAACCATCCAGTCTTGCGATATATCCATCCAAACTCATAGCAATGTACAAAATTGTTTTGTTATCAGACATGTTCATCGCTCCCTTCTACAATGTATGATACACTTTAACTATGACAAAAGTTGACGTAGTTAGGATGTTGAATTCATGAATCATCGGAAACTGGCTATCATGCGTCTGATGGATTCCAGACAGAAGTTCACTGCTCGGGAACTGGCAGAACGTTTTGACGTCTCGGTTCGTACGATCCAGCGGGATCTGGATGCATTGCAGGCGCTGGGCTTTCCTTTGTACACAGAAGTTGGCGTGAACGGTGGATACCGGGTGTTGCCCAATCGAATTTTGCCACCTCTTCAATTCACGCAGCAGGAGGCATTAGGGCTGTTTATGATGCTGGAATATCTACAGCAAGTCCCGGATTTTCCGTATGGATCGATGCGTGAGCATCTGGCTGAGCAGTATTTCTCTACTTTGCCTGAGGATGTACAGGATCTAATTATGCGAATGAGAGAGCATATCACCTTTGTCCAGCACCCCGGTGGGCATGCCGAGCCTTTAACAACAGCGATATTGGGTGCAGCGGTAGAAAAGAGAGAAATCCAATTTATGTATCATGCCCGCAGTGGGCGTAAACAAGTCAAGGTCTTCCCCTATGGCATCTACTATGAGCAGGGACATTGGTACATGCCAGCCCGTAATAAGGACCGCGTATTATTGTATCGGGTGGATCGCATGCAGCAGTTGACGGTTATGGAATCAGTGGATGCATCTGTTCCGAGCCTGAAGGCGTGGCTAGATGCCAAAGAAGACAGAGCAAGCGTAGAAGTGGTGCTGCAATTCACGGAATTTGGAGCAAGGATTGCTGCGTCAGATGTGTTGTTCAAGTCGGTTGAAGGCCATGAGTGGCGCGGACTTGTTCCGCCTGAGGAGTTCTCTTTTACAGCGCGAAAGTTACTCTCCTATGGGCCGGAAGTGAAGGTGGTGTCTCCGCTCGAACTGCAACAGCAGGTTAGAGGAATGCTGGAACGGAGTTTAAGTCAGTATGGTGGGGGATAAGAGCTTTCAAACGCTGGATATTAGGGTATCAAGGAAGAGATAAGAAAGGTGTGTAGACAAATGAGCGAAGTTTGGACTAAAGACATCATCCCGACTGTATCCGATAAAGTAGTGATTGTGACAGGTTCGAACGGCGGATTAGGGTATGAGACGGCATTAGCGTTAGCTGGAAAAGGCGCAAAAGTTATCCTTGCAGTTCGTAATCTGGAAAAAGGTGAAAAGGCAGCTAATAAAATAAAATCTGTGCATGTAGCTGGAGAGGTAATCGTTATGCAGCTCGACCTCAGCGATTTAGCTAGTATCCGTAAGTTCGCAGCCGCTTTTCTTGAGCAATATGATTCTTTGTCCATTCTAGTTAATAATGCAGGAATTATGAACCCTCCGTTCCAGTTAACGAAGGATGGCTTTGAGTTGCAGTTTGGTAGCAATCATCTAGGGCATTTTGCACTTACGGGCCTGCTATTGCCTCGATTAATTTCTACTCCGCAATCGAGAGTGGTTACTCTAAGCAGTTTGGCAGCTGGTAATGGTGCAATTGATTTTAATAATTTAGATGGCTCCAAAGGATATAATCCCATGAAGTTCTACAGTCAAAGCAAGCTAGCTAATCTGATGTTTGCAAGAGAACTGCAGAATAAGTTTAATTCCGCCCATATGGATTCTATGAGTATCGCCGCTCATCCAGGAATTTCGAATACCAATCTGTTCTCCTTCGGTTCGGGGAAACAGGCGAATATATTCATGCGGAGTCTTCTGAAAATCATTAGTCAACCTGCACACATGGGGGCATTACCCACCTTGTACGCTGCAACAGATCCGACGATTATGGGAGGAGAGTATATAGCTCCTGGCGGTATGGGCGGCACTAAGGGCTATCCCAAGAGCACTAAGATCATCGAAAAATTATATGACGCTAACATTTCAAACAAGCTATGGAGCGTGTCAGAAGAATTAACAGGGGTATATTACAGATTTGACGTGTAGATTTTGCCATTTGGGAAAGTAAACCTTATTATGGAATGGATAGTTAAAAGTTCTTCAGCACGAATAAGATTAACTGAATGGGGGGCTACCATGATTCGATTCATAATAAATTTAACGACCCGCTCTATGCAGAGTCCATGTGATGAACAACGGCGGTTGTTTGCATAGAGCTTGAAATTCTTTTCCGCCATATCATTGTAGTGCATATCCAATGTGTTCATTGTACGACTCTGCTGCCTTAAAGATTTTAACTTTTAAGGAGTGGAGCAACGTGAAATATATTAATGCGGATACAATCTTCCCGAAAGAATTGCTTGAAGAAATACAGCGTCATATCCCCGGAGGCCTGATCTATATTCCGAGGCCCAAGGATGCCTATAAGAAATGGGGCGAGAACTCGGGCGGCAGAAGGATTGTCCGGGAGCGGAACGACGAGATCCGCCAGCTTTTTGCTGCGGGAACAACCATTGATCAGCTTGCGGACCAGTACTGTTTATCCATCGATAGCATCAAGAAAATTGTGTATCGCAAAAAGGGATGAAACTATAGAAGCCATGTTCGAGCAATCGAATGTGGCTTTTTCCTGTAAGAGTAAAGAATGGTTATTAAAGCTTTTTTACATATTCGAGGTTGTTAATTACGCGTACAATTCATTTGACGGTACAAGGTTATGCGGTGAGAGTTCATGAAGTAACTCCTTAAATCATCTGGTAAGGTTGGTGAATATGAATAATATGAATATAGAAGTGAAATTAACGAATAAAGACGAGGCGTATGTGATTAAAAATATGTACCCGCTATACCTTCATGATCTATCCGGACATTATGGTCTGGGTGGAGAGCATACCCCGAACGAACATGGCATTTATGAGCCAAGTCCTGATTATATAACTTTGCAGGATCAGTATAACGTCCAGAACATATGGTGGGAAAAACCGGAGTGTCTTTATCCGTTCCTCATGATTGTGGATGGCATACCGGCAGGTTTTGCGTTCATAGCTACTCCGCCACATTGTTCACAAGGCACCAATTTCTTTGTACATGACTTCTTTCTGATGCAGCCGTTTCGAGGTGTAGGCGTTGCTGAACACGCGGCATCCACGATCTTCGGAATGTTTAAAGGAAACTGGGAGTTGTTCACCAATCCATCGGAGAAAAATAAGATTGGCCAATCTTTCTGGCGGAAAACAGTGAATAAGTATACCGAAGGTAACTATCGGGAAATGTACGGGCATACGTTTGATGGCTATAAATTGATTTTCCAATTCTCCAATATATAAAGAGAAAGACCGTCTCCCTTTGAGGGAAACGATCTCTTTCCACTGCCTTTTATAAACTACCGCTGAAATAGTGATACTCTGAATTCACTTCAAAACCAACACTGCGGTACAGATTCAAAGCGCGTTTGTTCTCGGTAACAACGGATAGACGGATATCTGTGTAATGTTGCTTCCTTAGGAGATTCACCAGAATATGAAGCACGGTGCGTCCTATTTTCCGTCCCTGATAAGCAGGTAAGATACAGAAGTTATGAATAAATGCGGTAGTTGCATTAATGGAGTTAACCCGTATCAGCCCAACAGGCTGTTGGTCCTGCCATGCAATATAGGTGACTCGGCTGGGTTCATTTGTTTGCATAAAGTACTCGCGTGTCCAGTCCTCCGAATCTCCAAAGGCTTGGGAGGAGCAAGTGACCATAAACTCCATATCCTCGGCTTCTGCCACGGACAACGTTAGTTCAGGTGGCTCCACAACCGAAAGCACCTCATTCACAAGTTGCATCGAGTACTCCGCACGATCATAAATGGCTCCGAGGGATTGGGCAGTAAGAAGGCCCGGAGATAAGCCCTGAGGAACGCGATAACTGAGTTGGTTGATTCCCTGTGGTTTCATATCCAGGATGGCCCTTTTCAGTAGGCTGCTGAACACACCTTGGCGACGAAAATCTGGGTGTACGATGGCATTAATATTCCCGGTTACGCCATCGGATGGATACCAACTGAGGAGTCCTACCAGATCACCGTGGCGATAACAGAGGAGCGCATGGTCTCCGTCTTTTTTGCTGATATGGTCAAGGTCTGCCTTTAGATGGACGGAATCCAGTTGTTTACATTGTTGTTCGAGCAAAAAAATAGCATCAATCTGTTCCTTGGAGTTATAGACCATGGGAATGACTTGATAAGTTGACATAGCTTTCACACCTTCATTTTTGAAGGAAACACGCAGTTATTGGACCCGCAGGCGCTATCCTTCAAGAGTTGGTTCACTTCCCGATGACTATAACACAATCTATGATGAAGATGACACTCAATGGATGTAATTCACTGGATGTCTGTTCAGATGTGCCCAGTAACTGGACATTATATCCTATTGAAGGGATAATTGAGAGTAATAAGGAGAGAAAGGAGTTGATCACCTCGCGTAAGTTAGCTTATATGATGAGTACGTTGTTTCTTTCATCTGTCATGATAATGGGGTGCATCCCATCTGAGTCAGCCGAGAACGTTAAAGAGACCATTCCACCAGCGACGAATCAGCCGAGTATTGTGAGCAATCAGAAGGCGTCAGCCATAGATGAGCAGCAGGCCCTCGAAATGTCGCTGGATTATAAAACAACCGAACTGACTGTTGATTATAAGGACTATGAAGATACGTTAACTGTAGAGGGTCTGCTGGCTAGAGCAGAAGTAATCAGACCATTTTTGACAGAAAGGAATTTCGAATCCAATATAGATGCGCGATTTAACAAGATTCCTTTACGTGTAGCAGACAAAGAGAAGGCTCTGCTGCATCCTGAAAATATACAAACCAAGATCAAAGATAGCAAGAGTGATTGGATTCTTGTGGAATACACGCTCGATTTGAAATTTACGGATAAGGATGGCAAAGAGTTCAAGTCCATTCCGTTATCGGGCGATATCACCTTTTTGCAGGATCAGGGAGAATGGCGCATTCAGGATGATACGTATAACAGGGATGCATTCGCGGACATTATCAATAGTTCTCTATAGTTCATGAAGTGTCTGTGAATCTGGCACATGCAGATTGTGCTCGAATTAACCAGTACGAATAAGCTCTTTCATATTAAGTACGCACTTCAAAGTGCGTATTTTTTTGTGGGTGTGTACAGCTAAGCGTGCGTCGTCAAAAGGGCTTCATCGTGATGATTGTTCTTGTCTCTTCCTAGAAATTTGCAGGGTACATTCTCCTGTAATGATGATATCATTTGGATAAATAAACTTACTTATTGCGCTTGTAGAGATTGGGGTTGGATTCATCATGAGGGGAATTCTCCGAGTCGGTTCTCGTAAGGTGTGGTTTTATATCGTTGTTGCCGTTATTGTTGGCTTGGTTGCAGGCTATGTCGTCCTCTCTGAGCAGGACTCTCCTAAGTTCCAAAGTGAAAAAGGTATTCTGGATTTAAGGCAGGTTCAGCTCAGTACGAATCCGCAAAAGTTAACAGGGGAGTGGTCGTTCTACTGGCAAGAGCTACTGTCGCCTGAGGACATACGGGTTCGTTCGGCAAGGGAAGGAAATCAGGACCACTGGATCAGCATCCCAAGCTCCTGGCTTGGCTATCCGTTAGAAGGTCAGCGGCTGAGTGGTACAGGCTATGCAACCTTTCGACTGGTCATACAACTAAGCGAGAACGATCGAAACGAGCAGCTTACTCTGCGGTTGCCGAGCATTTTTCATGCGTACAAATTATGGGTGAATGGCGAACTTCTAGAAGAAGTTGGTGAGGTGGGTCAGGACAAGAGCCGCGTGACCCCGCATCTGGAGACGAAACTGGTGTATTTTCAGCCTAAAAACGATACGATAGAGCTGGTTATGCAAGTAGCCAACTTCAATCATAAGCGTGGCGGCATTACCAAGGATATCGAGCTGGGTGGTAGTGACGTACTAACTTCCAAGACCAATCTGAATCTTGCCAGGGATATGTTCATCACGGCAAGTTTACTAGTGATCGGCTTGTATAATCTGCTGTTGTTCATGCTGCGACGTAAGGATAGAGCTCCGTTATATTTTGGCCTGTTTACTGTACTGCTTGGTATTCGATCCTTGTTCAACGGGGAGCTTATCTTTACACAATGGTTGCCTCAGTTTCCTTGGGAATTGCAGTTCAAGATTGAATATCTGATTCTTTGTGTCAGTGGTTATATCATCAGCATGTATTTTGATAGCATTTTTCCCAATTACATATCACGATGGTTTCGTCTTTTTAGCTTGATCACAACCGGCGTATTCTGTGTCCTTGTGGTGGTAACTCCTGCACTTATATATTCAAAATTTATGCTGATGATCGGTGTGATGGTAGTTCTACATATGATTTATCTGATGATCGGACTGGTTCAGGCGGCTGTGCGACGTATGGAGGGAGCGTTGATCTTCCTGCTGGTGTCGGTGGTTACGTTGGTCACGGTTGTCAACGATTTTTTATATTTTAACGGATGGTCGCCGATTGGAAATACATCTCCGCTTGGGTTATTGATATTTACGATTGCGCAGTTGATTCTGCTGTCTTCGCGATCTACGAGGACGGCATCGAACGAAGAGAGAATTACACGTGAATTACAGGACGTTAATGACAAGCTGATTGAAATGAATATGAATCTGGAACAGACCGTTCAGGAGCGAACACAGGCCTTATCTACAGTGTATGATGATCTCCAATCCTCGTATGACCAACTGCTTCACTCCGAGCAAGGGAGGAAGAAGCTTCTTGCTTATATTACGCATGATCTGCGTATGCCGTTGTCCAGTATGCTCGGATATGTAGAAGCTATACAGGACAGGGTCAAGCCGGAACGCAATGAACAATATCTGAAGTACATCCGGGAGAACACGATAAGGATTAACCGCATGATCGAGGAGTTGTCCTTCTTGTCCCATTTGGAGACCGGACAGGTCTCGTACCGAATGGAGCCGATTCAGATGATTCCTTTCTTGCATGGTTTTTTTGAACAATATGAGTTGGTAGTGCGTGACGCAGGATTAGACTTCTTACTGGATATCGGAGATACCGAGGATAGACGATCTATTTTGCCAGTTGTCGAGATGGATGCGAAAAGAATAGAGCAGGCCTTATTTAATCTAGTATCTAACGCCATGAAGTTCACCTCCAGCGGGGGGGTGGTGCGTATTGCACTAGTTGTGGAAATGGTGAATCATGCTCCTCATGCAGTTATTAGCATAGAGGATTCTGGTATGGGGATTCCTCCGGATCAGCTTGAGCAAATCTTTGAACGTAATTACAGATACGATCGGCCGGGAATGGGCATAGAGGGCAGTGGACTGGGGCTGGCAATTTGCAGGGAAATCGTACAATCGCACGGAGGCATGGTTCGAGCGGAGAGCGACGGCAAGATGGGGGCGACATTCTATATAACGTTTCCTTGTACGGTGATTGAAGGAAAGGGGTGATGAGATGGACACGCACAAAATCATGATCGTTGATGATGATCCTCATATATGCGAGATTGTGCAGGTGTATTGTGATAGGGAGGGATTTGTCTCCACCTGCAGTCATAGCGGGTCAGAAGCGATGGAGCTGCTTGCATCGTTTGAGCCGGATTTAATTATACTGGATATATTACTGGCTAATGAAAACGGTATTGACTGGTGCAGGAATGCGCGTAATCTCACCAGTGCGCCGATTGTGTTTCTGAGCAGTCAAGAGGAAGACGAAATAAAAATTAGCGCATTATCCTATGGCGGGGACGATTATGTGACCAAACCGTTCAGTCCGGGAGTGCTCATGGCCAAGATCAAGGCTCACCTTCGCAGAGTGTCGACGGGTAGAAGGGAACAACTGCTGGAGTTACCGGGTTTGACACTGGATTTCTACACGCAGTCCGTCAACATGGGGAGTATACCTATCTCTTTATCGAAAAAAGAATTCAGTCTGCTGTCCTATATGGCACAAAACGTGAATCGTGTCGTCAGTGTCGATACGTTGTTTCAAATCATCTGGGGAATGGAAAGTCTGGAGGATACAAGAACGGTTGCTGTACATATCAGTAATTTACGCAAAAAAATTGAGTCTGACCCTGCCGACCCTGAGCGAATTATTACGGTTCGGGGGAGCGGATATATGCTGGTTTCTAATAGTACGTCACAAGCATGAATATAGCAGTAAGGGTGGTAGTCTATTATAAATGGGAAAATGGCGTTGGAGCAGTACCTGACGCTATTGGCCCATTTTTTGTTCTTTCCACTAGCTTTGTAACCGACTCAAGATATTGAATCCCTCAACACCAGTCTGCGCTTTTCCATCCTCGTCAAAATGATGTGCCATCTCTCCGAAGAATTAAACGATCCAATACGCACGGATTTAAAGTTTTCTTTAGGTTTCTCAAGTAGGTTAATCCATCATGATAAAATCACTGTGGTCGATATAACGACATATTTCATCAAATTGCAACTGATTATTAGCTACGAGGACGTTACATTCAAGCCGGATCAAACGATAATACGTGAAGAAATGGTTGTCTTGCTGTCCCGCATTAGTACTTGAAGAGAAGGAAGTGGCTCCGATGGCACGAGTTATATGTATCACATCAGGGAAAGGCGGAGTTGGCAAGACAACGGTCACGGCTAATCTCGGGACTGCCCTCGCCTTATCGGGGAGCAGCGTTTGCTTGATCGACGCTGATTTTGGATTGAGAAATCTGGATATTCCGCTTGGTTTGAGTAATAGGGTAGGGTATCATATTTCTGATTTTCTGACGGGTCAATGTGCTTTACATCAAGTGATCGTCAAAGATAAGCGAATCAGTACCTTGTCCTTTATCTCCTGTAGTAACGACGCGGTGCATCACGATGATCCGCAAGTTTTTGGCGAGGTTGTACAGCAAATAGCCCAGAGCTATGATTATGTGCTGATTGATTCGCCGGCAGGCATTGAAAATGGATTTTGGAATGCGGCTTTGGCAGCAGATGAGGCTATTGTCGTTACTACGCCTCATCGTACATCGCTTCAGGACGCGGATCGCGTGATCGGATTATTAGAAGATATGATTCAGGCTCCGCCACAGCTCATCATTAATATGGCCGACGGACAGGAAGCCCGTTCGGCAACGGTAAAGATGCAGGATATTATCGATATTCTCAATATTGGTGTGATTGGCGTGATCCATGCCGATGTACAAATTATACGTTCCGTACATAAGGGCATTCCGATTGCGCTTAATCCCGAGTTCGAAAGCGGACTGCGCTTCAGGCATATCGCCCACAATGTGGCGAAGAATCAGCAGGAGCCTTTTATCTCATTGAAACCCAAGAGGCATATTAGTGTTTTTTCGCTTCCTCCAAGACTGCGTTGGGGGAAGAGCAGTTCGTTATAGTCGATTCTGGCAGATGAATCGTTGAGAAGAGAATCATCTGGAATGGATTGCAGATTAGCTAAAGAATTCATGAAAAATAGTGGTGTGGGAGTTACCTTCCCTACGCCACTATTTTTTGATGTCATTGATGTTCTCGCTTGCGAGTAGTTGCTTACTTAAAGTTTTCTTTATAATTCACAAGCGCCCCTATCTCGCATGATAAAATACGGAAGAAAAAACGACATAATTTGCTGTGTCGGTGTCACAATTCGACTGCGACTGATCAGAAAGGTCGGTGAACGAATTCAATCTGTAAATTTGGCATTATCGTACCGTGCTGAACGCCGCAGCTAGGACAACGCCATTTCTGTATGTTAATTTTTTTCCTCGCTTGATCTCCACGTGCCGAGCGAACTGACTCGCAGGAGACCAATGATCCCGATCTGGGTCAGTGGTTTCCGCTATTAGTCTGGCTTTGGTGATTAGCTTGGTTAGAAACCAATTTTGGATAGTTTTTTTAGTTTGATCTATACATAGAAGGGATGAATACAAGTGAAGAAAGTAATACAGGGATGGAAGGTGAGCCGGCAGATCCTGATGTGGATGCTGGTGATCAGCTTAATAGTTTCTGCCGTGCCCCTATTACCAGCGCAATCGGCAGTAGCGGCTGAACTGCCGATGCAGAAGACAAAAGTAACCACATCCACTGGATTCCAGGATGTGAGTCCCACCGACTGGTTCTATGATGCAGTCGTCCATGTGCAGGAGAAGGGCATATTCAGCGGAACGAACGCGAGTAGCTTCTCTCCTAAGGGGACAATGACACGTGCCATGTATGTAACGGCACTTGGACGGATGGCCGGAGTCGATGCGGGGGCGTACTCCACATCGAGCTTTGCTGATGTACAGGCGGGCAGCTGGTATGCGCCATATGTCGAATGGGCGGTTAAGAAGGGAATTACCGATGGCACGGGGGATCGGAAATATTCGCCGGATGCTACCGTATCTCGGGAGCAAATGGCGACGATGACGTTGCGGTATTTCGAAAGCGAACAGATCCCTTATCAGACCGAGAATCTGGTCACGACAGAGCCGGGCGATCTCGGGGATGTATCACCTTGGGCGGCTGAAGCGGTCATCAAGCTGTGGCAAGCCGGTGTGTTCACCGGGGATGAAAAGGGGAACTTCAATCCGCGTGCGCAAGCGACTCGCGCGGAAGCAGCGGTTCTCTTCATGCGCAACAACGCGGTTGTAGAGGCGTGGAAAAATCAGAATCAAACGCCGGTTACACCTACTCCCACACCGACATCAACTCAACCGACCCAACCGGGAACTCCAACAGTGAACCCAACGCCGACACCAGGCGGTAATAATGGTGGTGGAACGCCTGGAGACAACGGAGGCGGTAACACCGGTGAGGCTACATACACACTCATTTTCGAGAGCAACGGAGGTACGCCAGTTGACGCGCAGAAAGTGCGGAAAGGCCAAGCGCTAAATAACCTGCCGGCTCCAACAAAAGAAGGATATATATTTCAAGGGTGGTTTGCGGATAGTGACCTTTCACTCATCTTCGCAAGTGGCACTACCTTGACTGCGGATACGAAGTTGTATGCGAAGTATACGGATAGCATAGATAATGCCGTACAGAGCACACCAAGCTATTCGGTGCTGGATGTGGCACCAGACTTCACGATCGCGGTACACGATGCATCAGGTAACCTGACAGTATCCGAGGTTCAAGCGGGCATGACGTTCACAGACACGGCGAACCCCGACTTTGCTGGAGTTACCGTCACTGGTGGGAACGGTGCTTTCACGGTAGCGTCCGCAGCTGAAGACGGAAAATTCGTTGAAGGCAATACGTATCAACTTACGTTGACGGATGACAGTTTATCCTTCCAAGGCCAAGATGCGACAACGAGTATTTATGTTTTTAGTGTCGCTAAGCAAGAGGTTCTGGACATTCCGCTGAACCCTAACATGATCTACCTTCCATTTACGGATGTCACGGATATGATATTGAATGGCGAAGCTGTGGGTTCACCAGCGATTTCGGTAGTTTCCACGACGGTGGGCGGTAGCGAAAATGCGCTTGCCGAGGCGAACGCGAGCAGTGGAACGTTCGTGTATTCCGGCAGCACCGTGATTCAAGTCGGCAATACAGTCGCCATATATCAAGGGGTTCGCCCTGATCTGCGTACATTAGCAACAACGGGTGAAGACGATGGCGATGTTGCCTATGTCCAGATCACAGAGGTAGACGGAATCACCTATACCTATGACCATGCAGATACCAATCAAGTGTTGCTCAAGCCGGATGTTCTGCCGGTGAGTGTGGAAGCAGACACAGATGGAAATCCGAATAACAAATCCATCACAGTTGAGCATATCCAAATGAATTACAGCGACAGCCTATATGAGCCTTTCGGCTTGGATGAGTTAACCACGGTGGATGTGGGTGACTTTATCGGTTTTTATGAGGGCATCTTTGCTGAAGAAGGTTCTCGAATTGTCAGTTATGGACGTATCACTTCGATTACGCCTATAGCAGAGATGGACATCATCGAATATACTGATGCCACGATTGAAGATATTGAGAATGTCTTCAACATCTATCAGAAGCAAGCCATTAACGGCGACGATCTGTTGTCGGAAGAACAGATTGCACAGCTCGAAGAGCAAATTGAGCAGCAAGCGAGGGACAGCGGATTCGTCAATGAAGCCGCGGATTATCTGTCTGACATCGCCATGGAGACGAAGGAAATTCAGGAGATCAAGGCTCAGTCTTCCCTGGCGTCCGGTAAAGGGAGCCGGGTAAGTGTGGAGAATCTGACCGTTGTTGCTTCACTCGGCACGAGGCTGAAGAATATTGACGGCCGAACCTCAGGCGTAAGCGCTACATTACAAGTGGGTGCCGATATTGTTGTCAATATCAATGAAGACAGCGATCTTGTTATCCATATGACGGGTACATTCGTTCAGGAGATGAGCTTGGATCTCGGTATTAATGGGGATATGCAAGGGCATTGGCTGAAAAAGTGGGGAATTCCTTACTGGTACAGCATTGATGATTATGTAATTACGGCGAATCTGGATGCTTATAGCTATACCGGGATGAACATCACGGCAGAGATAGCTCTCGTTGAACACGATAAGTTAAATGATGCACTGAATGACTGGGTGGGCGAGAAGAACGCTGGCAGGTTGGGAAAGGTTCAGGACATTGCGACACAGATTAAAGCGGTAATGGCGGGCGTGCAGGATACTGCCGTAGATGCCGAATCGTTGAAGGAAAAGTATCAAGAGATGTTGGAGCAAGACACGGAATGGGTTCCGTTAATCAAGAAGGAGCTCTTTGAAAAGAGCGTACGCGTGGCTTTAGGTATTGTGGAAGTCAAATTTGAAGCGGAGTTTGTGGTCAGCGCCCAGGTGAACCTGACGGTGGGGGCAGATTTCTACTATAAGATGGCCAAGCGCTACTCGGTTAGCTTGCGCGTATTGAGTTTCAGTGGTTCGAGCAATACGGTCAGCTTGCCGGGAGACGGAGATTACCAATTTACCTTCTATGTGATGGGGACGATCGGTTTACGAGCTGGTATTCATATGGAGGTCAAAGCGGGGATTGGAAGCGTCAAGTTGAATAGTATCGGGCTTGCTGTAGAACCCGGTGTGTATGTGAATCTCTGGGGCTACTTCTACTATCAATTGAAAAATATTAGCGGGGTGGAGAGTACGAAGTCTCTAGGCGCTCTGTTCGTTGAGATTGGCATCTATTTGGAGGTCGAACTCGGCGCTCAATTAGGAGATGGCGCGCTTTCCGGCGGCGTAGAGCTAGTCGATGAAGAGTGGCCACTGTATACGATTGGAGAAGAACAGAACGTCTACGACTTCGCCTATCCACAGGATAAGTCGCTCAAAGTGAACATGGCGGGTTCTGCGTCATCCATCGTTGTACCGGAGTTGTGGGTCACAATGAATACCTTTGATTTGAAGACAGGCGCTACGGATACACGGGCTTATGATCGCTCGAATTTCGATATTCAGGTGGACAATCCGAACTTCAAGTATGACGCAGTGAACGGTATGATTGAAGTGGTGGACAAGAAGATTCAGGTGAGTGAGGGCAATCTGGTTATCACCTGGAAGGGGTCGCCGGGGTCGTTCACGTCCGATCCACTCAAGCGTACGATTCATTTAAGCTGGCTTGCCAGAGTGGGTGACTACAACCTTCAGCTAGATCCGCAGAACGGCGGAGTGACCCAGGTAGTGGCGGCTCCGTATAACGCGCCAATCAGCGTGGTCACCCCGGTATATCCAGGATACACCTTTGACGGCTGGTATACGGCCGCTTCCGGCGGCACGAAGATCACGATTCCGAGCCGAATGGCTGCGGAGGATCGGAAACTGTACGCGCACTGGATTGCGAATAAGAATACGCCGTATACCGTTGAGTATTATGTGCTAGACCCGAACAGCAGGATACAGGCTCCGCCTGTGGATACGGAAAAGAGGACTGGAACAACGGACACGGAGATTCGAATCAGCTCCGACAGGTTTAAGGAGCAAGGCTATGCGACCGGAACGGTAAGCGGCGTATTAATCAAGGGCGACGGCTCGACAGTCGTAAGAGTTAATTACTATCCGGAGAATCGAAAGATGACTTTCGCTGGGGGTTATGCTGGTGCGCCCCAAATCTCGCTAACAGAAGCCGTTGGCAAGAACATCGCTACTCGTATACCTGTACCGACAAGGCAGGGATATACGTTTGCCGGTTGGTCGCCAGAAGTTCCAAGTACGATGCCGATTGAGGATACTACGTATACAGCGAAGTGGATGGGGAGAGAGGGTACGCCTTATCAGGTCGTGTACTTGCTGCAAAATATCGGAAGTGACACCTATACGGTTGCAGATACGGAATCGTATCGTGGAGTTACGGGTACCGAGGCGAGTTTGGCGGACGTCAAGCCGAGATCCTATGATGGCTTCGTGCGGGACGACAGCATTTCGGTACTGACGGATCTAATCACGAGCAACGGTAAAACGACGCTGAAGGTATATTATAAGCGTGATGTATACCAAATGACGGTTGATTATAATGGTTCTGGAGCAGCAAATAAAACGGATAATGTTCCTTTCGGAGCAACGATGCTGTTGCGTCTGGGCACTCCGACATGGCAGGGATATAGCTTTACGGGTTGGTCGCCAACACCTCCGACCACGATGCCTGCCGAGGATGTCCAGTTTACCGCACAGTGGGCAATTAACGACTACACCGTAAATTTCGACAGTAACGGTGGGTCCGAAGAAGTGCCGGCTCAGACTGTAGGGTTTGGCGCTACGATTAGTACGCCGACTGAACCGACGAAAGATGGTTATGTATTCGGCGGCTGGTATCGTGATAACACGTTGACGAATGCTTACGACTTCGCTGCTGCGGTGACGGCGGATCTCACACTGTATGCGAAGTGGCTGATCCCTTACACGATAAGCTTCGAGAGTAATGAAGGGTCGGTAGTAGATGCCCAAACAGTGAATGAAGGCGTCAAGGCTATGGCTCCTGCCCCTCCGACGAAAGACGGCTATGTGTTTAGCGGCTGGTACAGCGATAGCGAGCTAATGAACGCCTACGATTTCACGGCTATGGTGGTAACGGGAGACCTCACGTTGTACGCGAAGTGGACGGTTTATGTACCGAATACTTATACCGTAACTTTCGAGAGTAATGGCGGATCGGTAGTCACAGAACAGAGTGTGAATGAAGGTGCCGTGGCTACTGCTCCTGGCGCTCCGATGCTGGAAGGGTATACGTTCGATGGCTGGTATAGCGATAGCGAATTGATGATACCTTATGGTTTCACGGAAGGTGTAACGGCGAATGTAATGCTGTACGCGAAGTGGACGAAGAATAGCTACACAGTGAGCTTCAGCAGTAACAATGGATCATCGGTGAGTAATCAGTCTGTGAGTGAAGGTGAAATGGCAACGATTCCTGAAGCACCGACACGTGCAGGGCATGTATTTGAAGGCTGGTATAGTGATGCTGGTCTGAATGAATCTTACGGCTTCACGACACCTGTGATGAATAACCTCACATTGTACGCGAAGTGGACGGCTATATATACGGTCACCTTCAACAGTAACGGCGGATCACTGGTGGCTGACCAGAATATGCAAACCGGCGGTAATGCTACGGAGCCTGCCGTACCGACAAGGGATGGTTACACGTTCAACGGTTGGTACAGCGACGCCGGACTGAATGAAGCCTACAGCTTCACGACATCGGTGACGGGTAACCTCACGCTGTACGCGAAGTGGACATTTAACAGCCGCACGGTGGACTTTGACAGTAACGGTGGGGCAGCAGTAGGTAGTCAGACGGTGGTTACTGGCAACCAAGCTGTGGCACCTGCTGCGCCGAAGTGGGCAGGATATCGATTTGAAGGTTGGTACAGCGATCGTGATCTGGAGAGCGTCTACGACTTCGGTACGCCGGTGACGGCAGACATCACGCTTTTCGCGAAGTGGACGATGACATCTTGGCTGCAGGTGGGTGACGAGCTGGAATTGAATAGCAAGTCCAATATCGTCTTCGACAGTCAAGGGATGCCTTACATGGCTTATATAAAGGACAATTACGAAGTATTTGTAATGCAATATAAGGGAGGCAAGTGGCAGTCCTTCGGCAATCAAAGCGATCTTGAAAAAGCGGGAGGATTGGGGAGCTCAGCTATATCGCTTGGAATAGACAGTAAGGACAAGCTTTATGTTGCTTATAAGAATAGCTCAGGTAAAGTAAGCTTTAAGAATTATAATGATGAACATAAGTGGTGGAGAGCAGTATCTACTGTCTCTGACTTCAGTTGGAATGATGGTAAGACGAGCAGAAAAGTGGATACAGTTCAAGACAGCTTCTTCATTACCTTTGATAAGGATGATAATCCTTTTCTGATGTTTAGAGGTGCTTTGGTCGGTAATGCTGCGGAACCGTCAATGCTCATGTCATGGAGGTATTATAGCGATAGGGGACGGATACAAGAAGCGAGAATACAGGCATTCGCAGGTCTAAGAGCCTTCCTCGCACCATTACCAAACAACGGCATGTATTTATTTGCTCCATTCAGGTCATCTAGTACCCCTGTGGCAACAGGATATAGTCTGGCAGATGGGTCATGGAAACAATTAGATCCTAAATTATATCCATATCAAATAACTCCGAATATGGATGCTGCATCCGCGCTTGATCCATCTGGCGTACCTTATATGATCTATCTCAGCAGTTCCAATGGTGTTGAAATGTGGAAATATCCGCACTCCACTCCATCAGAAGATACAGCATGGGAAAAGGTGAGCACTCCCGGATTCTCGGTGGGTTCATCTCAAGAAGTAAGCATGGATATGGCCTTTGACAGCCAAGGCACGCCTTACGTTGCATATCGAGATGCTGCAGATGGCAACAGGGTGACTGTGATGAAATATGAGAATATGGACTGGAGACCCGTAGGATCTGCCGGGTTCTCCACTGGTGATGTTCTTCAGCTAGACATCACCATAGACAGCACCGATAACATCTATGTGAGTTATAAGGAACAAGGTAAAATGAACATGATGAAGTTTGATCCTAATTTCAAATAACCTTGATAGATCAGACTGGCAGAAGAGCCTACTCCCATCGGAGTAGGCTTTTTTTGAATATATTCCATAATTCACTGTAATTCATGCAGCGTTTGTGTCTCCGGCACGTTATGCACCCGCATTGCTTCGCACAACCCACCAAACCTGGCTAATCCTCATCTCCAATTATTTTGCTTAGAAATTGGTTCGCCCAAACGTGGCATCACTCTTCACTGTCGAGTTGCTGGATGCGTTGATGGCATCGAGCTGTAACACGTAATCATAATGCCGGATGTAATATCCGGGCTGACTGTACGATTGAAGGGATACTTTGGTGCTGTCAGCCCAACCAGGACTGCTTAGGAACGTAGCATCTCCCTTATATGCGGAGGTGTCGGCATAAGCTTCAAGTACAATTTTATTGCTGGTGTTGCGCTTCAGGAAGTAGCCCGGGAAGTTGATGGACTCCAGTGATATTCCCATGGAGCTGGCAAGACCCGGCACGACGCGGAACTGTGAATCCAGAACAGGTGAGACGTTGGCATCCACGCGAGCAGTGTAGTTGGCATGACGGATGTATCGATCCGGAACGTTGTGTGAACTGAACCGGCTGTAACCTGTGGCTTCCGGTGTTGCAGGACCCAACATTTTGACCTCGTGCAGGGTTGGGGTGTACCAGTTACCCGGATTATTCCACAAGACCGCGTTTACCATATTGATCCGTACATAACGAGCTGTGAAATGCACAGCATCCGTCGTATAGCCATAGGTCAGATTGTTGGTGCGATCCAAGGTAGAGTAATTGACACCATCGTTGCTAATCTCGATTTTGTATTTGTAGTATCCTTCGGAACCTTTATACATAAACCAGGAGGTGTCGATCTCCGTGATCGTCTTTGGTGCGCCAAAGTCCACCTGCCACCAGGCAGGCCAGCTATTGGAGGAAGCGACCCATGAAGTCTGGTAGTTGCCATCATTGACATTGGATGCGGACGAGCTGGAGGCTGTAGAGCTGGCGGTAGTTGTTTTGCCTTGGGCATGATTGACGAGAGCAGGCGGTGTTACCGCACCTGTTGCTGCATCGATGTTCCACGTTGTATACCACTCCAGTGATGCTGTTCCGTTGGAATCATTCAAGGTTAGCGGCAGCCAAATATGCTTGTGCTCTCCGAGATTCATCGGATTCCAGCGATCTCCCATGTAGATGTAGGATGTGGTGTTGCTGCCTGTAATCGTGGCAATATCATGAATCTGCGAACCAAAGGCAGATGGATTACCATATGGCGTAAGCGCAGTCCATGGACCCGTCATGGAAGTTGCTGTAGCATAAGCACCCTGATTCGGATACCAGCCAGCGGCTTGGGAGGTGAAGAGGTAGTAACGGTTTCCTTTTTTCACAACAGCAGGCGCTTCACGATAAGCATTCTCGAACAGCCAACCCTCGAAGGATTGTATTCCGGTGTAACTTGCATTCATTTTGAAAACAGCCATTGTATCATTGGCGCCGCCATTCTTGCGTGAAGCCGTAACCAGATAACCCGTGCCATCGGTATCAACAAAGACGGTCATGTCACGGGATTCATAATTCAGCGGTCGGAAGCTGCCCTCATAGGTGAATTTTCCATTCGGGGTATTACTTGTTGCGACCGCTACACGCCCAAGGTTGTAGTCCGTTCCATTCTCATAGTGTGCCCAGAGCACATACTGGTTGGTGTAGGCGTTATAGATGACTTTGGGGCGCTCAATCTTGCTGGAAGCCAGCTCGGTTGCGGAATCTTTCGTCAGAATGGCATTGCTGAAAGTCCAGTTCTTCAGATCGGTCGAGGTGTAGACGTTCACACTGTCGAACTTGCCGCCCACCGCATGTTCACCGTACAGATAATACGTCGAGCCTACCTGCAGTATGTTGCCGCTGTTCGCATGGATGGGATTGCCCGCGGTGTCGAGCCAATCGGTGCCATTGGTGATCGTGACACTTGCAGCGCTTGTTCGTTCAGGATGAAGTCCAAACAGGGTGAACGTGAGTGCAAAGACCAGTAACCAGACCGCTTTTCTGTTACCCATGACATACACCTCCCGTAAGATATGTAACTAAAATATAATGTTTTCATTTATATTTTAGTTGGACTAGACTCTTTTTCAAGTGAACAATCCATCCATTGCTGAACATATCTTCATCTCTTCGGGGTTGAGCGGTGAGAGCGGAGGAAATGTTCCTAAATGTCATGTACGATGATGTAGAGAGGATCAGGTGCACACGTTAAAATAAGGCTAGACTCATTTTTACAACATAATTGGAGGGGGAACCGTCATGGACAAATTTATTGTAGATGAAGACCTTCAAGTGATATTGCAAAATGAAGAAGATGGAACCAGTACTCCCATTAAGGGAGGCATTACCGCACTGGATTTTGAAGTTATCTCGACTTATCCAAAAGGGTGGCTGACGTTCGCCTATCTGCGTGATCATCAGGGAATATGGTGGTCCAATGCTCGTAAGAACAAGGCAAGTTTATTCAGCCAGGATACGGAAGCTTTCCGTGTAATCGATGAAGATTACTGTTGTGATTCTCAATATGTCTATCTGGAAGATCAGGCTGTGCCTGACTCCGATCCGCCCAGCTTTCGGCTGCTGCCGGATACACCCTACTTCGCTCGGGACCAACGTTATTTATATGTGAAGAGCAGCACGCATTTTCATCTATTTGAGGATATCGATACGAATGCTGTGATTGCTCATCACGATTATTGTACTGACAAGGACCACTTATTCCATCTGTCCAGCTCTCTTCGTTATGCAAATGGGGAAAAGGATGAGGTGAGAGCATGGCTGCAAGAACATCAACCCGACGTATCTGGCTGGTGGAGTGATCATTATGCCCACAGTGCAGAAGGCGCTACGCAGATCACAGGCAATTGGTATGAGACTGCGTCGTCCATTTTTTATAAAACCGAATGGGGCGGTACGGCTCATCGGGAGGCGAAGGAAGTGTACAATCTCGTTCGGGATGTGAATAGGTCTACCTTTGAACCGCTAGATGAGCAGTTTGCACGGGACCGGGAACGTGTTTATTTTCAGTGGCGCACTATAAAAGGAGCAGACCCGGATACGTTTAAACCGCTAGGCGGACCGTTCGGTCGTGATGACAAACATGTGTATTACAACGGTTACCGTGTCGACGAGGCAGATGCTCGGCAATTTGTAGCGTTTGCTAGGACGGAGCATCTTGGACTTTCCAAGGATCAACAACATGTGTATCGTGCCGAGGTTGTTCGGACAAGTCAGCCTTTCGGTCAACCGGACGATGTGCTTCAGATGATCAAGGGGGCAGATGCAGCAACGTTTGAGTTAATAACACCTTCCGGTAGTTGGGCGGTGGATGCCAAGCGTGTGTATCTATGGGGGAAACCGAACAAAAATATCGATCGAGCCACCTTTACACATCTATTCGATGCTGATCCCCAGAGTTGGGCAATGGACCAGAATAGTCTATATAATGCCAATGGCAAACGCACGGTAAAGGGTGTGAACGGCAGTACATTTGTCATGCTGAATGAATATTGGGGCAAAGATGACCGTGTGGTGTTCAGCTTTGTGACGGGAAGTGTATATAAGTCGGGGGACGCAGCGACGTTTCAAGTTACGGATGATACAGGGGGCGCGGAGGATGCGTTATTTCGGTATACGGTGGAAGGGGGTACAGTGCGGAAAAAGAAGAGGTAATGAAAACAGGGATGGTAGACTTAGAAAAGAGTCCACTATCCCTGTTTAAATTTCTATTTATTTGACCGTGTTTACCAAACTATTTATGACCTTTACGAACCTTGAGCTGCATCTTTTTGATCGTTATATTCTGCATAAGCTCCAGCACGAGTGGGCCTTTGCCATTCAGGATCTCCACATCCGTTACATTGTCCTGAATGGTAATGATCCCGATGTCGTCAGCCGTAACGCCTTCAAGCTTGGCGATGGTACCTACAAAGTCAACAGCACGAAGTTTCTTCTTCTTGCCTCCGTTGAAGTTCAACTTCATGATCTGCTGATTCAACTGTTCACGCTTGTCCTTTTTGCGTTCAGGAACGATCTTCAATCGTTTCTCAAAATCTTCTCTGCGGCGATCTACAGCTTCCTCGGAAGGAGCTTTCACAATAGGGATTTCGAAACCGATATAGGATTCAATCTCCGCAAGACGTCTGCCATCTTTCGGTGTAATCAACGTAATGGCTTTACCTGTTTTGCCTGCGCGACCCGTACGGCCGGTGCGGTGAACATATCCCTCTTTTTCCAAAGGAATATCGTAGTTGATGACATGAGTAATATTGGTGATATCAATACCACGTGCGGCTACATCCGTTGCGATCAAATAACGGAATTGTCCCCGTCTGAAGGCGTTCATGACTTCGATCCGCTCATCCTGCTCCATGCCACCATGGATACGGTCTGCTGGATAGTCAAGGTCAGCCATGACCCGGAACAGTTTATCTACATTCTCCTGCGTACGGCAGAACACGATGCAGCTATCCGGATTTTCCACAATGAACAAGTCCTGAAGCAGCGCGGTTTTGTTCACTTCTGGCACATGAATTACAGCGTGTTCAATAGTGGCTGTTGTCAGTCCACTTGCTTTGATCTCGATTTCCACCGGCTTGTTCATGTATTTGCGTGATAGCTTGGCTACATCTTCAGGGAACGTAGCGGAGAACAACATCGTTACTCGCTCCTGCGGCAACTTCTGAATAATCGCTTGTACCGTCTCGATGAAGCCCATATTTAACATCTCATCGGCCTCGTCAATGACAAGGTAAGCAATCCGTTCGAGTGGCAGCGTGCCGCGTTCGATATGATCCAGTACCCGACCTGGCGTACCTACAGCGACATGTGTTCTTTGTTTTAACTCGGCTTTTTGGATATGAAAAGGGGACTGTCCGTATAGTGCGGTTGCTTTAATACGCTTAAAGCGGCCGATATTTGTAATATCTTCGTTAACCTGCAAAGCCAGTTCCCGGGTTGGTGTAAGAATCAAAGCCTGTGGCTTATTTTCATTCCAATCCACCAGCTCGCAAAGCGGAATGCCGTAGGCGGCTGTTTTACCGCTACCTGTCTGTGATTTGACCACAAGATCCTGGTTCTCTAGTGCTACCGGAATAACTTTCGTTTGAACCTCGGTTGGTGTCTCGTAGCCCAGACTGTCTAGTGCTTTTACGATCTCTTCACCTAGTCCATAATCTTTAAATTGTTGCTCGCTCATCGTTTACCTCTTTTGCGTTAGTTTTTGTACAATTATTGCACCGTACATTTATCGTATACCTCTTCATTATACTCTATATGCAGGCAGGCTAACGGAGTAAATGCATCAAGTGGTTAAAATGTTTTTATCAACTCCGATATGAGGAGGAACCGCCTGTTGCTGTGCGTAGGTGTATCATAACGTTCCACGTGAAACGAAATGTATCGGTGAATATTGCTGTGTGTTAATGAATGACCATTTTTACAGCCTGGGTTTGGGGAGGGTAAGATTGAGCGATTATTCCACCAATCCATACTTCTGCACTTCGACCAACGAGTGTCTCATCCAAAGAGACGGTGACAGTCTGTCCTTCGATGATGAGTTCGGCGTTCTTGCTGAGCGAAATCCAAATCGGTCCTGATTCAACACCTCCATCTTCTTTATTCTCTATGAGTACCTGACCTCTTTCTTCCTCAAAATCCGTAATCATTCCTCGCACATGTGGCTTCTCTTTCACTTGTTCTACGGACTTCTCTGTGCATCCAAGAGTTAACAAGAGCATGATGACTGGTAATAAGGATAACTTTCGTACAATGGACATTGGGGTGCTCACCTCTCATTCTTTTTAATTACATCTACAAACTATGGACGTTACCTGAGACGCCCAAGTTCCTGTATATCAATAAAAAGAACCAAAAAAATTCCATTCAGTCTGGAACTGGGATTTGGAATATGTTAGCATATGGGTAACTTATTGAACGGAGGGATACGTGTGCTAAATTTTTCCCGATTGAGATAATATGGCGAGATGTTTGTTTATGCTTGCTGTTTTCTGCCTGTGTGCAGCTCATCGGGATTGGTTTGCCATGTTACACGTATGCCGCTAGTCGTGAAAGAATCATTCTGTGAGGTGGTTCTTTGATGTACTACTATTTTTTGTGAGCATTCAGGTATGCCAACTTCCGAGATGAATTGCACAGGCGAACATGTCTGTGTTTTTTAGTTTATCCAGGAAAAGGGGAGTACCTGATATGACAAAAGCGAACATGAATGAGCATTTGGCAATTCGAAAGGAATTATTATCTTTAGCAAATCAGAATGGACTCCTTATCGTTGAGGAATCCTTGGAGATCAACGAGTCGGGTATGGACTTTCGTGTAGCATTCGCCACGGATGAAGAAGGCCGAAGATGGGTTCTGCGCCAGCCGCGACGCAAAGATGTCTGGGAGCGAGCCGAGAATGAGAGAAAGGTGCTGAATGTGGTCCGAGGAAATATACATGCACAGGTACCAGATTGGCGGATCTGCACGCCAGGGTTGATCGCTTATCCTTTACTTGAGGGTGATCCGATCGCAGTTGTGGATCCCGCAGGGGGAGGGTATGTATGGAGATTCCCTCAGGAGAGCTTATCGGATACATTCCTGGATTCACTGGCTACGACTCTCGCCACGCTGCATAACATCGATCCCGACAAGGCGAAGAAAGGTGGAGTGCGGACCAAGACACCTATGGAAGCTCGCAAAGAATTTGCAGCCAATATAGAAGAGGTTAAGCAGAATTTTACGGTGCCAACCGAGTTGGTTGAACGCTGGACGGTATGGCTTTCTATAAGTAGCTATTGGCCTCAGCACTCGGCGTTCATCCATGGTGATCTGCATCCACCACATATAATTGTCGATGATGCCCAGCGAGTAACTGGACTTATTGATTGGACGGAAGCTGAGATTGCAGATCCGGGTAAGGACTTCGTCATTTACTATGCACTCTTTCAGGAGGAAGGACTGCGTGAACTGTTGAGACGTTATGAGAAGGCAGGGGGAAGAACATGGCCCCGGATGATGGAGCATATTCGAGAGCAGTGGGCAGCCTATCCTGCAATTGTTGCCAAGTTTGCACTGATTACAGGAAAGGAGTCGGACATGGAGATGGCGAGAGGCATGCTTGCGAACTGGGATGTAAAGAGAGGTTGAGTATTGAAGGTATATATAGCAACCATACCAGGTGAGGGGTGGATGTATGGCACGAATCCGACTAATATGCTGGCTAACAGGTATTGCATTGCTGGTTAGTCTAACGGGATGTACAACTCTGTTTGTCAATTCAGATGATCGTGCGGAGAACGTGCTCTCCCAAAAGCGAATGAATGAACTCCGCAAGGAATATCCGCTATCCACTGGCGTTCCCGCGACGATTAACATGAGAGAAGTGAGCTTCAGAGAGATCATGACATATGGGGATGGGGTCGTTGTGGCAGAGGTTATGAATGTTTTGCCGAGTTTTCGTGTGGAGTTGACTACTGAGCCGGGCACGCCTGAGCGAAAGATGGCTGATAAGGATCGGGCTACTGGAACGACACCCTATCAACCTGAATTCATCTCCTATGGGGTGAGGGTACATGAAGTGGTAACAGGAGATGATGTGCCCGAGGACACTTTTTTATTTTACAACGCTGACTTTGCAGGTGTGGAGCCTGAACTTAAACCAGGTATGAAGATTATCGCTGTAGTCAAAAAGGGGACGACTGGAGAACAGCTGGGAGGATATTCGTTCACCCGCTACGGCACGTACTATATTGTTGATGGTGACTACGTACTTGCCACCTATGAGGGTGAATCGGAGGAATCACGTTACTTTACGGAACAAACGAATGGTATACAACTGGACGCTTTTATGGATAAAATCAAGAACCTGCCACAACGCTAAATGACTTTTTTCCATAGAGCAGTTATAGCAATTATTATAAATGTTCTTTAACATAAAAAAGGGCGATCCCTTCCATGATATCCATGGGAGGGATCGCCCTTTTTCTTTTTCGTTAAGCGTGGTACGTCACGATTGTACCTATTTCAAAATACTCACATATTTCCCGTATACAAATGCTACACGTCCATCCAGCTTCACTTTTACCCAGCCATACTTGTCTGTACTGATCACCTCAAGCACAGTGCCCTTTGGTACTGCAGCAACAACTTTGGCCTTGGATGAAGCGCCAGCGCGTACGTTCAGGTAAGCTGCAGTGACCTTGGCTTGTTGGCCTTTGGTGACAGTTCCTGGTTTACCAGTGCTTGGTGTTGATGGTTTACCAGGTTTCGATGTGCCTGGAGTTGGTGTTGGTTTAGGTACTGTTGGCGTTGTTGGCTTCTCAGGTGTAGGAGTAGTTGCTCCCTCACCACTACCTACTGCTTTGCGAGTTTTGTTCAGCTGTTGATAGAACGCTCCCTTGGTTTTCACGCCTGCGAATTGTACCGCACTCACATCTGCTTTGGCAGATAACGTATCAATCTCTTCCTGAGTCACCGTATCCAAAATGTTAATGGAGGCAATGTTGGTGTACTTGCCATCTTCCGTTGTTGGGACAGACATGATGCCGTCGTTAATTAACTCCACTACATCTGCACGTTCCGGTGCAGTCAGGTCTACGCCGGTGATTTTCCAGTTATGTTGAATCTTCGGTTCGTAGACACCTTTCATAACATCTTTCAGATAGGCGATGGACAGGTTGCGAATTGTGCCTTGAATCTCACCAAATGCCGAGGCATCCTTGGAGGACCAGAGCTGCTTGAACTTGCGACCTTCCATGGCGCCACCTTTGGCAATCAGCGCTTCCATCCGGTAGGCATTCATACCGAGCTTCAGCGTATCGTCTTCTTTGACCACTGACCCATCGCTGTACTTGAGATTTTTAATCCGACTACCGTATGGCTTGGTCAGGTCAATCTCATACGTTACGCCGCCGAAGAAATCATCGGTGCTGTATTTGGAAGCGCGTCGTTTCGGATCAAAGCTGACGGTCACATCACCAGGGCGTGTGGAGTTGAAGTATCCCGCAGACCACTCCATATAATCCATCAGATCGCGTCCGGTTACTTCATATACGGTCACTTCACCAAAGGTGTATTGGTAGTTGAACGCAATATCCTTTTTCTTGATCGGGCCTACATCCAGCTTGGCCTTGTCGTTATCAATCTGGTGCGCGACCACATCGGCATCACTGTAATGCAACATCACTTCTGTGAAGAAATCAGACAAAGGTGTTTCCTGGATCTGCACCGCAGGGATACCCTTAATCTCATCAGCAGGGACCAGGTTCGTTCCTTTCAGTTCAGCCACTTCAATGTTGGCATCGGCACGAGCGAACTCGTGGAATGGGTGCAAAGTCTCTTCCAGCGCAGGATCGGAGACTTCATATGTTCCGTCTGCTGCTTTCACAGCGAGAGCTTGAGCTTCCTTGCTTTTCAGCACAACTTTGTCGCCATCTTTTTCAAATGTAAGGTCAATTCGAGAGATATGCGAGCCATATTTATTCGGTTCGGAGATCAATACGCCGTTAACCGTTTGGGATTCAATCAAAGTATGCATGTGTCCGGCAAAAATGGCAGCCAGCTCCGGGTTGGCATTGGCGATATCCGTCACTCCGGTTCCCGGATTACCGTTCTCGTTGTCCAATCCCATATGCATGAGTCCAACCATGACATCGACTTTGCCTTTTAGCTCAGCAATGGCCTTCTTGGTCTCTTCCACAGGATCTTTGACGATGATGCCGTCCAGGTGATCCGTACCTTTCTCAAACTCGGTAATCATAGGTGTGTTCATTCCAATAACACCGACTTTGATGCCGTCTTTCTCAATAATCGTATAGGCAGGCATGTAGCGGTCGCCGTTTTCTTTGAAAATGTTACCCACGAGAGGCTGTCCATTGAATTGGGAAGAGATCTTCTCCAGTACGTCCAGTCCGAAGTTAAACTCATGGTTACCCATAACCCATGCGTCATATTTCATTTCGTTCATTGCAACCATCATGGGAGATTGGGGTTGATCATTGAACAACTCAGCCGAGTTATCCTGAATCATGTCTCCTGCATCCAGTAGGATCGTATTGGGATTCTCCGCACGCACTTTTTTTACAATGGTGTAGAGCTGTGTCATGCTTCCGGTTGGGTTTGGACCATCCAAAGCATAGTCCCACGGCATGAATCGACCATGTATATCCGATGTACCCAGCAACGTGATCTTGGTCTCCTTGTCTGCCTCAGCAGCCTGAACCGGAGTGGAAGCAAAAGGGGCGAACAAAATGGAGGCACATAAGAGGAAAGATAAAGGCCATCCGGCGAAGCGTTTCGTTGAAATTTTGCGCATGTTGTAATCTCCCTTGTTATCTAGTGTGTGTAAAGATATGTATCATTTCATACTAGATAAACATCTAGTGAATGTAAACTCCAATGTAAGAGTTATGTTGGATTTAAGAGATTGAATCGATAATTAGCCTCAGAAAAACCACTAAATTCTATTTTTTTACAATAAAATACTATAATTTGACAGGTGTTAAAAACCAAAATTATCCAGTAAAATGGTTTTTGTAAGCGCTTTACAAAAAATGAATACTAAGGAGGAAAATCATTGATTAAGTCTAAGTGGTTTAAAACAGTCGGCTCACTGGCATTGGTAGGGATTCTCGCTGCTTCTGTTGCGGTTGGTAGTGTGAGTGCTGGTTTGGCGAAAGGTAGCAAATTTCTGGGCAATATTATTGCCAACCAGGTTCCTTCGAATTTTAGCCCATATTGGAATCAGGTAACTCCGGAGAACTCAACCAAGTGGGATGCTATTGAAGGCACACGCAACGTAATGAATTGGGGCCAGGCGGATATGGCCTACAACTATGCTAACAACAACGGATTTCCGTTCAAATTCCATACGCTCGTATGGGGAAATCAACAGCCAAATTGGATTAACAGTCTCTCAGCCGCAGATCAGAAGGCTGAAGTGACACAATGGATTAAAGCTGCAGGACAGCGGTATTCGAAGTCTGCCTTCGTTGATGTGGTGAATGAACCTCTGCATGCGAAACCATCCTATCGCAATGCCATTGGTGGAGATGGGGCAACGGGTTGGGATTGGGTTATCTGGTCATTCCAACAGGCGAGACAAGCCTTCCCTAACTCCAAACTGTTAATTAATGAATATGGTATTATCGGTGATCCTGCTAAAGCGGACCAATATATCCAGATTATCAACCTTTTGAAAAACAGAGGTCTAGTTGATGGTATTGGAATCCAGGCGCATTACTTCAATATGGACAACGTTTCTGTGAGCACGATGAACACGGTATTGAACAAGCTTGCAGCAACAGGGTTGCCAATCTATGTATCCGAGCTGGATATGACAGGTGACGATAATACACAATTGCAACGTTATCAGCAGAAATTCCCTGTGCTGTGGAAACACTCTGCTGTTAAAGGTGTGACGCTGTGGGGTTACAACCAGAATCAAACCTGGCAGGCTGGCTCCCACTTGGTCAATAGCAACGGTACAGAACGTCCGGCTATGCAATGGCTGAGAAATTACCTGGCAAACAATCCTTAAGTTTACGTATTGATGTGGCTGAGCATCTCGTAGAAATTCGATAATGATATCACATCAAAAAGCGCCTGTCCCACATGATGAGTATGGGGACATGGCGCTTTTTGATGTGCGAATATTTTGTCTCCCTGTTTGATCAACCACTGGTGCGAGGAGTCAAGAATCCGAATGATGGTCGTTCTGAACTTTAAGCAACCGAGCGTGAGGAGAAGCATTTGATTTTAATCCATATCAATACAAAAGCGATCAGTGCAAAGATCATTCCGCTCCAGACCAGTTGATGTACTCCCAGGTTTGCGATGAACCAGCCGCCGATAGCAGTACCCAGGGTAATACCGAGGTTGGAAAAGGATACATACAAGCTGTTGCCGAATTCAGGCGCATCTTGCGCTTCAGCGGTTAACCAGGTTTGGCTTACAATTAATCCTCCTGAATGCACGGATGCCCAGAGGATGACTACAATAACCATCCACATGAAGTGGGGACCGGCCCAATAGACGAGTGCGTAAGCTGCTACATACAGCAGGGGGAACATGAGGACAGTTCGGACCACGCTCTTACGCAGAAACTGTCCAAACCCCAAATTTCCGATGATCATGACGACACCAAAGACAGTCAGCATGACACTGATCCATGATCCGCTCATTTGGGTGACCTGTCCAAGATACTCGGCGAAATAGCTGTATACGGAGAACATGGCGGCGAATATAAAAATGACTGCGACAACATTCAGCCATAATCCAGGTTTGCGCAGAATACCGAGTTGCTTGCCATAGGACATCTTTTCCTTCACGGGCATCGAGGGTAACCAGATCCATATGCCGATCAAAGCGACCACACTGACCATCGCTCCAAACAGGAAGGCGATTTCGAGGGATAGGCGTTCAGCAAGATACGATGTCAGTGGCACGCCAAAGGCAAAGCCCGCGGTAACTCCGGTGAATACTTTGGCGACGGCCTGACTGCTTTTCTCTGCCGGAACGAGTTGGGCACTGGTGACCAGGGCTACGGAAAAGAAGACGGGATGGAATAACGCGGGAATGATACGGAAGATAAGCATGGTATCAAATGTTGTGGCGTAGGCATAGACGACGTTCGAAATGGCAAACATCAGCACAGCGGCTAAAAGGATGATTTTGCGATTAATTCCAGACGCCAGCAAGGTGAGAAAAGGACCCGCGATGGCTACGACCAGCGCAAATATACTGACCAGCCAACCTGCCTGTGCAGCCGTAATGTTGAATTTGTGCGCAACCTGAGGCAGCACCCCCACAATCCCCATTTCTGTTGTAATGATCCCGAATACACCCAGTGCCAGAATCAGGATAAGCAGCGGGTTGACCTGTTGTGATTTCATGTAAAGCGTACCTCCAGTGAATTTAGATATACAGAAAAATAGATGTATTATGTCGAAATGAACCTGCCTTGCCTCCTATAACTCCTATAATGTGATGGACATGAGAGTAAGCTCTGGATTACATTATATCTAGATTTATAGATTTGTAAATATAAAAGCTTGAACGTCATATCTTTAAGTTGCCTTCGGCTTGTGTTTCACAGGAGTAATAATGGTGAAAATAAGCCTGGTCTGGCCCATAAAAAATAGCGCCGGCCCGGGGAATCTTTGGGGCCTGACGCTATTGATGTCCGCGTTTTTAACGAGGTATTGGATTAGTTACTTCGGTTGAATAACCATGCTGTTGAACGAATCGGCTTCCAACTTCATGTGTAGGGTCTGTCCTTCTTCAAGGGTTAGATACAGGTCACGACGGTCCTGGAATGGGTTGTTGATGACAATGACGAGACTGTTATCCGGGTTGCGGAAAGCGACGGATTTCCCGCTCCAGGCGCCTGACAGACCGACTTTTCGAGCACCAGGAACAATATGATGAGCGAAGTGTTTCATCACATAATACTCCGGGTTCCGAGTAACCTCCTTATTGTCCGGATCTACGGTGATCATGGAGTTTTGCTCCCAGCCCCATGTGCTGCGGCCTTTGGGTTCCAGAACCATGTTCCAGTAGATGTACGCGTTCACGCCGTTGCTGAAGTAATGCTGGTAGAGGTTATATACATATTTGGCGTAATTCCATGAGTTGTTGCCATCACCGCATTCGTTCTCGGTCTGCATATAACGCAGCTCCGGATAACTTGCCGAGGTACGTTGAATGGCATTTTTGCCTGCCCACTGATATCCAACACCCTTGATATAGGAATAGGCCTTCGGATCACTTAGGACAAGCCCTGCGTACTCATCGAAGTCATTTGTTTTTTTCTTAATCAATTCCTCCCATGGATCAGGGGCGTTGATCGTTCCGAGCCAGATTTCCGTATCCAGACCGTGTTTGTCAAAAGCCGGGCCCAGATAATCGGCGATGAACTCACGAAGCTGCTCGCCTGTCCACATGCAAGAAGGAAATTTCTGATCTGCAATCACTTCGTTCTGCACATGCACCTGATGGATGGTAATGCCTGCGTCACGGTAAGCCTGTACAAATTTCACAAAATACAGGGCGTAGGCCTCCAGAATATCTTTCTCCCAGCGCAGTGTCCCATAGTTATAGGCTTTGGGCGACTTCATCCACGTTGGCGGGCTCCATGGCGAGGCGAAGAATTGCAGGTTCGGGTTATAACTCAGAGCTTCCTTGATGTAAGGAATCAGATATTTGAAATCACGTTTGATCGAAAAATGTTCCATGGCCACGTCGCCGTCCACTTCGTTGTGGCTGTACCATTGCTCTGCATAATCACTTGCGCCGATCGGCAGGCGACAGATGTTAAACTTGTGCTCGCCCTCTGGATGGAAGAGAGAGTGAAATACCTCATGGCGCTGCTCCTCATTCAAGTGGGACAGAGCCATATAACCAAGCTCGTTAAAACAGCCACCAAACCCTTCCACAAGTTGGTACTGTTCACCCGTCAGTTTTAAGTTAGCGCTTTCATTAGTAGGCACAAAAGATAACTTTTTCCATGGGCTATCTTGGGTTGTTGAATAACCAGTGAACGTGAATGTCATATGAATTTCCTCCTCGCTTGAACTCCAGCTGTCATAGATATTACGTTCAGTATAACAACTCTTGCGGCAAAAGAAGATATGCTAAACCGTGTGAAATTTACCCTAATCGAAGATGGAGTATCACGAGTTCGTATCCGAATAGACAGATTATATGCTGTATTTGTTTGTGATCGGCGATATCCATATACCATTATCCAATGTCATAATACAACTGTCATGACACAACAAAATCCCCGCTGATCGTTCAGACGGGGACTTTGCTTGTTTCTCATATTCTCTTATGGCTGGAAATGAACGTGAGACACTATTTAAGGCTGCACACTCTCACCAAGCTGTTTATTTTCAAAAATCAGAATCGTTTTGCTGCTTCCGATGTAACCAACCGTCGTATTGAATTGCTCCGAGATGAAGCGTACCGGTACAAAAGCTTTACCATTTTTCATCAGAAGAGGAGCATCATTGATCGCAAGCGTATCATCCACAACAACTTGTTTGTTGCCCACGCTCCAGCGGATGGTCTTATCATTCTGTGTGATCACAGCTTCGCGCGTACCGCTGTTCCAGTTCACACGGGCATTTAACTGCTCGGAGACAAAACGCAGAGGCACATAGGTCCGGCCCTCATCGATAAAAGGTGCAGCATCCAGTGCATAAGCACGGTCCCCGACATAGGCGGTGGTTGACCCTTCAATCAGACGCTGGAAGCTGCCTTGCGGCGTTCGTTTCTGCTCCCGCACATTCATCCGGTTCAGAAGCTGCATCGTATGACTGCCACTCACAACATCCAGATAATTGTTCTGCACCGTGAGTCCGGCAGGCTCAACCTCTGATACAGAAGTCTGAATACCGGAGGATAACGAGGTAGACGCCGATATATCCTGTATAGCATTTGTCGCTGACTGATCACGGGTAAACGTAAAACCTGCGATTGGTGTCAGATCCCACACCCGGTTGTTGGATAATTTTAATACGTCCAGGCTGGAAAGCTGCCGTAAAGGTTCCAGATCATAGATCTGATTGGACTCTGCATTCAGCTCCGTCAGCCCAGTCAGCCCCTCAAGCCCCTTGAGATGCTGTACTTGGTTACCAGAGATATCAAGTGTCCGAAGGCGTGTCATGTGCTCCAGTGGTGTCAGATCCGTGATTTGGTTGCCTGCCACATTCAGATTCCGCAGTGTATTTGGCAATTCAGCCAGTACGTCCAGCGTTTGAATCTGGTTATTCGATACATTGAGTTGTTGGAGCCGAGTTTTACCCATGAGCGGTGTCAGATTGCTAATGGTATTGTTCGAGATCTCGAGCCACTTCAGTGCATCCGCATCCGAGAGGGCCGCAAGACTGGCAATCTGGTTACCGCTGGCGTGGAACGTATGTAATCGGTTGAACTCACGTACAACCTCTATGGAAGAAATGGAATTGTTGCTGATATACAGCCGTCCCAAGTCTTTCAATTCAGTAAGTGCGTCTATGGATGTAATGTAATTATTGCGAACATCGATTTCCCGAAGCTGGGTTAGGTGCTCCAGCGGTGTGAGATCCTCAATCTCATTTCCATATAATCGGAGGTGAGTCAGATTGGTTGCATATTCGAGACCGGAGAGGCTGTGAATACCTGCATTGCTCAGATCCACCACCTCAAGCTGCTCCAGATCCGTTGAAGTTAATGGCACATCCAGAGGTTTGTTCAGGATTAACTTCAGTCCTTCCTCCAAAGCTGGATCTTCAATGATTCCCTCGCCCAAGTCTGTAGTGGTGTAAGCCATGGCTTGCCCCGATGCCCCGAGACTCAGGATGAATACTAGAAATAGTAGCGTCATTCTTCTCATTGCATGCATTCCCTCCAATTTTTTAGAATTATAAAATAATCCGAACAGATTGAGTTAGATAAGTATAGTAGTTACACGATAACAGCGACCGAAAGGTTATTCTGCCCACGGAGTGTTCAGTGTGAATTGAAGAGTTTAACATATGTAGGTTCGGCTCAAAGCACATCTATAGTTATTAACCCGTCAACAGGGAAAAGGAACAAGAAATTTCGTAATGGGTATTTGTCTACTTCTATTCTATATGAAACAAACCCTGCTCTGCACTCTTCAGAGACATGTTTATCAAAAAAAATGGAACATCCCCCGCAGACCCTATTCAACCCACCCTTGAAACGGGTAAAGATAAAGTAAAGATGCCATTTTGGAGGGGAAGATGTGAGTATGCGCCAAGCCATGATCATTAGTAATCCATCGTCAGGTAAGGAAGAGGCCGAGCAGTATGTGTCCCAAGTCAGAGAAGTTCTGGAGTCACAGCAGTATGAGGTGGTTGTTAATGAGACGGCTGGGGAAGGTGATGCGACCAACTACTGTCTGAGTGCCTGCAAAGACGGCTGTGATCTGGTCATCTCCATCGGAGGCGACGGTACACTACATGAGACGATTAACGGCATGATGGATCAGGATCACCGTCCCCGACTGGGCGTGGTACCGCTAGGTACGGTGAATGATTTTGCACGTGCGCTGAATATCTCGCTTGACCCGGAAGAAGCCATTAGGCAGTTACGTTCGAATCAGACCCATATCGTGGATTTGGGGAAAATCAATGATCGCCTGTTTGCCAACGTTGTGGCTGCGGGTTCTTTGGCAGAAGCTTTGTTCTCCGTATCCTCGGAAGAGAAGTCGAAGTTGGGATCATTCGCATATCTCAAAGAAGGCTTGAAAGACCTGGTGAATACACCAGCCAATCATCTAACCATCGAATATGACGGACAGTTCTGGGAGGGGGAATCGCCACTTTTTCTGGCGGCGCTGACCAACTCGGTCGGAGGATTCGAGAAGTTGTCCCCGGATGCAGAGGTGGACGATGGTTTGATACATTGTTTTGTTGTTCGTAATATCAGTGTGTTCAACAGTCTGACCCTTGGCACTTCCCTTTTCTTTGGTAGTCTGAAAGACCATAAGGACGTGGACTATTTTACAGCCAAAGAAGTTCATGTTCGCTCAGACGAAGCCATTCGCACCAATGTAGATGGGGAAGAAGGTCCTGCCCTGCCGATTCATATCGGTGTCCTGCCAAGGCACATTGAGGTTATCATACCGGAAGAAGTATAACTTATTCTTTTGGATATATAGGCTGGAATGAAGAACCTATCATTTCTCCATATGAATGTAGGATAAAGCTATTGAAACCGATTGCAGATATATGTCACAATCAAAGGTAAGATACACGATAATATTCGAATATGGAGGGAAAACATCTTGAGAACGATTAAATTGGGCAGCAGTGCACTAGAAGTACCTGTAGTCGCGGTGGGTTGCATGCGTATTAATTCACTAGACGGTAAGGAAGCCGAACATTTTGTTCGTTCTGCAATGGAGGTTGGCGCGAATTTCTTTGACCATGCCGACATTTATGGTACAGGAACATGTGAGGAAATCTTCGCCGAAGCGGTACAGATGAATCCCCAAGTTCGTGAAAATATGATTCTTCAATCCAAATGCGGTATCCGCAAAGGCATGTTTGATTTCTCCAAAGAGCACATCCTGAATTCAGTCGATGGCATCCTGCAACGTCTGAAAACGGAATATCTTGATGTTCTGCTTCTGCATCGTCCTGATGCATTGGTTGAGCCGGAGGAAGTGGCTGAAGCCTTTGATCAACTGGAGCGCGAAGGTAAAGTGCGTCACTTCGGGGTATCCAACCAGAATCCGAACCAGATCGAATTGTTGAAAAAATACGTGAAACAGCCACTGGTAGCCAACCAGTTGCAGATGAGTATTACCAATACCACGATGATTGACAGTGGAATCAACGTGAACATGGAGAACGAAGCTGCGGTTAACCGTGACGGCAGTATCCTTGATTATTGTCGTCTGCATGATATCACCATTCAGCCGTGGTCCCCGTTCCAGTACGGATTCTTCGAAGGTGTATTTCTGGGTAGCGACAAGTTCCCGGAATTGAATGCAAAGATTGACGAGATTGCTGCGAAATATGACGTGAGCAATACAACGATTGCAATCGCATGGTTGCTTCGTCACCCTGCGCAGATGCAACCTGTGACAGGCACGATGAATATTGAACGTCTGCAAGACTGTGTAAAAGCAGGAGATGTTCATCTCACTCGTCCAGAGTGGTATGAAATTTACCGTGCAGCAGGCAATATACTGCCTTAAATCCAAGTTATAGTGAGCATGCTGACTGCTGAGTCAGTTGAGGACACGAGCCCGTGAATGGCTCGTGTTTTTTGCCTATTTTCAGGTTTGATGTCAGGCACGTTTCCGATATAAAATAAGGATAGGATTGTCCGTTTTATAAAAGGATTAAAATGGTTTTAATACAAATTAGTTGAAATTATTATATTGACCGATACTTTCTAATTACATATAATTACTTTTGCATACCGATAATCCCGTTTATGTTTTTTATTTTGGAGGGTGGTGTTCGTTTGGAGTCGACAACCACGATACGCGATCACTTGGAAAGTTATCTGAAGCGTGAACAGATGTCCATTAGTCATTTTTCGGAAACGTCAGGGATTAATTCGGGTACGCTCAGCAATATTTTGAATAAAAATCGGCCTATTGCCATGCAGCAGTTGGATCGCATCACTTCTGCCATGAGACTGGAAGAAGGTTACTTCTATGAGTTATACATAGACGAGTGTTTTGTACACGCGACCCCGGACTGGCGAAGACTGGGACCCTTCCTTCATCGCTGTGCCGAGTTGGACAAGTTGGACTGTATTGAAGAGGTTATTCGTCTGATGATGGATAATCTATCCTATATTCCTTTGTTATTTGATGTGGCTGAAGAATTCTACCAAGCGGGTAAATTCAAACCAGCCATTCTTCTATATGAAAACATTGCTGAAAGCGAGAAAATGCAACATTCCGAGCGGCTTGCACTCTGTCAGTACCGACTGTTCAGGTTGGGACTGAGCAATGATCAGCACCGGAATCTGATTATTGCATCTCGGTTCGAATATTATGTGGATCGGCTGGATGAACGCTTCCAGTTGGATGCGCTTAACGAACTGATTAATGCTTTTGGAGCATTGCATAGATGGGACAAGGTTCAGGAGTTATCTGAAAAATTGAAAATAAAAGCGTCCATCCACTATGAGATGAATGGCCGACGGAAACAAGAAGAGACAAAAAGACCAATTGTTTTCTATATTCTATACTCCGATCTAGCTGCAGGAAGTGCCTGTTATCAATTGAAGGACTACACTGGGGCACTTAAATATGTTTCTTTATATTCGGATAATCGCTGGGTGAGGAACCCGGATAAAGATGAAATCGTTGTTATGAATCAGTTTCAGGAATGGGCTGAAGCGAATCGATATATATATCATTTAATGGGTGGTCATTTTGAGGTGTTACCTGATTATCTGGCGTATATCTCGACGAAGGAAAATGAAATATTCCCAGCGCTGTGTGATATTGTAACAGCGGCTAATCGTTATGATAAGGATATTGATCATGTTCTCAAACAGTATGAATCGTACTTCACTTATCAGGAACAGAGTAACCGAATTGGCAAAGTGAGCAGTCAGGTTACGGATGATCGATATTTAAGACTTTTAGCAGATTTGGGTGCATATTATCTAAAGAAAGACGAGTATCATTTAGGGATAGAATTTGTGCTGGATAGTTTAAAATTTTCTATTGAAATTAGCAGTGGACGAGGTATGCTTAGAGGTGTCGGACTGTTCGAGCAATATCGGGAATTTGCATCTGAGACGGCGAAACAGCAATACAAAATGATAATTAGTGAGGTGCAGAAACTCAATGAAGAGAAAGTTGGCTTTGCTGATAGCTACCTGTAGTATCGTTGTATCCATCGTAGCCCCTGCTACGGAACCTGTCCCAGGCAAGGAAATCCCGAACCCCGAAATTATGAGACCCGCTGATCATGGATTTGGAACTTAATAAAAGTAAAGAACGCTTCTGAATAAATCAGAAGCGTTCTTTTTTTGTGTATCAAAGTGGAAGAATAAGTATGTCGTATCTCACATGCGCTTATGATTGGCATAATACACTAAAATATGACAAAAAGGAGGGATACTATGGATCGCCTGGATTTGATATCACGGATCGAAGATGCCAGACAGTTGTTATATCGCATGCATATGGAATACGGTAGTCTGCTTCATCCGGAAGTGATCCAGCAATCCGTAGTCCTGGACAGGCTTATTAATCAATACAATAGAGTCAAGGTAGGAAAGGCGATGAATTAAGTTCGCCTATTTACATTTGCGTCTTTGTATACTATAGTTAGTCACATGAGTAACTAACCGACTAACTCACTAATGAATACGTATGAAAGTTGGAGGCACATGAAATCGACTTTGGATGAATCTCAGCCTATTTTTCATCAGATTGCTACGATGATTATGGACGATATTGTGGAAGGCAGATTGAAGGTGGAAGAACAGGTTCCCTCAACCAATGAACTGTCGCGCTTCTACAATATCAATCCGGCTACAGCCCGCAAAGGACTGCAGGAACTCGTGGACAAGGGGATTATATACAAACAGCGAGGTGTTGGAATGTTTGTTGCAAAGGGAGCAAGAGAAGCATTGCTCGTTGAACGGAAGCAAGATTTTTATGAAGAATACATCAAGCCTTTACTTGAAGAAGCCAGACGGATTCACATGAATGAAGACATGATTATTGATCTGATTCGCGGCAAGAAGGATAAGGAGAGTGAGTTATGATTCATATGGAGCAGGTCAACTACAGCTACCAGAAGACGCCCGTTCTGAACCAGGTTACGCTACATGAGAGTGAGCCAATCATTGGTGCAATCTGGGGAAGAAATGGAGCGGGCAAAACAACCATGATGAGTTTACTGGCAGGGCATAACCGCCCGGACAGTGGAACCGTTCAGATCATGGGTCAAGACCCCTATAATAATCTGGCTGCCCAAGAGCATCTGTGCTACATCCAGGAGAATCATCCCCTGGGAAAAAACTGGACGGTTAGTGACATGGTCCAAATGGGGCAATATTTTCATCCGCAGTGGAATCAGGATTTGGCGGAACGTTTAATCAATGTGTTCGAACTACCGGAGAAGAAGAAAATCATTAAATTTTCGAAAGGCATGAAGACTGCCACCCAGATTATATTAGGTCTTGCCAGTAATGCAAAGATAACCATTCTGGATGAACCCACCAATGGGCTCGATGCTGAGAAGCGTAAGTTCTTCTACAATGCGCTACTGGAAAGTTATGAAGATAACCCGCGTCTGATTCTGATATCCAGCCATCATATTGAGGAGATTCAGCCTTTATGTGAGTCCATTATCGTTTTGCAAGCTGGAGAGGTGTTGTTAAATCAACCGATGGAAGAGATGCGCGAAAAAGGAGTTCTTCTAACAGGGGCAATTAACGATATCAACCGAGTCACAGCAGGTGTTAAAGTTATAGAGTCTTCCCAGATGGGATCGACTGTGAAAGTGATGATTGATGAGCCCTACTCGAAAATGTGGAAGGATATCGCTCATTCGCAGGGGCTTTCCATTGAGAAAGCGACATTACAAGATTATTTGGTTAACAGGACCCGTAATCAAGAGGGGGTTAAACCATGAACGCAGTAAAAGGTACGAACCGACTGATTCGCGATGATATGCGTTTGTATCTGAGCATATTTTCATCCATCGCTCTGATGCTCGCCGTTGTATATCTGGCCATTGGCTTCATATTTGATGTCTCGTATGCTACGCAACTGTTTGGTCCAATGTACGGAGGGATATGTACATTTGCAATCGGGGGAATTATTACACTGTTTCCGGTTGCGATCGGTATGGGCAGTACACGAATTCAATTCATGAAATCTTTCTATATGAACTCGGTATGGATGGTTGCAGGCACCATGGTCATTCTGCATGTGGCGTATTTCCTCATACACCTGCTTCAGGAAAAAGGAATTGTTGGCGTAACCCTTTATCAACCGGGCATGTTGTATTCAAGTGAATATCATTTCTTATCCTATCTGTGGATCGATCTGATGTGCGGCTTTCTCGTACTGGGAATCTCATTCTTCCCAACGGTTTGTTGGATGCGCTTGGGGATGCGTAACTTCTTCATTATGTTCTTTGGGGTTGGCTTGGTCTTTACGCTGATCATTACATTGGGCGATCTTGGTGAGTTTATGTTGTGGATTGCTAGGATCAATCGCATGACATTGTTCACCGTTCTGGGATGCATTGGCGGTGCGCTACTTCTGTCTACGTACCCGATGATGAAGAATGCACCGCTTACCATGAAATCCAAAAAAGACTGACAGGAAACAGTTATAAAGGAACTGGGTAAGGAATCTAAGCGAAACTTCCTGTAATACAAAAAACACGAGTGCGAACACGCCTCGTGTTTTTTCTGCAATCCAAAATGAATCTGTATGCGCTAAGCCTGAGCCTGCGGTTTGAATCCTTCGTCTTTGAGGTACTCGCCAGCTTCGCTACGCGTTTCAAATGCCATATCCAGATTATCACCGGAATACACATACCACATGTCATCTTCGTATTTTAAAGTCAGTGTATGTCCATCTTCATCGATCCACGTTCCGCCACTCGTAGAGGTTGTAGACAATGCAGGAGCAGCAGCTTTTACTTGTTCTGGTTCTTTAAATTCAACTGCGTTGGGATTGTGAGACATCGCTTGGATCGTTTCATCTAACAATGTGCGCAGATCTGTTTCGGAGTAATCACGAATATTGACGAATCCTTTAGCATCGGTCTCATAGTTAGTTAGTAGTCCTGCATAGATATAACCGTTACCGTTAGGATGAATATGGAGAGCAACAATCTTTTTATCATACGCACTATCCTCGTAGTGGAAATTAACACGACCGAGAGAAACATCTTTGCGTTGTAGTTGGGGATACGATTGTAGCACTTCAAGCTTTTGTTCCACGTTAAGCATAATTGCCTCCTGTAAATGTTCAATAGAGGTGATTATAACATGCCCTCCTGTTAATTTCCCGATAAAATGTTTCTCCCCAGTTCTTTCAGGTGTTCCATAACTTGCAGATAGGGATATGGCCCATAGCTTACACGTGCTACACCCAGTGTGGCAAGCTGTTTTGGTGAAGGCTCAGGAGACGTAACCATGACGTTAATTGGCAGCGGTGAACGCTCACACAATTCCTGAATCAGTTGGTGATCCTGCAAACCGGGTACAAACAGACCACTGGCTCCTGCATCTGCATAATGGCTCGAACGTATAAGTGCTTCCTCCAGGAGAGAGTGGTTATGGTGTTCAGGTGCATGTTGCAGGAAAATATCTGTGCGGGCGTTAATGAACAACGGGATGCCTGCCTGCTCCGCAGATTCCCGGGCGGCGGACAATCTCGGGCATTGCTCCTCCACAGTGTACAATCCCAAGCCAGCGGGAAGTTGATCTTCCATGTTGATTCCTACAGCACCATGATCGATGACTTGCAGGATATTTTGCTTCACTTCTGACACAGACCTCCCATACCCTCCCTCTATATCGATCGTTACAGGCAGATCCACGCTTGCTGTAATCCGTGCAAGATTGGCAAGCACCAGATGGAATGGCATGGCTTCACCATCGCGTTCACCGTGGGCCGCAGCAACGGACCAGCTTCCGGTAGCAATGGCCGTTGCTCCAGCGGATTGAATGGCTTGCGCACTTCCGGCATCCCACACATTGACCAGAACAAGTGGTTTTCCTTTCACATGGTATTGTTGGAACAACGCTGCTTTTTCTTCTAAGTTACTCATATTATGTTGACTCTCCTTTGTTATATCATGCATTTCTTTGGATATTTGATGCGTACTTCATTACTTTATTCTGTTTTTCAGCTACCCTTTTTTTGTTTCTCGTGAGTCAACAGCCAGTTTTTGCGAGTTAATCCTCCGCCGTATCCGCCCAGCTCACCACTGGCATTGATTACACGGTGACATGGAATCACAATCGCAAGCTGATTGGCCCCATTTGCCTGTGCTACAGCTCGGCACGCAGTCGGTTTTCCCAGTGCATTTGCTATCTCTTGATATGACCTCGTTTCACCAGCCGGAATGGCCGTCAGCTGTTCCCACACAAGTTTTTGGAATAGTGTTCCTAAACAGAACAACGGTGTGTCGAATGCTGTCCGAATACCTTGAAAGTACTCGTTTAGTTCACGCTCAATGGACTGGATGGGAGCTGTAGTGCCGGGCACAATCGCTGATTTGGTTCGTTTACGCAGACGCTCAACTTCGCGTTCCAGACCTCTGCGGTCTACAAATTCCAGTAAATATAGCGACTCCTCATCAGCAATGGCCATCATCGGGCCGAGGCGGGTGTCAATCCAGGACGCTTTCAGGATATGTCCTTCATCGACTTGTGTAGGGGCGGCTCCCATGATCCGTGAAAAGGCATCGCGGAAGCCACTGCTTGATTCATATCCGGTAGATAATTGGCTATCAATCACGGTGCGGCCGGAGCGAATATTTTTCAGGGCAAGTCCCATGCGGCGAGCGCGAGCATATTCAACAAAGGTCATGCCGAACCGCTTCTTAAACTGACGGCGAGCAGTGGATTCGTCGATGGAGAGGGCCTTGAAATCCTGTCCTTTCCAGCGTTTCTCCGGATTTTTCTCCACAGCTTCCACTAATATGCGAACGACATCGGATACTTGGTTAGGGTGAGAGAGCGGGCGACAGCGCTGGCAAGGGCGATAAGAGGCCAGAAGTGCCTGCTGAGCCGTCTCATAGAATTCGCAGTTTTCAAATTTTGGCTTTCGCGCAGGACATGTGGGACGACAGAACACACCCGTGGTTCGGACTCCAACATAGAATAAACCCTCGTATTCCGAATCCTTGGCCACAAGTGCCTCGTAATATTGTTCCTTTAGATCAGCAGAAATCATGGGGGCACGTCCTTACTCATTAGAATCTTTGTCTATACCTATTATAGAAAAACGTTGCAGCAAGCATCGCCGAAAATCAGGCATGAATATTGGATAGATTAAATCGGATATAACATTGAAATTCGGTTGTTCAGAATTTGTTTAGAGTGAACTGGTAGTATAGACCTATCAGGCTAGGGACACTTAGGCAAAGATACCTATATAGTGAAAGAGTTAATTATTGATCATTCATTGTTATAGGAAAAATACATAGGTAAACATGAAATTAAAGATTAGCGGAATGAAAGTCTGGAGGTCGACTAGAATGAGATATTCTACGTACAAAAGTATTTATGAATCCGTTTATACCAAAACGTCCGAGTCTCCCACCGTGTATGTTAAAGATCAATTCATGCAGCGTGTGAAGACGCCAACCTGGCTAATGAAGATCGTCACTATAACTCTAATTATAATCATAGGGTGTAGTGCTGTATTCACTGCATTTGCCGGAGATGAGCAATTACTGTCGGGGGACCAGATCGTTGTATCTCAGGGAGATACACTGTGGGGCATTTCATTGGCACATAAACCTCAGCAGATGGACACTCGTGTGTATGTAGAAGCTATCAAGAAAGTGAACAAAATTGAGCATAACGCCATTCAGATTGGACAAGTGTTGGTCTTGCCTGGGTTTGATCGATAAAATAAACGGTGCATGACGTCATGAATAGAGTTCTTTTTTTACTCATCGAGGTGCAGTTACATATTGAATTTATTAATCATTTACATATAATGGAGCTTCATGTGGGACGATATGGTGTAGTGATTAGTAAGTGGTGTGCTATATAAGTTGAACTAAAGAATATTTACACTGACACTACGATGACAGAATAACCTTCCAATCGCTGTTATCCCCAGATTTTTTGATTCCCCTTTCTTAAAGGGAAAATCCGGGGATAAAGGCGAACGCTTCGCTTTTTCAGGTTTTTTCTGTCCTCTCCGTTATCGTGTAAATGATTAGTTCAACTGACATAGATATATGTGCTGTAAATGGATGAAGGGAGAATGAGATGATGATCATGAATATAAAGAAATCTGTACTTTGCATGTCTGTGCTCTGTATTTCGCTATTCGTCAGTGCCTGTGGCGCCAAGAATAATAATGAATCTGTTCAGGAGCACGCCTATCCGCAATCGAAGCAACCTGTAGAGGAAGCCGGAGAAAACTCTGTTCCGAATGCGGATGCGAAGAATAACAATAGCCAAGGCAGTGCCAGTGGTGATGAGGGCAAGCCTACGGCTCAATCGGAATCCACTGAACCGTCTGAACAGATTGATATCGTTATTGACCAGTCGGAGAAACCGAGCGAGGGTAACAGTTTTGATTTTGGAATTAAACAGGTTCCGAAGGGTTATGCACTAACGGAGATGCGATGGACGTCTAACACGGTGACGATTGTGAATTCACTACAGGAAGCCATTGAACATGGTGGGAATGGTGAAGAGGGGTTTTACTTTAGCGGCAATGGACAATTTTCCGGCTTTATCTACTCGGATGAGATGAAGGGCGAGCGGGGCAAAGCCACATTTGTCTTCACAAATGATGAGGGGAACGAAATCATGTCCGAAAAAGAAATTACGTTGAAGTAGCAGGCACATCATGAAGGCTCCGTCTAGGGCCTGTTGAACAGGAAAAGCAGCCTAAGTGGCTGCTTTTTTTGACATACTTAATTACAAGATCGCCGATCTATCTGTTGCTACATAAAGTCAAAGAAATAACGGACCACGTGGAACATAACCGGAGAGGTATAGGTCAGGCTGTCGACCCGGCTCAGGTAGCTTTTTTTGAGCGAATCAAACTTGTTGTCATCCCCGATTAACAGATCGCGCTTCAGTACAGACACCGTCAGACTGCCGAAGAATCCGGCCAGACTGATCAACACCCCGATGAATAGCGAGAATTTCCAATCAAATGGCGTCAGGTAGGGATGGATGAAATAAGACGATGCTGTCGTTACAATGAACGCACACGCGAACCCTTCCCAGGTGACAAAAGGATTGGCGGTAGGCACCACTTTTCGTTTGCCCAGATAGAGAGAGACCAGATAGTGCACCACATCATTAAGCTGTGTTAACACGACCAAGAACAACACCAGCTTGGACCCGTACTCCGGTGTGGCAAATGGAAAATAGGCCAGGTGGCTCAGTCCAAACACCATCAGCATTAGTCCCCATTGTGTGGAGCTGACACTGCGCAGGAAACCGACCGTACCTTTGTTAATCAGACGTGGCAAGGGCAACACCAGGAACACATATAGGGGAATAAACACGATAAACATGCCATACCATCCAATATAGATCCAGTAGAACTGAACCGGAATCGCCAGATATGCCCACAGGAACAGTCTGCGGTCGGCTTTGCGTGTACTGCGAATCATGGAGAAGTATTCTTTGAGTGAGAAGAATGCAAGCACCATGAGGGAGATGAGGGACACGATGGGGTTAAAAAGGGTGGCGAGGCAGAAGATCACAAACATACCCCACCAGGTTTTGATTTTTTGGCCGATGCCTGAATAGTCTTTGCTTGGCTGAAGCTTTGCAATAATTTTGTACACGATATGTATCACAAGTAAAGCTGTGAAGATTAACGTTAGTGTAAAGAGTGAACTGCTCACGTACCGATCACCTGCTTATTCAAAGTAAGATTCCATTATAGGGTACCTATGTTATTATGAAGGAATAGTGCCAACTTGATAAGGGGAAATTTTGCTATGACAGATGAACGCTCCATCTATATCCTGCTTACGAATACAGGAACGCTGTTTACCAAGGTTATTCAGAGCTATACCCGAGCGCCATATAATCACGCATCGATCTCATTTGACCGGGAGTTAACCGAGCTGTACAGCTTCGGCCGCAAGCATCCGAGTAATCCGCTGAATGGCGGGTTTGTGAAGGAAAATATTCAGACAGGTACATACAGCAAGTATCCCAATACCACATGTGTCATATACAAGCTTCAGGTGACGGATCGTGAAGTGGAAAAGATGAAACGCGTGCTGCACATCTTCATCCGCAGCCGCCAGAAATATATGTACAATCTGCTCGGCGTGATTGGTATTACGCTCAAGGAGCCGGTGGAGTTCAGCAACTCCTACTTCTGCTCCCAATTTGTAGCCGAGATTCTACAGCGTTCAGGCATCAAGCTGTGGAACAAGCTGCCTGCGCTGGTGACACCGGATGATTTTCGCCAGAGTGAACGATTGCAACTGGTCTATGAAGGGAAATTGAGCGAGTATACACTGGGGAATACAGAGCAGGAGTAGGGTAGGTGCGTATGCTGATGCTCCAAGGAAACTCAACCATGAAATAGCCTGCTGCCACGGATGACGAGGCAACAGGCTGTTTGTGTACTTCATATGGATGATGGTGAGGATGAGGATCTGTCGAAATTAATCTCTTCAAGGAATTCGATCACTTCACCATTGGGGCTGTGAACAAGCGCATTTCTAACCTGAAGTGCAGGTTCGCCAAGCGATATCCAATCCGGTTCAACATAGGACTTGGCTCCATGGGCGAGCGCTCGCTCATAGATATCTTCTACATCATGCACGTAAAAGGCGAAATGTAACAGTGCGCCGTGCCGGACCGCTTCGGGAGAGGTGGCAGGTTCACCCTCGGCGGGAATGACTGCTTTTGGATCAAATACCTCAATACATGTACGCTGATCCGGAGAGATCAGCATACATGCCTCGGTAATGTGGAAGGAAGGCAAGCTCCAGGAGTGACCTACCTTGAATCCCAATACTTTTGTATAAAACGCCAGAGTATCTTCGTAATTACGAGCCTGAATGGCTACATGTGCAAGTCCAATAACACTCACATTACATCGCTCCTTCTTCAGATTGTATTCTAAAGTATAGGGTTGATATCGCATTGGAACCATACAATATCAAAGGATATAATGAGATGAAATCTAACTATTTTTAGCTAATTTATCAGGAAAACCTTATTAAATAAGCCAACGATTCGGAGGTTTACAAATGGAACACATGATAGATGAAATCGATCAGCAGATTATGCGCTTGCTGCAACATCATGCACGTATTCCCGTTGCACAGATAAGCAAAGAAATTAACATGTCCCAACCTTCGGTTAAGGAAAGAATCCTGAAACTGGAGGAGAGAGGTGTGATAACAGGATATTCAACCATCTATAATTTAGCCCAATTAAACCGTGGAACCACGACGTTTATTTTGCTCAAAACAGAGCATTGCGACGAGTTGGTCCAGTTCTGTGAACAGGCTATCGAAGTCACGGATGTCTATCGGATTAGCGGTGAGTATAACTATCTGATCAAAGTGCAGACGGCGTCCATTGAAGAACTTGCCGGATTTCAGGATTCACTGGTGAAGCTGGGACCCTCCAAATCCCATATCAGCATGAAAAATATTATGGAAAACCGTGTTCTCCTTTAGGATATGAGAGAGACTAGAGAGAAGACATTTGTTCTGGCACCGGATTCGTTCAAAGAAAGCATGACAGCGAAAGAAGTATGTATTGCGATGGAAAAAGGGTTGCGTAAAATATACCCGACGGCAAGCTATATTCATGTACCTATGGCAGATGGTGGGGAAGGTACGGTGCAGTCCCTTGTGGACGCTTCCGGCGGGGTCCTTCACCAGCACGAGGTGAGCGGACCATTGGGTCAGACAGTCACTGCGCAGTATGGCATTCTGGGTGGCGGAACCATGGCGGCCATCGAAATGGCGTCGGCCAGCGGCATCCACTTGGTTGCCAAGGACACCCGGGACCCGCTCCGGACGACAACCTATGGAACAGGCGAGTTGATTCGCGCATGTCTAGACCTTGGCATACGCAAGATCATCATTGGCATTGGTGGTAGCGCGACCAACGATGGTGGGGCTGGCATGGCTGAAGCACTTGGTGCGAAGTTTCTGAATGCACAGGGTCAGCCGCTTGCGCGTGGTGGCGGGGCTCTGGATCAACTGGCTCAGATTGATGTATCCGGTCTGGATGAGCGTTTGCAGGAAGTGGAGTTCATTGTGGCCTGTGATGTGACCAATCCCCTATGTGGGGAGCATGGCGCATCAAGGGTGTTTGGACCACAAAAAGGGGCAACTCCAGAGATGGTTGAACAGCTGGATGTGAATCTGTCCCATTATGCAGATGTGGTGAAACAGCAGCTACACAAAGATATCCGAGATGTACAAGGAGCGGGAGCGGCGGGTGGATTGGGCGCAGGACTCTTGATTTTTACACAGGCTGTATTACGTAAAGGGATTGAGATTGTCATTGAATATACTGAGTTGCGTGAAAAGTTGATTGCTGCGGATGTGGTATTTACGGGCGAAGGCGGTATCGACTTCCAAACGAAATTTGGCAAAACCCCCTATGGTGTTGCTCGGGCAGCCAAGGAAGCGGGTAAACCTGTGATTGCTCTTGCAGGCTATGTGGGCGAAGGGATCGACACCCTCTACGCGGAAGGCATCGATGCCATATTTGGTATTGTGCCTGGGGCAGCAGATCTGGATCGACTATTGCGAGAAGGCCCGGAGAATGTGGAACGTACCATCGAGAATATTGCAAGAGTACTGAGGCTGGGTCTACTTTCTTAGGTAGGCGACCATTGAGATCGTATGGGGTCAGATTGGAATGTGATGTGACAAAGACGGGATGCAGATATGCCTGATATCAGGTGATCTGTCTCTCGTTTTTTTGCTGTGAAGTTCCATTGTATGTGGATGGCGGGTACACCCTGATTTAAGAGCCAGAGTTATATAGGTCCAAAAGAATACTTTTTTTAAAAATAAAATGATGAATTTTGGCGAAAAAAATTGAGATCTATCCTGTTTTTGCACTACAGGGTGGATCTTTTTCCTTTTATTTACTTTTTTTGTTTAGATTCTGTTTATTGCAGTGCACTACAATAGGCCTTACGTATCAGATAGATTGAATTTATATGTAAAAAAACATGAGATAGGGAGGAACAGATTACATGGTTTACAAAAAGCTTATAAGCTACCTTTTAATTGCTGTTTTGTTATTACAGGTGGTTAGTGTTGGTGGGATTGCAAGTGCTGACCCATTTACTCCGTTGGACCAACTTAACCAAATCAGAAGTTCAGATAAGGATATTGAAGTAGCTATTCCAGAAGTTCAGGGTATGTTGGAGAGCGGCAGTTTGATAGATATGACCGATATTTCCACCACCTATAACCTGCTGAATGATGAGCAAAAGAAAGAACTGACTCGAGGAATAATTCTTTTGCTACCACGGGAGGTAGATTATGAGAGTCAAAGCCAAGTTGAGTATGTTTTTGCACTCCTATATAACTTGTTAAAAATGCCTAAAGTGATGAATTCAAATAATGCAGAATATCTTTTGGATGAGGTATATGGATTGTATAGTCAGGCGGGAGGTTTTCTACCGTATGACGAAGCACAGCCAATGGTTGAGGCAAGCGTTGTCTATAACATGTTGAGCGGTGTCGATAAACCAATGTATATGAATATTGCTATGTTTGGGGCTTCCATAAACAGATCACAAGATTCTGTACCTTACGGTTCACAGCTTAATTTTATGAAAACATTAATCGATGAATATCGACCAATTAATACTCCTAACAATGTATCGGATATGGACGAAGCACTAAACTCCATGATGAAACATAATCGAATGACCAGAATGATGAGTACCATGGACTCCAGTATAGTCCCTTTTCCAGTTCAGATGGAGAAAATGGAGGCCATTGAAGAAAATGATCAAAAGAGAGAAGAACTGGCTCAATGGATGATTGATCATAAGCCGCAAAACGGTTATGAAACGGTATCCGAAGTTCAGAAAGAATTTGATGCGTTTTTCGAACCCAATAGTTCAGCCTTGTTGGAGCAATTTAACGATATCAAAGAGAAAAAAGATCAGGATCCTATTACCGATTTCATCCCAGAAGTAATAGAGCTGCTTAGTAACAAAAATTTCATTGCTACTCCGGATTTTGAATCATTATCTGAAGAAGAACAATCTGAAATTGCAAAGTATATGTTGGAGGAATCAAGTCCGCCAGCATCTAGTAGGTATAAGAGTAAGGAACAAGTCCAATATGTAGTGCAGTTAGCCTTGCAAGCCATGGAGCTTCCTCACAAAATTGGAGGAACTGACTCCAGAGAAATCCTTGATGCATTTTTTAATAAGCAAGCCGAACGAATACAGCAACAATTCAATGATATAGAAGCAGATGATGAATACTATGAACTTATTCACTATTATCTCGATTCCTCCGAAGTTGAAAGACGTATGGCAGCTTTTAGATATGAGCGTAAACTCACAAAAAAACTCGATATCTCGGAGATACTGAATTATACGCAATCAGCACTGGATGAAACCCCTTTTATTAACAAAGTAGAAACATCAGAAGAAATGTTGAAAAAGTTAATAAATATGTTAGAAATTCAGGGAGATATTGAGAGGTATAATTCGGATGAAGACGTGGAGATTCCACTTGGAACATTCCCTTTGGATGTCAGCAAATTGGATAATCTCACTTCCGAAGAGCAAAAACAATTGGCAGACCATATGCTTACCGAAAGACCACTTGGTGGATATGCAAGTTTCGAAGCAATTCAGACTGCATTTAATAAATTTTTCCCTGATGATAATGAAGATCCATTAACTGTCTTAAATACTGCAAAGAGCAACAGTAATATAGAAGCAATGCGAATGGCTATGGAAGATCCTGATCTGGGTATTACTCTGCCTAACGGATACGGAGCTTTATCCTTACAGGTTAGAGATTTCATTGCGGGATTCCTGATCGACTATGTAAATAAAGATTATAAAAACAAAGAACAGGTCCAATATATGATTGAACTTGGTGTATTGGCACAATCTGTTTGGGAGCAGAGGGAACTCAGTGTTCTTAGGAATAAGCTGGATCTGCTCGCTCAGCAATTAGTAAATGGACCTAATCACTTTAATGACCAACAGACATATGTGTTACGCAGCCTTGGACAACAACATTTGGAACGTAGCAAAGTAGATAAAGGTGTACTGGCATATAATTACTTGCATCTAGTTGCATTCGAAAGGTTGGAAGGAGTGTCTAAAGGGGATATTGTTGATCCTGATATTGTCCTGAATCTCCTCTCTATGCCTATCGATTCATTTGAGCAAGCTACCTCTATACCACGAATGGATCAGTGGCTTGATGTAGCAATGAAAAATCAGATTAAAGGTGAAGCATTCTTCAGCAAATACAAATTTAATCTTAGAGGCGCTCTTGATTTATCCAAAAGGGCAGAACTCAGTCCTGAAGGCCAGAAGGAATTGGCTGAATGGGTCCTAAATGAACAAGACAGTTACGAGGATGTTGGGAATCTGCAATATGTATTTAACCGATTCTTTACGGCTCCAGATGTGAAGGGCAATGATATCAATAACACCCTAATGGGCTTGGACAGCACGATGGAGATATCCTTTGACAATAAGCTGCACTGGATTGATGTTGCCTTCATTCAAAAAATGGACCTTAGCGGCAACAAAACGGTATGGGTTCGTTACAAAGCAATCAGCGATGAACTGCCAGGCCGCGCTGTGAAGTTTGTCTTTACACAGAATGGTGATAGCAGCACAGATAATGGCAATACTCCAACGCCTAACCCGGGTGGTAGCACAGGTGGCGGATCGTCCACGACCACACCAGTAACCTCTACACCCGCACCAACAACGAAACAAGAGCAGATCGTGGTTGACGTTAATGGAACAAACGGCATCAACCTGACAAAGACACCAATTACCCGTACAACCGAAACCAACGGCACGATCAAGGACTTGGTGAAAATGACCGAAGCGATTGCCAAGGAATCGGTGGAAAAAGCAAAACAATTGAATATGAACACCGCACGCATCGTGATTCCAGACACCAAAGATGCCGTGTCCGAGACACGTATTGAAGTACCCAAGGCAGCGGTGAAAGAACTGAATGAGGGTTCGCTGAAACTTGAAATCTCTACTGAAAATGTAGTGATTTCCGTTCCGACGAGTTCCATCGCTGGATTCGATCAAGACTTGTACTTCCGCGTTGTACCTTTGAAAAAGGAATCGGAGCGCAAAGAAGTCGAAGAACGTGCGAAGAAAGAGCAATTGATCCAACAGGTTGCTCCAAACACGAATGTACGCGTACTGGCTCGTCCAGTAGAGATCGACACGAATATGCAGAGCCGCGAAGTGACACTTACGTTGCCACTGCGTGACAGTCTGCCAACTGATCCGGCTGCTCGTCAGCAAGCATTGGACAACCTGGCGATCTATATCGAACACAGTGACGGCACAAAAGAATTGATTCAAGGCAAATTGGTGCAACTCGCGAATAACAGCGAAGGCATCGAATTTACCGTAACCAAATTCAGTACGTTCACCCTCGTGGTTGTGGATGGACTGAAAGCTTCACAAAGTACACATCAACCGTACATCCAAGGTTTCGGTACTGACTTCCGTCCAGATGCATTCGTAACCCGTGCACAGATGGCAGCTATGCTGGCTCGCAATCTTCCAACTGAACCGGCAGCAGGTTCTACTAATGGTGTGAGCTACAAGGATGTATCTGCGACACACTGGGCAACAAGTGAGATTCAAAAAGCGCAATCCGCTGGCATCATGAATGGCATGAGCAACACTCAATTTGCACCGGAAGGTTCGATCACCCGTGCACAGATGGCTACCATTGCGTATCGCTGGATGCAGCAACAAGCGAATTCAACAACCGTGAATGGAACAGTAGTTTCCTTCACAGATGTATCCGCAGCCCTGTGGGCAGCAGATGCGATTGCATACGTGCAATCTGCTGGCCTGATGGTTGGTTACAACGATGGTACATTCAAACCGGACAGTAAGCTGACCCGTGCTGAAGCGGTGAAAGTGCTGAATGTATTGTTCAACCGCACACCCCTAACTGGCGCAGTTACGCCAACGTTCAGTGATGTACCAGCTACACACTGGGCATATGCAGATATCGAAGCTGCAGCGCAAAAGTAATATTTTTAAAAGAAAAAAAGGGGGCATTAACGCAGTAGCATAGAAAAAAAGAACCCCTAATGACGGATAGGATATGACAATACAATAGATAGAATAAAAAAAAGAGCTGTTCCAAAAGCCATGCATTGGCTAGGAACAGCTCCTTTTTGCGGTTTAGTGTGACTCAACATTGGTACGTCAGATCGTCTAGGTTCGTTAGCGCCTGGGTCACCCATTAGTTATTCTGTTTACGCAGTTGTACTACTCTTTATCGGGCGTGTGTGCAGCATTCTCGTAAAACTTACCGTCCCGCAACTGATCCACAAATCCTTGTAGCCAGACGTAGTATTGCTCCGCATGTTGGAGTTTGTGCAGATCACGCAGTGCATCGTCTCGATCTTCAGAAGAGGTATGTTCCGAAAGGATCATTGCCGACAGGTCAGGAATGACCTCATGAATGCCTTCTAACATGACATCTACTTCCCGTTGGAGCTTGGCTCCGAAGAAATTCTGGAATGTGCGATAAAAGTCAGTCTCAGCCAGATACTGATCCTGGCGATCCTTCTTTTCCTCCAGTTTATAGATCATCTGTGATTCTGTAAGCGAACGAACCGCATAGCTCATGTTACTCTTGCTCATATTCATCGAGGTCTTCATCTCTTCAAGTGTCATCGGTCGATCCTCAAAATACATGATGCCGTACAATTTGCCAAACGTATGATTAACCCCATATAGATCCATCGTATTGGCGATGGCCTCAATAACTCTCTCCCTCAGCGCATGCCGATCAGGTAACGAAGAATGATTCGGGTTCCCGGCGGTTTCTTTTCCCACAATGTCACCTCTGGTTTATGATAGCGTTCCCACTAGCTGCCTCATATTTTACATGACTTGCTCCAATTTTAACATAAGCCGGAATTAGAATTTTCAATACGAGTGTACAATCAATTTTGTACAGAATAAATATAAAGCTGATTATACTCAAAAATTCCCAATCATTAAAGAAAAATTGGACAGTAAGGAGTGGGGGATTTGCGTTTAAAACTATGGAGGGAGTCTGAGGCGGTCCTATTTACGCTGCCAGCTCTAATCCCGTTGCTGATCTTCTGGCTGGGACCTCTGGGATATATCGTTTATCTCAGTTTCACCGATTGGGACTTCATGAGCCCGGACAAGCTGTTCGTTGGGTTGGACAATTACAGTTATCTGCTGACAAACTCTGAATTCTATCGGTCATTGAAAGTCACCTTGTTATTCGGACTTGGAAGTGTAATCCCAACCATTGTGGGCGGATTGGCACTTGCGATGCTCATGAATAGCAAGATCAAATCATCCGGCATCTTCCGGACGTTACTCTTCTCACCTTGGGTCACCCCTACAGTTGCGGTGTCCATTGCGTGGTCCTGGATCTTCGAGCCCGAAGTGGGGCTCGCTAATCTTATGCTGGGCTGGGTAGGCGTATCTCCGATCGGATGGTTGCGTGACGCGGACTGGGCACTGGTTGCCGTTCTGATCGTCACGCTCTGGAAGTCGATTGGGTGGGCAATGGTATTTTATCTCGTTGCGCTACGAAATCTACCTTCGGATCTGCTCGAAGCAGCTTCAATTGATGGGGCAAACGGTTGGGACAAGTTCAGAAGTATCACACTGCCGCTGATCTCACCAACGACATTTTTCCTCTCAATTATTCTAACCATCCAGTCCTTGCAAGCCTATGACCAGATCAATGTCATGACGCAGGGTGGACCGGCGGGATCAACGAGAACGTTGCTGTACATGTATTACCAGTCTGCATTCGAATCCTTTAACGTAGGTGAAGCTTCGTCCATCGCCGTTGTGATTATTCTGATCTGCGTGCTGCTGTCGGGAGTATCCTTCCTGCTTGGCAGACGTCTGGTGCACTACTAATGACAATGACATTGCCCAACAAAAAGTCTAAACGGATGAAGCGCAAGGAGTTGCAGAACGTGTCACAACCGAATTTTAAAATAAGTAAATTGATTCGCTACCTTCTGTTAGCCATTATCGCGTTGGGTACAGCCTTTCCCTTCTATTGGATGGTCATTAGCGGATTCAAAACCAATGATGAGATCTGGCAGTTCCCGCCGACCTTCTGGCCGGAGACGTTCCTGTGGAGCAACTATGTGGATGCCTGGAATGCGGCACCATTTGCCCGTTACATCCTGAACAGTACCGGGGTAGCCTTGGCCATCTGTCTATTTCAGATCGTCAACTCCAGTATGATGGCGTACGCCCTGACACATATGAAATTCCGTCTCAAAGGTGTACTGACATCCCTGATTCTGGTGGGTTATATGATACCGAGCACAGCCGTGTATCTGCCTAGTTACCTGGTACTTAGTGAACTTAACTTGCTGGATTCCTATACAGGCTTGATTGTATCCAACTGTGTCAGCGTGTTCTCGATCTTCCTGATCCGGCAGGCGTTTATGCAGGTATCTCACGAATTGGTGGAAGCTGGACAGCTCGACGGTGCTTCCCACTTCCGGATTCTCTGGACAATTATCACGCCGCTTGTTCGCTCAAGTTTTGCCGTGATGGTTCTGATTACGTTTATTGAACAGTACAACAACTATTTCTGGCCTATGCTCATCACCAAAGACCCTGACTTGCAGCTGGTATCGGCGGGTCTGCGCAGTTTCTTTGTAGAAGGTGGGGCATATGGACTTGCTTGGCCACAGATTATGGCTGCGAGTGCCTTTACCATCGCCCCCCTACTTATTCTCTTCCTGTTCACCCAGAAGACCATCATGCAGAGCGTGAATATTACGGCGGGTGTGAACAAGAACTGATATGAATTACCATTCACCTAAAACGGGAGGAACAACAATGAATTGGAGTCAGGCAAGCGTGACATGGAAAAAGAGATTGAGGTTGAACTGGAAGAGTGGCATGTCGCTGGTACTCGCGACCAGCTTTGCACTGCTGACCGCTTGTGGAACACAAGCACCCGCAGAATCAGGCGGCACGACGGCTGCTGCCAGTGGAACCGAAGCGCAGGCGAAAGATCCGGTGGAGATTGAGTTTTGGTATGGTCTGGGTGGTAATCTGGGCGATAACATGAAAAAGACGATTGATGCGTTCAACGCCTCACAGAATGAAGTCGTTGTAAAAGGGATTGTACAAGCAGATTACACGGAAACGGAACAGAAGCTGCAAGCAGCAATTGCTTCCAAAAAGGTTCCAGCCGCTGTACTCAGCTCCAATATAGACTGGGCACGCAAAGGATATTATGCACCCATGGATGAGATGATTGCCGCTGATCCGAATTTTAAGAAAGACGATTTCATTCAGACATTCCTGAACCAGGGACAGGTGGATGGAAAGCAATACTTTTTGCCAATGTACGGTACAACTCAGATCATGTATTACCGCATGGATACGTTCAAGGAGAATGGGATCGACCCAGCAAGTTTGACGACATGGGAGAAGCTGGCTGAGGCAGCTTCGAAGATGAGCAAGCAAGAGAATGGCAAGACCACCTTCTATGGTTGGGAACCGATGTGGGGTAGCGACAATATGATTGATGCCGTGCTGGGTAAGGGCGGACAGATTCTTAGCGCCGATGGCAAAACCGTCATGATTGATTCCCCGGAATGGATCGAGACATGGGAACTGTTCCGTAAATGGATTAACGAAGACAAGATTATGGGCATTCATTATGGAGGTCAGGGCTGGGAGTATTGGTACAAAACGATTGATGATGTGATGAAAAATAAAGCAGCAGGTTACACGGGATCTAGTGGTGACCAAGGTGACTTGGACTTCAGCGTAGTCGCTGCAATGCAACAACCAGGCTGGGAAGGTATTGGTGAAGGAAAACCGGTAGCAAGTGCCATTTCGGCAGGTATTCCGTCAGCTGCAACGCCTGAACAACAACAGGCAGCATACCAATGGCTTACGTATTTCTCTGAGACTTCAAACACAGCTTCATGGTCCATGAACACCGGATATATTGCAGTTCGTCAATCGGCTCAACAAGATCCAGAGTTCATGAAATTCAGTGAGGAGAATCCACAGATCACTGTACCATTGCAACAGGCAGCTCACGCTTCGGCTCCATTCCAGGATCCAACGGGTGGCAAGATCAATGATGCATTGAAAGATGCAGCTGATCAGGTGCAGATCAATAATATGACAGCGGAGCAGGCGCTGAAGGAAGCGAAGGAAAAAGCCCAGAAAGAACTGGATCGTGTAACGAAATAATGATAGTGATGAACGGTTTCCACGTGATTTGGTCGAGAAGCAGCTCGACTAACAAGCAAAACGTATTGCTATAAGTAACTCATGCGAAAAGGGCGGTACATATGCTGTACCGTCCTTTCCGTTCATAAAGATCGCAGACAAGGAGTTTAACCGATGCAAGATGAATCGTATATGGATGAATTACTAAATCCGATTAAGGCCGTTTTGTTCGACAAGGACGGGACGTTGCTGGATTTTACAGGCATGTGGGGATTCTGGACCGATTGTGTGTTGAACGATTTCAGAGAACAGTTAGCGACCAAAGGACTCCGTATCGACACAGATGAATTCCCACAGATATGGGGTACATTCCACGATGACCAAGGCCGAATGAATGGGTATGATGTGCGTGGGCCACTTGCGATGGGCACGATGGATGAAATGTATGCCGTACTGACTTGGCATGGATATCGTGCGGGTCTCAGCTGGGCGGAATCCAAGATTATGGTCCGGGAGTGTTTGGCGCGAGCGGAGGAAGAGATGGAGCAGCATCGTCCGGCACATCCGTTACCGGGTGTTCGAGAATTCCTTGAACAGTGCCGTACCAAGGGCGTGATTATGGGTGTAGTGACGGCAGATGATACACCAAGTGCGGTTAAACATTTGCAGTGGATGGGGCTGGACTCCTTCTTTGACGTGGTGATTGGTACGGATCTGGTGGAGCGGGGCAAACCATTTCCCGATATGCTTCTGCTTGCCTGTGAACGGTTGGGTGTATCCGTGCAGAATACGGTGGTCATTGGAGATACGGACGGAGATATGGAGATGGCACGAGCCGCTGGTGCAGGATACCGGATTGGGATTGGAGAACCGGGAAGAATCCGCTTGGCGGGCAGAACGATTCAATCCTTCCATGAATTGCTGAATGGTGGGCTGAATCGATGACGAACAGTCATGCCTACCTGGGCTGGGTACTGTTGGCACTGGCCATCGGGCTGGAGCTGAGTGCTACCATTTTGCTAAAAGTATCGGATGGATTCTCGCGGTTATGGCCTTCGGTGTTGATGTTTGTCTGTTATGGCGCAAGTTTTACCTTTCTTAATTTTGCAGTGAAGTATATGCCGCTGGCTGTAGCCTATGCGATCTGGTCTGGCGTGGGCATTACGCTCATTGGCGTTGTGGGGCATTACTTTTTTGGTGAACGTCTGCGGCTCACGTCGATGGTCTGGATCGGATTTATTCTGATTGGCATTATTGGACTGAAATGGAGTGATTCTTGATGGGAAATGAACATACACCGGAGCAACCTATTGCCAGCTTCCAGGTTATTACGGACACACATGTGCGAGATGAGGCAGACCATATTCATAACCGGCATCTGGACCAAGCGTTAGCCGACATAGCTACATTCAGTCAGGGGAGCAGCGGGATTATGCATGTGGGTGATGTGACGGATCGGGGGCTGCCGAGCGAATATCGTGAGTTGCAGCGCATATGGAAGCAACATGCGGAGAGCTTGCCGGACATTTGGTACACGGTAGGTAATCATGATATTGGAGCCGTGGTATGGCAAGAACCGCCGATCGTTTTGCTTGAGATGAAAGAAGATGAAGTAGCCGAGTTGTTGGAGCAAGAAGTAGATATGGAATGGGTCACTAAACAAACCGCTGCTGAATCAGCTGCTCTAATTGAGAAACTATCCGGCGGAACCTATACGTTGTCTGCTGCACCTTCGGAGCAGGAGGGTCAGGATGGGGGACGGATCTCTTCAGGAGTGGACCCCATTACAGTCGCAGGGTTATGGCAGCGTCGATTAAGTGATTTTGAAGGGACAACAGGTATGAAGGGTGCATACCACGATCACTGGATTGATGGGTATCATTATATTTTCCTGGGCACCGAGCAACCTCATCCGAAGGATTGCGATATGTCGGCTGAACAATTGGAGTGGCTGGATGCCAAATTGTCTGAGCATGCAACGCCAGATCATCCCATCTTTTTGTTCTTGCACCAACCACTCATGGATACAGTAGCTGGATCGTTGAAGGAACAAGGCTGGTATGGTGTGAATCAGGATGCAGAACTGAAGGCTGTTCTGGCCAAATATCCGCAAGCGATCCTCTTCTCGGGTCACACTCATTGGCAACTGGAGGCGCAGCATACGATGTACGATGGTGCGGGCCACATGCCAACCATGTTTAACGCTTCGTCTGTAGGTTATCTCTGGACAGATCAGGATGAGCATCTGGAGGGCAGTGAAGGACTTCATGTGGAGGTTTATAAGGATCGAGTTGTTGTGAAGGGACGGGACTTTGTCGCGGGTGAATGGATTGAGGGTATTGAGTTTACGGTGCGTTATCCTGTAAAAGGGTAGTTATTTGGATAGTTAACGGGAAAGGGTCATGCTAAGGGTCAATGTCATTAAGATAAGTTAGACTTGATGATATTACTCAATGGGTGGCCTTTTTGGTGTCCATCTTAAAGGTATGTATCAGATCATCCACCCCATAAAGTTCCACGTGAAACGTAGCAGGGGAGGCTAGAGTTGGGTAAAGTTGTAAATAGGTATGACAACAAACTATACTCAAATAAGTACACATGATATGCACTTACTCGTTAATTAACCTATTCACGGAGAGGAAGTAGAAGCGGCATGAGAGAACTTCAGGTTCAAACGACATATGGTACCGTTCAAGGCGAACTTTTGCACGATGCAAGCGTATGGAAAGGCATTCCCTATGCGAAACCCCCGGTAGGTGAGCTGCGTTTCAAGACTCCGGTACAGCCCGAGTCATGGGATGGAATCAGACAGGCCACTCAATTTGGACCTGAGAATATACAACCACGAAATCATCAACCAGAAGGCCAGACAGAAATTCCGAATGAGTCAGAAGATAGTTTATATCTGAACATCTGGGCACCTAAGGAAAAAGGAGCAACACCGCTGCCGGTTATGGTATGGATTCACGGCGGTTCCTTCGTGTCAGGTTCGGGTAGCCAGCCGATGTATGATGGTACACAGTTAGCGGTTCGGGGGGGCGTCATCGTTGTGACGATCAACTACCGATTAGGACCTTTAGGTTTCCTGCATATGGCTCCATTAGGTGATTCATATGTATCCAATGCAGGTCTGCTGGATCAGGTTGCGGCATTACAGTGGGTGAAGGATAATATCTCTGCTTTTGGTGGTAACCCGGATCAAGTTACGGTGTTCGGCGAATCAGCGGGAAGTATGAGCATTGCAGCACTGATGGCGATGCCAGCGGCCAAAGGACTGTTCCAACGTGCCATTATGGAGAGTGGTGCATCCCAGTTCATGCCGGCAGAGCAAGCTTCAGCGTTGCGGGAAGGGATGTTAAAGATTCTTGGGGTGGACCGGGACAACCTGCAGAAGTTAAATACAATTCCTGTAGAGCAGATTATTGCAGCCGGTGAAACGGTCAAACAGCAGAGCGGGGCAGGTATGGCATTATTGTTCCAACCTGTATTGGATGGGCAGACACTACCACAGATGCCACTTGAGGCAGTGAGCGAAGGATCAGCGCAGGATATTCCAGTGTTGATTGGTACGACATTACACGAGGGTGCACTGTTCATCCAGCCACATGTACCTTTTTCAAAAGAAATCGATATGGTTCAGGGCGTAGACTTTATGACGCCAGATCTGGAGAACCGGGTAGCCATCGCGGATAGTTATCCAAAAACGGCAGATGGACAAGCCCAAGTGATGACCGATATGTTCTTCTGGCGGTCAGCGCTACAATATGCTGCTGCACAACAGAAATATGCTCCGGTGTGGATGTATCGATTTGATTGGGTGATGCCGGAACATCCCTTGTTAAAAAGAGCGATTCACAGCATTGAAATGTTCTTTGTGTTTAATACACTACATGTCCTCAAATTCATGAATGCGGAGCCGGATGAAGCTGCGGCGGCACTTGCTCTCAAGGTACAGGATGCCTGGATTTCCTTTGCCAAGAATGGCCAACCTGAAGTTGCAGGTGTGAACTGGCCTGAATATGAGCAGGATCGTGCGACACTAATTTTCAACCATGAGATTGAGGTTGTACATGATCCGGATGCAGCCAAGCGAGAGCTGTTAGGGTTATAATCCAGGTTGATTGTTGTGTCTGAATACTCTGAATATCTGCTATGCGCCTAATCAAAAGAGGACGTTCATTCTCAGAATGAACGTCCTCTTTTTGTAATCTGACTAACGAAGTAAGCAGAACGTAAGCACGAATTAGAGGTACATTATACCTTGTTATCCTCCAATATTATTTACGAGAGGCACGTGTGCGGGACACCTCATCGAAGTAGAAGGAACGTTTTCCACGGGAGAAAAGCACGATCAAAATATGAATAAAGAGCACGGCATAGACCAACATATAGACACCGACTGTTCCTAGGGAAAGCAATATTTGATAAGGCCGGAGCATAACATCCTCATTACTGGTGAAGGCATAATCATTGACCCAGCCGATGATTGTAATCACGAACCAAGGCGTGTAAAGTGCGGCAAATCTTTTGAATAACGATTCACTGGTAGGTGTGCCGGTCTGACGATTCACATAGCGGAATCGCAAGATGGCCGAGCCTGGAGTTACCCCATTTCGCACCCAAGGTATGAAGAACAGCACAATGACCATAGCAATGGATGTACTTAGCGCATCACTGATCACATCAGACGCTGTAAAGATGGAGATTAGATTCGAAAGGAAGACAACAATGATTCCATCAATAATTAACGCGAGCAATTGAGGCATAGCATACACTCGGTTTTGCTCCACGATCTGTTCACTCTTCGCCTGAATGCTTGCACGTGATGGGAATAAAGCAAGCAGGATGGGCGCTGTGAAGAATCCAATGACTGCTCCCGAAGTGTTCAATAACAGATCATCTACATCGAACAGGCGGTAAGGACAATTGTAATACCCGTAGAATCCGGTGATTTGAGTGATCTCGAAGAATAGGGAAAGCCCTAATCCACCAAGCAGGGCGTACTTCCAGAATGATCTCTTTTGAAAAAAATAACGGATATATACACCTAGCGGCATGAGAAGCAGGACGTTAAATAGAACTTGCAGAAAGGCTCTGCCCTGAATCATGCTCAGATAGCTGGAAGGCTGAGACCATACAATGGGTGTTTCCTTCATGATGTCTTTGACAAAAGTGAATGGAACCAGATTGTAGTAGATCGTGTCAGCAGCTTGCTGTGCACAGGTATCTCGCGTGGTCGGAAAAGGGAGAATGACAAGGCAATAGGCAGCCAGAATATAAAAGATAAAGGAAAAGCTGACGCCAAACCGCGACCAGCTAAAGAAGCCGTCTTTACGATACCCATAGATTAACCACGGCACCAGCAAAAACATGGCCGCGACGACAAATATAAAAAAAGCCGTTTGCACAGGGAAAACATATGAGGACATGAGTAGGAACTCCTTTGGTATTAAATATAATAACAATTCATAGAGACATTAAAATTCATCTATGTGTAGTGCGTATCTATTAGTTACATCATAAGTAGTTACCCTTAAAGTGAGGGATGCATGAACCTTAAATTTGGTTTAAATCCATCTATGCAGTGACCAAGCGTATGGAATATACCGTCAAAATCCCGTATACTTGCGGGAATGCCAATCGTAGAATGGAGAGTTTAATACATATGTCTAATTTGCCTAACTGCCCCAAATGTAATTCAGAGTACACGTACGAGGATGGTAACCTGTTGGTTTGCCCGGAGTGCGCGCATGAATGGTCTTTGGAAGCAGACAATGATAACGCTGAGGATGCAAAAGTAATCCGTGATGCCAACGGAAATGTGCTAAGTGATGGGGATACCGTTACGGTCATTAAAGATCTGAAGGTAAAAGGTAGTTCGCTTGTGGTCAAACAGGGCACCAAGGTGAAGAATATCCGCCTGATTGATGGGGATCATGATATTGATTGCAAGATCGACAGCTTGGGTGCAATGAAGTTGAAGTCTGAGTTTGTGAAAAAGATATAAGATATGATTGAGAAACGTTCAGTTCCGCATTCAACGGGAATTGAACGTTTTTTGTTTGACAGGAAATATTTAGTGGATATATACTGGTTGGAATTTAATTTTTTGAACATGGAGGAGTAGTCTACATATAAGAAAAGGCAGGTGTCAGAGCGATGAAGAGAGATCATATTATTGAATATTATTCCGGGTTTGATGAGTGGGGCAGGCTGGAGCGGGAACCAATTGAATTCATCATTAACATGCATTACATCAGGGAACATCTCCCCGCTACTGGTTGTATTCTGGATAATGGCGCAGGACCAGGAAAGTATGCCATGGAGCTTGCGAAGCTGGGGTATCAGGTCACTTTATCGGATCTGACACCTTCCTCCGTGGATACTGCGAGGCAAAAGGCTCAGGAGTTTGGTTTGGCACAGCAATTCGATGGGTTCCATGTTCTCGATGCCACTTCTCTCTCGGGTGTGGCTGACGAGACGTACGATGCGTCCCTCATGCTGGGGCCTTTGTATCATCTGCAGACAGACGAAGAGCGCACGGCTGCTGTAAGGGAGTTGTACCGTGTGACCAAGCGAGGGGGCGTGGTGTTTGTAGCCATGCAGAGCCGAATGCGCATGAGTATCAATTCACTGCAATCCCCGCAGCATTGGAAGCCGAATGATAATATGGCAGCCATCTCTTCTTTTGTGGAAAAAGGTATTTTCGATCATCAGGATCAAGGACGATTTACGGGAGCATACTATTTTAATATTCAGGACGTTACGCCCTTCATGGAGCAACATGGATTTGAAACCATTGATTTGATTGGTTCATCCAGCCTTAGAGCGATGCTCACGGACGAGCAGCAGCGATACTGGAAAGAGCGTGGCGAGTATGATGAACTCATGCAATATATGATAAATGCTGCTAAGGACCCTTCTATATTGGGAATCTCGTCTCATTTGCTGTACATCGGGAGGAAGAAATAATAGATTTACAGGCAATGCTCTAAAAATCTATGTATTTTAGAATGTCAGCCCGTGGAATACTGTTTCCACATGATATAATATTTCTATCTTATGGTCTGGAGGTGTCACTATGCAATGGAAGGAAGTTCAGGAGCGATTCCCTAATGAATGGGTCGTTTTTGAGGCAACCAAGGCGTACTCTAGAGAAGGCCAGCGTTACATTGAAGAGATGGCAGTGATTGATTCATTTGATGATTCTACAAAGGCACTAAAACGTTATGGTGAATTGCATCAAGAAGATCCCAGACGGGAATACTGCTTTTTTCACACTTCACGTCCAGAAGTTGTGGCAAGAGAACGGTATGTTGGCATGAGAGGTCCTCGATGAAAATTTCAGAGATTTATGGTCTACCCTTCATAAGCATAAAACTTGAATTTAGAGGAGAAGTACTACAATTAGAAAAAGTCCTTTTGGATACCGGATCAGCTAGTACATTGCTGAATGCAGATGCAGTTCGGGAAGTAGGAATGGTTCCTGAAGAGGATGATCTCGTTGATATTATAAGAGGTGTAGGCGGTATAGAGTATGTTTATACCAAGTCACTCGATTCTATAACTGTAGATGGAACAACGATTAATGATTTTCAAGTTGAAATAGGAAATATGGATTATGGTTTAGAGATTGACGGAATTCTGGGATTTAATTTTATGAAACAGACCGGTGTTGTAATTAATGCCAACCTGATGGAACTAAGTATAGATAAGCCATAATTATAGAAATAAACATAAATGTGCCCTCTGGAAACAGAGGGTACTTGTGTTTTTCATCAAAATAGTTCAATATTAAGATATATAACAAAAGGTGATCTACTTACAATAGGTTAGATGAACAACGGATCGCTTCATACCAGGGAGGAACAGACAATGGAAATCGGAATTAGTACATTTGTGGAGACAAACCCGGATGTAAAAACAGGAGAACTTATCAGTCATGCGCAGCGTATTCGGGATGTTGTTGAAGAGATTGTTTTGGCAGATCAGGTGGGTCTGGATGTATACGGCGTGGGAGAACATCATCGTGCTGACTACGCTGCTTCATCACCAGCTGTCATTCTGGCCGCGGCAGCTTCACAGACCAAGAATATTCGCTTGACGAGTGCGGTAACGGTGCTGTCATCGCATGATCCGGTACGGGTATATCAAGATTTCGCGACATTAGATGGCATTTCGAACGGACGTGCAGAGATTATGGCAGGGCGTGGATCATTTATCGAATCCTTCCCGTTGTTCGGCTATGATTTGAATGATTATGATGAACTATTTGACGAGAAACTGGATTTGCTGCTCAAGCTGCGTGATTCTGAAAAAGTAACCTGGGAAGGAAAACACCGTCCTTCCTTTAACAATCTGGGCATCTACCCGCGCCCGGTACAGGAAAAACTTCCGGTATGGATTGGCAGTGGCGGTAATCAGGAATCGGTTGTTCGTGCAGGGCTGCTCGGTTTGCCGCTGGTGCTTGCCATTATCGGTGGTCGTCCGGTGCAATTCGCACCACTGGTGGAGCTGTACAAGAAAGCAGCTGCACATGCGGGACATGATGCTTCCAAGCTGACTGTTGCTTCTCACTCTCACGGCTTTATTGCCGATACAACAGACGAAGCTGTGGAGAAATTCTTCCCGCCAGCTCAAGCAGTCATGAACATACTAGGTCGTGAACGTGGATGGGGACACTACGGCCGTGCGACATTTGATGCGGCGCGCAGTCTGGAAGGTGCATTGTATGTAGGTGATGTGGATACTGTAGCTCAGAAAATTATTTATCTGCGTAAAGAAGTCGGGATTACACGCTTCATGTTACACACCCCACTCGGAACCATGCCTCACAACGAGGTCATGAGAGCGATCGAACTGCTTGGTAAAGAAGTTGCTCCAATCGTGCGTAAGGAAATTGCACGTTGGGAAGCTGAGAACGAAGAGGCCCGTTAATCGACTGTTATTGTTACGGAATTAGATAAAGTCAACCAAATAAAGGAGCATGCCCTAGGCTTATTACGCCAATGGGTCTGCTCCTTTTTCGTTTATCTTCTAAAAGTATCTAAAACAGCACAGATTTAATGCTTATCCATTCGCGGATGCACTTACAAGGGAGTGTATAACCATAGACAACGTATGATCATAGAGGGTTTTGGCAGCTTCTTCGCTCTCAATATGGCCTCCCAGGTACAGATGAATAACACCGTGTAAGGGGGCCCAGATCATTCGTACCGCAAGCAGGGGATCCTGCACCTGAAGCATTCCCTGTTTAATCGCTATCTCCACCAAAGCAGACACTTGCTTCAGTGCAGTCGCTGTTCCTTGTAAGGTCTCTCCATCTGGTTTGAACTCGGAAAAAGATCCTCCAAACATCAGCTGATAGAAGCTGGATTGAGAAATGCCGAAGTCCCAGTAGACGTAGGCCAGATCACGGAAATATTGTTCGAACGATGCCTGCCGGGGCATAGCTTCAAAACGCTGGGCCATGAGGGAGCATCCCTCTAAATACAGATGTTTGGCTAACCCTTCTTTTTTGCCGAAGAGGTTATATATGATTTTGGTGGAGCACTCCATGCGCTCAGCTACACGGCGTACCGTGACGGCTTCCGGTCCATGCTCTTGCAGTAAAGCAGCAGCAGCATGCACAATATTTTGCCGCAGATTATCCGAGTGCTGGAGTCTGGCTTCCTGAAAGGTTGTTACCGTATGTGCAGATTCTGTGGAACCTGAATTAAGATCCTTCATTGATTTCATCCTCGTAACCGTATTGTTGTTGAACAGAAACTACGTTTCCTTTTATGGTCATTCTACTGTTTTACGCCGGATGACGTCAATTTAATCCGAATTTAATAAGTAAGAACCCGTTCTAGATTCAAATTTAACAAATGTATTTGACAGCGTCATGAATTCTGGTTACGATGATTCTATAAAGAAACAACGTTTCTTATTGAAAACGAGTGTTCTAATTATACGTAGAGGATGGATGAGAGATGATAAAGGAACAGCGTCAATGGGTACTTATTACAGGTGCTTCTTCAGGTATTGGGGAAGTTTTTGCACTCGAAATGGCTTCCAAGGGTAAAAATATTGTGCTGGTGGCCAGAACAGAATCCAAACTGAATCAATTGGCAGAACGTATAGAACGTGCATATCAAGTAAGGGCGGAGGTAATCGTATCGGATTTGTCTCAAGTCGATGCACCTCAGAGGGTATATGAGGAATGTCAGAATCGGGGAATACACATCGATATGCTGATCAACAATGCGGGATTTGCTACCCATGGATTATTTGAACAGGTGGATGGTTCCCGGCAGCAGGAGGAAATTATGTTGAACGTGCTCGCCTTGACAAACCTGACGCATCTTTTCTTGCCAGGCATGTTACAAAAGAAAAATGGTGCTGTCATTAATGTATCGTCTACGGCTGCCTTTCAACCTGATCCGTATATGGCTGTGTATGGAGCGACGAAGGCATTTGTACTTTCTTTTACAGAGGCATTATACGAAGAAAACAGGAAGCGTGGCGTTCAGTTTTTGGCATTATGCCCAGGCTCAACCGAGACTTCGTTCTTTGATGTGGTGGGCGCTGATGAAGCCTCGGTGGGTAAACGTGATACACCTGAGCATGTCGTGGCGGTGGCCATGAGAGCACTCGAGTCAGGCAAACCTTATGCTGTGCCGGGGGCCGGTAATTACTGGACAGCGCAGTTCACCCGCCTCGTGTCACGCAAAGTTGATGTTGCGAATCGTAGGAAGTATGCTCCGTCCACGTTCCAAGGATGGTAAAGCAGAAAAAGTACAAGCCTGATTAGGGGTATAGATTAAAAGCTTTAGGCCAAAATACCTTTGGCCCGAGCTTCCTTTATCCAACCTGGAAATTCAGTGAGGAGACGATCGTACAATTCTTCATCGCTGATCTTGGAGATATCGTCGAGAGCAAAAAAGTCAGCATTATCGATGAAACGTCCTGTCATGTCATCGAGTTTCTCGAGAATGCCGTAATTGGCTTGGCCTAGGCCAACAAATTGCCAGAACAGGTTTTTGGTTGAGCTTTCGGTAATAAGCCGCATAATTTTCCCTTTTTGACTGACCCCGCCATCGCTAAAAAAGATAATATACGTTGGCATCTTCACATCGGGTTCCTCGATCGTGTATTTGCGAATGACATCCTGCATCACAGGAGGTTCGTTATTGGTACCGCCTTTGCTTCCCAGCGTATATGTGCGTTCAATATAATTCTCGAAATCCCTGGCGGTGACGCTAGGTGCACGCAAGAAGTCTTTGGCGAAGAACCAGACGTCCAACTCTCCGTTATCATCAAACGCTGATGCAATCGCCAGGATACGCTCGAAGGCTTCTTGCACGATGCCTTTGCGATACAGATGGTACATGGAGCCTGATGCATCAAATACAACGGCAACACGTGCCTGTATAGGTTCGATCTTTTTCTTTTGCAGAGACAGGGTTACTTTACGCTTGAGGAGATCGATCTTGGTCAGGTTAAGGGGCGGATGAATCGTGTTTGGTGCAGCAACAGGTGCCAAGACTTCTGGAGAGGTCGCTGCTACTTCAGCTTGTGCGGTGAGAAGAACCTGTTCGGCTTCCGAGGTGTCGTTACTCTCAATTTCAACACCGAATGACTCCGCCAGCGGCTGCAATCCACCAAAGAAACCTCGCCCAATCGCACGAACTTTGAACCCGTCACGATACTTATAGATTTCAATGAGAATAAGTGCTGTTTCCGCAGTGACCTGTGTGATCTCATAGGTGATCTGCTGGGAACCCGCTTGTACAATCGCCTGACATGCCTGAACATCGGCGAAGGTGCCTCCCGCATCCAGAGTAGCCGTAAACACACATTTTTCCACAGGGGCCTGCTGTAATTGATTTGTATCCAGTACAAAAGAGGATTTCAGTTCCTCTGCCTGTTGCAAAAGCACACTTTGATGGGGATCGGCCTTCTGATTATAGAAAACAAAATAGTCGTCGGATGGGACTTTTCCCTCTTCGTTCACCATAAAGCAGCTAACATCCAAGGGAGAAGGAGATGATGTACATTGAATGGTTACCTGAAGTTGGGTGGATTCGTTGATACTGATATTCTGGCCTGTGTTTAAATGGATGAACGAATCTGTCATAATCGGATGCGCCTCTCTTCTCCAATATAATGGTTGAAAATGTACAGTAATAAGATCGATTCTGAGACAAATGTTTCCATAAGTCAATCTTTTCACCGTTGTTCCTACGCCTCATCAGACTCGTACTTTTCCCGATGCTCCTTCTTCATTTTCACATAGTCTGGATCCGTCTTCGCAATCTCCCATTGTGCTTTGAATATGGCCGCGGCTTCTGCCTTCACCTTATCATTCTGATAGGGCAGGATCGAGCCATCCTCCTTCGAGTATTTGCGTCCTCCTTTGTGATTTGTATACCGTCTGGCCCGTGTATAACCCATCTGGAGAAATTTGCGAGCCATATCCATACCCACGAAATCTCCCTTTTTCTTATACTCCACAAATAGCTCATAGATCTTCTCCGATGACTCTGTCGCAATCTCGGGTGTTTTGAATCGCCAGTGTGGCAGAATCTCGCCTTTGTACGGCTCTACCATCAGAACACCCTGCTCGCCCCGGCCTACGGTGTACAACTCAGGATGTTTGCGCAGATCCAACTCATCATAATTGAGACTGTAATCAAATTTTTTCATGTATACACCCTCCTTGATAGGGATTACCCCGATTCTGAATCAACAAGCACGGTTAATGGGGAACAATAGAAGGAATTACACAGGAGGGGTAGCGGTATGGGAATGTCCGGCAGATATCTTGTGGTAACAAAGGAGCTAGTTGAATCCATCAAGTCAGGTGAGATCAGTGTGCATGATTGTGCAGTGGATCTGGATATCGATAAAACGTGGCAGATGCTGCAGTTCACGCTGAACGGTAACTTGGTAGAAGGGGAGCCTCCCCTGGGATATGTGGTGCCTCTCGCAGGTGAGCAATACGTGGGAAACTATTCGGATATGGATCTATTTTTGCTTAGTAACGAGCAGGTGCTGGAAGCCTATATGGCATTGGAGCAGCTCACACCGGAAGAATTAAAGGAGCGGTATAGTCTGGACCAAATGATCGCTGAAGGTGTCTATCCAGTTATGGAAGATTGGGACGCGGAAGAGACATTTCAGGAGATCGTTCAGACCGTGGATGATATTCAGGCCTTGTTTCAGGCCACGGCTGCAAGTGGGAACGGGATCATCTTTTATGTTTTCTAAATGAGCACTAAAATTATGAGGGGAATTCTATGGCCGACACTGAGGCAGGTTTGAACTGTGCCTATTCGGGTTATTGATAGACACAAGGCTCAGGCCTTGATGACATGACAATCCGGTAGAAGAGAGGGAATGCGATATGACACAGGATCAGAACGAAGAGAACAAAGCGATTCAAGAGGACGAGCCGGATCAATTCGAGACTCCCGCAACTGCGGAAGATGAAGAAACGGATGAGAAACTCGCAGAAGATCAGGAGCAAGAATAACTCCCAGCATTGCATAATGAAGCAGGATGTTTTATCGAAACATACGATATGCTGAAATATAGATAGACCAGAGGTCGGACATGTTCCGGCCTTTTGGTTTATTTTTTTGCGTATCCGTTTACAAGAATTACCTATACCTTCATAATGGAAATGAACCATATTTTTCTAAGGAGGAGTTCATATTACGAATCGGAAGTTAGTCCAATGGATGGCAGTGCCACTAGTACTCTTAATGGTTGTTCTTACAGGATGTCAGGCTGTGGGTGGAGTAGACGTTGGCAAAGCAATGGCCAATGGCGCGAGTATCAAGTCCGGTGAATCCAGACAATCCATGAATATAAACATAGAACCGGCTAAGGAATTTGCTACAGAAAAAGACCTTGAAATGATCGAACTCATTAATTCCATATCCCTGGATATTGATCAAGCCAAAATGAAAGATGCGAAGACAGCATCGATCAAAGGTACACTGAGCATGGAGGGAACGAAGTTACCTTTCCACCTGTCCATGAATGAGTCCCAATTGGTCATTGATCTGGACGGAGCCCAGAAACCGCTGTACATGTCTCTGGATACGTTCCAGGATGCACAGGCGCTTCCAATGGTAGATACGAAGCCTCTGGAGAAACAACTCGAGGAACTTTCCCCGAAACTGTTCTCTTTTGTCCTGAAGCATCTGTCCAATCCGAAGAACATCTCCGTTACACCGGTACAGGAATCCGTGAATGGCGAAGCACTTAGCCTCTCCAAGCTGCATCTGGAAGTTAGTGGTGAAGAGATGCTTGCCATGGTTAAACCGTTCCTGACGAGTATTTCGAAGGATGAGCAAGGACTGAAAGACCTGATTGGCGATCTGTACGATGTGTTCTACCCTGTACTGGAAGCAGTGAATGAGGTAGAAGGTGGGGGAGACGACACGCTGAATTCGATCGTTCCTGAATCGAAAGATGAAGCCGTGGCCTCACTGTATGCCATGATCAAAGTGGGACTGGACACTATGCTGGTCAATTATGATCAGGAGCTGACCAACCTGTTGAATGATACCCCTGAATTCAAAACGGTATTTGGCACAGAAACCAAACTGAAAATGGATTTTTATCTCGACAGCAAGCTGGATATTCGCAAGCAAAACTTTGAACTGAAAGTAGCGCTGCCAGCTTCCGAAGATCTGCCGGTGAACTCTGTAACCGTGAGTGGAAACAGTGAACAGTGGAATATCGGTGGCACAGTTGCAGTTGATGAAGTGGATGTATCCCGCGGTGTTATGGATCTGATGAAGGATGATATTACGCCTGGACAGATGCTGCGCAATTTTGATTCCAATTCACTGGCATACCAATTGCTGAAAGATGAAGCTGGAATCACGAGTAAAAGTGTAGTGCTCTTCCCGGATGATGAATACGCCGGGGCGATCACCGTTAAGAACACAACATTTGTTCCGCTTCGCTACGTGTCTGAAGAATTGGATGCTGAAGTGAAATGGACCAAAGGCTCGAACCAAATCGTTGTCATTGACGACATCACTGGTGATGAGATTGTCCTGACCGTAGGTTCCAAGAAGGCAACCGTTGCTGGTAAAGAAGTAACCATGGTGGAATCCGCTTATGTAGGCAAGGACGGCAAGACGTATGTGCCGCTGCGCTTTGTGGCTGAATCCCTTGGAGCTACTGTAGATAAGGAACAAGAAACAGGCTGGATTTACATTGACCGTCCTTAATTTTTTATGACTTAAAATAATGAAATGCATGGGGAGTGCCTCTATTAGAGGTGCTCCTCTTTGTCATGTCGTCCCCGGACAGAGGAATGCCAGGGCACATACGGAAGCATACTAATCTGGTTGAGATGATGGCTGTAACTGTTCCCCGTTAGATTAGAGCAAATAAAGAAATGGGTATTTACGTATGGAGGATGTCAGAACAGCAAAGGGAGGTCTATAGATTATGACTGAACGATTTGCGGGTAAAGTGGTCCTGATTACAGGCGGTGGCTCCGGTCTTGGACGATCAGCTGCTGTGGAAGTTGCACGTGAAGGGGCTAAGCTTGCCCTGGTGGATGTGAACATGAAGGCGCTGGAAGAGACCAAGCGTGTGATCTCGGAAGAGGTACAGCATGCCGAATTTCTGCTAATTGAAGGTGACGTATCGGACGAAGAAGCTGTAAAGAAGTATGTTAGTGATACGGTCAATGAATTTGGGCGTATCGATGCATTTTTCAACAATGCAGGCATTGAAGGCAAGCAGAACCTGATCGAGAACTACGAGACGGAGATGTTCAATAAAGTTATCGACATCAACCTGAAGGGTGTATTTTTTGGGTTGAAGCACGTTCTACCTGTGATGAAAAAACAGGGAGAAGGCTACATCGTGAACGCATCCTCTGTTGGTGGGATTCGCGCCGTGCCAAACCTGGTTGCCTACGGAGCGAGCAAACATGCCGTAGCCGGCATGACCAAAGATGCAGCGATTGAATACGCCGAGCATGGAATCAGCGTTAATGCAATTGCACCTGGAGCCATTCTGACAGATATGGTCATCGGTTCGTTCAAACAGATCAATCCGAATGACTGGGAGTCAGCATCCAAAGAGTTCGTGAAGGACAACCCGGCGAAGCGCTTGGGTGAACCGAAGGAAGTAGGGCGCCTCGTTGCTTTCTTGCTGTCTGGCGAAGCACCATTCATCAATGGAGCCATTATTCCGATTGATGGTGCGCAGTCAGCCAAATATTGATCCCATAATCATCAACAGCACATCGATGCAGCATAGATATATACTGAAGAACGCCCTTTTTCGCCAATGTGCGGATTGGGGCGTTCTTTTTTTGGTTTGATATTCAAGGGGGCGTATCACGTATCCCGCAGGTTAAGTGTGCTGTAGAATTTGTGGCTTTTTGCTAAACCCGGTACTCCCGGCTATAAAGCCCATCTGGCGATAGAATTCATGTGCAGCTTCACGTTCTGGGCGATTGCCACTGTTCAGAGACAAGGAATCCACGTTATGTGTGGCTGCCCATTGTTCGGCTTCAAGAATGAGCTGACGGCCGATGCCTGAGCCCCTGAACTGGTCGTGTACAACCAATGCCAAGATACGGCAGTGTCTTCCGTTCTTTTCATATAGATAAGACGTCTGTAATCCGATCAGTCCAACTACGCGGCCTCGTGCTTCAGCAACCAGTGTAGTAAAGTTTGCGTCCGCAGAGATATGGGTATAGCGCTCTTCCATCTCGGCGTACGTGGTGGGATAACCAAGTTGGTCCATCAGAATGACCATATCCTGCAGATCGGTAGTGGAACTATGTCTAATCGTCACATCCAGGCTCATAATGTTGTATCCTCCTTGGGTCTTTCCTTCAATGAAAGTTCAATAATGGTATCCAGCAGCTCTGCAAAAGAAATGCCTGCAACTGCTGCACTTTTGGGCAGCAGACTGTTACGGGTAAGACCCGGCAGCGTGTTCACTTCAAGGACATACGGCATGCCTTCCCGAATCATCATATCCACACGAGCGTAGACGCTGCATTTGAGCACCTGATAACAGGCTAAGGCCGCTGCTTCGACGCGATTGTGAAGGTCCAAAGGCAATTGTACAACCTGCTCATCGGCCCCGTGGTCATCGTATTTGGAAGCATAGTCGAAAAACGCAGCGTTTGAACGGATGGAGATCACCGGCAGCATCTTACCATCCAGAATGGCACAGGTGATCTCCTCACCCTCGATATACTGTTCAATCATCACCGTATCATCCCAGACGAGGGCAGCCTCTACAGCGGCGGGTAGGGTGGATGCCTCCTTAACCACTTGGGTACCAATGCTGGAACCACCTGAATTGGGTTTGACCACCACGGGGTACGTTAATTGTTGAACAGCAATAGAGGATAGTTCCTCCATATGGCTCACTCGCAGCCATTCTCCAGTAAGTACACCCGCATGCTGCATGAGCTGTTTGGACATGTCTTTATCCATGCATACACTGCTTGCCAGCACACCACAGCCTGTGTAGGGAATACCCAGAGATTCTAATGTGCCCTGGACAGTACCGTCTTCGCCGTATTTGCCATGCAGGGCAAGCAGTGCCACATCGATCCCCGCTGACTTGTCGATTAGATCACGCTTGGTATTCAGCTCAATGGGTATAACCTCGTATTTGTCTCTATTCAGGTTTGCAATCATCTCCTGTCCGGTGAGCAGGGAAATATCCCGCTCTGAAGATGTACCGCCCATAATCACGCCAACTTTCATGTGAAATCCTCCTTATCTCATTTGAGCTGCTGTCTCGCCAATGATGCGAATGCCTTTACGTATATTCTCATCGCTCACTCTGGAGAAACCCAGACGCATCGTGTTTACACCCTGACCGGGTTCCAGATAGAAGGTATCCCCTGGTGTGAACGTTACACCTTTTCCTTTACAGGCCGCCAGCAGATCACGGGTTCTGTATTGGGAAGGGAACTGCACGAACAGATGCAGACCACCCGCACCGGAAATCCGGCACATTGGCAGATGCTGCTTCAGGCAACGCACAACCAATTCATATTTTCGCTTATACTCTGTGCGAGCACGCTTCAAATATTTCTCGAAATTACCGTTGCTCAGATATTGATACAATAACGATTGGTCCAGCGTGGAGGTATGGATGCTGCGTGCCCGTTTCATACTCTCCAGATAATCAATCAGCGCCGCATCCGCAATAATCCAACCTACCCGCAGGCCTGGGAACAGGACTTTGGAGAAGCTGCCCAGATACACCAGTCCATTGCCTTTGCCCATGCTGGCAATCAGGGGAGATACGTGGGAACCGGAATAGCGTAATTCTTCGTTGAATCCATCCTCAATGATGGGTACCTGATACTTGTTCATCAACCGGATGATCTCTACCCGTTTTGCAGGGGACGTCACAATCCCGGTTGGATTGTGATAGGATGGCACGAGATACGCCAGATCATATGGACTTGTCTCGAGTTCATGTTCCAGTTGTTTCAAGTCCAGGCCATCCGGCTCCATATTCACACCGGTCAGTTGAAACTGGTGCAATTTTAGATTTTTAATCGCCGTGTGGTGCGTTGGATTCTCACAGAGCGCTTTTCCGCTTTTTTTGCGCAACGCTCCAAGCACCAGATCGAAACCTTCCGTGAATCCGTTAGTAATCAGGATGTCCTTGCCACGGAGATCGACACCTTTGTTCTCCATATAACGTAGTAAATAGTTCATCAGCGGTCTGTACCCCTGCGCATATCCGTAATTCAACAGTACTTCGCCTTCAAGTGACATGCGATCCAGAAAAGCCCGCTTTACGTTGTGCAGATCAAACAGCTTTTCATCCGGTGCTATGCTGGTAAACGATATCTCACCGCGCTCTGCACCGGAGCCATGCTTCATCAGATCGTACTGCTCTGCCTGAATGGCATACTCGCTTACCTCTGTCGTCCAGTCCAGTTCCCAGTTCGCTGCTGCCTCAGGTGTTTCGATGGAGGCACTGACGTAATTGCCCTTGCCTTTGACTGCATAGATCAGACCTTCATCTTCAAGCTCGGCATAAGCGAGCAGGACCGTGCTGCGACTAACCTTCATGAGTGTACTGAGTTCACGGGTCGAGGGCAGCTTTTGTTTGGCTTGCAGGCCGCCTTTGAGCATCAATCGCTTCATATAATCTTTGACTTGTATATATACAGGGCGGTCCTCCGTCAGTTGCAGATCGGAATACATCCCATCACTCCCTCTATTGGTATCTTGCCATATTATAAACCCAGCAGAAAGAACCACGATACCTCTGTTTCCCTGAGCGTGTGGTTGGGTGTTCGCACAAACGCAAAAAAGCCCTGGCAGTATGCCGGGGCCTGGTGGTGAAACTTGATCCATTTTCTATAGTACTGCTGCTATAATTTCTACAGTTGTATTGCATGACTAGTCTCTCTAGGATCGATAGCTATCTGACCTTCTACGTGTGTCTATTAACTTCAGTACGACTATAATTGCAGGCTTTCTAGGTGATACTTAAAATCTACAGTGAATCATGAATCTAGGTCTTTCTAGGTTTGCTTGCTGCAAGGGTCGATTAGATGATGAATCTACAATCTATAAGCTAGGGTTCTTGCTAACTGTACTCTTGTCGTGATCACGTAACAGAATTCAGCATGAAAAAGAGTTTCAATCATAGGGTACAATAGACGGAGGTAGATATAAAGACGTATGTCTCAGTGCCCAATTTCTTCCTCATACCCCTATAGTACCACTTTGAATCAGGGAAGTTAACCTTTTTTTTGAAATATTTGTCGTAATAGCGAAAATTGCGTGAATTGTACTTCATATAGAATGAAATGGTGTCCGTTTATAATATGTGATAGGATGTAAACCTATAGATAATGAGGAAGTGAGCCTATTGATTAATATTACCGTGCCAACACCGGATGTAACCATTACAAAGCAGGTTGATCCACAGCTTAGCCACATTTATGGATTTACTGATTTTCACCTGATTACCCGGGAACTAGGCGGGATTTTCATGTTTTACAATGCCGCTGGAGAGTTGTTATTCGTCGGGAAAGCACGTAAATTAAGACCACGTATCAAAAAGCATTTTGAAGACACGGTATCACCAATGAAGAATCACCGCGAAGAAGTAACTAAGATTGAAGTATGCCTGGTTGAAGATCCGGTAGATCGTGAAATTTATGAGACGTATATCATCAACACGATGCGTGCGAAATACAATGTAGATAAAGTCTTGTACAAATAAGACGCTTAAAAAGCACATGAACATGCAATGTCTGGGACATATGTCCTAAGTGTTGCGCCAGTAGGTAAGGATGTAATCGAAGGATTGCATCCGATTCCTTCTGGTGCCTCCCGATCTTTTTGAGGGAGTAGCTTGTAGAATTTGAAACGTAGTAAACCCAAACTTAGTATCACAGATATACCAAATACATATGAAGAGGTGATTGTGTTGATCGGTCGTAGCGGTAACCCTACACTTAAAGACAGCACGTTTGAAAACAGAGGATATGGAGAAGATCGGTATCAGAATTACATGACGATCAACGGCACGGTGAACAAAGCGTTTATTACGCTTGTGATTCTACTGGGCAGTGCATTTGCAACCTGGATGATGTTCTTTAACGGACAACAAGTAATGCCGCTTGCTTATGGCGGATTAATTGTTGGTTTCATTCTGGCACTTGTGATTTCGTTCAAACCCGTAGCGGCACCTTATCTCGTACCTGTCTATGCCGTGGCAGAAGGCCTGTTCCTTGGAGCACTCTCTGCAACCTATGAGTCCCTGTATAACGGAATTACCTTGCAGGCGGCCCTGCTGACCATGGCTGTATTCATCGCTCTGCTGGTGGCATACAAAACCAGATTGATCAAAGCTACGGAGAACTTCAAGCTTGGGGTAGTGGCTGCAACCGGCGGTATCATGATCATGTATCTGCTGAGCTTTGTACTGAGTTTCTTCGGAATTTCGATTCCTTATCTGCATGATAACAGCTTGATCGGCATTGGTATTTCGGTCGTTATCGTCATTGTGGCTGCCCTCAATCTGGTCCTTGATTTCGATTTCATCGAGGGTGGTGCTGAACGTGGGGCACCCAAGTACATGGAGTGGTACGGTGCATTTGGATTGATGGTTACACTGGTATGGTTGTACATTGAGATCATCCGTCTGCTTGGAAAATTGCGGAGCCGGGACTAGTTCTATCCATACGTCAGAGACGTAAACGGAGTGTGGATTTAAAGCTAAAAAGCTAACGCGTGATACTCACGTCGTTAGCTTTTTTGATTAACATTAGCCAGGGCATGTTCGATGTTAACCTCTTACAAAACTCAGCTGATCCAAACTCGTTGAGGCCCAGCACCACTCTATACTAACTCTTTATACAGATCCTCCAAGGTTACAATCTCCGTCTTGCTCGGCAGCTCTCCCCCAGCAGAACATGCCGCAAGCATATGTCCATCATCCAGTCGCTGACTGAGAAAGAGATATGTCCCGGCCTGTTTGCAATGCCATTCCTTCCGTTCATTAGGTAGGATGGCGAAGGAGTCCAGCGGTATGGACAAGCCCATACCGACTGCCTTGATATAACTTTCCTTCAGCGTCCATAGACGGTAGAAGGTCTCCAGCCGCCGGTCGTCAGGCTCGGCAGCCAAGAACTGGCTCTCCTTAGGAGAGAAGAAACGCTCAGCAATCTGCATGTCAATTGGAGCTATTTTTTCCACATCTACGCCCAGTTCATCTGTACCGCCAGAGATTAGCGCAATCCAATCACCAGAATGGGAGACGTTGAATGGTACATCCGAATGGTGAATGAGCGAAGGTTTGCCATAGGAGTTATGGGTAAAAGAAAGCTCAGCATGTCTCAGTCCAGTCAACTTGCTCAAAGTCACACGAGTCAATATCTCTCCCAGCACGGAGCGATACGCGTCAGCCTGACGCAAAAAACGCGAAGCCTGGGCACGTCGCTCGCCAGAAACTTGCGACAGCAATTGGTTCCAGTTCGCCTCGGGCAATACTTCTGGAACTTGGAGCACACAAATAGTTATCATCATTTATCACCTGAGTACGTATTCGGCGTGGATCAATAACTTTCCTTTATATGGAACGGACCCTCAACTCTTCCTCCCAAATCATCACTATACGGATGCCCCTAATAAGCAAGCCGGTTGTGTCGCTTTTCATGTTAAGGCCTCAGATTCTGCATCTTCCTCTTCATGCTTCCTGTACTCGTTTCCATTCCGTATGCGCAGCCTGAACTCGTTCCCACATGTCCTGGCATTCCAGTTCGCTGTAGTTCACCAATGGTTCATGGAATATTTCAGTTAATACGTTACGCCATTCGGTATAACTCTGGATCTCCGTTTTCCGGATTCCTTCGATATCATGTGTTCGAAGCATACATCCACGTAGTTCATGACTGCGGATCTCATCTCGCTGACGAAGCAAAAATGCGTTATGCCAAGGTGATTCGGCCGCCCGACTGTAGAATTCATGTTTGGGAATGAACTCTTCTAGGCTGGTAATTGCTTCAGGAGCATAGTCCACACCTTCACTTGGCCCATTCGGCTCGTACTCAAGCCGCCATCCCCCCGCCACAACAGATGATGGCATCAATTGGTACGTGAACGGAGCTGAACCATAGGCTCCATAACGAAGTGGCAGAGGTTCAAAGGGCATTCCGCCGAGACCTACATCTACAATCCAGCGTTCAACTGTCGGGTCAGCATCCGGCAGAAGCACAGAAAGACCGAGATGGAATGAGTTCACACGGGGTTGTTCCCCATGAGGCTGTACTCCACCGCGATGCCAATCAACCGTATAACCCAGTGATCGGAGAAGAACACTAAATGCACCATTTAGATGAAAGCAGTAGCCGCTGCGTCCCTGTAATATAAGCTGAGTTGAATCTGGAAGACTGATTCCCGCAGGACGACCTGCAAAAATATCGACCGTTTGCCAAGATAAATATTGTACATGTGCTCGCTGGAGTTCAAATAAGAATTCCAGTGTAGGTTCCTTTATATCATCTATGCCGATCCGTTTCAGATAGGCCTGTATTTCAGCTGTATTCAATAGTTCATTCATACAGATCACCTCACGTCATATAGTGGGCTGCAGCCCAAATCTTTATAAACTTCTGCTGCCCTGAGTTCATTGTAAAAGTGAACGGATGAAAACAACATAATCAATTGAGCCAATTGTAACGGTACAATTATTGAACAAAGCCTTGAAATTCATCTCAAGAGATGGACATGGTTCTGATTTCATTGAAATACAATATATGGTTGGGCTATTTCTTTTTCCGGGGTATGCTAACCCTTTGGAGTGGATATAGGTTAGAATATAGATAGATAGCAGGATTAGGAGATGGAAAAATGGCTAATGATGAAGTGATTTTGACACAGGAAGGCTTGGAAAAGCTGGAGGACGAACTGAAGGATTTGAAGACGGTGAAGCGTAAGGAATTGGCAGCTCGTCTGAAACTCGCGATCAGTTACGGTGACCTGAAGGAAAATAGTGAGTATCATTCAGCCAAAGATGATCAGGCCTTTATGGAGACCCGAATTTTGATCTTGGAGAAGATGCTGACAAAAGCAAGAGTCATCTCTTCAGACAATATAGACTCCAACAAAGTGAGCATTGGATCGACGGTGTTGCTTAATGACATTGAGTTCGCCGAGAAGATTGAATATAAAGTGGTTGGCCCTGCCGAGGCGGATGTTGCGAATAATAAAATTTCGTACGAGAGCCCGCTGGGCAAAGAGATAATGGGCAAAGAAGTGGGCAGTGTCATTCATGTCAATGCTCCGATGGGCGTTATCAAGTACGAGTTACTTCAAATTAAAGTGTAATTTAAAAAGAGAGGTGCTCCCAGTCATCCAAGTGGCTGAGGGGACACCTCTTTTTAATTCTATTGGGCTTTGAACGGTTGGGAATAAGGATTTGTTGAAACTTCATACGGTTGGACTAACGGACTTTATCACATACTGTGTTTAAGGAACTTATGAGATGAAGATTTCCGTATGTTTTTTATGTAAAAAAATAACATTTCGACAAATTTCGAATTTCGAATGACCTGACAAGGTGAGTAGTATATAATTACGGGAAAACTTTAAAGTGATGGAGTAGATACGATGAATTTTAGTAAGCCTAATCTAAATCAAGACAACGCTGGCAAAGGAGAACGCTTCTCCCAAGCTGGATTTATCCTTGCAGCCATTGGTAGTTCGGTTGGTCTGGGCAACATGTGGAAATTCCCGTACATTACGGGTGAGAACGGAGGAGCAGCGTTTTTCCTGCTCTTCATCGTCTGTTTGTTACTCATCGGTCTGCCAGTGCTCCTGGCTGAACTTGCGATTGGTCGCAGTGGCAGAGGTAGTGCAGCTACTGCTTTTATCAAAGCAGGTGGACATAAAGGTTGGCTCGCAGCCGGATTGCTGCAAGTATTAACGCCATTTATCATCCTGTCCTTTTATGTCATTATTGCTGGCTGGACATTGCAATATGCGATTACGTCTTTCAGCGGCACGTTGTTTGACAATCCGGATTATGCCGGTCAGTTCGACTCCTTTATAGGTGGCTATATGCCGATTGTATGGCAACTGGTCGCGGTCCTAATTACAGGCTGGATTGTAGCCAAAGGGGTATCCAACGGAATCGAGAAATTCAACAAAGTTCTGATTCCAGCTATGCTTGTACTGCTTATTATCCTGATGATTCGTGCAGTTACATTGCCGGGTGCAGGTGCTGGGGTATCCTTCTTCCTGAATCCGGACTTCTCGCAGCTTACAACAGAATCCGCACTGGTAGCGCTTGGACATGCCTTCTTCTCCCTGTCACTCGGGATGGGTATTCTGGTAACCTACGGTTCGTATGTGGATAAAAATCAATCTCTCGGTGCGGCAACCGTCGCCGTTGGTGCAGGTGACCTGATCTATGCATTCATTGCGGGTCTGATCATCTTCCCAACAACATTCTCGTTTGGTATTGCACCGGACCAAGGACCGTCACTGATCTTTGTGGCTCTTCCGGCAGCCTTCTCAGCTATGCCTCTTGGATTCCTGTTTGGCGGATTGTTCTTCATACTGCTGGCTATTGCGGCTTTGACGTCAGCAGTATCCTTGCTGGAAGTTCCGGTGAAATATTTCATGGAACGTTTGTCCTGGAGCCGCAGTCGTGCGGTATGGGTTATTTCACTAGCGGTCTTCATCGTGGGACTCCCTTCGGTATTGTCGATTGGCTTGCTGCCTGAATGGACGATTGGATCGAAGAGTGTGTTCGACTGGATGGACTTTGTAGCATCTAACATCCTGCTGCCTGTAGGTGGACTGCTTGTGACGATTTTTGCCGGATACTTCTGGAAAACGGCTGCTGAAGCTTCCGGCCTGCGTTCCGGATGGTTCCGGGTGTGGCTGTTCATGCTGCGTTATGTAGCTCCGATCCTGGTTCTGCTGGTTCTACTGCACACATCCGGCATCATTCACTTCTAATGGTGAAGGCCCGATAGGGTGAAATATGGTCTATTGTGCAGATTTAACATGGATAAAACCTCTTGGAAGAAATGCAAAAGCCCTTGTTTTCCCTCGTCAATTTTGGGACAATACGGAGTAGAGGTTTTTTGGGTAGGACCGATAAGCCATATGCTTTCTTGCGAAAAGAGGATTATACAATGAACAAATCATCCATATATGGATTAACATTAGAGCAATTACGTTCCTGGCTACCGGAGCATGGGCAGAAAAAATCCCGTGCATCCCGGATCTGGGAATGGTTATATCAAGAGCGTGTACACGATTTTCCCGCGATGTCCGATGTCCGTCAGGAATGTCTGGACGTTCTCTCTGAGCATTTCACAATGAACTCGCTGAGCGAACATGTGAAGCAGGAATCGGCAGATGGTACCGTGAAATTTCTGCTTCGGATGCAGGACGGCAACCTGATTGAGACGGTATTGATGCGGCAAAAATACGGACTTACTGTCTGTGTGACCACACAAGTGGGCTGTAATATTGGCTGTAGCTTCTGTGCGAGCGGTCTGATCAAGAAGAGCCGTGACCTGACAGCTGGAGAGATTGTGGAGCAGATTATGCATGTGCAGCGACATCTGGATGCAGCGGGTCAAGACGAGCGGGTAACCAACGTGGTAGTGATGGGTATTGGTGAACCATTCGATAACTTCCAGCACATGAGTGATTTCATCGAAGTCATCAAGGATCGCAAAGGGCTGGCACTTGCCGCCAAACGGATTACTGTATCCACGAGCGGCCTTCCGGACAAAATCAAGGAATTTGCAGACAGCAGTCTGCAGGTCAACCTGGCGATCTCTCTGCATGCACCTAATAATGAACTGCGTACACACATCATGAAGATCAACCGGGCTTTCCCGATTGAGCAATTGATGGATGCGGTGGATTATTATCTGGCTAAAACCAACAAACGCATCATGTTTGAGTACATCTTGCTACGTGATGTTAACGATCAACGTGAGCATGCCGCGGAGCTCGCTGAACTGTTGTCCAGTCGCAGAAGTATGGTCAGTGTGAATCTGATCCCATACAACCCGGTGGATGAGCACAGTCAGTATCAACGGAGTACAGAAGAATCAATTCTGGGCTTCTATGATACGCTCAAAAAGAACAACATCAACTCCACTGTACGTATGGAACATGGTACCGATATCGATGCTGCTTGCGGACAGTTGCGCAGTAAACAAATGAAGAACAGCGCTGCCGAATCCGAGCCAGGCCGTCTGGCACTGGGATAAGAAACAATGCGGATCTGGCAAGGAAGTTAGGATACTTGGTTGTTATAATTAGTGCCTTTACTTTGTACGTGCCATTTATCGTTGTTGATTCACTAATGAATGTGTTGCCTGAATGCAAAACGCCTCTGTATATCACTGAGAAGTGATGACGGAGGCGTTTTTTGGAGCGTCATTATTTAAGTTTTTTGGTCATTAGCAGATGGGGAATGCCGTCTTCCATAAATACTTCCGACGCTGGTGCATATCCGAGACGTTCGTAGAAACCGGAAGCTTGTACCTGTGCGTGCAGCTTTGCTTTCTCAAGACCATCAGCAACAGCCATCTGCTCCAGCTTGTCGATCAGCACGCGGCCCAGGCCGTGTTTGCGGTAATCAAACATGACACAGATCCGTTCCAATTTGGCGACCTGTTCCACAATGCGCAGTCTGGAGGAAGCAGCAGGCACACCGTCCACGTAGAGCAGAATGTGGCGCGCCTCCGCGTCTAATGTATCATAAGCATCGAATTCATCCGTTGCGGGCACGCCTTGTTCTTCGACGAAAATAGCGGTACGGATGGCGAAGCAGGCATCGAGCAATTCCTGATTATTAACTTCAACAATCCTTGTATTCATGAATGTTTCTCCTTTGGGTGATCGTAATGTTATCCTGACGTGATAAACTGGTACATAACAGGAATGTGGAACGATTTTCGTTCCATGTATACGGTTTGAGATATATGTTTAAAATTGAAATCAATTTCAACTGTAGTTATACCATCATTTATGTTGCGAATGCAACAATTTTATAGGGGCGTGAACGTGTTGACTGAGAAAAAAGAAGTGCTGCGTGAAATTGGTATGATTGCCCGCTGTCTGGATTCAATCAGTAATGTCGAGTTTCAGCATCTGAACCTGTCCCGTGGACAATATCTTTATCTGTATCGAATCTGTGAGAATCCGGGCATCATTCCGAATCAGCTTGCTGAACTGATCAAAGTGGATCGTACAACGGCGGCCAGAGCCATTAGCAAACTCGAATCCGATGGATTCATTATTAAACAGCCGGCAATGGGTAATAAAAAGAATAAAGTGTTGTTTCCAACCGAAGCTGGGCTTGAAGCATGGGAATTCATTCGTAAAGAGGGCGTACATTCGGATCAGGTGACTCTGGATGGTCTGACCGAGAAAGAGATCGAGACAGCCATCCATCTTCTTAGACGGATGCGTCATAATATTGAAGTGGACTGGAAATTTGTCAAAAAGGGTGGACGAAGATCGTACATGGATAGTGAAGAATAAGTGCACACTTTAGATAGGTTGAAATCCTCAACCAGGGGCGTTGTTGTTTCTTTGTCGTACACAAGCAGGAGGAATGGCGTTAGGATGATATTCCGAAAAAAACGAACATGGCTGGTGTTGCTGCTGATTACTGTTACAGTGGCAAGCATATTGTTACTAAGGGAGCGCTTCCTGATGAATGGAGTATCCCCGACAGTTTCTTTTATTGAAGATCATATGACCAACCCGAACGGTACGCTGGCAACGTATTTGCAGGATGCAACATCAGAGAAGGCAGATACTGTTGCAGGCAGAGAGGCATTGTCCGAGTCCCTTGGCTTGTGGATGCAGTATGCCGTAGATAGTGATAATCAGGTATTGTTTGAGCAGAGCTACGAGCAATTGAAGACCTATTTTCTCACGCCGCCAGATCCTTATATAGCCTGGAAGCTGGATGCCAAAGGTGAATCCCATGTAACGACCAATGCACTTGGCGATGATCTTCGTATCATTGGTGCCCTATTGCAGGCTGCAGATCAGTGGGAGCAAGGGAGAGAGACGAAGCTTACGACCGCAGCCGCCATTTCCCGTGCCTTAACACAGTCGGCTCAGCAGCGAGGATATTTGGTGGATTTCCACGATTTTGCAAGTGGTCATTCCACAGATACGTTAAGCCTGGTTTATGTTGATCTCCCGTCTCTTCAGACGATGGAAAAACATCAAGTGGTGGAGCCCGGAACCTACGCGAAATACGAAGCAATACTGATGAAGATGCCTGAGGATGAATTGTTCTATCCGAAGACCTACGATGTGGTCCGTAAAGAATATACTTATGATGATACGGTGAATCTGATCGACCAGTTAATCGTGGCGAATCATCTAACGGTGACCGACCGCAAACCGGACAAGCTCATTTCTTTTTTGAAAAAGGAGTTCAGCACCCGGCATCAGCTGCCCGGACAGTATAAGCGAAAATCACACACACCTGCCGTCTCGTATGAATCTTCATCGGTATACGGCCTGGCCATCTTACTGGCTGTACGTTCAGGTGATCCAAAGTGGGCCAAACAGCTGTATAACCATATGATTACATTGCGTAGTCAGGACTCTCGTTATTCAGGTGGATATGTATTTGACGGCAACACACATCTGTTTGATAATCTGTTTCCTTTGTTGGGAGAAATTAATTTACAGAAAAGCATTAAAAAGTAATGATTTTGTCATTTAATAAATTCTTCAATGTGTTAGCATAGTTTTGTCTAATCATGTCATAAATTGTTGCAATTTAAGAGAAGTGCGTTTGAACGAGAGTTCTAAAACTTCAACGGAGAGAAGGAACTATGAGGAATAAAGCACCTACCCGTCGTATTGCGTGGGGATATGCCCTTTTAATTGGACTAGCCCTCATGCAGCAACTGATGATTTATCTTAAAGTGTACATGGATCAGAGCTACACTACAGGGGATATGATTTTTAGTATGGTGTCGCTGGGTGCCTTGGTTTTTGGTCTTTTTCTGCCTGTTGGCGTATCCGTCGTGGCGGGGTTTGTATATCTGGTCTCATATTTTGTGTGGCTTGTTACTTACGCTGATGCAAATGTGCTTGTATTCTCTTGGTGGTTGCTCATCCCGGCCAACGTTGCCGTGGCTGCGTTCATCAAGGCAAGTCTGCTGCGCAGTGCGCGTGTAGTGGAGCGTCTCCAGGATATGCAGGATCGTAACCCTGAAATCGATCTGGATACCTCGCTTGGGAATAAAGGAGCTCTGGCAGATACGTTAATCAAACATAGTAACCTTGCGCGTCGATACTCCGAAAAGTATGGATTCAGCATTGCCATGTTCAAGATTGAATTCTTGCCATTGGTGATGGAATCTCTCGGTTCAGTCCGGTATGCACAGTTTCTGCTTGAAATCTCGGGTACGATCCAGAAGCAGATTCGGTATGAGGATTACAAATTTTTCGTGGATCGTGGGCGTTTTGTCATCATATGTCCAATGGTGAATGTGGAATATCTTCCACTTCTGACACAGCGGATCAAAAAAGCCATCATGGATCTTCAAATTATTGATAAAAAGGGAAATGAGCTGCAAACAGTGATACGCTCCGGTGCTCTGGTATTTCAGAAGGAGCAATTCAGCAAATACGATGACATTGATGCGGTGATTGCAGCTCTAGAACGAAACACGGAGACCGATCTTATCGGAGAGTATATATAAAGGGAAGGAGAATACACAGTGGACTATATGTCCTGGTTCATCCCGATCTGTATCGCCGTCAGTGGTATATTTGCGGTATTTACGATTTGGTTAACGATTGCAACCCTTCGCTTTCGATCGAGAGTTATTCGCAAGTATGATCGGAGGAAGGTAAGTGGCTGATTTTATATTAATATTATCCATATTCAGTATCTGGATTGCCGTATTCGAGTCGATTGTTATTATGGCAGGTGCAATTCGCTTTATTAATAAACAGGACAAAAAAGGGATTCAGATCCCTGAAGATATGGACCATTATCCAACCGTTACGGTCATGGTTCCTGCGCACAACGAGGGTCTGGTCATTGTTGCGACGGTAGAGCACATCCTGCGGTTGAATTATCCGGAGGACAAGGTACAGGTCATCGTTATAGCGGATAACTGTACAGATGATACCGCAGAGAAGCTGAGATCATTTCTCAGTCAGACTAGTTATATGCATCGCAATGTGACAGTAATGGAGCGTAAAGGAACAGGTGGCAAGTCCGGGGCTTTAAATGACGGATTGGAAATTGCCACGGGTGATTGGATCTGTATCTTTGATGCAGATGCCGCACCTGAACGGAATTCATTAATGTTTTTGACCCAAAAATCGCTTGAGAACCCTGAACAATATGGCGTGGTTTTTGGCAGAAACAAAGCACGCAACAGAGGGCAGAATTTCCTCTCCAAATGCATCAATCTGGAGATTATTACTTCGCAACGTGTGTATCACACGGGCCTGTGGGAATTGTTCCAGCTGGGTTCCATTCCGGGAACGAATTACATTATCAAAACCAAGTTGATTCGGGAAATTGGCGGCTGGGATGTGACAGCCATCACAGAAGATACGGCACTATCATTCGAGATTTTGAATCGCGGACAGTTTGTGGCACTGGCGCCGCAAGCGGAAGCCTATCAGCAGGAGCCGGAACAGCTTAGTGTATACATGAAGCAGCGCGAACGATGGGCCAAGGGGAACTACCAGGTGGTACTGGATAATATCCATAACCTGTTTAACCGCTCCAGTTGGCGTAATAAGTTGTTGGTTATCTATTATGCCGTCAGTTATTTCTGGTTTATGCTTGCGATTATTGTATCGGATATTATATTTCTCGTGAATCTGGTCTATCAGGTCATTGCTATATTTAAACCAGAGGTAAGTTCACCGTTCCAGTTTGCCGGCGATGCGTATGTCTTCCTTGTCATTGGTTGGGCACTCATGTACTTTATTTACGTGTTACAGATCAATCTGGCACTTGCCGCAGATATTGGACAGAGCAATACTCGTAATTTCATCTATGCCTGCGTGTCCTACTTCACGTATGCACAGCTGTTCATCCTGATCTCGATCAAGGCATTCTACTCCTTGATTATGGACAAGATTCGGAAACGCGAGAGCAAATGGTACAAAACAGAACGTTTTGGCTAAGCGGCGAAAATTGTAGAAGTGTAAGGCAGCAAGGCTGTTTGCTGGATAACTCCAGACAACAGCTTTTTTTGTTATAGCCACGCACATCCATATTCTGTATACTCATACAGGCTGTAAAGAGGATCATGCTTATCCGAAATGGAGGGTCACCGAATGAAGGACAGAGGATCGGATTTTTACGATGATCAGGCGAACTTTGAGAAGTATATGGAACGTCGCAAGTGGCAGGAGAACGCCAATGATACACTGGAGAAGCCGGTGATGCTGGAGTTGATCGGAGATGTTTCTGGCAAGAATATACTGGACCTCGGTTGTGGAGATGCAAGGTTCGCCGCAGAATTGCTGAGCAGGGAGCGCGAAGGTGCGACGTATACGGGAATTGAGGGTTCGGTGAATATGATTCAGGCAGCTAACGAATCCGTAAAAGGATGGAATGCCCGGATTGAGCAAGCGTTCATGGAAGATTGGACATACCCGGCCGAAGTGTACGATCTGGTGATATCGAGACTGGCTGTTCACTATATTGAGGATGTGGAGAGCCTGTTCCGGAACATATACAATACGTTGAAAGAGAACGGGACATTTGTGTTCTCGGTAGAACATCCTGTGATCACGTCCACACTGCAACCTTCCGGGACACGAACGGACTGGGTAGTTGATCAGTATTTTGTGGAAGGATTTCGTGAGCAACAGTGGCTGGGCGGTTCTGTAAAAAAGATGCATCGTTCCATTGAATCCTACTTTATGGCATTGCAGCGGGCAGGGTTCCGTGTAGAACATTTGCGCGAGTCAGCACCACAACGTGCTTATTTTGTAAACGAGGAAACCTATCTGCGCAGGCAGCGCATTCCATTGTTTCTGTTCCTGGCTGCCCGGAAATAGATTGCGGAGAAGAAACAGATGGAATAGCTGAGTTATACTCAAAAAGTAGAAAGTTCTACACAGAAAACGGTGGATAACACTAGATATAGCATTAAAAAGCCCAAAATCTATCCACATGTGGATAAGATATTGGGCTTTTACTGTTAAGTTACTGCACCTATGCTGCGTGTGCTGTGTATAACCACGTAATTATGAATCCGCCGCAGCTCTAACATACACACGTTCCCCGTGCCGATCAACTTCCACAGGTGCCTCGAAGAAGTTGCTCAGCACTTCGGTGTTCATCAGCTCGCTCGTTAGTCCGCTATTCACGATTTCACCCCTACGAAGCAAGAGACTGTGACTAAACACGGGCAATATTTCTTCGGTATGATGGGTGACATAGATGAGTGAAGGGGTATCTGGACGCTGTGATAGTTCACGAATGCTGTCCAGCAATCGCTCTCTTGAGAACAGATCCAGTCCATTGCAAGGCTCGTCCAGAATGAGTACGCGCGGATTGGCCATGAGTGCTCGGGCAATAAGAAGTTTCTGTTTCTCACCTTGAGAACAGGTACGATATTCGCGATCCCACAGGTGCTGACAGCCCAGCGTTTGCATCAATCCCTGTGCCTCATCCAGATCATCATCCGATAGCTTGTCATACAAGCCAATGGTGGCATGTTTGCCGCTGATTACGACATATTGTGTGCGATCCGTGCCGTACAATTTCTCTTGCAGAGACGAACTGACCCAGCCGATGGATTTGCGGAGCTGCCTCAGATCCACATCGCCATATTCATGGCCCAGCACGGATATCTTGCCTTCAGTTGGCCAGAGATACCCGGTGATCATGTTCAGGAGTGTTGTTTTGCCAGAGCCATTCAGGCCAAGCAACGCCCAGTGTTCACCGTCATTAACCTGCCAGCTTACATCGTTCAGCAGGGTAAGAGGTCCCCTTTTCCAAGTGACATGCTGTACATCAATAATCATGCGTTATTCCTTCCTTCTGTTATCCTCAATTCTCCTAGGTGTATTGTAGTCACAAAACGAAAAAGGTTTCAACGGTTATCATGCTGTTCTTGGTTGGTCCTTGCGCAGAAATACAGCACACACACCAAGCAGTGGCAGAAACGAACATAACTTGATAACAAACGAAATGCTGGTCACGTCAATTAAGGAACCCAGCACAACCGAGCCAAGTCCAGCCATTCCGAATGACAGGCCAAAAAATAACCCGGATACCGTTCCAATATGACGAGGAAGCAGCTCCTGTGCATAAACAATGATGACGCTGAAGCCGGACATCAGGATTAGTCCAATCATTCCGCACAATACCATGGACAAGACAGGTCCTGCATAGGGCAACAAGAGCGAAAACGGTGCAGTGCCTGCAATGGAGAACCAGATCATCGGTTTACGCCCATAACGATCAGCGAGTGGGCCGCCGAGTAAGGTTCCGACCATACCTGCAAATTGCAGGATAAACAGACAGATCTGTGCCTGGGAGAGAGGCAAGTCATATGCATCCGCGTAATAGAAGGCGTAATATCCGGTCATGCCAGCAATATATACGAATTTGGAGAATAACAGCAGGATGAGAATTCCCATTGTAAAAGCGATGAATCCCCTGCTCATAGGTCGAGCTATTGGTTCTGCGCCGCTTGATTTTAAAGGTTGTTGCTGACGAATGCGAGTCTCGGCAAGCTTGTCTCTGTACCAACGACTGACAATAGATTGAATGAAGATGCCGATCAGGGCAAAGCCCATCAGCCATAGAAAACTACGCTGCCCATGCGGCAGCAGGATGAAGGCGACCAGTAATGGAGCAATAGCCTGTCCCGTGTTGCCTCCCACCTGGAAGATGGATTGCGCCATTCCACGTCCACGGCCTGCTGCCATATGAGCCACGCGTGAGGACTCGGGGTGTAGGATGGATGAGCCTATGCCAATCAGTGCTGCAGACACAAGCAGCATCCATAACTCGGAAGACAAGGCTAAGCCGAGCACACCGATCAGGGAGAATAACATGCCTCCGGGAAGCAGAATCGGCATGGGTTTGCGATCTGACATATAACCGACCAGGGGCTGAAGGACGGATGCGGTAATATTCAGGGTGAAGGCAATCCAGCCCATCTGGGCGAAACTGAGCTGCATGGTCTGCTGGAATAACGGGAAAGCAGACGGAACCACGGTCTGCATCGCATCATTCAGCAGATGGGCGAAGCTGACTCCGGCGAGTGCCCAATTGGCGGAGGAGTTGATTTGCATTTTGCTTAAAGTGGCCTGAGCCATGGGAGATCACCTCGAATTATTTTTTTCTATGATAAAAGATGGGGGCAGATCATGTCTTTGTGAAAAGTGCTTGGAAAGTGAGCACGATTTGCTATAATGTCAGCAGGTGAGGAAACGATGGAATTAAACATGACGTTAAATGGGTTGGAATTATGGAAAGCTACCGGAGGGTTCGCGAATGAACCGCATGTGCATGATGACTGGTATCAGCTAACGTTGCCGGTCAGAGGTAAATGTTATCTGGTGCAGGAACGGTATGATTATCCTCTGAAAGCAGGCATGGGGATTATTGCCCATCCTCAGACTGAGCATTATTTTGAAATAGGTTCGGATTCGGCTGTCATCGTGATCAAGTTCCGTAAACCGCCATTAGGCAGTTACGCGAGTGGGGAGATTAGTAGCGGACAAGCTGAGTTTCGACCCACCCATACTTTTGATCCAACGGAGATCAGTAGTCTGTTCCGAGGTTGGAACTCCATTTTGGTAGATGACATGCCGGATTCGCTCCAAGTACAGGAAACAGAACTGGCGGTCGAGATGTATCTAAGGCGCATGTTGATGGGGCAGGAAAATGGAAAAGCGATTGTAGATAATCCTACATGTATGGACCCTCATCTCCGCCGGGTGCTGGAGTACATTCACAGTGCCTATACAGGTCCAATGGATATTGATTCGATGGCGATGGTTGCGCATCAGAGTCGGCATCATTTTATGCGTTCTTTCAAGGCTCTTACGGGAACAACACCGTATCAATATCTGCTGAATTTGCGCGTAGAAGAAGCGTCCAGGAGGCTCCGCCATACGACGGATTCGGTAACCACCATCAGTTATGATCTGGGATTCTCCAGCGTCAGCCAGTTATATAGAGCCTTTCAGCGAGTGTATGTTATGACACCGATGCAATATCGGAATCAGGTGTAGATTTTAATGGGCAGTCTCGCGTATGCGAGACTGTATTTAGTACGTTACAGCATGACACTGATTTTTGTTGTTGCCAAACGATGGAGACTTTGCTAAGATGGGAAAAAGTTTATGTAAGCGTATACATTTAGATTAAAATTACAACGTTGTAATTATGTTTATGGCAAGTCTTAAAAAGAAAGAAATACGGTGTGAGGAGGACCAATCCAAGCTAATATCTTGTTATTATGCAGAATAATATAGGTTGTTACAAAATGTGAATGAAATAATAATAAATACATCAGTGAAATGACAATTCTTTTTTATTTAAAAATTCAAACGTTGTAATTATGTAGCGAAGGGGAGTGTTTCACGTTGAAAAAACGCATGTCCACCCTGTTCAGCCTGATCAGACGGGATAAATATTTGCTACTGATGTTTTCGCCTATTTTTCTGTATTACCTCATCTTCATGTACCTTCCGATGCCTGGCGTGCTATTGGCATTTCGTAATTTCTTGCCGGGGCAGGGCATGCTCAGCGGGGAGTGGGTGGGACTGCGCTGGTTCGAACAGTTCGTGAATTCCATTTACTTCTGGCGGCTGCTGCGCAACACATTCTTGCTTGCATTTCTGCCACTCCTGTTCGGCTTCTCCATTCCGATTTTATTCGCTGTCTGCATTGTAGAGATCAAGAACCGGACATTCAAGCGATTTGCCCAGACGGTTACGTACCTTCCTCACTTCATCTCCACTGTTGTTGTAGCCGGTATGATTATTAACTTCCTTTCACCAACAGACGGTATCGTGAACACCCTCATCGCGAGTCTGGGCATGGAAAAAGTGAACTTCATGATGGATGCCAGCTGGTTCCGCACCATCTTCACAAGTTCCGACATCTGGCAGAGCTTTGGCTTCAGCTCCATCATCTACATTGCAGCCATTATGGGCATTGATCCCGAAATGTACGATTCCGGCAAAATCGACGGCGTCAACAAATTCCAGGAGCTATGGCACCTGACCCTTCCCAGTATCAAACCAACCATTGTCATTCTTCTGCTTCTGTCGCTTGGCGGCATTATGAGCGTAGGCTTCGAGAAAGTATATCTGCTCTACAACGGAGCCACCTACGAAACGGCTGATGTCCTGTCCACCTATGTATACCGGATGGGGATTGAGGGCCAGAATTACGGCTTCGCCACAGCGGTCGGCCTGTTTAATTCCATTATCACTTTTGTGCTTGTGTTTGCTGCCAATTCCATGACCCGCCGCCTGACCAAGATGTCACTCTGGTAAGACTATAACCCGGACCAAAGGAGACCTGTATGCAAAAATCGAAAAGTGACCGTTTGTTCTACGGATGTGTCTACCTGCTGACCATACTGGCGGTTGTTGTCACGTTGTATCCCTTTCTGTACGTCATCAGCATTTCATTCAGCTCGGTGGATGCCATCGACAAACAAAAAGTTGTATTGTGGCCCGTCGGCTTTACCCTGTCAGGTTACCAAATGGTACTGCAATACAAGGAGTTATGGGTATCGTTCTACAACACCCTCTGGTACACCGTTGTAGGTACACTGTTGAATATTGTGGCAACATGTCTTGCCGCGTTTCCGTTATCCAGACAGCAGTTTTTCTTGCGTCGCAAGCTGAACTTTTTCATCGCTTTCACCATGTATTTCTCGGGTGGACTCATTCCGGTCTACATGCTGATTACCTCGCTTGGGCTGTACAATACCCGCTGGGTCATGGTGCTGCCTGTGCTGGTGATTACGTTTAACGTCATGATCTGCCGCTCGGCCTTTGAAGGCATTCCGAATGAGATTTTTGAAAGTGCCAGTATAGACGGGGCCAATGAGATGACAATGCTGTATCGTCTGGCGGTTCCGATCATCAAGCCAACACTGGCTGTGCTTACGCTGTACTATGCGGTATTCCACTGGAACAACTTTTTCACGGCCCTATTATATCTGGGCAAACAGGATATGCAGCCCTTACAGATGTTCCTGCGAAGGGTGCTGATCATGGCTTCGCCGGAAGTGATGCAGAAGATGGGCGGTACGATGACATCTGGTGCGCTGGCGGTCTCCTCCCTTCAGGTTCGTTATGTATCCATTGTGGTCAGCATTCTGCCTATTGTTACGATCTACCCGTTTATCCAACGGTACTTCGTTAAGGGGATCACCCTCGGAGCCGTGAAAGGATAGCTTTTATTGCTTAAGTGTCATGTCATTCAAGGGAGTTCAGAATGGTTCATACCAAGGAGGAATGATGGATGAGATTTAAAGGGGCAGGAAGAAAAAGTGTAATCGCAGCGATACTGGCAATCAGCCTGGCGGGATGTAGCGGCGGAACAGGGGCGGGAACCGATGCGGGGAGTACCCCGTCCACTTCGGAGCCAGCCTTCAATTATACCGGAGCAGGACCGGTAACGGATCAGACGGATGCCAAGTTGTCTGTTCTCGGAACCAACGCATGGACGACCAATGTGGATCTGTCTACCGCCGCCATTGTGAAGAAAATTGAGAGCAATGCCGGTGTGACGGTGGATTGGGATCTGATTCCGCCGCAGAATTATGCGGATGCCGTCAATCCGAGGCTGGCTGCCGGTACCGGCTTGCCCGATATCGTGTACCTGCCGGATCAGGATCAGCTGATGAAGTACATTAACAGCGGTCTGTTCATTCCAATTAATGATCTGGTGGAGAAGTACGGCGTGAATCTCAAAAAAATATATGAAAAGTCGCCTTCGGTCAAAGCCAGTTTAACAACACCAGATGGTAAAATGTATTATATCCCGCAGCAGACGTTAACCCGCAACTACATGCCGGTATTTATGGTTAATGTGCGCTGGCTTGATAAGCTGGGATTAAGCGAGCCAACCACGCTGGATGAATTTACGGCGATGCTGCGCAAGTTCAAGACAGACGACCCGAACGGCAACGGAAAAGCCGATGAGATTCCGCTGTCCATGGAAGCAAAATTTGTGTCAATGGCCTTTGGCCCCGCGTTTGGTCTCGATCTGTCCAACCAGTTTTATGCAGACGATCAGGGCAAGGTGCATTTCAGTTATTATGAGCCAGCGTACAAGGAATACCTGACCTATCTGAATGGACTGTACAAGGAAGGTCTGCTTGGGGTGGATTATGCGAGTACTACGAGTGATCAGGTCACATCGCGTATCTCTCAGGATGTGACAGGAGCCACATTTAATTTCAGCTGGTACATGTCGATGGTCTACAGCCCGCTGTTCAAGGATTACAATCCGGAAGAGCCAATCATCAAAGGCATTCTGCCACTGAAAGGACCGCATGGCGATCAGTTCTACATCGGTCGTACCCCGGTTAGCGGCATCTTCGGTATCACGCGGGATAGCAAAAATCCGGAGCTGGCTTTCCGCTTCCTGGATTATGCGGTAAGTGAAGAGGCACAGACGTATTATACGTGGGGCATCAAGGATGACACGTATACGGAAGAGAATGGCGTGAAGACATTTACGGACAAAGGCAAGGACAATGAATACATTCAGAAGCTCGGCATCGGTCCGGTGAATCTGCCGAATATCCAATCGACCGATTCTGCCGATTCCGTCGTGGCCCCTTGGCATGCAAAGATGGATAAGGAACTGGAGCCATATGTCCGTGAACCGTTCCCGTTTGTCTATGCCCTGCCGGATGAAGCGAGCGTGGAGAGCATGGCGATGCCTGACATCACCACCTATGTGGAAGAGATGAATTTCAAGTTTATTAGCGGTGATGCCAGTCTGGACCAGTTTGACAGTTATATTGAGACGTTGAAGAAGATGAACATAGAGCAGGTTATTTCGGGCAGACAGGCACAATATGATCGTTATAAATCTGCACAGAAATAAGAAATAGGGTTTTAGGCGTATGAGAGGTGTTGATTGATTTTGATAACCATTAAAGACATTGCAAAACTGGCGGGGGTGAGCTATAGCACGGTATCGAAGGCGCTGAATGATGATCCCCGAATCAAACCGGCAACAAAGCAGAAGGTGCTTGCGGTCGCGGAGAAACATCAATATCGGAAAAATATGTTGGCTCGGCAGCTTTCCACGGGCAGGAGCAACATCATCGGTTTTGTGCTGGATGAACTGAGCAATCCGTTATTCTCGAACATCTCCGGCCGTCTGCACAACGAGCTGAAGAAGCGGGGATATCAGATGATCCTGGTTGTGGCGGATGATGGGGTAGATGTCTTCAGCCAGCTGCGTGTGGACGGATGTATTCTGTGGGACTACGCACTGGACAATCGGGAGATGTTCTGGAAAAAGTTCGCGACACTTAACATGCCGTGTTTTGTGCTAGGTACAGATGAAGCGCCGAACTCTCCATACATCAAGATTGATCGCAAAGAAGGACTGTTTAGAGCAGTCGAGCATCTAAAATCGCTGGGGCACAGCCGAATCGGATTCATCGGCAACTCGCAGAATATTAAACTGGAGGGATACCGGGAAGCGTTGCAGCGTACGGGTCTGGCTTTTAACGAAGATCATGTGCTGCCAGCGTATTCCTCCTGGGAAGACGGATATTTTGCCATACGGAATCATGCGTTTGGGTCGGAGTCGCCAACAGCGTTTATTGGACTTAACAACCTGGTCACCCGAGGTGCGCTCCGGGCTTTGCTTGAGGCAGGGTTCAGCGTTCCGCGCGATATCTCGTTAATCGGGTATGATGATCTGCCGGATATGCAGTATGCCGAAGTGGCCTTGACGACGATTGGCCCGTCTCTGGATGAACTGGCCGTGCAGGCAGCCGAGCTGATTGTATCGTTAATCCGTGATGAACAGGTCGATGTTCCGGTAGTCATTCAGCCTAAGCTGAACCTTCGCAGTTCAACGGCAATGTGCCGGCAATAAGGACAGCGACCTTTGAAGAGTGAAGCGGTCCGTTAGTCATACATGTATTAGGTGGATACAACATTCAAGGAGGAATTGCTTATGCAGGTACAGACGCAGTTATCCTGGTCTGAGCGAATTGCAGCAACGATCATCCAGCAATGTGACGGGGACGGTTATCATGCGTTCCCTTCGGGACGATGGGCATACGTGGAAGGCATGACCTTGATGGCAATGGCACGAACCGGGCAGTATTATGGCAAGCAAGAGTATGTTGATTTTATGAAAAAACATATGGACCTGTATATCCAGCCCGACGGCTCTATTGGCACGTATACTTTGGAAGAATATAATCTGGATCAGATTAATCAGGGGAAAAACCTGTTTGCATTACTGGATGGTGCAGAAGATCAGCGTTACGCAGAAGCGGCACATCTCTTGGCCGCACAGCTTGCAGGGCAACCTCGAACATCGGAGGGTGGCTTCTGGCACAAAAAAATCTATCCATTCCAGATGTGGCTGGACGGCCTGTATATGTCATCTCCCTTTCTATCCGAGTATGCGAAGACATTTCATCACCCCGAGTTATGGGATGAAGTGGCACACCAGATTCTGCTGATCGAACGCCAGACCCGTGATCCCCGGACCGGACTGCTCTATCATGGTTGGGATGAATCAAAGGAGCAGGTCTGGGCCGATTCATCGACAGGGTGCTCGCCACACTTCTGGAGCCGGGCGATGGGCTGGTATGCCATGGCGATTGTGGACAGCGTGGAACATTTTCCCGTGAATCATCCAAAGCGCGGAACCATCATCGGTATCTTCGAACGGATGTGTCATGCTTTGGTGCGCGTGCAGGAGCAGGAGAGTGGGTTATGGTTCCAGGTACTGGATCAGGGCTTCCGCAAAGGCAACTATCTGGAAGCATCCGGGTCAAGCATGTTTGTATATGCACTTGCGAAGGGTGTGCGGCTAAGGTATCTGGAGCCGCATTTCAGAGCTGCGGCCGAGAAGGGATGGCAAGGACTGTCCTCCAGATTGGTGGAGGAGACGGCTGACGGCGTTCGGTTAAACGGGATCTGTCATGGCGCAGGACTAAGCCTGGATCGGGATGGCTCGTACAACTACTATGTAAGCGAAGCGGTTGTAAGCGATTCCTTTATGGGTGTGGCTCCGCTTCTGCTGGCAGCACTGGAAATGGAGCGATTGCCATGACACAGCAGAGATTGCCGAATACAGCATTGGAATCATCGACTCCCTGTCTGACTGTTGCTTCAGACGGGACGGGGGATTATGTGACGATTCAGGCTGCAGTCGATGCGCTGCCGGAGAATGGCATCGGAACCGTTCCAATTCGCGTGAAGGCTGGTGTCTATCATGAGAAGCTGCATATGGAGAAGCCGGGCATCCATCTGATTGGTGACGGGGCGGAGCAGACAATCATTACGTATGATGATTATGCACTTAAGAAGTTCCCGGACGGGTCGCCATATCATACGTTTCATTCCTATACAGCTTTCATTGGTGCCGATGATTTCACGGCAGAGGGGATTTCCTTCGTAAATGCTGCCGGGCCGGGCAAGGAGGTTGGTCAGGCGCTGGCCGTTTACGTAGATGGAGACCGGGCGGCCTTTCGTCGCTGTCGTTTGATTGGTCACCAGGATACGATTTTCACCGGCCCGCTGCCGGAGCAGCCCATGGATCGCAGTTACTTTGGCGGGCCACGTGATGGTGCCGAGCGGCGTAAACTGCGGCAGTATTTCGAGGACTGTTACATCGAAGGCGATATCGATTTTATTTTTGGCTCGGCTACGGTGGTATTTAAGGGGTGCGAGATCTTTACGAAGAATCGCCTGACTGAAGCGGAGGCTGCGGATGGGCAAGTGAACGGCTGGATTACCGCAGCATCTACGCCAGAGGATGTGCGTTACGGCTATGTGTTTCTGGACTGTGATCTGACAAGCAATGCTCCGCCGCAGTCGGTGTATCTGGGCAGACCGTGGCGTCATCATGCCAAAGTCTGTTTTCTGAACTGCTGGATCGGCGCTCATGTGAAGCGGGAGGGATGGCATAACTGGAACAAGACAGATGCAGAGCAGACCGTTCAGTATGCGGAATATAACAGTGCCGGGCCTGGTGCCGGACGTGCTGCTGATCGTGTGACTTGGGCCAAGATGCTGACCGAACAGGAAGCGGCCGAGTACACTGTACCTCTGATTCTGTCCGGCGTGGATGGATGGCAGCCTTTTTAAGGGAGAGGGGAGCAGCGGCAGTAAGATACGCCCTCTTCTCTGCGCAATATCTAACAAGGGTTTTCTTTCAATTCTCCTAAGGAGTTGAACGAAAACCTTTTTTGTGCGCTATATTACATTTTTCGCCCCCAATAGAACTATTTTATCCCTTATCTCTTTTGCATTTTACTGATTAAATACAGGGTGAGGATCTGTAAATTCCCTGTAAAATTTGGATGGTACCTGCAAAAAAAGAACACGAGAGGGAAGGTCCATTTTGGTAAGGGAAGGGAGTGAAGTGACACGCAACATCAGATGGCTGAATGAGGCTGGCTCTAATCGATCACAGATCAGATGCAGGTGGACTATTGAAGTTTTGTTTGCAAGGTGAACGTATCCTTAGTACAGGAGGGATTTTGCTTGAATCAAGCTGTTCGATTCCGCCCAGTCATTACATTTGCTTTGGCATTTCTTCTACTTATTACGTGGTTTGCACCGAGAGCCGATGCCGCCGCCCAGTGGCAGGCAGGCACTGCATACCAGAATGGAGACCTCGTAACATATCAAAATAAAGATTATGAGTGTATTCTAGCCCACACGGCGTTGACCGGATGGGAGCCCTCTGTTGTGCCCGCGTTGTGGAAATACGTCAGGGAAGGTTCGGGAGGGGAAACGCCAACGCCAGATACGGCACCACCTTCTGTTCCAGCGGGTCTGACTTCATCCTCCATCACGAACACCTCCGTGAGTCTTTCCTGGAATGCATCCACGGATAATGTGGGCGTAGCGGGGTATGAGGTGTACCGGAACGGCGTTCTTGTGACAAGTACTTCAACTACAACAGCTGTAGTCACTGGACTGACAGCCAGCACGACTTATGCTTTTACGGTAAAAGCCAAAGATGCCGCAGGCAATATATCCGCTGCGAGCACCTCCCTCAGTGTGACAACTTCCAACGGATCTTCCAATCCTGGGCCAATCAGCAGCAAATGGCTGATCGGCTACTGGCACAACTTCGATAATGGTTCAACGAATATCAGACTTCGTAATGTATCAACAGCCTATGACGTCATTAATGTCTCCTTTGCCGAACCGATTTCACATGGCAGTGGAACGCTTGCTTTTACTCCATACAATGTGACGGTAGCCGAATTCAAATCTGATATTGCCTATCTGCAAAGCCAAGGGAAAAAAGTACTGCTATCCATGGGGGGAGCCAACGGTACCATTGAGCTCACCGACGCGACCAAGAGACAGCAATTCGAAGATTCATTAAAATCAATCATTTCTACGTATGGTTTCAATGGTCTGGATATCGATCTGGAAGGAAGCTCCCTGTCTCTGAATGCAGGGGATACCGATTTCCGTAGTCCAACTACACCAAAAATTGTTAACCTCATCCAAGGCGTGAAAGCGGTTAAGTCACACTTCGGCGCCAATTTCATCCTGACGGCTGCGCCGGAGACGGCCTATGTACAGGGTGGATATCTGAGCTACGGTGGCCCTTGGGGAGCTTACCTGCCAGTCATCCATGCCTTGCGTAATGACCTGACCCTGCTTCATGTGCAGCACTATAACACGGGCTCCATGGTGGGGCTGGATGGACGCTCTTACGCGCAAGGAACAGCTGATTTCCATGTGGCCATGGCGGAGATGCTGCTTCAAGGCTTTCATGTAGGCGGCAGCACAGGCACTTTCTTTAGTGCCTTGCGACCGGACCAGATTGCGATCGGCGTACCGGCCTCCCAACAGGCTGCCGGGGGCGGGTATACCACGGCAGCCGAACTGCAGAAGGCGCTGAACTACCTAATCAAAGGTGTGTCGTACGGCGGTTCCTATACTTTGCGCCAGCCTGCGGGTTATGCGGGGATAAAAGGGATTATGACCTGGTCAATCAACTGGGACGCATATACGAATAACCAGTTTTCGAGCGCACATCGTCCGTTCCTGAACGGGCTGAGTACGCAAACGACAAAGGAGGTTGTGTATTAGATGATACATTTAAATAAACACACTGCTTTCAAGAAAACCGCAAAGTTTCTCCTGGGTCTATCCCTGCTCTTATCTGTTATTATTCCTTCTTTTGTACTCCAACCCGCTACGGCAGCAGCTGCAGATTCTTATAAAATTGTTGGTTACTACCCGTCATGGGCTGCGTATGGGAGAAACTATAATGTAACGGATATCGACCCAACCAAAGTCACGCATATCAACTATGCTTTTGCCGATATTTGCTGGAATGGTGTTCATGGAAATCCGGACCCTTCGGGCCCTAACCCGGTGACCTGGACGTGTCAGAATGAGAAGAGCCAGACAATCAATGTACCGAATGGCACGATCGTGCTTGGCGATCCATGGATTGATACCGGCAAGACATTTGCAGGGGATACGTGGGATCAGCCCATTGCAGGCAATATCAATCAGCTGAACAAGCTGAAACAGATCAATCCTAATCTGAAGACGATCATCTCCGTCGGAGGATGGACATGGTCCAATCGCTTCTCTGATGTGGCTGCGACTGCTGCAACACGGGAGGTATTTGCGAACTCTGCCGTCGACTTCCTGCGCAAATACAATTTTGACGGGGTGGATCTGGATTGGGAGTACCCGGTATCAGGGGGACTTGATGGTAACAGCAAACGTCCGGAGGATAAGCAAAATTACACGCTGCTTCTGAGCAAAATCCGTGAGAAGCTGGATGCTGCCGGAGCTGTGGACGGCAAGAAGTATCTGCTTACGATTGCAAGCGGTGCATCGACCACCTATGCTGCGAATACAGAGCTTGCCAACATAGCTTCCATCGTCGATTGGATTAACATTATGACATACGATTTTAACGGGGCTTGGCAAAAAGTCAGCGCGCATAACGCGCCGTTGAACTATGACCCTGCGGCATCAGTTGCTGGGGTACCGGATGCCAATACATTTAATGTGGCTGCCGGAGCACAAGGGCATTTGAATGCCGGGGTACCAGCCGCCAAACTTGTGCTTGGTGTTCCATTCTATGGCCGCGGCTGGGATGGATGCGCACAGGCGAGCAATGGCCAGTATCAGATCTGTACGGGAGGTTCCTCCGTTGGAACATGGGAAGCAGGTTCCTTTGACTTCTATGATCTGGAGACCAACTACATTAACAAAAACGGGTACACACGTTACTGGAATGACACGGCCAAAGTGCCATATCTCTATAATGCAACCAACAAGCGTTTTATTAGCTATGACGATGCGGAGTCTATTGGATATAAAACCGCTTATATCAAGAGCAAAGGACTTGGCGGAGCGATGTTCTGGGAACTTAGCGGTGACCGGAACAAAACACTCCAAAATAAACTGAAAGCCGATCTGCCTACCGGAGGTACAGTGCCTCCAGCAGATACGACGGCGCCAAGCGTACCCGGTAATGCCCGTTCGACAGGCGTAACGGCAAACTCGGTGACACTGGCTTGGAATGCTTCAACGGATAATGTAGGGGTTACCGGTTATAACGTCTACAATGGTGCCAATCTTGCTGCCTCCGTCAACGGAACGACTGCAACGATCAATGGGCTTACCGCAGGGACTTCTTATACTTTCACGATCAAAGCAAAAGATGCGGCAGGTAATCTGTCTGCAGCCAGTAATGCTGTAACCGTAAGCACCACGACTCAGCCGGGAGGTGATACGCAAGCGCCAACTGCACCGACGAACCTGGCATCGACAGCGCAAACGGCATCCAGCATAACGTTGAGCTGGGCGGCATCTACGGATAACATGGGTGTAACGGGTTATGATGTGTACAATGGAACGGCTCTGGCAACATCCGTGACTGGAACGACAGCAACGATCAGCAGGCTTGCAGCGGATACCTCATATACATTTACGGTAAAAGCAAAGGATGCGGCGGGTAATGTTTCTGCTACGAGCAATGCGGTGACTGTGAAAACGGCAGCAGGAACGACAAATCCGGGCGTTTCCGCCTGGCAGGCGAATACAGCCTATACTGTAGGACAACTGGTCACGTATAGCGGCAAGACGTATAAATGTTTGCAGGCCCACACCTCCTTGCCTGGGTGGGAACCATCCAATGTCCCTGCATTGTGGCAGGTTCAATAGTTAAAAAATGGATTACCACATTTTGAATTGAAACGTGCAGTTTTAGCGGGTCTTGGCTACAGGGAAGAGAATATAACGAAAAACCACCGGCTCCTGGTCCGGTGGTTTTTCGTTATGTTATGTCAAACAAAGCAGTCTCCAAAAAGGTTATTCATTAGAAATCGAAGTTGTCCGGATCAGGTCCAACGCGTACATCTTCGTTCAGAGCACTGATCTGATCCATCTCTTCATTTGAAAGTTCAAAGTCGAAGATGGAGGAGTTCTCAATAATCCGCTGTTCCTTGGTGGACTTCGGAATGGTAATGACTCCATTTTGCAGATCCCAACGCAGGATTACTTGTGCAACCGATTTGCCTTTGGCTGAAGCAATCGCCGTGAGCACTGGGTTGTCCAACAGCTGACCTTGCATCAGAGGCGACCAAGCTTCAAGCTGGATACCATTCTTTTCACAGAAAGCCTTAAGCTCAACCTGAGTCAGGCGAGGGTGGTATTCCACTTGATTGATCATCGGTTTCACTTTGGCATCCTGCATCAGGTCTTCGAGATGATGAATCTGGAAGTTACTCACACCGATGGCCTTAATACGGCCGGCTGCGTACAGTTCCTCGATTGCTTTCCAGGCTGCTTTGTATTTGCCGGCCTTAGGCCAGTGAATCAGATACAGGTCCAGGTATTCCAGTCCCAGTTTGTTCAAGGTTGTATCAAAAGCAGCAAGTGTCTCTTCATATCCGAGGTCTGCATTCCATACTTTAGATGTAACAAACAGTTCTTCGCGTTTCAGGTTGTTTTCTTGCAAAGCTTCGGCAATCGCTTGGCCCACACCGGCTTCATTGCCGTATATTGCAGCAGTATCAATGCTGCGGTATCCATGTTTGATCGCATTTTTCACGGCTTCAATCAGTTCAGATCCTTCTTCTACCTTAAATACACCAAGTCCGAACCAAGGCATAGAAACACCGTTATGCAGAGTTACTGTGGATTGTAAATGTTGTGCGGTTTGAGCTGTTGTCATGAGATTTCCTCCTTAAAGTGTGTAAAAATCAGTCATATTAAGCTGAATTTTTGTTGTTTTATCATACAAAATTAAATCATAGTAGATCAAATTGGGTTCAACGTATTATAGTATAATAAAATACCGTGTGAAACCGGTTCCCCTTGAAGGCTGGAACTGATATATATAAGAGTGAGACCCATGGTCGGAATGGAAATTAGAACGAAGCTTTTTCCATTTCGACTGATGCATGTTGATCCTTGCTTTCCAGCATTTTAGCCCAAACGGTCAGGATTACAGCTACGAGAACCATCAAGGCACCGACCCATGTCGTGTGAATCAAACCGATGGAATCATTGATCACGCCACCCAAATAGGCACCTATAGCGATCCCTGCATTAAATGCGGCGATGTTAAAGGCTGAGGCTACATCCTTGGCCTGTGGTGCATATCGTTCAGCCAAGGTTACAACGTACATCTGAAGACCAGGCACATTCATGAAGGCGAGCAGACCCATACCCATAATGGTAAGTAGTGCTGCCAACTTGAATGGGACCGTAAAGTACATGATGCCCAGAATGATGGTCTGAATGATGAACATGTAGAAGAGCGCCTTGAGCGGGTTGCGATTGGCTGCTCTGCCGCCGATGATGTTGCCAACAGCGATGGCTATTCCGTACAACAACAGAATGAACGCTACTGTTTTCTCGGAATAACCGCTAATATCATGCAACAACGGGGACAGATACGTAAACACAACAAATGTTCCTCCGTACCCAACAGCAGTGATGGCAAAAGCAAGCAGCAAGCGTCCACCTGTAACCAGCTTCAGCTGATCCCGAAATGCCGTCCGTGTTCCTCGCTTCAACGTGGATGGCACGAGTATCAGGTTTCCGATCATTGCAATGATGCCAACCCCAACAATCAGGATAAATGCAGCGCGCCAGCCCCAATGTTGACCGATAAGTGTACCCAGAGGTACACCGGTTACTGTGGCAATGGTTAGACCGGAGAACATGATGGCAATGGCACTCGCCCTACGGTTGGCAGGCACCAGATCGGCTGCAATCGTGGAGCCAATGGACATGAACACCCCGTGTGCCAGAGCGGATACTACCCGTGCAATGAGTAACATGGTGATGCCCGTTGATAGTGCAGCCATCGTGTTACCTGCAATGAAGACTATCATGATGGCAAGCAATAGCGTTTTGCGTGATATGGTAGACGTCAGTGAAGTCAGAACAGGAGCTCCAAAGGTAACGCCCAATGCATATAAAGTAACGGTCAGTCCCGCTGAAGTTACGGAAATGCCCAGGTCATCTGCAATGAGGGGCAGTAGCCCAACGCTGATAAATTCTGTGGTACCGATCGCGAATGCACTAATGGCCAGTGCTAGCAGTGCCCACGTGCTACGCTTTGAATCTTGTAACATTTCTTGCTCAACTCCCCCGAATGTAGATTTACGTACCGGCAAATGCTATTATGAGTTATTCGGTATAGATTGAATAGTACGTACTTTTTAGTACCCTACGTACTTTTTGGTGCCTATACAGCATGCGACGGATGTAATCCAATTCATCAGGGAGGAAGCAAGTTATGGTTAGAAAAAAATATAACATCTCGGTTGAAGCTACCCTAGAAGTGATCGGTGGCAAGTGGAAATGCGTGATTCTTTGCCATCTGACACATGGGAAAAGACGAACCAGTGATCTCAAGCGTATTATGCCCGCAATTACACAGAAAATGTTAACACAGCAACTGAGAGAGCTTGAAAACGACGGAATCGTAAACCGAATCGTATATAATCAGGTCCCTCCCAAAGTAGAATACGAATTGAGTGATTACGGGCGGAGTCTTGAACCAATTCTCAATGCGCTCTGTAATTGGGGAGATCAACATATTGTGAAGGAATACGGAGACAAATCAGCAGTTCTGGAAGACAATGGACTCAACGATTTTAACTCTGACAATAGGGAGCTGGTGCAACCGTGAACTATGAGATTTTATATGATGGTGCTTTTGCAATGCTCAAGGTACATTTGCAGCGGGGAGAGCGGTTCAAGGCCGAAAGTGGTGCGATGGTATCCATGACGCCTACGGTTGAACTGAAGGGTTCAGCAGAAGGCGGGATGTTTGCCGGGTTCGGTCGGATGCTGAGCGGAGAGAAGTTTTTCTTTCAGGAATTGACGGCTGCGGGTGGGTCGGCAGAGATTCTGCTCTCACCTTCAAGCATGGGTGATGTAGAAGCTGTTGAATTAGACGGTTCCTATTCACTCTATGTGCAGAAAGACGGATTTCTGGCAGGAACCGAGGGCATCCAGGTGAATACCAAAATGCAAAACCTGAAAAAAGGTCTCTTTTCGGGAGAAGGTTTCTTCATTATTGAGATCAGCGGACGTGGAACTGTATTTCTGTCTTCCTATGGTGCCATCCATGCGATTAATCTGGCAGCAGGTGAAGAAATGATCGTGGATAACGCCCATTTGGTGGCATGGCCACATTATGTAGATTACCGTATTGAGAAAGCTTCACAGGGCTGGTTATCCAGTGTTACAAGTGGAGAAGGACTGGTATGTCGGTTCCGGGGTGAAGGAACCATTCTTATACAGAGCCGCAATCCGCAAGGATTCGGACAATGGGTGAAGCAGTTTATCCCTGCGCGCTAATCATTTTTTTGAGAAAGAACACACAGAGTTGCAACGGATATGTTTCCATCATCGTTATATGAATAATGGATTTTACTTCATTGACTGACGGGTACATATTCTGTTGCATAAGGTCGCACATCATGGAGGTATGAGATGACAAGCTCACGGTATAAAAACGCACAAGAAAGCCCGGGATATCTGTTATGGCAAGTTACAGCCATGTGGCAAAAGGAAGTACGCAGGGTGCTGGAGCCCCTCGAACTGACACAACCTCAATTTGTATTATTGCACGCCTGTTTGTGGCTCAATGAACACGATGAGGAAGGCAAAGGAGTTACTCAGGTTCAAATTGCTCAGTTTGCCAAGGTGGATGTTAACGTGACTTCTCAGGTTCTACGTGCGCTTGAAAAAAGGGGATTAATTACCCGCGCTCGTCATCAGACAGATACGCGTGCCAATATTATTACAACAACGGAAGAGGGAACCCGATTGGCTGTGGAGGGAATTCATCTGGTCGAGGAATCGGACAAGGCATTTTTCGAAACTTTGGATGAACGTAAGGGAGAGTATTTGGAGATTATGCAAGAGTTTCTTCGCCAAAAAACAGAGAGTTGATCCGTAATATATCTTTTTTTAATGTATTAAACTACAGAATGTAGTGGAACTGGAAAATTTTCTGATTATTAATAATTATAGCCCTCTGTAAAATACAAATAGACCTCCTGACTTCATCTTGTCGGGAGGTCTATTTCGGTTGCTCAATCGATTCGATAGGACGCAAACGGCTCGCGGCGACGGAAAGAGTCACTGATCTGGTCCAGATCGGCCAACAGCTCATCGGGCAGTGACATGTCCAGACTAGCCAGATTATGTTCCAGCTGTTCGGTGCGTGTAGCGCCCACAATCACTGTAGATACAGCCGGACGTGTCAGTAGCCATGCGAGCGACAGAACACTCGGGAAGCATCCATATGAGGCAGCTTTAGCACTCACTTGTTCACTCAGTTGGATATTATGCTCCAGCAGGAAACGGTTGAAGGACGGATCGGTGTCTGCTCTGGAACCAGAAGGCACACTAGTCTGTCCGTTATATTTACCGGTTAGAATACCACCTGCCAGCGGGAAATACGGGATAACGCCTACACCCTGATCGAGACACATCGGTACCAGTTCAAGCTCGGGTGTACGGTCTGCCAGAGAGTAGCTGGTTTGGGTGGAGATGTAGCGCACATAACCTTTCTGTTCACTGATGCCTAAAGCTTTCATCAGCTCCCAGGCTGCGTAGTTGGAGGCTCCGATGTAACGGACTTTGCCGGAAGTGACCATATCATCCAGTGTGCGCAGTGTCTCATCCAGCGGTGTATGCGGATCAAAAGTATGGATCTGGTACAGATCCACATAATCCGTTTGCAGGCGCCGCAGGCTATGTTCCAGCTCTTGTTGCAGGTGGTAGCGGGAGGAACCCCGCCCATGGGGACCGTCATGCCGGGGAAGTCCGGCTTTGGTCGCAAGCACCGCGTTTTCCCGACGACCTGTGAGAGCCTGTCCAATGATGCGTTCTGATTCCGTACCTGCGTAGATATTGGCGGTATCGATAAAGTTGATGCCCTGATCCATCGCTGCATGAATAATGCGGGTAGAAGCTGCTTCATCCGCGCGTTTACCAAACGCATTGGTGCCGAGCCCCAGTGCCGACACACGCAAACCACTATTGCCCAAACGTCGATACTCCATCCTTTATCGCTCCCTTTATGCTTGTTTATGTATAGCAGATTATAACGTAATCTATTGAAAACGTGTTATTAATATAGTTAAATGATTCTAAGAACCCGTTATTAAAGGAGATATGATGGAAAACAGTGCTGCACATTTAACAAGACGGAAGCCGAAGAAACCGAAGAAGAAATGGAAGAAGCCATTGATCATCACCCTAAGTGTGCTGCTTGTGCTCGGAGGACTCGGATTTATCTATCAAAAGCAACTCGTCGTGTTTGCCTTTAATTTGTTCGCTTCAGCTACGGTGAAGGAAGCCTTGGATGACTCCTTTGTACCAGCTGGCGATAAGGATGCCCCTGTCGTGGAACATACCGACCCGTTCTCATTGTTGCTGCTGGGAATTGACCAACGCGATAATGAACCAAGCCGTTCGGATACCATCATCTATTCCGTCGTGCGTCCAGAAGACAATAAAGTGCTGCTGCTGTCCATTCCACGTGATTCCTATACCGAGATTGTCGGCCGGGATGTGAAGTCGAAGATCAACTCAGCATATGCCCACGGTGAAGCCAAGATGGCGATGGATACGGTGGAGAATTTGCTGGGGAACAAAGTGGATTTCTATGCCGCGATTAATTTTAATGGGCTCAAGGATATTGTTGATGCGGTGGGTGGCGTTGAACTGCCGATCAAAAAAAATATTGAGAACAAGCTCAAAATTCATGAGAAGCTGTTTGTTGAAGCGAATAAACCGATCTATAGCGGTGAAGAAGCGCTTGGATATGTGCGTTACCGGGAAGATTCCGATTTCAATCGTACGATGCGTCACCGGATTTTTCTAAGTGCCTTCATGAATCGTGCGCTGGAGGTCAAAAATCTGACCAAGATCCCGGACGTCATCCAGATTGCCGGATCGAATTTTACAACCAACATGACCTCGGACTTTATCGTGAAATTTGCCGAGTCCTTATATATGAAAGATAGCATACCAACGATCAGCAATTACATGCTGAAGGGTGAGGGTGCAACGCGCAGTGGCACATGGTACTACGATCTGTCGGAGGACGATCTGCAGTATGTGCGTGGCATGATCGCCAGTTGGCTGGACCCGGATGCGACTGAGATAATTGAGCCCGAGTCAGCCGACCAATCGGAGACGAGTGATGCGGCCTAAGATCCATTCTTGTGCAAAATGCTCATATGAATATAAGTCGGGAGAAGCGGTTGCTTCCCGGCTTTTTTTGCGTTTGAGATCCTTCGATTGAAATATTGCACAGATATATCTAATGTTTAAACCTCTTTTTATGGCATACATATAGTAAAATATAGGGAAAAGATTAAACATCAACCAACGGAGGAAGCTCATGAAGGAGTTTAAGGAACGGCTTGGGCAGGTTCAGGAGCAGCAGAAACAGCTGGCGAAGGAGTATCATGCCCTGCTCCAGGAATACCAATCCGATGATCTGATCGTTCAGAATGAACAGTTACAGGAACAGTATGAAGCTCACAAACTCAAGCTGCAACAGCTCGAACTTCGCTCGCGCAAGATGGAAGAAGAGAATGCACGTCTTCGCATGGCGTTATCTGAACAGATGTTGGATGAGAAGCTTAATCTGATCCGGGTATCGCGGGAGAAGATGGAGACGTATTTTCAAGGAAAAACAGCGGTACATAACGATCGAATTGCATCTCATGAACATCGAACCAAATCCAGCCTGAACGCGCTGTACAACCAGGCAGCACAGGAGTTGCAAGAGGATTCACACGAGGTGAAGGAAAGGATTGCTTACCTTGCGGCAGAGGTGAATGAGCGTATTGAATCGCACAAGCGGGCCGTACAGGAGAGAGAAGAGGCTCTGCGTGGGCACATGGAGCGTGGATATGAGCAGATGGCGGAGGAGGGATTAAGCGAAGAGACTATTCAACGCCGGATCAAGCAGAATCGCATGGAGATGAAGATTGGACTCAGCTGGATCAACAAAGTAGCCATCCTGCTCCTCATTCTGGGGGTTGGAGCAGCGTTCCAATACTCGTACTCGACCTGGTTTAATGACGAGATGAAGAGCGGAGCCTTTTTCCTGCTTGGTGCTCTGATGCTTGCTGGAGGAGAGTGGCTGTTCCGCCGTAAAAAGCAGACGTTTGCGATGGGCCTGCTTGGCGGTGGGATCTCCGTCTTGTTCGGGTCCATCTTCTATAGTTACTTTTTGCTGCATATTATCGGGTTATATACGGGACTTGCCCTGTCTGTATTGGTTTCGGCAATCTCCGTATTGTTGTCCCTAAGGTATCAGTCGAAGACCATATGTTCATTGGGTCTGGTAGGCGGATATCTTCCGCTATTCTCCTATATGTTCTCGTTCGGACTTGAGGGCACTGCTGTCTATGTAGCCATGATCTATCTGCTGCTCTTGAACGGCATTATTGTGTTCATTTCGTTTGGCAAACGGTGGCCGGTAGTGCACTATATCAGTTTCCTGTTCAACACACCATCCATGCTTATCCTCTTGTGGCTGTCGCCAAGTGAGAAGATTGGCATGTTGTATTCCATTGTGACGTTTGCATTATATCTGGGCATTACACTGGCATATCCGTTCAAACATCGGATGAAGTTAACCTGGTGGGATTTCGCTCTGCTGGCTATGAATACGACCATCAGTTGCCTGATGTTATACGTGTTATTTGATGTGGCGGATTGGAATGATGCTCAGGGCTTGTTGGCATTAATCTTCTGCCTGGTATATCTTGGTCTCGCACGATTCGTTCAGCGCAATATGGCTCAGGAGAAACAGACCATTCTGCTCTTCTATATCACTTCCCTGACCTTTGCCATTCTGATTATTCCGTTCCAGTTCGGGGCCAAGTGGTTATCGATGGGCTGGTTAATTGAAGGGGTTCTGCTGGTTACGCTTGGACATCTGAAACGGCTCAAATCGGTGGAACGTGCCGGATGGGGCATTGTGCTTCTATGTCTAATCACTTTCGTGTACTATGACCTGCTGGCGCTATTCTTCATCGGGGAACGTTCTTACTTCATGTTAAAATACTCCAGCATTACGCTGGGTACCCTGCTGATTACACTGTATTATGCCTGGGCAGTTCACAGCAGCTCATCTGCCAGGGAGAGATTCAACTACAGCCCGCTGGAGCTGGGCTTCCTGAACGGATTCAAGTATGTGACACTCGCCAATCTGTGGTTATACGTGCTGTATGAATCGAATGAATTGTATACCAGAGCTGTGGATGGGACGTTCCTGTTATACATGTTCTACAAGCTGCTCATGTTTGCAGCGCTGACCATTGCATTGGCCTATGGATTGAGCAAAGTGAAGTTGTTGCGTGATCCATACGTACAGATGTATACCACTTTCCTGCATGCCATTGGTTGCTGTATTGCACTGGCTGTCACCTTAACCATGCCAGCGCTTCAGCCGGAAGTTCAGCAGCATACAGCGGCAGAGATTGTTGGTTTGCTGGTGCTAATTATCTTTAACGTAGGGGTATTCTTTGCAGGAAGGGATCTGCTGATTGCAGGCATCCGCGGGCAGTTCAAGAGCATTGAATGGTACCCGGTTATCGCAGGGGTATATCTGCTAGGGGTCATCACCGTATTCCTGACGATCCAGTTCCAGTGGGGTGATGTGGGGCTGATGTTCAGCCTGATCTATCTGCTGCTCGCGATTCTCTATATTGCCTATGGATTCCGTAGAAAATATGTCATGATTCGGCGTCTGGGCCTTGGCCTAACGTTGTTCGCTACGGGTAAGATGGTGTTCTATGATGTGGGGATGCTAACCTCGGGCAGCAAAATCTTTGCCTACTTCAGCTTCGGTGTGTTGCTGCTGGGCATCTCTTACCTGTATCAGAAGGTGTCGAGTCGGATGGAGGAAATACATTCCAGAGAGACAGCGAAGCCTGACGACGAACCGACTATGCCGGAGGATGAACAAGATTGATATAATGATTCTACTTTCAGCGCATGATATGTTATCAATGTATTACGAGGAGGGGGGGGGCACCCTGTAAGGAGAGGCTTAAACTACTGCTCTTACTGATGTATATTTTTATTTGAACTATATGGAAGGACTCCAGAAGTATTTCAAATCCGGAGTCCTTCCTCAATTTAATCCTTGTTCTTAATCTCAGCGACGACTTGAAAGCCGTTTGCTTTTCCATTAAGATATCCTTGCTCATAGTAGTCTATGCCATCAGGGGTTATAGTTACTGCAACTGTCTCCGGGTCATTCTCTACGGGCTGTGCAACGATAAATCCTCTGTCTAGCAGATATGAGATGGCCCTGTGCTTTTCTATGTTTTCCTTTTGGTAGAATCTATTTTTCGGTAAAAGCATCGCGGGATTTTCAGTAAACCAAGCTGAATATATTTGCTCCGTAATATCGTACCTTTCTTGTATCCTCTCTTTAATTTGAATCTCTCTTTCATCGAGCATACGCACACCTCCGCAAATTAAGCTATAATTACGGGTCAGACTACTGATCATATCTTTTATTCTTCAAAACTACGCTTTGTTTTCCAATACCAGAACTTCTCGCCCTGAGAGATTATAAACCGTTCTAACCATGTCTCAAAGTTACTGTAAAAAGATCCCGTATGTTCAACAGAATATAAACTCTCACAAAGCAACAGATATTGCTCATCACCTGAACTCCAAAGCTCTAAATCAATTAGGATTCGATCATCAAGAATATTGGCGACTACAATCTTATTATCTGATGCTTCATTGTAATGTATAACATCTTGGGCTGAATATAAGAGGCTCTCCCCGCCATATTCAGGGTCTTCAAACAAGGACGCTCCATTACATAATTGTAAAAAGCTTATGTAATCCGGAGGTAAAGGAGTAGAAAAATACTCCGAAAGCTCTTTAATTTTATCTTCGGATGCACCTGGTTTGAATTTATTCCTAGCAGTCATTTTCCCAGTAGGAGCAAGTATTTCAATTCGACCATTATTTTGGTCCGACCATTCCTTAAATACTTTAATTAACATTTACATAGCCTCCTCAAAAAAACTGGAGCTGTCCAAGGCCCTTTCTGGTTTGAAAATTATATTCACAGGAATTTTCAGAATCAATTATAGGGAATCTCTCCTGGAAATTAGCACGAAACTAATCACATAACCTTAATTTATTTTATCCGAGATTTTCTTAAGCTCAAAGATAGTTGCCTCTGATAACAAGATAAGCTTCTCGTTATTAACAACAAAAAAACTTAAACTTACAGGTATACTAATTTTTGTAGAAGGATTACTTACACCTATTGCTTTTACGACATCATTTTTATTTAAGTTTGGAATATCTAATTTATATAATCTATAAAAAGAATCTGAATTATTGCAGGTCGCTGTAAACTCATATAATGGGTTTCTTAGTTCAGTTTGATATCTACTGTAGTTTTTAATTCCTTTTGATGAAAATAAGTCTTTTTTGATGATTATTTCATCACCAATAAATTTTTGACCTGTTGGATATTCTGAGGCATCATTATATGAATTTGCAAATCCTAAAAGCTTCTCAACGTTCCAAGTTCCATAGAAATATTTTTCAGTTTCACTATCCAAACTTGTACGTTCTAGAGAACAATACTCATTATTTTGCTGTGTTGTTACTTGTTTACTCGGGGACTCACCCGAACCTTGCATAACCGATGCGGGATTACCTGATCCACCACATCCTGAAAGAAAAACGATACATGACAACATCAATACACCAATCTCTTTTTTCACCTATGATCTCCTTTCATAGACCTAGCAGAAAGTATATCAAAGAAAATGAAACCATGAATGACATATGATTAACATTATTTATAATTTGAGTTAAATTTATGTTATATAATCCTCCAGAAAAGTCGTTCCTCGATAATCGAAAAGCACCTAACAGAAATCTACTTGCAAGTGTCTATACTCTACCCCTTAATACCGTGATTAAATGGAGAAATTGTTGGGTTGAAAGGTGGAGAGGAAACCAAAATCACAAAACTAAAAAATGTCACTAGCACAAATGGCTGAAATCCATCTGCGTGCCGGGCAGTTTATGATTGAAGTCATGCAATCATCTATACTTTCGGTATTGTTTTACAATCCAAAATAAGGCTCCGGGCTGCTGTGACCAGCAATCTGGGGCCTTATTGAATTGTTTTAATTTGGATTCGATGCCATAGCTTATTATGACATTCGTGAAACGTTTTGCGCGGAGATCACGTTATAATAGAGTAGACTAGGGCTGGATCTTCATTTGTAACCACGAGGTTTCGGCAGCTGATGTGCCTTTCAGTGATTCTCCGCCATCATCGTTCATACGGGAGAGCACGGTTAATGTCATGGACAGGGCAAAGGCGAGCAATACGTATATGAAAATGTTTTTTTTGTTCATGGAAAGGTACCTCTCTTGTTGAATGAGCTAAAGTGGGTATCCGGCCGTCATGAGAAAAAAAGCACAACGTCTGGTATAGTAGAGTGAGTAGAACAAATATAAATCGTTCCTGTATACCACTATATTGAACTATAGCGGTGCAAACAATGGAACAAATCTGATGATCTTATCATTATTGTTTACGAGATGTATATAGAGATCGAGTGATCGTTGAAGGTGGGAGAATAACATGCGGGAGACGGCAAAAATCGTCATTCGTACGCCAGGGCAGGAAAGTGACGGCTCGTTCGCTTATGTAAGCCAGGGTCGCTCCATTACGGTGGGACGTTACACAGGCGGTAGTGAATTGGACTTGTCTGTTTATAATCAGATGATATCGAAGCGGCATTGCCGCATTCATTATGATGTACAGCAACAGTTATGGATTGAGGATCTGGATAGCAAAAATGGAACCGAACTGAACGGGCAGCGCCTCGTTCCCTATGAGAAATATCCGTTTGGCGAAGGAGACAGCCTGACGCTCGTCAACGGCTTGATTCAGCTTCGCGCTGAAGGGGATCTTGGAGAGACGAGGGAGTATCGTGTGTCGGATCTGCTGGGTGAGGGTGTACGCTTGCAGGATCATTTGCAGACCGTGCAGATTGGTGAAGTGGAGATTCCGCTGTCCAAGAAGGAATATCAGCTGTTCAAGCTGCTGTATAGCGAACTTGACCACTTTGTGACAAGGGAACAGATTGTGGCTCAGGTGTGGCCAGAGCGGAGCATGCTGGAGAGTGAAGCGGTAGGGATCGACGAGATTAACTCGCTCATCTATCGGACGAATCGCAAGCTGGGTGTACACTTTACCATTAAGTCCGTTTATAAAAAGGGTGTATATATGAAGTCTCATGTGCCGGAATGAATGAGTCATAACAAAGGGATGAGTTCATGTTCATCATTTACCTGATTCCATGGCTGATTGCCGTGGTGACATTGATCGGTGTCATATCCATCGTACTTGTTAGTTGGAAAAACGGGATTTCCCCGATGCCCACATCCGGCCGCGTTAGGCAGGTGGTCATTCAAGAGGTGAACCGGATTCCCGGGTACGGGGATGTGCTTGAAGCAGGTTCCGGATGGGGTACACTGGGACTGGATGTTGTAAGGCACTGTCCTGGTAAAAGGCTGACCGGGATTGAGAATTCGAGAATTCCCTTATGGTCTTCCCAATTCATTGCGTATCTCAGTGTTCGCTTACGTCGAGCGAAGGGAAAACAGCACTCTCTTAAGGGTAGGCTGCGCTTCATGCGCGGGGATATATACACCAGTTCCTATGAACATGCGGATTGTGTGATCTGTTATCTGTTTCCGGGAGCGATGAACCGACTTCTGGACAAATTCAGTCGGGAGCTTCCGCCGGGTGCCAAGGTGATTAGTGTCTGTTTTGCGCTCCCGGGTAAGGAACCACTACGTACGATTACATGCCGGGATGCCTTGCGTACCAAGGTGTATGTATACTCGTTCTGAGAAAAAGAGTACATCCGCTGCACCTTGGGCAGAGGGCTATGATTCCCTGTAATTCTGGTCCAGAAGAATAACGAAAGAAAGCTCCGAACTCACATAACGTGAATTCGGAGCCTTTTTTGTTTCGCCTGCGCCTGAGAAGCGAGTTATGCGCTATGGCTCAGGACATGATGATTATTTTGCAGAATCCGTAGTGCCTGTGCTGTCGGATGTTGTACCGGATTGCGTCCGATTTCTGCCACCTCCGAATCCGCCTTGGCCACGACCTCCGCCAGGACCACCCATACCTGTATTGGCTGTGGTCACACCAGATTCATTCACCCAAGTTACATTGCTGGTCGATTGGAATGCAACCACTTGTGTTCCGCCACTGTAAGTACCGTCTGTGTAGAGCCCATCCACTGCTTTATCTGTAGACGTACCACCGGAGTAGATTACATAGGAGCCGTCTTTTTTCAGATCCGGGGAGCTGACAACCACAGTTTGATAATCTTTTGCCGGAGCAAACGTCAGAATGTTGTTGCCTTCACTGTCTTGTACATGTACAAGTGTTCCAGCTTTTTGCGTTGCAGGGAATGTCATTACAATGGTATTTTGCGTAGACGCATCGGATGCTCCTTGTGCCATACCAGAGCTTCCGGCAGCCACGAGGTATCCACCGCTGATTACAAATGTACCGTCATAATCCAATGCTCCGTTACCGTTATCCGTTGGTCCGTTCACAATAACCGTACCACCGGTCATGGTAATGGAACCATTGGAATCCAGTCCGTCACCACCTGCGTTCACGGTAAGTGTACCGCCGTTAATGTGGAACTCGTTATTACTCGCCGCTCCCATTCCGCCCGGTCCACGTCCTTGCTGAGTAGCAGCTGTACCTTGGGATGCCTGATCGGTAGTCGATGTTGTACCCGTCGTTTCGGTTACAGAGATGTTGGATGTCGTAGCAGCATCGGTTGCTGTAGTAGCGCTATCTGTACTTGCCGCTGTATTCGCAGTTGTTTCCGTCTCGCCACCTGCAGCATTGACGCCATCATCGGATGCTGTTACATCCACATCCCCATCGTTCAGGGTGATGATTGCTCCTTCAAGTCCTTCATAGCTCTTCGCAATGGTGATGGTGCCACCGTTAATCGTCAGTTCCTGATCGGCATGAATGCCGTCATCACCGGATTGAATGTTGAATGTTCCGTCGTTAACTGTCACGTTATTGTTGCTGTGCAGGGAATCATCCATGGAATCAATGGTATACGTACCGCCATTCACCGTAAGGTCAGTACCTGCTTTCAGTGCTTTGGCACTTGTGGACTCGGTTGCTGTTGCAGCAGTGTCCGCATCGGCATTGGTATCGGTTGTTGCTGCTGTGTTGGCAGAGCTGGACGCTGCTTCGCTGTTTGTATTAGCACCTGCATTGCCGCTGTTATTAGGCATCTCCGGCATATCTGCAGGAGGTTCGCCATCTGGTGGTGTGCCCATATCGGTTGGAGGTGTTCCGCCACCCCATCCACCGCCGCCACCAAATGGACCTTCTTCGACTTTGGCTGGAGCATTGGCGCTACCGCCAGCAGTCACAATGTTGTATGTGCCGCCATCCGCAACAAGTGCGGTTTCGGCTTGAATACCGTCGTTACCACTTTGAATATCGAAGGTACCTCCTGCGATGGCAACGAAACCTTTGGTGGTATCCGTGTCATTGGTGGATTTGATGCCGTCACCTTCGGCTTTAATGGTAATCGTACCCACTTGAATAGCGACCATGTCTTTACCTTTGATACCGTCATCGGCTGCTTTGACACTGATGCTACCGCTGATGATCTTCAGATCATCCTTGCTCGTAATCCCTTCATTATAGTTACCTGTGACGGTCAATTGACCTGCACCGTTGAACGTAAGATCCGCTTTGCTGAAGATTGCAGCATCCGGTTCGTCTGTTGTAGCGTCAGCGTACACATACGTTTTACCATCGGATACGGTATTCTTGGTTCCTTTTTCGAGTGTAATCACCGCTTTACCGGCCTTCTGAATATAGATTGCGGCACTGTCATTATCATGGATCGTAGCTCCGTTTAATACTAGATGTACGGTGCCCTTATCGGCAACGTTGACCACGATCTGACCGTCGGTTAGCTCACCGCTAAGTACATAAGTACCTGCTTCCGTAATTGTTACTGAGCCATTGGCTGCTTTGGCGCCCGAACCGGTTACCGTTGCCGTTGTGCCGTTCAACTTAATCGCTGTGGAATCTGCCTCGCTCCAGCTAATGTTGGTATCGTCAGCATCCAGAGAGACCAGATCTGCATATTTCACAGAGGTTTGCTCGCTGACCGATACCGTTTTGGTTGTTCCTGTCGTTGACGTTGCGGCATTGGCGGTTGTGCTTGTCGTTGCTGGTGAACTGCATGCAGCGAGTAGGCTGGTAATCATGGCGATGGACCACAGTTTGCTGCCTGTTATCATGTTTTTCTTCATATAGATCGTTCCCTTCGAATTAAGAATTAATATTCCGTTGTTGGACTCATGGTTAACGAGATATCCAGGTTGCCGTTCCGTGTGCGGATGGCATCAAGGAATTCCTTTTGGCTAACACTTTCGTGGATGGTTACACTGTAGACCAGCTCATACAGACTGCCGAGCTCGGTCGTTCTGATCTTTTTCAGGTCAAAAGGTACATTAAATGTATGGAACACTTCATTAAGTGCTTCTTCATAGCTCAAATTCTCAGGAATGGTGACTTTCAGCGTTTTCAGCTGACTCTTCTTGCCGCCGAAGTTGAAGCGACTCAGGACAAACATCAGCACACACAGGATAATCGTGAACAGCACTGCGTATCCAAAAGCACCTACACCGCAGGCAAGACCGGAAGCCATCGTGAACAATACATAAGCAATATCCTTTGGATCACCAGGTGCACTGCGGAAACGAATGATCGAGAAGGCACCTGCCAAGCTGAATGCTCGAGCAATGTTGCTGCCGATGAGCAGGATGATGATGGCGACAATGACGGGCAGGACGACCATCGTTAGGGTGAAGCTCTGGGAGTATGTGGCTTGGTTGGTCTTCATGTACGTGAGGCTGATGATTAACCCCAGAATGATGGCAAGACCAATGGTGATGACTGCGTTGTTAAACGTCAGGTTGGTATCGGTAAGGGCGGAACTGAATAGTGAATCAAGCATATAGGACACGCTCTCTTTCTATAATCGTTTTATCTTGTTCTTGTTCTATGGATGGGTTGAAGTCAGTACCTGGTACAAGAATGCGCTCCGACTGGTAATTCAGGTTGGTTGTTCTCACCAGATGTCTGAACTCGTTGCCGTATTTGGAGAATCCAGTGCGGTAGAGACCATGCTCACAGAGCAGTTGCGACAGCCACAGCGGAACGGTTTTCTCGGCTTTCACTTCCATCAGCCACCTTCCGTCCTTCACGAGCGGTTCACCGTAATCTCCCTGTTCCAGCTTCAGATCGTATCTGCGGCTGCGAATGTTGGTGTCAAAGGTAATGCGGAGATCCCGGCTGTTCTTGTCAAAGAGTGCTTTGCGTTCATACGCCAGATACACTTTCGGTTCAAGATCGTAGAGGCGAAGGAAGTATTTGATCTCTTCCACAACCTGTTTGTTCATATAGTCTGCCAGCTCCGGTGCCTGTCCTGAACGAACGAATTCGTACGCTTCATCCAGCTTCAAGGCGGTTCTGCGCTTGTTCACCAGGCCAAAGACTTTCTTTTTGATCTCCAGATACACTTTGGCATTCTCTTCAGGTATTCCATACGCCCGCAGTCTCAGCTTCTCCTTGTATTTTGGTTTGGAGAGACTGGCGCGAATCAGGGAATCCTGTGGAGTATCGAAATACAGGTTACTGATGGAGTAGTACTCATGTTTCTTGTTGTAGGCATCCAGTTCCATGTATTTCAGCAGGTCGTTGTAGAAATGGGCGTACTGTTCATCCGTCAGAAGGTACTTGCTCTCATATCGGTTGAATACTTCAATTGCCATGTGGGATTCAGTCCTTTCGTTGGTGGGTTGTATGTTTTGATGCATCGTGTATTGCTTCCATGTCTGTATCTTAGAGGGCCAACCTTGAATGAATCTTAAATGGTTTTACATTGCGTTAACATTTTTTTACCTTCCTATAATAGTGGGCATACACAAAATGAATTAAGATTGATTCAAGGTTCAATTGATAGAATGGGTGATACCATACAGCGTTTATGAAGACGAATAATTCAAGCAGAGGAATGAATAGATGATGAGAATATTAATTGCGGAAGATGAGGTTCATTTGGCAGAGGCAGTATCGCAGATTTTGAAAAAAAACAACTACTCCGTGGACATGGTCCACGACGGCAGATCAGGACTCGATTATGCGCAGAGCGGCATCTACGACCTGTTACTGCTCGACATCATGATGCCAGAGATGGACGGAATCACCGTCCTGAAGAAACTTCGCAGTGAAGGCAATCATACGCCAGTCATTCTGCTTACGGCCAAAGGTGAATTATCGGACAAGGTCACAGGCCTCGATTATGGTGCCGATGATTATATCGCCAAGCCCTTCGCCACAGAAGAATTACTGGCCCGGATTCGTGCAGCCTTACGGCGGAAGGGCGAAGTTGTTCCGGAGGACGGACTGAAATTCGGCGACATGGAGCTGAACACAACTCAGTTGAAGCTGAGCGTACAGGGGAAGGCAATCAAGCTGAATCTGAAGGAGAATGAACTGCTGGAGCTGTTGATTACGCGCAAACAGGCGATTACCTCCAAAGAGCAGATTATCGAGAAGTTGTGGGGATTCGATTCGGAAGTGGAGTATAACAATGTGGAGGTGTACATCTCGTTTTTACGCAAAAAATTAACCTTCCTGAACTCGACTGTTCGCATTAACACGATTCGGGGTGTGGGGTATGTGCTTGAGGTGACGTCCTGATGTTCAAGAAACTCCGGAATCGATTCCTGATCGTGAATCTGGTGTCCATATCGATTATGATGCTGGTGGCATTTGCGACGATCTATACGATTACGTATCAGAATGTGCAACGTGAGACAAATATGGAGTTGTACAAGGTGTCTGATTTCTACCACAGTCCTTATAATTCATCCAAGATGCCGCGCGGGGAAGGTGGGGGTCTGGGGACGGGGTCTGGATCAGGCGCTAGTACAAGTGCTTCAGGTTCAGGTTCAGATTCGCTACCATCCAATGCCATGAGTGGTAACAATGAAGGACCCGGTGGAGACCCCAATGCACCTCCGGCACGTTCCATTTCGTTCATGATCAAGACGGATAGCCAGTGGCAAATCACGGATACCCATTCCCGTTTTGATATGGACGAAACCTTCTACACCGAGGCGCTGCAAAAAGTGGATCGGGATAAAGTTGGTGATTCGGAACGGCAGACTGGACAATTTGCGCTGGATGGAACGGACTGGGCCTATGTAGTTGATACGACCGGTGACGGGCATATGATCGTATTCATTGATGTGACGGCACAACAGGGCATTCTTACGAATCTGATCTATACTTTTGCTGTTGTTGGATTAATCATGTTGATTGTGATCTACTTCCTGAGCCGTTATTTTGCGAATCGCTCCATTGCACCGGTTAGAGAAGCATTTGAGAAACAAAAACAATTCATCGGTGATGCTTCACATGAGTTGAAGACCCCTCTGGCGATCATCAATACCAATGCTGACGTGCTGCTTGCAAATCAGGAGGATACCATAGCGAATCAGGCGAAGTGGCTTCATTATATCAAATCGGAAACCGAACGCATGACCGGACTTACGAATGATCTGCTCTATCTGACACAGATGGATGACTCACGCTCGACGATGATTCATGCGAAGTTTAATATGAGCGATGCGGTAGAAAGTATTATATTGCCAATGGAAGCCGTTATTTTTGAGAAAAACATCTCCCTTGACTACAACATTGAGCCGAATCTTACGGTTCATGGGAACAGTGAGCAGATCAAACAGGTCATTCTGATCCTGCTCGATAATGCGGTGAAGTATTGCGGGCCCAGAGGGTCCGTAAACGTTACGCTCCAGAAACAGAATAATGATGTCACGCTGGCCGTGTCCAACACGGGTGAGGGCATTGCACCAGAACATCTGGATCGGATCTTTGATCGATTCTATCGTACGGATTCGTCCAGAGCCCGCAAACATGGTGGGCATGGTCTGGGGCTGGCGATTGCTCGTTCTATTGTGGATCAGCACAAAGGAGAGCTATACGCCCGAAGTGTAGTCGGAGAGGGTGCTACATTTTACGTACGGTTGTCGTAGGGGCGGAGTGATGCGTTTCTTCACTCTGGATCTATAATCGTTCTACAGGGATAAGTTCTGCCTGTAATGGGTTAACCTATGCTACAATGGCAACAGTATGTATGAATCAAGGAGATGAACTGAACGTGGCAGAAGCAAACGCAATTAATGAACAAGAAATGATGCAATATATTGCAGATAAAACGAAGGCAAGCCAAGCGAACATCGCTCTTGTGCTGAAGCATCAGCAAGCGTACATCAACAAGGCGCACGAAAATGCCAAAGGTAACGATGTGGATATTGACGGCGATGATCTGGCTGACTACATCCTTAGTCGCAAAGATGTGAAGCTGGATGAGCTGACCGTGGAAAGCATTCTGGATGCTGAAATGGACTATCTGATGGACAAGGGTCACGCAGGGTACGTCGATTAGATCTGTTTTCAATATTATGACATAGTTTATTATAAATCGACCTTCAGTACTATTAGGAGGTCGATTTATTTGTTGATGGTAGATGACTGATTCCAAAAAGAAAAATTTAGTTTTTGGAAACAGAGATAAGAATGTGTAATATTTATTACAAAAAATAAAAATATATATATTTGTAGTTAAATGTATATATACCAATTAATTGTTGGGAGTACAAACAGAAAGGGGTGATTAGTATGTTGAAAATTCTGAACCTGCAAAAAATGGCTAAAGAAACAAAGGGTAAAACGTTGATTGCTCAAGCCTATCCAGGTACTAGCTGGCTGTTGAGCACTTAATAATTTTCTCAATTACATAAGAAAAGACTTTCCTATTAGAGGAATCTCTAAGGAGAGTCTTTTTTTATATTAATTAGTTAATTTTTATGGAGGGATGGAAAGTTGCTAAGTGATAAGAAAATCAATGTTCTGAACATGTATTATGATATTTATAGATATAAAGAAGATCAGACTTATAGAGATATAATTGAAAGATCCCAAAAGTGTGAAGTGAAGAATGGGTCCTATTACTTACAAGTTTATTTTTCTGATGCTTATTTGCCGGAATTTGGATGGAAAATTCATATTTCAGCAACACCATTAAATGCAGAGGATATATTGACGATTGTGAATGAATACTGCGGCAAAAATAAGGTGCCATTTAAGTTCATGAAAGATGCAGAAATATTAAAGCGAAGCCTTTCTAAAGTTTGGAGTAGAAGCTCTTCTGGTAAATTTATTACTATTTATCCAAAAGACACAAAACAGTTTTTGTTAGTAATTGATGAATTATATCAGTTGCTTAAATTATATACTGGGCCTTTTGTATTATCGGATAAAAGATATAAGGATTGTAAGGTACTATACTATCGTTATGGTAGCATGGCGGCTACAGACCAAACTTTAAAAAATCAAAACGGTGATTATATTATAGTTGGTCCCAACAAAGAGCAATTTATAGATGAACCCCAACCTTATTACCAGCAACCAGAATGGATAAAAAATCCAGTAACTCAAAAAGATGATTTCTCAGAAGATAATCAAGGACTTAAGAATGGAAGATACAGTGTATTAGATATTATTTCAATCTCTAACAGCGGTGGTGTTTATAGAGCGTTTGATAAGTACTTAAATAAAAATGTAATCTTAAAGGAGGCTAGACCGGGTACGGTTGTTTTAGATAATGGGCTAGATGCTATTTCCTTGAGGCATCAAGAAAAAGAAATTTTGCAAGAATTGTTGCAATCGGGTGGAACGAGTGCTCCTTCAATATATGATGATTTTTTTGAATGGGAACATTACTTTATTAGTGTTGAAGAAATAAAAGGTGAAAACTTACAAGAGAAACTAAGTTCACCATGGGAATATGAACATAAAACTATTCGAACTATGGATTACATTGAAAAAGGAATTAAACTATTTAAGCGTATTCTATCTGCACTGAGTGATTTACACCGTTTAGGTGTGTCAGTTGGGGATATTTCACTAAGAAATATTATGATTGATCACCGGGATCAAATACGTTTTATTGACTTCGAGCTTGGTTGTAGTGATAAACATAGAAACGATGCTACTATACTAATGGGTACGTCCGGTTTTCGTTACCGGAAATACAGAGATTTAAATCACAGATTTCAAATTGATTATGAAGCGATCGGGCTTATAATGATTAGTTACTTTTTTCCAACAGGTGCACTGTTTGATATTGATAATAAAAAAATAAAAGAATTCCTTCATCTGTTGAGTTCACAATCTTTAATACCTAAGGAGCTAGTAGGTATAATTCAAGATCTTATTTTTCGATCAAAGGAAGTCGATCTACCAAAAATCATAAGCACATTGGATAATATGAATTCAAGGCATTCTTTCATAGATTTCAAAAAAATAGAGCCTCTTGAAAACCGGTTGAAGGAACATTTGAGAATACTTCATCAGACATTAATTAATGAATTTATTTCTGCCTCAGGTAAACAGCCATTCTTAATGAGTGATAAGCTTAATGGGTTAATGGATGGAAAGCTTGGCTTGTTACTTAGTATAAGAGAGATTGAAAGTGTAATTCAAGTTGATACTTTTTTACCCAAAGAGGTTATTAGCAGATTTATAAGAACTATAAATTACAAAGAACCAGATTTTTTTAATGGGTATTTAGGATATGTTTATTTATTAAATCAATTGGGATTAGATGGGGAAGAGCTCACCGAAGATAAAATACAGAACTTGCTCCAATCGCTTGAGACGTATACTCTACATCGGGGAATTGCTGGGTTGGGAATTGTACTTCTCTCTTTAGAAAAAGAAGAGTCGGATAATTTTAGAAAGTATTCTGTATTTATAGGAGAAAGAATTGTATCTGTAATCAACAATGACCAATGGGATAAGTTGTGTAATGGGTCTTATACAGAATATGGATTTTTTAACGGATTATCAGGTATAATTTACTATTTATGTGAATTGAATAAACGGACTAGTAATGAAATTTTTGCAAGATGTGCACAAAAAATGCTTGACTATATGCTTGAAAATTCCTTAATTGGCCCTAATAAGGAGTATGTACTCATGAGTGATGAGGATGAGCATGCCTTTAATGCTAGCTTTTTAGGGAATGCTGGACTTATATTAGCTATCTCGGCCTATTTGGATATAGAGAGCAACCCGGTATACGAAAAAAAATTATTAGACTTAGTGGACAGTACTGAAAAGTCTATATATGCTGATCCTTCCTTCGGGAGTGGTCTGGCTGGAGAACTTTTGGTTCTTTTAAAGGTAGTCCAAGAAAAGCGAGTATACATTGACTTAGCTAGTTTCGAGCGAATATTCAATGTTATGGAGTCGTTTGCCTTAAGTTACAATGGTTATGTTTATTATCCTAATAGTCTTCTCTTGAATGTTGATAGTTCATTTTATGGGGGAACAGCTGGAATTGCTTACGCTCTTGCAAAATTATTGAAGTATGTTACTGAGGTAGATTGAGTATGAGTTCATTCATGCAATTCCCATTAAATATTAAATTTCGTATACTTAGCTCCTTCTTCTCTAAAACAATCGGAACTGCAACTTCTCCTTTTTTAATTTTATATTTAACTAATTATTTGAACGATGTTTTCTTAGGTCTTCTTCTTATACTCAGTATTTCTTTGAATTTCATATCCAGTATTATCGGTGGTTACCTGTCAGATATTTTTAACAGGAAGCGGTTTATAACTACCTTCCAAACTGTTCAGATAGCAATGCTGTCTATATTGACTTTTGAACTCTACTTTCTTGAAAAAAACCCTCAAGAAGGAGTTCTGCTTTATTGCATAGTTATTTCTTATGTACTACAAGGTATGATAGGGGGGACTTATAAGCCTGCATACAATGCTTTAATTATGGACTCGACAAATAAAGATAATCGAAGAGATATCTATAGATTTAATTATTGGACTACTAACTTGTCGCTGGCTGTAGGTACAAGTATAGGAGGTTGGTTCTCTAGTAACCATTTAATATCTTTGTACTTAACTTCAATATTTATTTTAATTCTAGTAACAATTGGCTTTTTCATTATTATAGAAAATGATAACCAAATATTTCGAAAAGAAGTTAGACAAAACAACTTTTTCGTTAATCTTTTTAACAATTATAAGGAGGCACTTAAAAATAAGGATTGGGTAATTTTTTTATTGGGTAGCGCATTTATTTTTTCTGTTGAGTTCTCATTGATTTACTACTCTAATATAAGGCTTGCAAGGGATTTCTCTCAATTTAGTATATTAGGAATTAACATTTCAGGCATTAGGATGTTTTCTGTTTTACAATTGATTAACACTATTTTAGTTGTTTTTTGCACTTTTCAAATTGGTAGAGTAGTTGAGAAATGGTCAACAAAAAATGCTCTTTTAATCGGCGTATTTCTATATATATGTGGTTACAGCTTAATTTCATATAACCTAAATTTTTATATACTTATCCTCTGTGTAGTCATTGCAACCATTGGAGAGCTTATTTTTTCTCCGAATTGGCAGGCAGCACAAATAGAGTTTATTCCAAAGGACAAAAGGGGATCTTTTTCCGCATTGTCAGCATTATCAAATGTGTTGGCTCTATTAATGGCAAGTGGTTATCTATTATTATCAGGTCACTTAACTTTATCAATTATAAGCATACTGATATTTATAATAGGGTTTGTTGGATTAATACTAGTATCATTAACGCTTGTGTTGAAAAATCGATTAGAGTAGAAAAAGAACCGCAACCTTGAAACATCGTTTGTATTACTACAAACTCCAAAAGGTGGCGGTTCCATGAATAGTTTTCTGTTAGATTACAGCTACGCATTCCACGTTTGTGGAATCTGCTTAACTTAATAACCTTACCATAACCGAAAAGGAGGATTAAAACCTTATGTTGTGGCTGCGAGAAACTTTGGACATTTGATTCATATTGGTTATGAATTGAGAGTTGAACAACTGATTCTTTAGTTCAATCTATAAGTATTTATGAATATTAACTTGCAATATAAACCTATATTCTTAGATTGACTTAGTAGGGTTGCTGTATCTGAATAGAGCGTTATTTAGTTGAGCACTATATCTGTTATACATCTCATCTTGTTTTAAAACTTCAAATACCTTCAAGCTATTTCTGCAATGTTGTTCACCCTCATTGAAATTGTTTGATGTAATCATTCTAATTCCTAAATAAAAGTTAATCATGGTTTGTTCAAAAAAATTAGTTCTATCATTGAATACATTCTTTGCTGTATCAAGTAAAGCATCGGTATGAATAAAGTCTTCGATATTAATACTTAATTGAATTAAGTTAAATAATAAAGAACTCAGAATTTTATTATCAGACTTTAAATCTTTGTACATTAAAGAACGTTTGATCAAATTCTTAGATAAATGCATAGCAGTGGATTCAGGAAAAACAAATAAAAAGTTATTGAAAAGTACTAATTCGTAATAACACCAATTTTCAACGCTAATTAAATAATCTGCAATTTCTTTACAGTGATTGATTGGAATTTTTTCTTTGTTAAAGTCTAATTCTATACACTCACATAGAATAAATAGATGTTTATAAAAGATATCCTTAGATTCTTCGTAGGTTTGATATATATGTGTTTTTGAGATAGCTAGTTCATTCTTATTATCCGATTGATATGTATCAAAAACATCTTTATATGCAGCCATTTTAGGGCTTAACTTATAGTCATTAAGCATGAAAAGGAACTCGTCATAATTAACATTGCAAAATTCAAGAATCATTGAAAGTTTTTCAGAAGAAATTTGATGCCGGTCATTTTCAATTTTGGCCAGATATGGTCTTGAAATCATGATACCCTCTGCTAACTCAGTCTGTGTAAGGTTTTTACTTTTACGAACATATTGGATAAGTTGGCCGATTTTCATGTGACTCTCCTTAGATGTATAATATTTATTACAAAAAATGTTATTGCAATATTTACCTAGTATACTCTTTTATAGGAGGCGATTTCTAGTGAAGAAACTAAGTTATAAAGCATCCTACAGTGTAGGTATAATTATGCTATCATTTTTAAGTGATTATATATGGTGGATTACAAATCCATAGAAGACGACGCAGGAGGTATTCTAATGATATATCGTCCATCCAATAAGGGAGATATCTCAAGGTTGCTCGAAATTCAGAAGGAGGTTTTTGAAGAAGATTTACAGAAGTATCAGGATTACGATACCAATCCTGCATGTGAAACGTGGGAAAAAATGGAGAAAAGTATAGAGATTGCGCATCATTTCACAATTTTCGATAGAGATGATAATATTCTTGGAGCCATTGACATTAGAGGGAATGATGAAAGGATGCATATAAATAAAATATTCATCAAAACAGAATGTCAAAATTCTGGTATGGGCACAAAAGCGATGGATTTTGTTCAAAAAGAATATACCAGTGCAAAATTATGGACTCTATATACTCCACATTTAAGCTATAGAAATCATTATTTTTATGAAAAAATGGGATTCTCTAAGATTAAAGAGGTTAAGGTTTCAGATAGACTAACACTCTTTAAATATGAAAAATATGTTCTGCAGACAGAAGTATGATTTCCCTAAGAATTATACGAAAAAAACACTCTTAGAATGAGGGTAACGCCCTCTTTAAGAGTGTTTTTTATAGTTCTTACAGTATCTAAATGTTCAACAAGGTAGGACTCAATTACAAAGTTTATAGGTATCTAGAATCTATTTGATTCATCTTATTGACCCATCATACCGCCATCTACAGTGTAGAGGGAAGCTGTTACATAGGATGCTTCTTCGGACAACAGGAAGTTCATCACCGCAGCGACTTCTTCCGGTTCACCGTAACGGCCCATTGGAATGGCAGATACCGTAGCAGATTGATAATCTTCCACGTTGCCGGAATTGGCTTCGATTTGGCGCATCATACGTGTGTTGATTGTGCCTGGCAATACAGCGTTAACCCGGATATTGTAAGGTGCCAATTCATTTGCAGCGGTACGCGTGAGACCAACTACGGCATGTTTGGACATAATATATGGAGATACGGCAGGTGCGCCCATCAGACCCGCAAGGGAAGAGGTATTTAGAATCGCACCGGATTTTTGTTTTTTCATCACTGGAATGACATTTTGCAGACCCAGGAATACGCCACGAATGTTGACGTTATATACAGTGTCGAGTGCTTCAACACTCAGGTCTTCGATCAGCCCTGTTGGACCTTCAATTCCGGCATTGTTGGCAAAATAATCGATTCGGCCAAATGCATCCAGTGCTTTTTGCACATAGTTTTTCACGTCTGCTTCCTGGGATACGTTTGCTTTTACGGCGATGACGTGCTCTTTGTCGAGGTTCAGATCAGTAATCGTCTGTTGGATGGCTTCTTCATTCAGGTCCACCAGAACCAAGTTGATTTTGCGCTCTGCAAGGCGGCGTGCCAATTCTTTACCAATGCCTCCGGCTGCTCCTGTAATTACGGCTGTATGTGTATACGTTGTACTCATGATATATTCGCTCCTTATTCATTATTGGCAGGTATTTCTCAAAAAAAGTTTCAACCTGTCGTCTATCTTTCCTGTCTCAATGTTAAGATATACATAGCAATGTGACAATAATCATTGACAGCGCATATGTCAGCTATCGGACAGAGGTGTAGGCGGTGTTTATTTATATTACAATAATGAACAAAGGAGGCGAAAATGTTGATTATTGAACATCCTCAGGACCGGAGAGCACGAAGAACACAGGATGCGATCATCGCTGCGGCGGTTTCTTTGATATTGGAGAAGGGAGCGGATGCCCTCACAATCCGGGATATTACGGAGCGGGCGGATTACAACCGTGGAACCTTCTATTTACATTTTCCCGGCAAACCGGAGTTGTTGCAGTTCATTCTGGATGATTTCATGCAGGGAGTGGGGCGAGCATATGCAGAACCATACGCACAGCTTAAGGAAGTGGACATGACTGTGTTGCTGCCATCCACGATGCCTGTATTCGAATATATTGAAGCCCATCAGGATATCTTTCGTGCATTAATAACGATGCATTCGGATATGGGTTCCCGGCTGTGCAATATGTTTAGAACGTATCTAACCGAAGATTTTGTATTGGTGACCGAGGATAGTGAGTGGACGATTAATTACGACATCATGTTAAGTTATCTGGTATCTGCAACTGTAGGCGTAATCATGCATTGGGCGGAGATTGGGTTCAAATATTCTGCGCATTATATGGGAGAGCAACTTACGGCGCTGATTAACATCAAACCGACCCGTCTGCTGATTGAACCAGGGCAGAAGGGTCGGACTATTCACGAGCGTATGCTGTTGGATTAAAGTACCGGATTATCCGGTCATGGAGGCATTAGCGGCCTGTTGCATCTGAAGCAGTTGTTCGCGGATCAGGACGGACTCGCCGACCATAATTAATGCCGGGTTATTCACTTGATGTGACAGGGAGAGGGAGTGGAGTTCGGCAAGTGTGCCGGTAATAATGCGTTCCTCCGAAGTGGTTCCCCGTTCGATTAGAGCCGCAGGGGTGTGTCCACTTTTCCCATGGTGAAGCAATTCATGTTGGATCTGGGGCAGTTGGCTAATACCCATGTAGATGACCAGTGTGTCCACACTATGAGCGAGTAGATCCCAGCGAACCGATGATACACTTCCGTCACTGCCAGTTCCCGTGACACATGCGAAGGATGAAGCGATCCCGCGATGGGTTAACGGAATAAGGGAGGAAGCGGACGTGCCAACAGCCGAAGTGATGCCAGGAATAATCTCAAATGCAATCCCTGCTTCCGCCAGCACAAGCGCTTCTTCACCACCACGGCCAAAGATAAACGGATCGCCTCCCTTGAGTCGTACAACTTGTTTGCCTTCTGCTGCATGCGCAGCCAGCATCCGTCCAATCATCTCCTGACTCATGGAGTGAAGCCCTGGGGCTTTGCCGCAGTAGATGCGGAGTGCTCCTTCGCGAGCCTCAGCGAGCAATTGATCATTCACAAGCCGATCATACATAATGACATCTGCCGACTGAATACGTTTCAGGGCTTTTACCGTAATCAGATCCGGGTCTCCAGGACCAGCGCCAACAATACTAACCAGGCCCCGGCTCATGATCGTGTCCCCAATTTCGGAGCAGCATCAGAACTTGCCAATCCTGAACGACCACCCTGAATGGCTGCCAGTTTGGACGAGAGCTTTACCGGATTTCCCCAGTGGTGGGCAGCATATAAACCGAGGCCTGTGAATATAGCTCCGCCAATGAGGTTACCCACCAACACCGGGATCTGATTCCACAGCCACCAGTCAGCGACACTCACCTGTGCGCCGAGCATCATGCCTGCCGGAATGACAAACATATTTACCACAGCATGCTCAAATCCCTGAGCGAAAAATATCGTAATGGGCAGCCACATCGCTATGATTTTACCCAGTGTAGAAGTGGACGTCATGGCCATCACTGCCCCGAGTGTGACCATCCAGTTACATAGAATGGCTTTGATGATGACCAGTACAATGCCAGCCCCGCCCAAGTGCTGATATCCCAATGTTTTGGTTTCACTGGTCTGGATTAGCGTTTGAATTAGAGGGTTGTTCATATCCGTACCCATCTTGGTAATGGTCAAGCCGTATAACAGAGCATAGAATGCACATCCGAGCAGATGTCCTGTGATCACCCAGAAATAATTTCGGAGCATATCCATCCATGTAATTCTGCGTTTCAACACTGCGAGTGGAAGCATCGCAAAGTTTCCTGTCACCAATTCGAGACCCAGCAGAATAATGATGACAAATCCAGCCGGGAATATCAGTGCACCTGCCAAACCAACGGAAGTTTGAGATACAGCGGTATATGCCAATGTGGTTGCAAAGGCGAGGATAGCCCCTGCCAGAAAACCGCGGATCAGCATCTGTACCCGATTCATTCTGGCTTTGTTCTCACCAGCTTCGACCATCGATTGCAGCACTTCTGCAGGTTTAACAAAATCCATAGCGCACGCCTCCTTGATGTCAGGGTATCTCTAGCCTTTAACCCGCAATTGTGATGAAGATTTCTCCGCTGTTGCCGTCCACTTCTGTTTTGTAGGTATTCAAGCAGCCTTCATCCGGCTCGTGTACCTTACCGTTACGCAGATCAATCTTCCAATCATGCAAAGGACAATGAACCGCTGTCCCGCACACCATGCCTTCCGACAGCTTGCCGCCCTTGTGAGGGCAGCGATTCTCGACGGCGTGCAGACTTCCGTCGCTCAGTTTGAAGACTGCAATTTCGGTATCCTGTATCAGGAAGGTCCGTGCACCCTTTTCATCAATATCCGTCAAGTGTCCAATCCGGAATTTGTTCATCGCTGTTCCTCCGTTTCTAGTGAGTTACCGGCTCGGCACCGGACAGTGGGGTGAAGTTTTTACGCAATTTCTCGTCTTCAATGATTTCTTTCCAAGGATCAACCGTGTGACCCAGCGTAACTTCCAGGCGTTCGATCAGAGCGAGACGTACATCCCGATCCGCCAATGCTTCCTTCACATGATCCAGACCTACCCGTTCAATCCATGCCGCTGTTCTCTCATTCCATTTTGCGTTCTCTCTATAATATTGCAGGTAAGAGTAGGTCCACTCTTCCACTTCCGCATCAGTTTTCACCGTACAGAGCAACTCAGCTGTGCGAACTTTAACTCCGGCGTTACCACCAACATGAATCTCCCATGCACCATCGATGGCGACAACACCCAGATCCTTGATGGTTGCTTCAGCACAGTTCCGCGGGCATCCGGAGACAGCGAGTTTCACTTTGGCTGGAGCTACCATTTTGTCGAGTTTTTTCTCCAGACGAATACCCATCTCAATGGAATCCTGTGTGCCGAATCGGCAGAATGTATTACCAACACAAGTCTTCACTGTACGAAGCGCCTTGCCATAACCAAAACCGGAAGGCATATCGAGCTCTTCCCAGATCTTCGGCAGGTTCTCCTTTTGTACACCGAGCAGATCGAGTCGTTGTCCACCCGTGAACTTCACCATCGGAACATCGTATTTCTCTGCGACAGTCGCAATTTTGATCAATTCCGCCGGGGAAGTAACACCACCATAGATCCTTGGAATAACGGAGTAGGTACCGTCCTTCTGAATGTTGGCGTGATAACGTTCATTGGTGAATTTGGATACACGCTCATCTCTGTATTCAGCCGGCCAGATCATACCGAGATAATAATTCAGGGACGGACGACACTTGGAGCAACCTTCCGGCTCATTCCAACCGAGAACGTTCATCACTTCCTTCACGCTTTTGAGTCCCATTTCCTTGATCTGTGCAACAATCTCATCCCGATCATAGGATGTGCAGCCACATATGCCTTCTTTGGTCTGTTCACCTACATTATCACCGGCATAATACGTGAGCAGGTTTTCGATAATCGGTTTACATCCACCGCAAGAAGCGGAAGCTTTGGTACAGGATTTGATTGCACCGAGTGTATTACAGCCTTTATTCAGAACAGCGTCCCCGATGGAAGCTTTGGTAACACCGTTACACCCACAGACGATCTCGTCATCTGGCATACTTGCCATGCGTTCTGCGACAGATGGACCCGAGCCTGAACCACCGGAAGGTACACCGAGCAAAATTTCTTTCTCCCGACCGCTGATGTTCTCTCCACTCTTAATGAGGGAAAACAGCGATGCGCCATCCGTGGTATCCCCAAACAATACAGCTCCAATGAGCTGCCCATCCTTAATCACCATCTTTTTGTACACACCATCAACGTCATCCTGAATGCGAATGCTGCGAGTGTCTGCAGCGTCTTTGAATTGTCCGGCAGAGAATACGTCCACACCAGATACTTTGAGCTTCGTGGACGTGACCGAACCTGCGTATCCTTCGGTTGCCGCACCAGCCAGGCGTTTTGCGAGCACCATACCTTGTTCATATAATGGAGCAACCAGTCCGTAGGCAATACCGCGGTGTTCTGCACATTCGCCGACGGCAGATATACCAGGGATGCTGGTATGCATATAATCATCTACAATGACTCCACGATTCACATCGAGGCCGGTATTGCGAGCCAGTTCAATCTGAGGGCGAATCCCGACAGCCATGACAACCAAATCCGCTTCAAGTACCGTTTGATCAGTGAAACGAAGGGCTTTTACTCGATGTTTGCCTGTGATTTCTTCGGTATGTTTGTTCAAAAGGAACTTCATACCTTGCTCTTCAAGCTCACGCTGGAGCATCAGTCCTGCCGGGAGATCCAGGTTCCGGTCCATCAGATGACCGTTAATATGGATGACCGTGACATCCATGCCCAGATTGAGCAGCCCCCGCGCTGCTTCCAGTCCTAGCAATCCGCCTCCAATAACGGCAGCTTTGCGATACTTTTGTGATGCTGCCATCATGGTCTCGCAGTCTTTAATATCGCGGAATCCGATAACGCCTTCCTTGTTAGCGCCGGGAAGAGGGAGGATGAACGCTTGTGAACCGGTTGCCATAATCAGCTCATCATAGGTTGCGCGTACACCATTTTGAGATACAACTTCTTTGCGCTTGGGATCGATCTGAACGACCGGGTCACCCGGGTACACCCGAATGCCGTTATCTTCGTACCAGCTCCACTCATTGATTACGATATCTTCGATGGATGTTCCGCCAGCCAGTACAGAAGATAACATGATCCGGTTGTAGTTGGGATGCGGCTCTGCGCCGAAGACTGTAATTTCATAAGCGTGTGGAGCAAGCTTAAGGATATGTTCGATTGTGCGGATTCCCGCCATGCCATTGCCGACCAGCACCAGTTTTTTCGTTGTACTCATTATGATTAGCCCCCTTAGGTCCATTCTGCAAACTGCCTCAAAACCTTGTCTCTAAAATCGAAAAAGCCTGTTATGCCTCGGAGGACTGCGCATATACATACGCATCCCTTGCTCCGAGATTGCAAAACAGGCTTCATTGCCGTTTCAACCAGCTACGCCGTTGTAACTGTGATCGATTCAAATATGGAGTTGTTATGGCTTAACTATAAAAGATCGATCCAACCATGTCAATATAGTTAACATAAAAAAGTATTTGAAATTTAAAGTTAATTATGTTTACATGAATTTATTGGAACACGAATGATCGAAGAGGTTTTAAGGATATATATTCATGAAAATGAATGTTTTGGTGAAATATAGTGCACTGGGCACTACAAAAAGCATAGAAAACGTATCATAATTAGTGTTTTACTCTTTTGGGCTACTAGGACGATCCGTCATGATTGTTGTATTTATTATCTCGAAATCAGTTATAAAATCAGATTGATCTGTTTTTTTTGTCAGGTAATATAACATATATAGCGCTTTCTTGTGTTAACGCTTTAAATAATGTGATTCTAATTATACGTAATTAGGGAGGGATTGCTCCATCATGCGATCTTTATTGGTCATTCGTATACAGTCGACGATAGCTGATTCGTCCGATGCAATCCCTCTGACACCGGAGAGACTGCTGGGGGCGAACGGGTACCATGTACAGGTGGCAGGCAGTGAAGCGGAAGCGTTGAAGCTCGCCCGTGAGGCGGAAGCGTCCATCTTGCATCTGTCGCTGGCCGATGTGGAGTACTGGGTGAACTGCCTGGGAAAGGGGAAGGCTGATTCCCCGCTGCTCTGGTGGTGCGGGCCAGATACGGCCTCTTCCTCCGCAGAATCCTGCGAGGTCGAAACTTCATTTGATGGGATACTTACACCATCCATGACCGGGCCCGAGATCCACTGGACGCTTCACTTTGCAGCTCGGCGCTACATGGAACGTAAACAGTGGGAGCAAGAACGGAAGCAGTTGCAATCCAGGCTGGAGGATCGAAAGTGGATTGATATGGCGAAGGCCATTCTTAGTGATCTGAAGCAGATCTCCGAGGCCGAAGCCTATGACCTGTTACGTAAGAAAGCGATGGATGAACGCAAACGGATGGTCGATGTAGCTACGGCAATTGTGAAGGCACATCAACTGCTCCAGTCTTAATTTGGAAGGAGAATTCTCCATGGATATGTCTCACATACTTCGAGAGGTCGGACGTGGAAAACGAGGCTCGCGTGATCTGAATTATACAGAAGCACTGACCGTTGCAGAGAAAATCCTAAAACAGGAGGTTTCCCCTGCCCAGACGGCTGCGTTTCTCATGGCTGAACGAATGAAAATGGAAAACGTTGAGGAACTGGAAGCTTTTGTTCATGCATGTCGTAACAGTGCGGAACGTTTCTCCATATTTCAGGATGGATTGGACTGCGCCGGTCCTTATGATGGACGGACAAAGTCGTTCATGGCCACGTTTCCGGTTGCATTTGTACTCGCGGCGGCCGGGTTGCCGGTGACTTTGCACGGGAGTGATCCTTTACCACCCAAGTGGGGCGTCACGTTGTCGGTACTTTTGAAGGAAGTGGGTATTGATACACACAAGATGGATCGGGAAGATGCCCGGAGCGCTGCATTGCGTTCGAGTGTCATGTACGTATCCTCCGAGGATTGGTGCGCACCTCTTCGTAAGCTTCGTCCGTTACGGGAAGAGTTGGGTTTTCGAACGGTGTTTAACACAGCAGAGAAATTGATTGATTATAACCATTCACCGTATTTGGTGTTTGGTGTGTTTCATAATACCTTTCTGGATCGGATTGCGAAGCTGCTCACCCGGTTTAACTATCGCCGTGCTTATGTTGTACAGGGAATGGAAGGTTCTGAGGATCTGTATATTGATCGGCCAACCCGCGTATACGCAGTAGAAGACGGAGAGATGAAGCTGGAACTGATTGACCCCGCAGCTTATGAACTGGATATGCCTGTGCCTGAACTGGTATGGACAGCTGCCAAGCAGCTCGAAGTGGTGGAAAGTGTATTATGTGGTGACGGGCATATTGCTTTTGTGAATCAGGTCTTGTTAAATGGAGGTTTCCGCTTGTATGCGGCGGGGCGTGTCAATTCCATCGAAGAGGGCATATACACTTGTCAGGGGTTGCTGGAGAGTGGTGCAGCGTATCGCATCTATCAACAGTGGTGTGTCTCGATGGGTGGCGAACTGCCGGATAACAGAGCGGTGTCCATCTATCCGGCATCGTCCCGATAAATCGTTGTTTAAGCTTGTGCATATTTAGCGTATTCTTACTCCCAAGGATAAGTAACGGTCAGGAAGTCAGCAAATTTCTTGCTCTCTTCCCGCCGCATTTTCCGCATGGCCGCCCGATCCGGAGCGGTCTCGTATAGTTTCTTTTCTTCTTCGGTCTCCGGGATAATACGAGGTACGATCAGTTTGCGATTATTTTCGTCCAGGGCTACAAAGGTCAGAAATGCAGTCGCCGCAATTTTCTTCTCTCCGGTCTTCAGATCCTCTCGAATCACCTTCACAAAAATCTCCATGGAACTTCGTCCTGTCCAGGACGCGAACGATTCAAGCGTAACCGAGTCCGTTGGGTTAATCGGGTACAGGAAGTCAACCGAGTCGGTTGATGCGGTTACGGTATTGACCCGGCATAGCTTGGAAGCGGCGATGGATGCAATATCGTCGATGTAGGACATCAGCTTCCCGCCGAATAGCGTATTATGATTGTTGACATCGGTTGGGAACACCCTTGCCGTCTTGAAACAACGTGTTTCGCGTACATATTTTTTCTCCACCTGATCCATCTCCGTTGGTTTCGGTATCTCTCTCATGCTTTTTTCCTCCTTACAGTATGGCTGCTGTGACATAAGTTCAACTAAAGATTATTTACATCGGCCACTCCGATGATAGAATAACTCTCCGATCGCTGTTATCCCCAGATTTTTATTATTCCTTTTTATAGAGTGAAAATCCGGGGATAGCGTATGCTTCCGATGCAGCTTTCTTTCAGAAAGCTTTGAGGCGAACGCTCCGCTTCTTCAAGTTATTTCTCTCCTCTTCGTTCTGTGTAAATGTTTAGTTTGACTTATATAGTATCTTTTAGTATAAGTGTCGGTCAGAACCATATTCAAATGAAGTTTGGACTGCAAAAAAACCGCCAGGCGCGGACCGGCGCGCTGGCGGTTTACTGCTGTATATTAAGCCTTGGGTTTGAAAATGCCGGACGGTTTGCCGATCGGCAAGAACGCATAACCGAAGTGAGCGTTCAGTACCGAAGCACCTGTACCATACAGGGACACAATTCCGATAGCCATTTCAGCGTATGCTGCAATGGTGTGGAAAATGTGAGGAGCTACGCCGAAAGCGTCAAACGTCAAGCCAAGGAACAAGAAGTCGATCAGAATGAAAATGATAAGCAATACTTTATTCGCTTCAATCGCACCGATCGTCATGAACAGGGTGAATACGAGGTATCCGGCAAAAGCAAATCCGAGCTGCTTGCCATCGGCCTGTTCAGCGAGAGTGGAGCCAAATACGCCCATTTTGATCATCCAGTTGGCAGCCATTGCAAACCAGAAGAATGCGTACGCACCAAAAGCTGTTGTGCCAAAGGTATTGTTGCGTTTGGAATCTTGAATACATGCGAATAGCTGGGCAAAAGCACCCAGGAAGATCGCCCAAGGAATAGCGTAGCTAAGTCCATCTGTGATGCCAAGCTTTTGGGAAGAAGCGACCAGGGTTACGATAGCCAACCCAAATAATCCCATTGCGCTGGGATCGGCGTTAACAATTTTGACTTTAGTCTGTGAATCGGTCTGCATGGTGATGATAAGCCTCCAATAATATCAAATCAGGATCAATGGCCGTCGTTGGCCGTCCTCTAAATTACATCATTTGTATCCGCCGGGTCCGGACACACACATCGCCCTATTGTACCTGAATGACCCCATTATGGAAAGGGATTTTATTACCTTTTGAACCAATAGACTTTTGGTTTTTTCAATATACACATTTACGACACAATCCGTTCTGGCCGTGAATGATGAGGCCGGACGTTAGAATCCAACCCTCGATAATACCACTAAAATTGCGTCATATCAGCCATTTTCGGATAAGCTCTTGTGTGATAAAATAATCTTTATCAAAATTTGGAGAAGAATACAAAACATCCTTGTCTCCTATGCCATATGTTAATCCAACTATAGATTGACAGGAAAAACTAAAATGGTTCACAGAATAAGGAGGTATCAGGGGTCATGGTTATGAGTTTGGATTTGAAAATTAAAATAGAAAAGGCCAGACATAACCTTCATATGCTGGTAGAGCATAACAAGGGTGGTCTTGGGCATCCCGATGTGATTCGGCAGTCTATGGCATTGGACGAATTGATTAATGAGTATAACCGAATTAGCCGAAACCATTCACGGGCCTGAACCCAAAGCGATTTAAATTTTATACATGGAACAAATCACATAGATTGTAACGCTTGATCGTACAGACGGGCATGAATATAGCCGGTATGGACAGCCTCAGTTGAAGAGGCGGTATCCTACCGGCGTCATATTCATGCCCGTTTGTTTTTGCATCGTATCCATCATGCATCTGTTTAATGCAGCAACCGTTTGGCTTCCAAATATAATACCTGTACGAATTTTTTTGTATTAATGCGTGTCTGTGACAAGGAAGGCTCCACATTGTTTTGCAGCTCCAGCATTTTCTTGCGAATTTCGGTAAAATCGAAAAATTTGGATGCATAGTTCTCGAACTTGGGATGTGTATAATCTGTTAATCCCAGAGAAACCACATGGCTCAGCGTCTGGAAGATGGCCCTGCGAACACGTTGTTCCGATGCCTTGATCTCCTTGTTAATCTCTGCAAGTGTGGCGTTCTCTCCCAGCTTGCGTATCGCTACGTTCTGAAAGATGTCTTTGAGAGATGGGAACGTATAGGGGGACAGCTTATGCTCATCTGTCTCTACCTGCTCCAGATATTCCAGCATGTCCAGCAGATCCCTGCTGCCCGCTTCACCGATCATGCCCATCTCGGACAGCAGGAAATGTCCTGCAGTCGTGATTGTTTTGTCCGGAACCGGAGCCGCAGCACGTTCGGTAGAATTCAAACCGGACAATCCCTGTAATGTCCGTTGGATATCTGCGATGGATTGCTGCATCCGCAGCCTTTCGCTCACCAGCCGCAGAACAGATAGAATCTCCAGCCGGTTAATCGGCTTCGTAATATAATATTCAATGCCTAGTGAATAGGCTTCACCGATCATATTTTTCGACTCGATCTGGGAGATCATGACGATCTTGCCCTCAAACCTTCCTTCAAGCGCTCGCACAGTCTGAATCCCGTCTCGTTGGGGCATCAGCAGATCAATCAGCAGGACATCCACCTTATGCAGTTCCAACAGTTCCGCGTGAATATGTGCTCCGTCCTCAGCTTCCCCGGCAATATCGCCAAGGCCTTCATCCTCAATAATATCCATCAACATGGAACGAACGCCAGGATCATCATCCACGATAAAATAACGCATGTCAGTCATTCCCTTTCTCTGTGAATGGTGTGATTGATAAATCTATGGTAAAGGCGGTTAACGCCGCGATGAACTCTCGTTCCAGTGTAATCGTTCCTTTCCTTCTTGCATAGAACCTGACATGTCAGGTTAAATGACAATGATTGGGCGGTCAAAGCCCGATTTTAAAATAAATGTATAAATTGCATGTAGGTATTTGTCGATTTCCGTAGATGCCCTTGTAGTATAAGTAACATCCCAAAGTCTGGGGCTAGTGTTGTGCAGAATGGTACAAACTTTTCACGTGTCCATCTCTGATCTTGAAATACACCATAAAAAGGGGCATACCGATGGAGCAAACAATACAAGATATTGTCGTCATTTTCAATGATTTTCTATGGTCCAAAGTGTTAATTATACTATTGGTAGTATGTGGTATATACTTCACCACCAAGACCCGGTTCATGCAATTCCGCATGATTGGAGATATGGTGAAGGTGCTTCTAGAGCCGAAAAGCAAGGAACCAGGCAAAATTTCACCTTTTCAGGCGTTCTGTATTAGTATGGCGGCCCGTGTAGGTACAGGGAATATTACCGGTATTGCACTGGCTATCGCACTGGGGGGACCTGGTGCTATATTCTGGATGTGGATCATTGCAATTATCGGATCAGCCTCCAGTTTTGTGGAGAGTACGTTGGCCCAGATCTATAAAGTGAAGGATAAAGGTGGATTCCGTGGGGGTCCGGCATATTATATGGAACGTGGGTTGGGCAAACGCTGGATGGGGATTTTATTTGCCGTTCTCATTACGCTTTCATTTGGATTGGTCTTTAATGCGGTGCAGTCTAACACGATTACCGTTGCATTTGAGAACTCATTTGGTACGGATCGGTTAACGGTGGGTATCATTATGGCTGTGATATTTGCAGGAATTATTATGGGCGGTGTCAAACGGATTGCAAAAGCGTCGGAATACATCGTCGTTGTACTGGCCGTATTGTACATTGGGGTAGCGGCTTTTGTGGTGCTGGCGAACATTACCCAGCTTCCGGCCATGATTGCGTTAATTGTGAAAAGTGCCTTCGGCATCGAACAGGTTGCTGGCGGAACGTTGGGCGCTGCACTGATGAACGGTGTGAAACGCGGATTGTTCTCCAATGAGGCGGGCATGGGTAGCGCCCCGAATGCTGCTGCAACGGCGGATACAACACATCCGGTGAAACAGGGACTTATTCAGGCGTTTGGTGTGCTGACAGATACGTTAGTGATATGTACAAGCACTGCCATGATTATTTTGTTATCCGGGGTATACAAAGGTTCCGATCTGGGTGGCATTGAATTAACTCAGGCAGCATTAAGTGTACATATTGGTTCATGGGCATCGGGATTTCTGGCGGTTATGGTGTTCCTGTTTGCCTTCAGTACACTAATCGGAAATTATTACTACGGAGAAACCAACATTGAGTTTATCAAATCCAACAAAGTTTGGCTGTGGGTATACCGTATTTGCGTCATCGCGATGGTGGTGTTTGGCGCCGTTGCCAAAGTTCAGCTAGTGTGGGATTTGGCTGACCTGTTCATGGGGCTGATGGTGGTGGTAAACCTGATTGCCATCCTGATGCTGTCCAAGGTAACCTTTGAAGCGCTGAAGGACTACAAGAAACAGAAGGCTGAAGGACGTGATCCCGTCTTTACCCGGGACCGGATTCATATTCCGGGTGAAGTTGAATGCTGGCAGTCGGAAGAAGAGGTTATTGGAGATAAATCAATGTAGCCAATTAAGATTTTATCTGAACGTGGTTGGTTATATAAAATGGACACAACAAACAACAGGACTTGGATTATCCATCATGGGCAACCCGAGTCCTGTTTGTTGCATATAAAATGTATCTTTGTACTAGCCAAAGTTCATCAAAGATATATTTTCATTAATTTTTAACGGAATAGCTGATCAGTTGTTCGGACAGAGCTTTCATTCGCTCCCCTGTTTCATTAAGCTGCTCAATCACATCCGTAAAGGAGGATACAAGCGTTGCTTGTTCCTGTGAAGAGGCTGCAATCTGGGAGACTTCAACTTCCATTTGTTTGATGACCTGTTGTACATCTCTCAGACTGGTATCGATATCACTTGTAGCTTGTTTGGCATCCACAGAGAGTTTGCGTACTTCGGAAGCAACCACACCGAAGCCGGCACCAGCTTCACCAACACGAGCGGCTTCAATAGCGGCATTCAGGCCAAGCAAGTTGGTTTGCTCAGAGATTTCACGAATGAACCCGGCTACTTTGTTGATTTGGGAAGAGTTCTGAACAGCAAGTCTTGTGTTCTGCAAGATCTGTTCACTGGTTGCTTGCAATTCTTCGGCATGAGCAGCGACATGCTGCACCATATCAACGAGGTTACCATTGATGGTTTGATTTTCTTGTATAATATCCTCAAGTTGGTTCTGGTTAGATTGGTCGTAAGATACACAGAAAACAGCAACAACTTTCTGGTGATCATCAAAGATCGGAATGTTCAGAATATCCAGTTCGATACCATAAACATCCTTGGAGAGAGTAGCGAGGGTAGCTTCTCTTCCGTTTTTTAAGATGGAAAAGTTTTGATACGATTCCAAGAGTGGCATTCCTTTTTCAAAACCAAGGTCAAACTTGTCGGTGGTAATAACCTCCAATACCTTTTCGTGATCATATACAGTTAAACTAGCTGGTTCTCTAAGGATCTTGCTGATATAAGGCATTACTTTAAGCAGGGCATCTACAACGTTCATGGAAGAGGACCATCCTTTCAATATTTGAATGTATTATTTTTAACGATCTATGGAATGCTCTATCTTTCATCGGACGGAAATGACTTTTCGTGAACGGCATTTTGCATGAAAGAATGAACATTTTATGATTAAATTTTAAAGTATTTACCATTTGAAATGATTTATTGGATATAAGTGTTAGTTGTAACTATTTTTATATCAAGATATTTGTACGGATGTATATCAAATATAGGACATATGTCCTTTTACATAGGTTATATACGACAACGGAGGGGAAGTCGGAATGAAAGAAATCATGGACTTTGGACTTGTGCGGCAACTCGCCCGTGAGAATGGGTTGGATCAGGTGCTGGACGAGCCTGCACTCGCTGAGTTGCGACTACTTGAGGCTGCGAAGGGCGAGATGATCTGTGCCAAAGGTGAGCGACCCGAGCGATTGTATTTTCTCGTGCAGGGCAAGCTCAAGATCTATACCACCCTGCCTAACGGAAAGTCTCTGTTGCTTCGTTTCAGTACACCACTTGCGCTTGTGGGAGATTTGGAACTGGTAAATGGCAAGGAGGCTATGAATACGGTAGAGTCTGTGAGTAAAAGCCTGCTGCTGGGTATCAGCTATCGCGCTCTCCAGAATACCTATGCAGAGAACCCTAAGTTTCTCCACTTTATGCTGAGCCAAGTTACGCACAAATTGTATACCTTTTCCAACCTGTCGAGTCTGAATATGTTATATCCGGTCGAGAGTCGATTTGCCAGCTATCTGTTGTCCACAATGGGCCAGGACGAGTCTTCTTCGGAAGAGATCCAGACTTCCAAGCTCACCGAACTGGCCGATATGCTGGGCACCAGCTATAGACATCTTAATAGAGTTGTTCAAGATCTGTGTAATCGAAATATTATTCGCAAAGTGCAGCGTAAGCTTCTGATCTGTGATCTGGAACAGTTGCGTGCCATCGCGGGGGGCAATATATATGAGTAATGGCATCTAAAATAAAGATCAAGCCAGCATATCTGTACGACATGACGCGGTACAACAAAATACAATATGGCATAACAAAGAGCACCCTCCCGAATATACGAAGGGGTACTCTTTGTATTCTTTGTGCACTGTACGTCAAGTGGATTAGATATCTCCGCGCTGCTCGAACAATTGAGCGATCTCTACAATGACACGGGTGGCCTTCACCATATTGTCTACCGATACATATTCAAATTTGCCGTGGTAGTTCTCACCACCAGTGAAGATATTTGGTGTGGGCATGCCCATATAGGATAGTTGGGAACCGTCTGTTCCTCCCCGGATGGGGCGAATAACAGGTTCGATGTCCAATCGTGTCATGGCTTCATGGGCAATGTCCACGATCTGGCGTACGGGTTCAATTTTCTCACGCATGTTATAGTACTGGTCATTCAATTCAACCGTGATGCTTTTCTCTCCATACTTGGTCTTCAGTTCGTTCGCGATATTCAATAGATTTGTTTTGCGCTCTTCAAACTTCTCCCGGTCGAAATCACGGATGATGTAGCTCATCTTTGTCAGTTCAACGTCACCCTCCAGAGACAACAGATGGTAGAAACCATCATAACCGTCCGTGAATTCAGGAGCTTCCTCCACAGGCAGGCGTCGATTCAATTCCATCGCAATTTTCAGGGAGTTCACCATCTTATCCTTCGCTGTTCCGGGATGCACATTGGTGCCTCGTACGGTGATTTTAGCGGCAGCTGCGTTAAAGCTCTCGTATTCCAGTTCACCAAGCGGTCCGCCATCGACCGTGTACGCATATTTGGCTCCAAAAGCAGCTACATCAAACTTGTGCGGTCCACGGCCAATCTCTTCATCCGGGGTAAAAGCAACCCGAATCTTACCGTGTTTCACTTCCGGGTGTTCAATCAGATAGGCCATCGCGGTCATAATCTCGGCAATGCCTGCCTTATTATCTGCACCAAGCAACGTTGTACCATCGGTTGTGATCAGGGTGTGGCCTTTATACTCGTGCAGTTCCGGGAAATCCTTGTTGGACAGCACTACATCCAGTTCCGAGTTCAGCACAATGTCAGCACCGTCGTAGTTATCGATAACCTGTGGTTTAACATTTTTGCCAGTAAAGTCGGTCGCTGTATCGAGGTGAGCCAGGAAACCAATTACGGGAACATCCTTGTCGGTATTGGATGGCAGTGTAGCCATGACATAACCATTCTCATCCATCGTCACATCTTGCAGACCAATGGAGGTACATTCTTCAACGAGCAGTTTGCCCAAGGCCAGTTGGCCGTGTGTGGAAGGGCATGTCTCGCTATTTTCATCGGATTGGGTATCCATCTGAACATAAGTACTCAGTCTTTGAATTAATATATCTTTCATATAATAACCTCTCCCTAGCTTGAGTAGTATTTAAGTTGAGCTACTTGTTTTTACACTGATCCACTATGAGGCCAGAATAACCTTCTGATCGCTGTTATCCCCAGATTTTTTGATCCACTTTTACAAAGGTGAAAATCTGAGGATAAAGGCGAACGCTCCGCTTCTACAGGTTATTTCTGCCCTCTCCGTTATCGTGTAACCGTTAGTCACAACTTATGTAAATTGGGTATAGTAATTATTGTGGTTCTCTACGGTTATCATATCATGTTTTGCAGTCATTTCCAGAATGGGGTAGATCGGAAATAGGAGGATGACTAGGTATCAAAAAGGGTACCAAGGCACAAAAATGTACGTACTTGTGTTTCCATACGTCAGGTTCATAATAAATGATGAAGAAAGGATGGGTTCTAGACATGCCATTTATCACGGTTAAGGTACTGGAAGGCAAGTCGGTTGAGCAGAAACGTCAGTTGATTGAACGTATGACTCAGGTGGCTTGTGAGACACTGGATGTTGATCCGAGCAAAGTCTTTATCTTCATTGAGGATTTGGAGAAGGACAATTACGGTAAGAACGGAAAACTGTTTTCGGACTTAGACAAATAAGGAAGGCTTCATATATATCATGATCAAGGAACAGGAGATGCAGCAACGATGACTGAGCAATTATTTTCCCCTTATCAATTCAAGAGTCTGCAATTAAATAACCGTGTCGTCATGGCACCAATGTGCCAATATTCTGTCACTGCGAAGGACGGCATTCCGAACGATTGGCATCAGGTTCACTATGTGAGCCGTGCGGTTGGAGGAACAGGACTCATCGTGATCGAGATGACCGATGTCGATCCGGATGGTCGTATTACGGATAATGACTTGGGTATATGGTCAGATGAGCATGTGCCTGCCTTCACCAAACTTGTAGATGGAATTCATGCCTACGGCTCCAAAGTAGCTATTCAGATCGCACATGCAGGACGAAAAGCAGAGGATGCAGCGCAGCCGGTTGCTCCTTCGGTAGTCACATTCCCGGGAGAAAAGTACAAGGAACCTCGTGCATTAAGTACGGAAGAGGTAGAAGCTATGGTGCAGAAGTTCGCAGACGGTGTTCGCCGCGCAGTCCAGGCTGGAGTCGATACCATTGAGTTGCACGGTGCCCATGGATACCTGATCCACCAGTTCCATTCCCCGCTGATGAACCATCGTGAGGATGTATATGGGCAGGATCTGTCCCGTTTCGGCGTTGAAGTCATTCGGGCAGTGAAAAAAGAAATGCCAGCAGATATGCCGCTAATTATGCGGATTTCGGCTGTCGAATACGCGGATGGCGGGTATGATATCGACCATACGATCAATATCGCTCGTGCTTACCAAGACGCAGGCGTGGACATGTTCCATATCAGTTCAGGTGGCGAAGGACCTTCGGGACAGCGGAAACCGGGGAACTATCCGGGGTATCAGGTACCATTTGCCCGTCGCTTCCGTGAAGAACTTAGCGTTCCTGTCATCGCAGTGGGTATGCTGGAGGATGCAGCATTGGCTCAGGCGGTGATTGGAAACGGCGACGCGGATCTGGTTGCCGTGGGCAGAGGCATGCTGCGTGATCCGTACTGGGCGAACCATGCCGCTCTGGAACTGGGTGTCAGCAAGGATCAAGCTGCCATTGCGGAGCAATATTCTCGTGGATACTAATTTGCACTAACAGTTACACTTGCCACTCCGATGACAGAATAACCTTCCGATCGCTGTTATCCTCAGATTTTTTGATTCACTTTTTCAAAGGTGCAAATCTGAGGATAAAGGCGAAGTGTATGCTTTCGATGCAGCTTTCTTGCAGAAAGCTTGTAGCGTCGCTTCTTCAGGCTATTTCTGTCCTCTGCGTTCTCGTGTAAATGTTATTGCAAATCTTATATAGTAAATCAGGCCACAGCATGGGTTAAAACTCATGCTGTGGCCTGATTTGTATGATGAGAAGCATGTAGACTAAATTACGGATGACTACGTTCTTCGAGTTGCTTCATAGACGAATTTTTGATTCGACTGTGTAGGTGGCTGATTCGGGTTGAAATCGGCGTACACTTTAATGTCAGAGAAACCAATGTTTTCGAGAATTAGGCGTAACTCTTCTATGCCGTACCAACGTAGAGTGAGTTGTTGCAGCTCCGTAGCAACAAGAGAACCCTGATGCCATTGTTCGTAGCGGATCAGACTCACTTTGTACTGTTGAAGAAGGTTCACTTCAATGTTTTTCACTTCTACCGTGATTGTATCGCCATCCGGTAATGAAACGGTTGATGTTTCCACAGAAGAGGGTTGTGTCACATCGGGCAGAAACAGATCAAACACGAACTTGCCGCCAGGTTCTAAATGCTGAAATAGATTACGTAATACGTTAATCGACGCCTGTCTGTCTTGGATGAGGAGCAGAGAACCTCCGGGAATGATAATTGCCTCGTATCGATATGGAAGGTCAAGCTTCTCCAGATCGGCAACGAACAGCTCAGGTATAGGTAATGCCCGCTCGGTGCAACGAGAACGGCAAGAGTCAATCATATCGGTTGAATAATCAAGTCCATCCACCTTCAGGCCTGCCTCAAGCAAAGGAATGAGCACTCGGCCTGATCCCGACATGGCTTCAAGGATCCGTCCTTTGCAGCGCTGAAGATAGTGACGATAGAATTCGATGTCTCCTCCCAAGGAGTGTCCCACGGGTTTGGTTAGATCATAAACGGCAGTGCACAATGGACCATAATAACTGAAAGACATCGTGTAAGTATCCCCCACATTTTGATGTAATGAATTGCAAAAGGGGAAGGGAATACGTTAAAATAATCCCTTCCGGCAACGGTTGGAATTGGATTTTTCAGAGCAGACTATCATAGAAATCACGCACCTTATATGTAGTATATTCCAATTATGGGTGGTGTCACAGTTGGGGTCAACACCTTTTTTGGTCGTTATGTGAACCCATTTGACATGAATCCTAAAATCTCAAACAATGAATAAATATATCCAAGGAGGCGATACGATTGGAATCATCATCAAGTGCATTACCGGATATCCGGGAGGAACTATTGCTTCATGCACCTGTAGAGAAGGTGTGGGAGATGGTCTCGACAGCGCAAGGATTGGGTGCATGGTTCATGCCGGGCAATCTGGAACCTGTGGAGGGTCATGAGTTTATATTGGAAGCAGGCCCCTTCGGCCAATCACCATGTCAGGTGACGGAAGTTCTTCCGCTGCACAAGCTGTCATTCCGCTGGGGTAAGGACTGGACGTTGACGTTCCAACTGAATGAACAGCCCGAAGGTACGGATTTCACACTGATTCACAGCGGTTGGGATGCGGATAAACTGACTGAGTTTGGACAGGCCCACGCCATCGTACGCGAACGTATGGAACAGGGATGGGCCGGAATCGTTCAGAAGCTTGCCCAAGTTGTTAAATAAATCTTCATTCAATCAACCCCAGGCAATTTCGCCCGTTCATTCCGGTGAAATTCGGCCTGGGGTTTCTTGGTGTACCAAGAACTGGCGAAAACAGATAGAGATCCTTCAAATTATAACGAATTTGACCGATTATGATACGGAAACTATTTCCGTGAGCACCAGAAACGTGTAACATGAATTTTAGTGATAAATCGACAAAATTAGACGTCTCTCGCCATTGTGGATGGAAGGAATACATAGATGAGAAAACACTGGATTATGCTGACCATAAGCTTCATATGTATTGTCATTGTTCCGCTAGGCTGGATTGCCCAGACGTTAATTAACGAGCGTGGTAATCCCCAGGCTATGGATGGAAAAATTGACCTGACCCAATGGAACTTTGATCGTATGGGTGCAGCGTCTTTAAAGGGAGACTGGGATTTCTACCCCGGTCAGTTGCTGAGCCCGGCAGATATTGAAGCGAGTGTATCTGGCCGTAAGCCATTGCCTGCTTCGTCTGGTACTCAGGTTCCGGCCCGATGGAACCAATCTCTGGGGCAAGCGCATGGGTATGGGACCTATCATTTGCAAGTCCAGCTTACACCCCGAACGACGAAAAACGATTATGGTATACGCACGCGGAATATACGCATGGCACACCGGGTATTTATTGATGGTAAAGAGATTGGCGGCAAAGGCCTGCCAGGAATGACACCGGGAACAGATTTACAATTAAATCTGCCCTTTACGGGATTCACGTCCATTGATGGCAACACGGCTGACATTATCATTCAGGTATCGAACTATAGTTATTCTTCCGGGGGCATTGTGGCGCCCATTTTGTTTGGAGACGAGCATAGTATTCTGAAAAGCCAGCAACAAGATTGGCTCAAGGATCTGATGACCTTATTTGGTTTTATCTTGCCAGCCGCCTTTTTTCTACTTCTGTTCAGATTAAGGCGTACGGAGAGGGAGCTTCGTTTCCTCGGATTATTCAGCCTTTCTGGTGCGGTATACGCTCTGACCCATGGGGAGAAGTTACTGGGAACGTTTGTACCGTTCCTGACCAATAATGAGATGCTTCGGATTCAACTCCTTAGTTCAGCCTTTGCGTATTACTTTTTACTTCGGTATATGGATGCCCGTGTACCGGGAGCGGTTCATCAGTGGTTTGTTCGATTGGCTGTCGTGCTAATCGTTGCCCAAACCATTGTGGGTCTAACGCTTCCTCCGACGCTTTTCTCGACTTTTGAGATTCCTATGCTGCTGATCTCACTTGTTGTCATGTTCTATTCACTGCGAGCCATGTTCTATTGGTTAAAAGGACGTCCCAATGACAGCCATTTTGCACTGGTGAGCATGATGAGCATACTCATGGTTGTTGTGCTACACACGATTGGTGCGTTTACTGCCGTAGACACAGCATTCTTCGCGCTGATTGAACTTTTATTATTTGTAATTGCCCAGATGATTGTGACCGCAATCCGTTTCGCACAATCATTCCGGGACGTGGAAGCCCTGTCGGAGCGATTACTTGCCATTGACAGCCTCAAGGACGAGTTCATGGCGAACACGTCGCATGAGCTGCGAACTCCCCTGCACGGCATTATTAATATTGCGCAATCGATGCTGGAAGGAGCTGCCGGAGCAGTTACGCCCAAGCAAGCCAAAAATCTGTCCATGATTACTTCAACCGGCAAGCGCCTGTCACTGCTGGTTAACGACATTTTGGATTTTGCCAAATTAAAAAATAGTGAAATTGAGTTGAAACGGGTAGCTGTTGATCTGGAATCCGTTGCTCGTACTGTGGTTGAAGTCTCGGGTTTCACGTTTGAAGACAAGCCGGTTATATTGATTCAACAATGGCCCCAGTCCTTGCCACTTGTTGAGGCAGACGAAGATCGCCTAAGGCAAGTTCTGTATAACTTGCTGGGTAACGCCTATAAGTACACTGAGCAGGGTGAGATTCGATTGTACGCTAGTGTTGAAGGAGATTGGGTGAAGGTATCGGTCGCTGATACAGGGGTAGGTATTGCCTTGGACAAACAGGAGGATATCTTCCAGGCGTATGAGCAGAGTAACGGCACGATTGAGCGATTGAATCATGGAACCGGACTGGGTCTGAGTATTACGCGAAAACTCGTTGAACTTGGCGGTGGTGAGATCTGGGTTGAATCGGAGCCGGGGCAAGGTTCGATCTTTCATTTCACCCTGCCTGTGATGAAGTTGCCTCTGCTGCAATCTCATTCGAAACCAACTGTGGCACGATATGTTGCTGCACAGGGGGCGGGGGCAAAGGAGTTTGTGACAAGAGAGTCAGATGAGCAGGAAGATCTTGCAGAATCCGAGCACACGATTCTGATTGTAGACGATGATCCCGTCAATCGACAGGTTTTGCTTAACCTGTTATCGACGGAACGGTATCGTGTGATTGCAGCGGACAGCGGGCCCACTGCATTGAAACTCCGTGAAGAATTCCCGTCCATTGATCTTGTTATTACGGACTGGATGATGCCTAAGATGTCCGGGCTTGAGTTATGTCGCAAGTTGCGCGAGCACAGTTCCTTGTCTGAGTTGCCGATTCTGATGCTCACTGCTCGAGGGTTGCCTGAGGATATCAAACACGGATTTCAGGCGGGAGCCAATGACTTTCTGAGCAAACCGGTGGATGCTGGTGAATTGCGAGCCAGAGTTCGGACGTTAATTGAAATGCGGAGTTCGGTGCAGGAAGCTATCCGGACCGAAATGGCCTTTTTGCAGGCCCAGATCAAGCCTCACTTCCTATATAATGCACTCAATGTCATTATCGCGACCTGTGCAGTGAATCCGGACAAAGCAACCGATCTGCTGATTGAACTCAGTCATTACCTGCGCGGAAGTTTTGACTTCCAGAACAGGGAGCAGCTTGTTCCTTTGACCAAAGAGCTGGAATTGGTGGAATCGTATGTGCATCTGGAACAGGCCAGATTTGAGGAAAGACTGGTGGTTGAATATGAGGTGGAACCGGATGTGCAGCTCTATCTGCCACCTCTAAGTATCCAGCCACTTGTGGAGAATGCCATTCGACACGGCGTGATGGAGCGGGCAGCCGGCGGGACAGTTCATCTTAGGATTTTCAAAGAGAGTGAGCATGTGGTTGTACAGGTTCAGGATGATGGTGTGGGTATCCCTCCCGAGCGTATGGCTCAGGTCAAGTCTGGGAACACCGAAGGTCCTGGAGGTGTCGGGCTGCAAAATATAAACCGTCGCCTGATGTCCCTCTATGGTCAGGGACTGGAGATTCATAGCCATGTGGGTAAAGGCACACAGATTCGGTTCCGCATCCCTGTGCAAAAGGTGGATTATGCCAAATAGTGTGCCGAATTAAGCAATTATGGTTAACAGACTAGGGGGTGTCTGAAAACTCCGAAGGAAGCAGATTTTGCCGAATTTTCGTTCCAAGCCAGGAAGTTTTACGCAGGCGTGCCGGGGCACGTCAAGGGAAAGTGACGCAGCAGGGGGCGAATAGGCGGTAAAAGATGCACTTCAGCGAGTTTTGAGACACGCCCTAATAAGCGGATGCCGATAAAATCGGCATTCTAATTGAATCTTTCATGGCAGGAGGCTGAAAGAACGGTGAGAGCCATTGTGATCGATGATGAGAAGCCAGCGCAGCTTCATCTGGAGCGACTACTACGAACGGACGGACGAATTACACCCGTGCAATGTTTTTCGACAGCTCGTGATGGTCTGCATTTTCTGGCAAAGGAACGTGTAGATGTTGTATTTTTGGACATTGGAATGCCGGAGATGAATGGCCTGGAAGCGGCTGAATATATACAGCAATTGGATCAGAGTATTCGTATTATCTTTGTTACGGCTTATGCGGACCATGCAGTGGAAGCATTTGAACTGCATGCACTGGATTATGTACTGAAACCGGTAAGCTCGACCCGATTGGCCAAAACCGTTGATCGAATCGCGGGCATAATGTCGCATCATTCCCAAGTTGCAGCCACCGCCGAGGTACAGGGATCGGAACCCGTACCTGTGGAGTTGGATACTGAAGTTCCGGGGCTGCTAACGTTCAAACATCTGGATATCTACAGAAGTTTGGATCAGGGTGCCAAGAAACATAAGTGGCGCACAACCAAATCACAGGAATTGTTTGCTTTTTTGTTTCATCACAGGGAAGAATGGGTAAGCAAGGAGATTCTGCTGGATAAGCTATGGGGTGATGTTTCCCAGGAAAAGGGATTAACCCATCTACATACTTCCGTGTACCAGATTCGAAAGCTTTTTAAGGAATGGAACATGACAGGCAAGCTGGAGTACAATATGAACCGTTATCGTCTGTTATCAGGTAATCTGGTAAGTGATGTGGACCAATTTGAAAAAGCCATGGTCTACAACGTCATCACATCAGACAATATTGGTGACTTGAAGCATATGATTCCGCTTTATCGTGGCGATTATCTGGAAGAGCATGATTATCGTTGGGCACAGGCCAAAGCAAGGGAACTCAGACGCAAGTATACAGCGCTGGTTATGGATATCGCGAGATGGGACATGGAGCATGGGCGTGGCAAAGAAGCGATTGAGCAATTAACGATATTACAGGAACGGGAGCCTTATTCGGAAGAGATCTGCCGACTCATGATGGAAGTGTATGCATCCATGGATGATCAGCAAGGCATACTTCGTTTGTATCATTCATTTACATTGACATTAAATGAGGATCTGGGACATCAGCCAGAACCGGAAACAAGCAGGTTATATCAGAGCCTGACGGATAAATAGACGTAAGATCAGACAGGAGGGTGGGGCATGAAGCTATTCATACACCGCAAAGACTTGCGTACGGATGATCTGGCCGCATTCGACTATTTGCGGGAACACCAAGAAGAGAGTGTGCATATTCTCATCTATGATTCATTCCTCCTGCGGCAAGGCCGAGAGAAGGAACACAGCGGTGTGAATTTCAGGCAGCACGCAGCGGAATTAGGCAGGCAGTATCTTGAAGCCAAACGAAAACTGCATGTTGCTTACGGCAAACCGGCTGAAGTGGTTGAATTCATCCTGAACGAATTCAAAGGTGAGATTGACGAGATTGTGGTCCATCGGGACATGACGCCATATGCAATCGAGCGGGATAGGGCCATACGCAAAGTCAGTGAGGCACGCGAGGTTTCGTTCACACAACTGACAGATCATCTGCTGATGGATCTGAATGGATTCGCGAATTTCACGGGCAAGTCGGAGCCTTATAAGGTATTTGCGGCTTTCCATCGGCGGTGGGTGGAATTCATGAATGAACATCCCAATCCTCCTTCGGCAACAACCGTTGCCGAGTTGAAGGTGAGTGATCGTCCGATTGAATGGCCGGATGCGATGAGGGTACCTTCAGAGTTGCTGGAGGGCAGTGGTTCGAATGACGAGGACCCGCATCTGCTGTTGGATGAATTCTTATCGGATCGAATTGCTGAATATGGGGATCATCGAGATGAATATGAGGCTTACGAGCCGAGTCATCTCAGTTCGTATGTAGCGGTGGGAGCCGTGTCTATCCGCAAAATGTACGATGCCGCGAATCGCACGGCGGAAGCTGGAGAGTGGATCAGGCAGCTGTGTTTCCGCGACTTCTATCTGTATCGGGCGGTCTATGAGAGTCACTATTTTACATATGAAAAGGTGTACGATCTCTCGTCCCTCCATGACGATCATTTTGAACGGTGGTGCAAGGCGGAGACAGGCATTCCAATTATTGATGCAGCTATGACGGAACTGAATGAAACCGGACATATGCCAAACCGGTTGCGGATTCTCACGGCGATGTTTCTCACCAAAAACCTGCAATGTCCGTTTACCTTGGGTGAAGCCTATTTCAGGCGCAAGCTGAGTGACTATGATAACATTCAGAACCGTGGTAACTGGCTATGGTGTGCCTCGCTTGGGGAGAATGCGGCTCCGTATTTTCGGGTGAACAACCCGGTAACGCAGTCCGAGAAATATGATCCGCAAGGCGATTATATTCGCAAGTGGTTGCCTGAATTGAAAGACTTGCACAGCAAAGACATTCATCAGCCGCGCAAGGATGCCATTGTGGATCTAAAGGCATCAAGACAGGCAGCAATTGAGGTGTACAAACAGATTCTGGCGAGTCGTGGGAAGTAGACTCAGTCAGGGGCGTGATCATGTCCCAACCCAAATTTACCATTCTCATCCGGTTGATCCAATATTCATTTGGTTGAGAGCAGGATGTTCCACAGACCGCGTACTCGCGGTCTTTTTTACATATATAGACATGAAAATAGTGTGAAATGTGTTGGAATTTTAGGAATTGTTAAGAAAATGGACTATCCATCTTAAGCATTATGGCTTTTAATAGATAGAGAGCTTTATTGTATTAAGTCATATCTGACATATTGACGAACACATTAAGGAGAAACGTAAACATGAGTGAAACACTGAAAAGAGAGCGAATCCCAGAGCTGAATCTGGTGCGTGCCATGGCAATTATCGGCGTACTGTGCGTGCATTCCACGTCCTATGCGACGGTGGACATGACGGGTTCAGGCTACTACTGGCTGTACAACTTTATTAATATCTTTATGAAATATGGTACGCCAACCTTTATTTTTATGAGCAGTTTTGTACTGTTCTATAACTATTATTCCCGTCCGCTGGATAAGAAACTCGTAAGTAATTTTTACAAGAAAAGATTCGTGTATATATTGCTTCCGTATTTCCTGTTTTCATTAATGTATTTTGTGTTGCTGCATTTCACGCATTATCAGGGCCGACCTTTCGGCGAATCGGCAGTAAGTTTTATCACGAAATTGTTTACAGGTAAGGCCTATACACATCTGTACTTTGTGTTTATTAACATGCAATTTTATCTGTTATTCCCATTGGTGTTATGGTTGCTTAAGAAATATCCTTCTGTGGTGAAATGGTCTGTTCCGATTGGACTATTGATTCAATGGGCATTCATCGTAAGTAATAAATATGGATTCCAGGTACCCAACAAGGGAAGCTGGGCTTTCTCGTATTTTTCCTACTTCATGCTGGGTGCTTTTATCGGGGTGTATTTCCCTAAAATCAAGCAATGGTTTGTCATCAGTCGGGCCAATGCAACCAAAGGGCGCGTAGCTTCATGGATTCTGCTTTGGGCGGTGTGGATCATTGCCGGACTTGGCCATGTGTATATCTATTATCTGCTGCGTCTGAAGATCGCAACGTATAACACACTGTGGTATGAATTCTTCTGGAATGTGCATACCTTTGCTTGTGCGCTGGTGCTTATCCAGATTGCCTATCTGCTCTATCGCAAAGGGCCGTCACTCATCGTCAAGCCGCTGAATCGGCTTGGGGCATTGTCTTTTGGCATCTATCTGATTCACCCCTTCTTCCTGCTGGTGTATCGTGAATTTCCACCGCAAACAGGAGTCTCCTGGTTAGTGCATCTGTGGTATGCGGGAGGATTCGGTGTAGCTCTGATCGCTTCGTGGATTGTCGTTGGATTGACGGCAAGGTTCGTTCCCTATGCATGGGTCATCTTTGGCAATCTGCCAAAACCGAAACCGCGACTGGTCCCACAACAGAACTCGGGCCAACTGGACGTTTGATAAGATGTATTTCCAACACAGGAATAATAAACCGTTTCTTGGTCGACCTTAGGGGAGAGCAGGAAGCGGTTTTTTTGATGTATGCAGATATGTGTAATGTGGGGAACGAGTGTTTCTTTTTCATGGTTGATGGGTAATCATAAGGCGGAACGATAATACATTATGGATAACAGGATTAAGGTGAATAACATGACAACATGCGAAAAATGCGGGAGACCGATGCAGGATATATTGGAATATGTGGAACACATTCTTCACGAATGCAGTGAACAGATACAGGAGTACAACTCGAAAGATTATCAGGCCTTTGGCCATGAGGGTGTTCGCGAGCAGATGTGATACAATAGAAAGAAACCGGATTCATACGGAACCGAGGTGACAACATGGAGACGGGTCCAGCCCCTTTCCGGCAAGGAAAGACGGAACAAGAAGCGCGACTGAGCAAAACGTGTATGTATTGCGGACAACAGCGGCCGATGTCCGAATTCCGGCGCAGAACCGGAAAGCGGGCAGGTCTCGGAGCCAGGCGGGGAGCCTGCCGCAGCTGTCGCCAGCTTGGTGGACAGGCTGCTGATCACGAGTCAGGTTCAAGCGTCGGACGAACGAATGAACGGATGGAGCGTCAACGGGATGGCTTAGAGACACGTGCTGTTACTGCCAGACCCTCTGCATCTGCGAGAAATGAGGCAGGTCGTACCTCCCACGGTATGGAGCATGGAGCTGCTACGGTGTCTCAGTCTGACAGAAGTCTGGTGTCTCAATCGTCAGTAGACTCAAGTTCTTCGAATGACGATGAACGCGCTGAATTGGTGACTTCGCCCCCCTCTTCTTCGGGTATACGGAAGAAGAGGAGAAGACGGAGGAAGAGCAACCGATCGGAGAGCATAACGGGAAATGAACTGAGAGAGACGAGTCTGGAGCAGGATGGCTCGGCGGGTGAGGTAGGAGATGAGCCACAGCCAGGTGAGCACTGGCGTGGGGAAGAAGGGCATTCGCAGGGGCATGCTGCTGCGAATGAAAAAGGCACTGCACAGCGGGCTGGCGCGCGCGCAGCCGCTGCAGTGCAGGCAGCCGAACAAGCTGCGGCGGCCCACCAAGCTCTGCTGCCTGCTGAGCCGCAAGGCCCGGCAGCAGAGCCCATGGCTGCGGATCAACCGACCGCAGCCAAACGCAAGCGCAAGCGGCGCCGCAAGCGTGCTGCCGCGCTCGCGCCCGGCGCAGGGCAGGCCCGCAGCGTAGCTGCTGAGGCCCATGCGCCGGCACTGAGCGACCGTGGCGATGCCACCACGGTCGTTGCACCTACGGCGGCGGAGGCACAGCCTGCCGCCACCAGGCGCGAGCCTGGGCAAGCGCCGGGGGCTGCTGCGGAGGCAGGGCCTCCAGCGCCCGTGCGCCAGCCTGGCTCGCCAGGGTCCAAGCCGCGCCAGGCGCGCAAGGAGCGTGCGCCCAAGGCGAACGGCGAAGACGCTGCCCGCGGTGCATCCGGGCAGCGACCCGCGCATGCCAGCCGCAGCCACGGCGCTGGCACGGATGGCCGTCCCCGCCGCCAGACCCCGTCGGCTCCGGTAGCCATCGACCCGGAAGATCCGGCTTCGCTCCGGACCAACCGGCAAGGCATGGTGCGGATGCGTGGCAAGACGGACAAGGGGCGCCGTTGGCATCAGGAAGTGGATATGGAGCTTGCGGTTACGTTGGTCAAGGAAAAAGCTGCTGTGGTGGTCAATCGGTACACGATTCGCCGATTGTTCAGCAACAAGGATTTCAAGCGGTATATTCTGACGCGGGATCACTACACTTGTTACTTCTGTGGATCGTATGGGGATACAATCGACCATCTGCTGCCGCGTGCCAAAGGTGGACATACCACCCCGCTTAACTGTGTCTGCGCCTGCAATCTCTGCAACCAGTCCAAAGCGGCAATGGATGCTGAAGAGTTCATGCGTTCCGGGATTCCCGAATGGAATGCTGCCCATCAGGCAGAATTGATTGAACTCGCAATGCAGGAAGCGCAGCTGGAATAAGGATGATATACTCCCGAAGATAAAATCGGGTTTTAATATGAAGAGCACACCAAGACCACAAGAGGGTCGGGGTGTGCTTTTTGGATTTCAATTAGATTTCGGTGGAAAGTTTGTTCACTGTGCAATAATTTCTTCAAATTGACAACGGTGTTCATCGAAGATGTACGTTATACTGGGAGGGAGTTGCGTAAGAAGCTTCATCATTCAGTTGAATGATGAAATGTGGACATCAAACCTAAGAATTTAGATTGTATAGATTGGATGGATGCAAATGACCCCAGCAGCATTGGATATTATGTCATATATTACGGAAGAAAATATTCGTTTCTGGCTGGAGAAGTTTCGCTCTTTCGGCCCCTTACCGGGAATATTGCTTACGTTTATGAAATCATTTGTGCCGCCACTTCCAACACTGTTGATTGTGGGCGTGAACGGTGCGGTATATGGTCTGTGGGCAGGGTTCTTATATTCATGGATTGGCATGATTCTCGGTTGTACTGTGACATTTCTGATCGTAAGGGAGATCGGGAAATCTGCTTTTGTGGAACGGTGGGCACGCAAACCTCGTGTACAACGCAGCATGGTATGGATTCGGAGGAACGCGTTCGGGTATGTCTTTCTGCTCAGTATCTTCCCGGTGGGTCCGTTCGTCATTATTAATGTGGCGGCAGGAATCGCGCGAATGCGGTTGTTATCTTTCCTGCTCGCGGTGGGTTGTGGTAAAGCGATTATGATTTTCTCTGTGACGTATATCGGTTCCAATGTGGAACAATTTCTGGAGCACCCTGTACGATGGGTAGGTGTATTGCTTTTTATTGCAGTATCCCTGTGGGCAAGCCGCAAACTGGAGCGACATTTTACCCGGTCATCGTCAGATGGTGAAGAGTTGAATGATCTGAATCAACCATCTGGAAAATCAATCTCCTCATAAACAAAGGAATATCAGTGTTCAGATATAGTTTCTGTCAATATTGACGTTAGCTTGAAGGAGGATCAGCATGATTGATGATATCTTTGCTTTCAGTCGATGGTTGAATCGCATGAATGAGAATGAACTTCGTTCAGCACTGCGTGTGCTTTATATGAAATCAGCACAGGTGGTCAAGCGGCAGGAAGAGCAAGGCGAAAAGGTGGATTTTGCGGACGCGGTACAGTCACTGTTTAGGAATATGGATACCCCGTTTGATTTGGGGCGTCTGGAACAACAAGCTCTCGCCGAGGTCGACAAGCCAAATGAAATTCATATTACGTTTGGAGAATCACCTCTGAGTAGTCTGAAAATGGGAATGAGCACGTTACCTAATCAGGAAAAGCGGAGCTTCTTCTCTATGGATGATGATTATGCTGTGGGTCCGTTAGGTGATCTGGCCCATCGTGCAGATTTGCAGCGCAGGCATCTTTGGCTGACCGAACGAATGTGTCTCAGTGACCGCGAGGCTTATGCCATGCATGAGCTTGAATCAATATTTGAGCTTAGCTCCACAATGCAGTCTATTGATTCCAAGACGTCAATCATCATCTGGTATTCGAATAATGCACGTGAGAAGACGGGACTGCTCTATGCGATGCATCTATTGCGCAGCAGTAAGAGTCCTATATATCTGATCGAAACGAGCGGCTTATATCAGCAATTATTCAATAGACCTGATGTTCAATATGATGTGCTCCACACAGGCGAGATTCTTCCGGAAAAGCTTCTGTCGATGTGGCAAGTCTGCTCTGAGCAAGAGCCGCTGTCCAAGCAAGAACGCCTCCAACTGGAACAGGATTGGCTGGAACTTTCGGTACAGCCCGGACTATTGCGTATGATGGAGAATGGTGAGATTCGAAGTCTACCTGAAGATGCGTTGGACGAGTACATTATGCAGAAGGTAAGGGAACTGACACCGAACTGGGAGCCAGGCAAGTATATCCGAGCAGCTCGTATTGTGGGCGAAGTGATTGGGACGAGCAGCCAGCATATAGGTGATGCGTTCGTGGAGTACCGTCTACGACAACTGGTGCTGCAAGGCCGACTTGAGATGGATGGAAAGCCACTTGCAATGAGGTATTACAGTGTTCGGCTTGCCGAACGCTGAAAGGGCCTAAGGTGAAACGTACGGATAGAAATCAATATACGTGATCGAAAAGTTTGAAAAAAGACCTGAGCATTTCCTTCCGCAATCAGGAAGGTTATCACGAAGTTTCTCCGATACCAGATGTTTATAATTCCCACTTAAATAGACTGTTCCACCGGTGGATAACTCCTACATGTCCGGAGAACAGTCTATTTGTTTCTCGTTAAAAACTGAACCAACTTCAACTGTGCATGGTCCAATAGTATTCTTTTCTTCATTTTCTTCATATCGGTTATGAATTCTTCCCACTCCAAATTTCGATTAGTGGCCCATCCTGACCATAGACAGGATCGGTATCCGGGATCGGAACCTCTCGGATTTCCTGAAGAGCCTTGGCACGATCATCTTCCTCACCTGTGCGTGTATTGTAGCTCATACCGCCCGGGTAGGCGCCCGCAATACGAAAGTCGGCACTGGCCTCCAGACGTTTATGCCCTGTCCCGGCAGGAAGCACGACAACGTCACCTGTTTGAAGATAAACTTTCTGCCCATGTTCTCCGCCCAGAATCAGTTGTACGAATCCACTCACCACCGCGAGAGCCTCATGAGCATTGCTATGATAGTGATGATAATTGAACACACCATTCAACCAGCTATTTCCCCAGCCATTACGGTTCAGCAACGATTCTGCATGAAAAGCCTCTTCAGCCCATACGTTTTTATACAAAAGCACAGGCAGGGTCGGGTGATTGGGAATTACACCGTCATCCTGAAGGAATAACGTCTCTATGTCCTTTTTCCGTTCATTCATCTCACATCACCTCACTATAAATTACCCGATAATCTCAAGGACGAACAAAAAACAATTGTAAAATGATACAAAATGTATCATTTTAAGGTTATACTCAGTACATAAACTCTCTTCAATGCACTCGTTGTATAAATCGCAAGGGGGAATCGTGTGTGAACATTGTTATTACAGGGGCTTCTGGATTTGTGGGATTTAATCTTTCACAGTATTTGGCGCAAAAAGGGCATCGAATTACCCTTCTGGATCGGGATGATTATTGTCAGAGGCTGGTTCATATCTCTCCTCTGCATGAGATGCCGTTCATCTGTTGTAACCTTGCATCGGACCGAATTCATCTACCTTCAGGAACAGATTACATTATCCATCTGGCGGCCATGCCACACGTGGATTATTCGTATCATCAACCAGGAGAAGTCTTCCGCAATAATACACTTAGCACACAGGCTATCCTGCAATATGCTACGGAACATCACATTCCAGTCTTGCTGGCTTCATCCGTTGAAGTGTATGGAGGCGATTGGGGCAGAGTCTATCACGAATCAGATCCGTATGCACCCGTCTCTCCTTATTCCGCATCCAAAGTTGCCTGTGAAATGCTGGCTCACTCCTACGCTCAATGTTACCAGCTTCCAGTCAAACTCTTTCGTTTGACCAACCTCTATGGACCCTGGCAATTACCAGACCGTATTATTCCCCGAAATTTTGGACGGATGTTGGACGGACTGCCTCTGGATATTCAGGGATCGGCAGTGCGTGATTTCTTGTATGTGGATGATGCCCTCCGGGCCATTGAACAGATTATGCTGAAAGGCAAAGACGGACAGGTCTACAACATATCGACAGGGCTTGGAACAACCATGCAGGAGATCGGGGAGATATTGAAACCAATGGATCGATCCGTAGCTGCTGTAGAGATCCGGGAGCAAGAACCAACCCAGTCCAGGGGGTCGAGTCTGGTCGTGCACTCAGGCAGATTGCGAGCGGAATTGGGATGGTTACCGCAAACCACGTTGGAAAAGGGATTGGAAAAAACTTTCCGTTGGTATCGGGAACATCCCGAATGGGTCAGACAGTTCAGCCGTGAATACCATACAACAAGGGAAACGCGCAGTTTCATTATCGATATGGCAAGATACGCAGTTCCAGCCGTATAAAATGCACAAAAAAAGCCAGGGAAGGGTGTATTGAGTAACACCTTCCTTGGCTTTTTTGCGCCTCCGTCTCATTTTCGGATAGCTTCCGAACACGGACGGTCAGGCTATTTTAAAACGATCTATTGCACGAAATCTTCGTGCTTTCTGAGTTTTACATCAAAAGGATCTAGTGATCTTTTTTAATGTCGGCAATTTTATCCTGTACAGCACCTTTGGCTTTGTCTTTTTTACCCTCAGCCTGAAGGGATCTGTTATTGGTTGCATTACCGATCTGATCCTTCACTTCGCCTTTGGCCTTGTTTACGCCTGCTTTGATTTTATCGCTAGTTGAATTACTCATATCGAACATCTCCTTCGTTTCTGGTGTAGTCCTTATTAACCGGGATGTCCGCATTCTAAACGTTCACTATTTCATGGCGGTCAGAAATTTGTTCTGGATATTCTGTCAGAAATGATCTGTACGAAGAGTCAGTATAAGTATAGGCATTGCTTAATCCCGTGCTTCATTAAAGGAATGAGAGGATGTTATGATATGAGCAATTATATTGGAAATGGTGCGTATTGCTACGCCAATTCAGCTTCAATGCTGCTGTCGTCCGTTGGAGAAAAGATAGATCCCGGCCTGCTCGAAACCATCGGTGGCTTTTCACTAGGGGCCTTTCGAACGCAGGAAGATATGCTTTTTTTTGATAACTGTACATCCAGTCCTGATCTGGCCATCAGCAAGGCGATGAGCATTCTGGGATTTAGGGTGTGCGAAAGTGTGCAAGCACGGGGTACAGAGATGCCTGTAGACGAGCTAAGAGAGGCTTTGAAGCAGGGCCCTGTAATGATGGGTCCGCTGGATATGGGCAAACTCGTTTACAATCCCAACTCTCCCAACCTGGGTGGTAGCGATCATTATGTAGTTGCGCTCAATATGAGGGGCGATGAAATATGCCTGCATGACCCAGCGGGATTCCCCAATGTACTCCTGACACTGGATAAACTTGAGGAAGCATGGAAGTCTGAATTCCCATGGAGTAGTGGTGTGTATCGACGATGGTGGAGTCCTGAACGCATTGAACATCCTGATCTGGAGGAGATTAACCGCCGGGCTTTTACTTGGTTCAAATCAATCCTTACAGAACAGACCCATGATATTGCTGCACAGGAAGGACGAACCGGAGCTTCAGCCATTCTGCATAAGGCGGAACAGGTTCGTACTGGAGCAATCGATGGTAATGAGTGGGCTCATTATGTGTATTTTGCTCTGCCAGTAGGCGCACGTCGTGCCCATGATTATGGTTTGTTTTTTAAAACAATCCATCCTGACCTTTCTGCTTTGAAATACGCACAATCCCGCCAATTCGGGGAATGCCAATCCCGTCTTGTCTCTCGGAACTGGGAGGCTGCTGCGACAATCATGGTGGCACTCGCGGAGACGGAAGCCATGATCGAAGCTTCTATTTTGAAGATGGGGTAATGAAAGTGAAGCGGCGCTATAAGAAAGGGAGATATACATGGATGGATTAACTAACAATCGCCATATCAGGCCAGGGGAAGATGAGATATTAGAGGATCGGCAAAAGGAGCCGGATATCGCGCTTATCCAACGAGCCCAAACGGGGGATACAGAGGCCTTTGGAGAGTTGATTTACCGTTACCGTGGGCAATTGTTTCGTTATGTGCGAGCACTTACGTATGATTCTTATCTCGCAGAAGACATTTTACAAGATGGGCTTATTCGTGCGTTCATTCATATGGGACAGCTTCAGAATGCTGAGCGTTTTATGGCCTGGATGCAGCGCATTGTGCGTAATCAGGCATACTCACATATGCAGCGCCAAAAGCAGCTGCGGGAAGAACATTTTTCTTCATTCTTTGCATTTGGATTTGGAGCCGATGATGCCTCATGGAGCGATCAAGACTCGCTCGACATCACGCTGAATCATCTTTTGAATGACTCAAATCGGACATCGCAGGAGACAGGCTATGATCCGTATCAAGCTGTTGCTCAGCAGGAAATGAGGAACAATCTCCACAGGCTGTTGGCTTGTCTGAATGAAAGAGAACAACAGGTCTTCACATCATATTGGATGGAGCAGCTGTCAGCGCAAGAAATGGCCTGCAAATTCAATTTGACAATTGCCAATGTGTATCAAATTCTGTCCCGTTCACGTAAAAAAGTGTCTCAGCTTCATATTCATTTATCTGTAGAGGAAATGCTGGCAGAGTGGAATTCACTCGGGCAAAACCGAGTGACTCTGGAGGAACCCCTTTCGTTTCGTGCTCCCCAAACCTGGAACTCGGCAGCAGCGTCCATTCACGAGATGTTAGGTTATATCGGTCCATCTCCGTCTCTCCCCATGGTTATGGGGATGAGTGGACTTTCTTTTCGTCTGACTATCCTGCCTCAGGACATACATATCGCTGGACCTACCGCCTATAACTTCAAAGAGGTGCTTACAAGAGGATTGCAACATATGGGTTATCGTTCCCATGCAGTTGAGGCTTTGGCGAGCGAAGCGGGTCTCAATGCCAATCTGGTCGATCCTTTGATGCTAGAGGAGAAAGCGAAAGGGAAAAGGTTGCTTAATCCAAGACTTGTCCAGGCCCTCTCCCTGATACGTTACGCCATTCATCGGGGAATTCCGGCCGTTGTGTGGGACCTGAATATTCCCGAATTCGGGTTGATCTATGGCTATGATGATGCAGCCCGGACCCTATACGGTACCGATTTCATTAAATCAGGAACAATTCCCTATGATCATGTAGGCCGGGGGGTGAATCAGGAAGTATTTGTACTGGCAGCGGAATCGGATGGCATGATACGAGAAATGAACTTGCACGCGGCAATGACAGCTGTGTTGGCTCATTATCGTGGAGAGGACCCGTATACCTTGCCTAACACAGTCAGTGGTGTGGCTGCCTATGCAGTCTGGAGAGAAGCCTTAGAACACAGACGGGTAGAACCAAACGGTCACGCCTATAACATTGCGGTTTTGTGGGATGCAAGACGTTATGCTAGTGAGTTTTTCAAAGAACTTTCTCTAAAGTGGGCTTCGACTGCCTGCTATTCCAGCTTGATTCCATTCTGTCTTCAGGCAGAAGAATTATATCGAAACATGTCCCAAAAGTTAAATACACTCGCGGCATTATTTCCTTTTCCAGATGGAGGACTGCCCAATGAGAAGCTTCATGCTGATCAGGCTATCTCGATACTTCTGGAAGTGGAGGAATTGGAGCGAGCCGCCGTCGTTGTAATAAAAGCGTTGCTTGAAGGAATGGATCAGCATTCTCCAGAAAAAGTTATGATGTGACCTAATTATAACGATCAGATTGGGCAAACAGCGAAAACAAATATCAGGAGGCAGGGCGATCCGTCAGGCCTTCTTTCTGACTTTTTTGCATTCGTGACGCAAGAGGTTCATACTTGAAATAGAAAAGTGTCTCAATGATGGAATAAGGCCGAGCCCAACGCTGCATAATAACGACAGTGACCAATTTCGTTGCATGATTATCGAGATATTGGAAAACAATTCCTGAAATTTTGGATAAACGAATCCTTCCTTGTGTACATATCGCACATCTGGTCATATGTGATCTTGTCTTAATACCACATGTGGTAGGAATACGGATCTTGGACAGGAGGATCGGCGGATTTAGTCTGTCTTCATGGGTTGACAAAAAGATCGATTTTGTTACAATGTTCACAATATCTTCACAAGTGTAAAAAATTTCTTTTTCATGTTCATGTGTAAGAGGTGTAATATAGGGGTATAGAGTTCGGTTTCGGCCTGCTTGTCGTTTTGTGCGTCAACACATGTTGTCCGCAATAGATCCAAGATACAATGCATGATATGGGAGTGGCCCTGAGCTACGCTCATCCTATTGTGTGAAATTTGGTACATTTAGATGTATTCGATGTATTTTGTGGTTCGGCTCTGCTTGACAGGCATCATGAAAGTCGCGGACTTCTATCCCAAAGTAAAGGAGGACTTTCTCTTATGTCACAATCGCCTACTCAACAAGAGGTGCCAGTTACAGAAGGTGCCAACGTTTCCGAGCGCCAGTCCTTGGACGTTCTGGATCAACTGATGAAGCCTGAGGTACAGGAGTCTTTAACCGTTCTGGTGGAGAACCTGCCTAAATTGGCTGAAATGGTTACTGCTATGACGAAAGCTTATGACTTTGCACAAAGTGTAGCAACAGACAAAGTTCTGATCAGCGACACAATGAGCGCGATGGGCGAGTTCGCTAAGCCTGTTGTAGACAAAGCTAAAGGGGTAGCTTCTGCTGCCATCGAAGCCAATGACCGTGCGCAAACAGAGCAAACTTCAGTTGGCTTGTTCGCTATGCTGAAAATGCTTAAAGATCCAAACGTACAACAATCGCTTCGTTTTGCTCAATCTTTCCTGAGCATCCTGAACGAGCGTCAACAACCGAAACGTTAAGACTTAGAAGAACGGAGGATGGATATGTCGAAGCAAATTTTGATCTTGGGTGGAGGATACGGCGGTCTGTTGACTGCATTGACTGCACGTCAATACTTGTCTCCGGAAGAAGCGACAATTACTGTCGTTAACCGTTACCCTACACACCAAATTATCACGGAACTGCACCGTCTTGCAGCGGGAAGCATTGCTGAACAAGCTGTTGCTCTTCCACTTGAAAAATTGCTGCGTGGCAAAAACGTGAACTTGAAAATCGATACGGTGGATACAATCAAGCCGGACGAGAAGAAAGTTCTGATGACCAGCGGCTCCACATACTCTTACGATGCACTTGTTGTTGCCTTGGGCAGCGAAACGGCATTCTTCGGAATTCCGGGATTGCAAGAGTACAGCTTCACGCTCAAATCGGTTAGCGATGCAAACCGTATTCGTGCACACGTTGAAGCACGTCTTGATGCTTACAAACAGTCCGGCAACAAAGCAGACGCTACGTTTGTTATTGGTGGCGGCGGCTTGACAGGTATTGAGCTTGTTGGCGAATTCGCTGACCTGCTTCCTGCAGTATGTCAAGAAAAAGGCATCGACTTCAAAGAAGTATCCCTGTATACCGTTGAAGCAGGTCCTTCCATCCTGGCAGGATTCCCGCCAGAGCTGGTTGACCGTGCGAAAGCAAGTCTTGAGAAACGTGGCGTTAACTTCATCGTTGGCGTAGCGATTACCGAGATGAAAGAAAACGAAGTTCTGCTGAAAGACGGCAGCTCCATCCCTACGAACACACTCGTATGGACAGGTGGCGTACAAGGCAACGCTGTTGTTGCTAACAGCGGAATTGAAGTGGATCGTGGCCGTGCGAAAGTTACGGAAGTTCTGCAATCTACTTCTCACAAAGACGTGTTTGTTGCTGGTGACAGCGCAGTGGTCTTCCCTAGCGAAGGCGCTCGCCCATACCCTCCAACAGCACAATTGGCTTGGCAAATGGGTGAGACTATTGGTCACAACTTGGGTGTTATGTTCAAAGGTGGCGCAATGGAATCCTTCACACCAGTATTCTCCGGTACGCTGGGAAGTCTGGGTCGTAAAGATGCTGTCGGCATGATCGGTGGCAACCAGACTCGTCTGAAAGGTCTGCCTGCAACCATGATGAAAGAAGCAAGTAACATCCGTTACCTGGCTCATATTCACGGTTTGTTCGCACTGGCTTACTAATCTTAAATGCTATTCAAGGGCGCCCTTTTGGGCGTCTTTTTTAGTTGTCCCGATGGCAAGGAATCACAGATATTCAGATGTGAAAAAGGTATGGCAGAAGCGGTCAATGTGAGGTCGCGTATAAACCACCTAGGGGATATGGCATATTAATGGGGACAACGGATGACACACATTTCATAGATGAACTGAACGGGCATGAACATGAAGCCGGCGCTTAGAAGCGCCGGCTTTCGTTTAAATTATAGATGAGTATCTATATATATAACGAACGGATAGCTGCAACAAGTGGTCCGTTCAACCGAGAGGAGAAATGACGTATGAACGTTTTAGTTATAGGAGCAAATGGACAAATCGGCAAGTTGGTGGTGGAGCAGCTGGCACAGGAAGGCAAACATAAAGTAACGGCCATGATCCGTAAACCGGAGCAGGCGGATGCACTGAAGGAACTCGGTGCAGATGTGATAATCGGTGACCTGGAGGGTAGTGTGGAGGACTTGGCTGAAGCCATGAAGGATCATAATGCCATTGTGTTTACTGCAGGTTCTGGCGGATCTACCGGTCAGGACAAAACACTGCTGATTGATCTCGACGGTGCGGTGAAAACGATGGAAGCCGCAGAGCAGCAAGGAATCTCCAGATATATTCTGGTCAGTGCGTATGGCGCAGATCAACGGGAGAAATGGTCAGAGTCCATCAAGCCATATTACGTGGCTAAGCATTACGCGGATCGTGCATTGTTTGCAAGTGATCTCAATTACACGATTATTCGCCCAGGTGGTCTGAAGAATGAACCGGGTACGGGCAAGATTGCAGTAGGAACCGATCTGGAGCCGGGAAGTATCCCGCGTGAAGATGTGGCCCGTGTAATTGTGGCTTCTTTGCAGGAAGAGAAGACGTACCGAATGGCCTTTGATCTGATTGCTGGGGAGCATCCGGTTGAAGATGCCTTGGGCAAATTGTAGATGTTATTGTAAGATAACGGGAGAATGAAATGATGGGGATGAGGGGGAGCGCTGCATGAACGAAGCCGTGCTGGTCATAGAGGATGAGCCCAAAATAGCACGTCTGCTGGAACTGGAATTACAGTATGAGGGATATCAGGTAGGCAAGGCGGGTAGTGGAACAGAAGGACTGGAGAAGTATGCAGAAGGACAGTGGGATCTGATTCTGCTTGATGTGATGTTGCCTGGTCTGAGTGGAATTGAAGTGTTGCGGCGAATTCGGGCCAAAGATGCTACGGTTCCGATCATCATGCTCACCGCCAAAGATTCCGTGGAAGACAAAGTATCCGGTCTGGATCTCGGAGCCAATGACTACATCACCAAGCCGTTCCAGATTGAAGAGCTGCTTGCCCGAGTTCGGGCGGCTTTACGGCTTAGTGCAGTGGCGTCTGTTGTTTCTTCTGCTTCTTCGTCTACAACTGCTGATACGGGGAATGACTCTTCTGGGCATCAGGATGAAGCTGAGGCGGGCTGGTTGACGGCAGCCGGGTTGAAACTAAATGAAGGAACGCGAGAGGTATCTCGAGATGGTGTAGCCATTGAGCTTACTCCACGTGAGTTCGACTTGCTCGTGTATCTGCTGCAGAATCAACGTCAGGTGCTCAGTCGTGACCAGATTGTGCAGGCCGTGTGGGGATACGATTATTATGGAGATACCAATGTGGTGGATGTGTACATCCGTTATGTGCGCAAAAAGGTGGATAACGGATTCACACCGCCCTTAATACATACCGTACGGGGCGTAGGTTATGTCCTGAAGGAACAGTCATGAGTCTGCGCAGTAAAATCTACGGATATTCGTCTGTATTATTTGCTGTGCTGTTAATCGCGGTGAACCTGTCCGTCTATATCGTGTTTGAACGAATGTCGATTGATAACGAGGTTAATCGGGTGGAAGCGGAAGCGGAGTCTATTGTCAAAGGAGTACGTCAGTCTGCCGGCTCCATTCCGCCGGATGACTTGCTGCGGGCCTACGCGCCTGTGAACGGCATGCTTCGGATTGTTAATGAAGACGGCACCAGTTCCCCGGTGACGACAACATCAGCCTCCGAGCAGCTGAGCAAGCTGCCCTATAAGTACGAAAGTGAGAAGAAATCGGAGTATACCCAAGTGGAACAGATTGGGTATGTGTGGGTATCAGTCCCGGTCATCTGGCCTGATGGTGAGGTGGTGAATGTACAGGTCACCGAGAGCATAGCAGAAACGGAGAATCGTCTGTCGGTACTGCGTACCGTGCTTGTGGCAGTCACGATTATTGCTCTCATTCCAGCCATTATCTCCAGCCGAATTCTCGCGAACCGGATGACCAGACCGATTCAGCAGATGACACGTACGATGACTGATATACAGTCCAGCGGCCAATTCAAGCGTCTTCCACTGGAGGAAGGGTCGAAGGATGAACTGAAAACGATGGGACAGACGTTTAACCGGATGATGGATCTGCTCGAATCCAACTTTGAACGTCAGGAACGATTTGTATCGGATGCATCTCATGAACTCAAAACGCCGCTGACCATTATTGAGAGCTACGCTAGTCTGCTACAGCGGCGAGGAAAAGAGCGACCCGAGGTATTTGATGAAGCGGTAGAAGCGATTCTGTCCGAATCGGTTCGTATGCGGGAGATGACCGAGCAACTTTTACTGCTTGCGAAGCAGCCAGAGCAATGGAATGTACAGTTGGAGCGAGTGGATATCACGAGACTGGCAACAGAATCCACACGTGCGTTTCGCGAAGCCTACCACCGCGAAGTCCGGTGTGTCGATCCAGGTCCAATCTGGGCAATCAGCGATGAGAGCAAGCTGAAGCAACTGTTGTTTATTTTGCTGGATAATGCCCGGAAGTATAGTGAAGATGCAATTGAAGTCAGGCTGGAAGCCGAGGGACAAGAGTGCCGAATTCGGATTGTGGATACCGGGATTGGTATACGGGAGGATGAGCTGAAGAAGGTATTTGACCGATTCTATCGGGTTGATCCGGCCAGAACACGCAGCTTGGGCGCAAGCGGTTCGGGTCTGGGATTGTCACTTGCCAAAGAGCTTGCAGGAGCAGTTGGAGCACGAATCGAACTGACCAGCACCGAGGGTGAAGGCACCGAGGCTTCGATTATTTTGCCAATATCCGTTCAGAACGGGCCGCTCTCATGAAATTCTCATTCTTCTCTTATATACTATATAAACTGAACTAAAGATTGTTCACACTGACACTACGATGACAGAACAACCTTCCAATCGCTGTTATCCCCAGATTTTTCGATTCCCTTTTCTCAAAGGGGAAAATCCGGGGATAAAGGCGAACGCTTCGCTTTTCAGGTTTTTTCTGTCCTCTCCGTACTGTGTAAAAGATTAGTTCATTTTATGTAGTAGCCATTGGAAACTAAACTCAGACCGAATATATAGCATTTGAACTTGGGCTATGGGGAGAGCTATAAGGGGGAAACGTGATGACAGAGCATGAGCAGCGACCACCGGAGATGAAACGGCATGAACAGGGGAACAGTGGATGGGCGAAATCGCGAAGATCACTCTGGTGGGGTTCAGGGCTTCTCATTGTGCTGATTGTAGCAGTAGTTGCTTGGTGGAAGCCTTGGCAATCGACGGGTGCGGTACTTACGGCAGATGCGGCAGCTCAATCCGTACTGGATCAATATCCAGGGGAGATTGTGAATTCCACGTTGAAGGACGGGACGTATATCATGCAGCTCCGTTCGGAGACCGGCCTATATGATGTGCAAGTGGATGCCGTTACAGCTGCTGTGAATTCCATTAAACGGCTGGAGTCGAACCCGCAAGCGGAAGAGAAGACGTTATGGAGCCGCGAGCAGATCAAGACGGCGTTGTTAAAACAACAAACAGATAACCAATTGGTCTCGCTTGAACTTGTAGAGCAGCAAGGCAGTCCGGTATACACTGCGGTAGTGAAGGCGAAGGATAACAGCCGTGAAGAACTCACGATTGATCCATATACGGGAGAGACGATATCTTCCAAAACAATAACAGCCCCGACAACTGAACCAACCAAGGATGATCCCAAACCTCAGTTTCTGAGCGAGAAACAAGCCAAGCAGAAGGCACTTGCGGAGGTCCCGGGGGAAGTGGACGACATTGAACTGCGTGGAACCAATAGCGGGAATCCGTATTATCTGGTTGAAATTGATCTGGCGGATGGCCGGGAGGCTATTGTGCAGGTGAATGCCATCTCGGGAGCGATTCGTTCGGTGACTTGGGATGAGGACGATGATTAAAAGTTAAAGTTCAGAAGAAACCCCTTTGAATACAGGGTAAAATCGCTTCAAAGAGATGATTCCTAGTTTAGGGGTCATCTTTTTCAATTAGATGGACATGGATACCTGTTAAATGAGCACTCTCCTCATTTTCTCATCAAATTCTAATCTAACTCTCGCTGATCTCTCATTCCTGCAGGTTATTCTATAAATGTAGACGAGAACGAAAACAACAACAACGAGGAGATGAATGATGATGATGAACAAACATAAACTTTGGATTGGCAGCTTATCAGCAGCGGTATTACTTGGTGGATCGGCCGTAGCGGCTAGCGGGAATGTGAACGGACAATCGGTGCAAACTACACCAACGTCAACAACACAATCTGTAACACAGAATCAGAACAGCACAGGTAAAATGCTGAATGCATCACAAGCGAAAGCGTTGGCGTTAAAAGCAGCCGATGGTAAAGTGGATGACGTGGATCTGGAGCGCAGAAACGGCCAAACGTTCTATGAAATCGAGATTGATCGAAAAGGCAAAAATGATGTTGTCGTTCGTCTGGATGCGTACACAGGCAAAATCTTGGCAGTCGTGGATGATGAAGACTACGATGATGATGATGACTATAAAGGTACTGTAACAGGTAACGCATCTAACAGCTCTGCTTCCAAGCAGGTTAAATTGACAGCATCGCAAGCTTCAAACATTGCTTTGAAACAAGTTACGGGTGGTAAAGTAACCAAAGTCGAACTTGATCATGATGATGGTCGCTATGTGTATGAGATCGAACTGAGAACTGCTCAAGGTGAAGCAGATGTAGATATCGATGCCAACACAGGTAAAGTGTTATCGTTCGACCAGGATTTTGACGACCAAGATTAAGCAATAAGGGCGAGAAAATGCCGATAAAACATCATTTAACGAACCTGCCCACGAACAGCCGCACACAGCTAGAGATCGTTACATCATGGAGGGGCAGGGCAGGGATAGCAGAGGACGCTTCGGGGGAAGCGTCTTTTTGCTGTTGATGGAGAGAGCGGAGTGTATAATTGTACATCTTCCGCCGGATTGTTCACTATTCGAGCAGGAACGTGGCGGATACAATCGGAATCAAGGAGGTGAACGCCCAGCCAGTATTGCCAGGAATTCTAATGCTGAAATGCATCATCGATCGGAGGCAGATAAGACATATCGATTTTAATTTTATGTAAGCGCTTCATAAAAAACGTGGAGGTGCATTACGATATGGCTATGAACGATAGATGGTTGAAAAAGAATACACATTCACGTCGCTTTACCCGCCGCTTGAGTTATCTGCTTGCTTTGGTTTTGGCGCTGCAATCCATAGGTATGCTGCTTGCACCCGGACCGGATGCTTCAGCTGCTCCGCTTAGTGTAACGAACGGGATACAGTTCAAGGATACCACTGGCAATGTCGTTCATGCCCATGGGGGTGGGATGATCAAGGCAAATGGGTATTATTACTGGTTTGGGGAGAATCGCAACCCGAATGGAACGTTCAAGGCGGTATCTGTGTATCGTTCATCGGATCTGAAAAACTGGGAATATCGCAATGATGTGCTGACCAGCAGCTCGGCAGCCGAATTAAATATCTCCAACATTGAACGCCCGAAAGTTATCTACAATAGTTCGACTGGAAAATATGTACTTTGGATGCACAAGGAGAATGGTCTGGATTATGGCGAGGCCAGAGTGGCCGTAGCTACTTCGAATACGGTTGATGGCAACTACACGTATGTGGGCAGCTATCGTCCCCTTGGATATGATTCCAGAGATATGACGGTGTACAACGATAACGGAACCGCTTATCTGATCTCCGCGACCCGAGTGAATGCCGATCTGAATATATATAAGCTGACCCCGGATTTCCTGGGTGTGGAATCGCTTGTCACAACGCTGTGGCCCGGACAATATCGTGAAGCACCTGCTTTATTCAAAAAAGACGGCGTTTACTTCCTGATCACCTCGGGTGCGACCGGCTGGAATCCAAATCAGGCCAAATATGCGACAGCCTCCAGCATTACAGACACATGGAGCGGCCTTAGCAATTTTGGAGACAGCACAACGTATGGTTCCCAATCCACCTATGTCGTTCCTGTAGAAGGTTCACAGACCACATCCTATCTTTACATGGGTGACCGCTGGGCTGGTGTATGGAGCGGACCTGTGCAGGATTCCAAGTATGTTTGGCTACCCCTATCGTTCCCTAGCGCAACTAGTCTGGCGATGAACTGGGCCAGCAGTATTACGATTGATACAGCAACAGGGAATGTGACCGGAGTGAATACACCGGATGTCTGGGAATCGAATGCTTCATATCAGCTGATTAGCCGTAAAAGCAATAAATTACTGAATGTCATCGGGGGTTCTTCCGCCAACGGTGCGGATGTGGAGCAGCGAGCAGATGGGGGAACAACAAGTCAACAGTGGCAGATTACCGATGCGGGTGGGGGCTATGTCAAAATTATCAACCGTTCCAGCGGCAAACTGATCGGTGTGGAGAATGGTTCCACGACCGATGGGGCTGTCATTGAACAGTGGAATGACGGGGGCTGGGCCAGCCAGCAATGGCAGCTCGTCCATGTAGGTGGTGGTTATTATAAACTGAAGAATCGTAGTACAGGCAAGGTCTTGGATATCTCTAGTCAATCCCTGGCAGATGGGGCTGCGGCCATCCAGTGGACGGATAATGGCGGTACGAATCAGCATTTTCAGATTGTTAAAGTGCAGTAAGACGTTTTAGATATTATAAAATAAAGTTCAACATAAAGTGGAAGCCCTTGTCTCTTACCATAAGGTGGGACAGGGGCTTTGTGATGTATTCACGCATGTTATGTGATGCTCTTACTCGATGGGGATATCCAGCTGATGGCTCATATCGTGACCTATATCCGATCATTACCATACCAAACTGTGGTAAACTAGTAGAATTGTAGAAAAAGATAGAGACAGGAGCTGGATAACGAAGTGAGTGAACAACAAGTGCTATCAATTGAAAGCTTGCGTATGAGATACAACGGACGTTATGTGCTGAACGGCATCGATCTGGAAGTGAATCGCGGTGAGATGATTGGATATATTGGTCCCAACGGGGCTGGCAAAAGTACGACGGTTAAGATTTTACTCGGGCTGGTTGAAGGGTATGTAGGCACGGTGCGAATCTTTGGTAAAGATATTGCGGATGGCGATGTGGAGTATAAACGCAGAATCGGCTATGTTCCGGAGGTGGCGGAATTGTACGAACAATTAACGCCTGCGGAGTATCTGACTTTTACGGGAGAGTTATACGGTATGTCCTATGAAGATGCGGATTACAAAGCCAAGCTATTGATGGATTGTTTTGGACTGGAAAAATCATATCATTCCCGCATTGCATCCTTTTCCAAAGGTATGCGTCAGAAAGTGCTGTTGATCTCTGCGCTGCTGCATGACCCGGATCTGTTGTTCCTGGATGAACCGCTCAGCGGATTGGATGCCAATAGTGTGATGGTGGTCAAAGAGATTTTATCGCAGTTGTCAGCCAAAGGCACAACGATCTTCTATTCGTCACACATCATGGATGTGGTGGAGAAGATCAGCAGTCGAATTGTACTGATCGCTGAAGGACGCGTCGTGGCAGACGGTACGTTTAAGCAGCTCCAACAGCAGTCCATGGAGGGTACGCTGGAGGAAGTTTTCAATCAATTGACGGGTTTCAATGAGCACATAGCCATTGCTGAGCGATTCGTATCGATTGTGCAGGAGGTGTACTGATATGGAGGAAACCTCCGACTTCCGCACGCTGAAGATCCTGGATCGCTTTCGTCCGATCATCGTCAGAACAGGGGCTGATTATGATGTGCTGCGCCTGATTTTGCGAGTGAAGTTCCAGATGGATCAACGTAGAGTACCTACCATTTTGTCCAACAATTCAGGGAAAAAGGAGCGCAAGGAAGGTAATCAGTTTCATCGATCCCTGTGGTTGTATGGATTAATGGGACTGATGATGGTTCCCTTCATCGTGTGGGATACAGGGCATTTCATGCTTCAAATGGGTCTGGTGTTCGGCATCTTAATGTTTATGATCATGACGTCCATGATCTCGGATTTCTCCTCCGTACTGCTGGACATCCGGGACCGTAATATTATCATGACGAAGCCTGTTAATGGACGAACGGTAGGTATGGCCCGAGCCATTCATGCAGGTGTCTATCTGTTCCTGCTGACGGGTTCGTTAACAGGTGTACCGCTAATTGCCGCGTTGATTACGCATGGCATCGGATTCTTTCTGATCTTCCTTGTGGAATTAATTTTGATCAACATGCTGATTCTGGTGACCACATCCCTGATTTATCTTCTCATGATGAAGTTTCTGGATGGCGAGAAGCTGAAGGATATGATCAATATGGTACAGATTCTTCTCTCGGTGGGGATTGCGATCGGTTATCAGCTGGTCATTCGTTCGTTCAGCATGTTTGACTTTGGTATGGTATTTACACCGGCTTGGTGGCAGTTGCTGTTGCCCCCGTTATGGTATGCGGCTGCCTATGAATGGTTATTTGCAGGGGGAGGGAATGTGTGGCTCTATACGTTCACAGCACTGGCAGTCTTGGTTCCTGTGGTGAGTCTGATCGTATATGTGAAGCTGATGCCTTCCTTTGAAATGTATCTGGAGAAAATGGCACACTCGGGTCAGTCATCTGGACGCAGACGCGGAACATGGGATCGTTTGATCTCCAAGGTGGTCAGTCGTTCCAGAGAGGAGCAGGCTTGCTTCCGTCTGTCCGCCAGCATGATGCGTAACGAACGGGAATTCAAGCTGAAGGTGTATCCATCGCTTGGTTTATCCTTTGTTTTGCCTTATATATTTTGGTATACCCAATTGCAATCCTCCACCTGGGCGGAGTTTAGGCAAAGTTCGTTTGTATACACCTTTTACATCGTACTGATTCTGGTTGTAACGGTGGTAGTCATGCTGAAATTTTCGGGACAATACAAGGCGTTCTGGACCTTTCGCGCTACACCGATGGCGAATGATAGCGCGTTATATAAAGGTGCTCTGAAGGCGTTCCTGTGCAACATGTTCCTGCCTATATTTCTGGCAAATGCTATTCTGTTCACATGGACATTTGGATTACGGATACTGCCGGATATTGCGATAATTATGCTAACAGCTACGGCACTTGTGCCACTGGCAGGCAAGTTGTTGCTGCGCAAGCCACCGTTCTCCCAATCCTTCAGTATGGCGCAACAAAGTGATGGCTGGTATGTATTTGCCGCCCTCCCTGTGCTTGCTATGTTATGGGGAGTCCATGTCTTCTTCCGTTCGGTGGCAGGGGGCGTATGGATCTATGGTGCGCTACTAATCGTAGCGAATGTGTTGCTGTGGACGCTGCTGTTTCGAGAGAAGAAGACAGCGGAGAAGAGGCCGGTTGCAGTTTGAGAATAGAGTAGTAGAGAAGGAGAGTAAGAGGGCTAAACAATAAGAGAGGGTAAAAGAGCTAACCTGGACACGGATGTCGGGGTTAGCTCTTTTTGATAGGTGATACTACCCCAAAGAAATCTTCGGCCGCAGCGCTAACGAACCTGAGAAAACCTATTCGGGGCAAAAATCTGAAATATAAATTCTAACGAACCTCAGGAACTATCCTTCGGAAAAGTAGTTGTTTAGCTTGAAAAAGGACCAAACTAGGCACAATAACGTGTCTGAGATTCGTTAGATATTAGATCCATGCTAAAAGGACCAAATAGCGTGTATCAGGTTCTTTAGAATGAAGTAAAGCAGTGGAGGTTCTTCAGGAGGGGGCACCCTATCTTGTATGGCCTGATCGGAGGATGGATTCCGCCAGCCGATCGGCTGCATCCGCTGTGGAGATTGCAGATTGCGTAGCTTCTGCGTATACCTTGCTCAGCGTGCCTGCAATCCCCGCCACCTTTTGGCGGATCAGGTCAGGCCCGGCGCCTTCCAGCTCGTAGGCGGTGGAGATGATTCCGCCTGCGTTGAGCACATAATCAGGCGCGTACAGGATGCCGCGCGCCTGCATGCGGCCTGCAACCAGCTGTCGTTCACTCAGCTGGTTGTTGGCCGCCCCGGCAACGATGGAGCAGCGCAGCTCCTCCACCGTTGCCGGGGTCAGTACGCCCCCTAGGGCACAGGGGGCGAAGACCTTGCAGTCAGCGGCGTGGATATGGGCCGGATCGGCCGAGATGGCGCCGCTGAACTGCACAAGGGCACGTTGTACACGCTCCGGTACAACGTCTGCCACAATGAGCCGTGCCCCGGCTGCATGCAGGTAACGGCACAGGGCATGCCCGACCTTGCCCAGTCCCTGGACGGCAACGGGTATGCCCTGCAAAGATGCAATGCCTTGCTGGCGCAGCGAGGTCACAATGCCGATGTGTACGCCGTAGGCGGTCATCTCGGCAGTGAAGTCATCCTGCGCCCCAAGCGAGCCCGTGGTGTCCGTCACATGTGCGGTCTCCAGTCGGATCTGGTCCATGTCTGTCGCCGTGGTACCCAGATCAAGACCGGTCACGTACCGTCCGTTCAGCCGCTCCAGACAACGACCCAGTGCGCGAAAGCGCTGCGCCCGCTTGGATACGTCCGTATCCAGAATTTTATCTTGTGGATGTGTCATCTCATCAGCGGCGACTTTCCGTTCAGCGGCAGCGCCCTTTTGCTGTTCTACCCCTAGATCTCCAGCAACCGGCTCACCACTCTGAGACCTGTAACTACCATCATCCGGTACTACATTCTTCACAAAAGGCACATTCCATATGACCACTTTCCCGCCACCATACGGCAGTCCGGAGATTGCATTTTTGTATGTCATGCCTTTTGCAAGCTTCACAGCATCCCGAACAGCTTCTTCCTCGGACGCATACGACCAGTAGCGGCATCCGCCGAGCGCAGGTCCAAGGACCGTGTTATGAATGGCAATGACTGCCCTCAATCCACTATGTGCATCATGGCAAAAAATGAGTTCCTCCATGCCTTCCCGCTCCATCTCCTGCCATAGCTGCATGACGGTACCCCCTTTTGTATTGACCATCCATCCTGGTTCTGACCTGATATCCTGTGCCAGCGTGCTTGACTTTATGATGATACAGCATATTCAAAGACCCCCGTTTTCGACCCTGGGACCTCCGCCGGGTTGATAATCGGTACAAACGGTTCTATAATGGCAGTTCCGGCATGCCAGAGAGCAGAAAATGCCTACGGATTTACATCCAACCGTTTAGAATGAGGGTATAACGTCCAATGATGGAGATAGAGCGAACGTACAGGAAGCATAGATGATACGAAATCGTCGAGGATATGCAGCAAAGGGCCAATTCCGTTGTGAAGGCCAGGAAAGAGGGATTGTGATTGTTTAAAATATTGGTATTTATCTTTTTGATCCAGATTGTATATGTATCGGCTTATACATTACGGATGATTCTGACACTCAAAGGCCAGAAATATATCGCCGCACTGATCAGCATGGGTGAGATTGTGATCTATGTGCTCGGTCTGAATCTGGTACTCAAGTATTTAACCCAACCATCTGCCCTGATCGTCTACGCGGTAGGTTATGGACTCGGTGTATTACTAGGGGCCTGGATCGAAGAGAAGATTGCCCTCGGTTACGTTACCGTTAAAGTAATCTGTAACCAGATGGGAAGCAACGTTGCGAATGCCCTGCGGGACAAAGGATACGGTGTTACTGCGTGGGTGGGTAGTGGACGTGACGGAGATCGGCTTGTGATGGAGATTCTGGCGAAACGAAAAAACCAGAAACTGCTCTATCAGACGATTCTCAGCCTGGATCCCAAAGCATTTGTCATTACCGTGGAGCCCAAACAGTTCCATGGCGGCTTCTGGACACGTTCCATCAAAAAGTAAAATCGAGCAGGTCTGCGGCAGATGCAGTCCTGCTTTTTTGGTTTCATTTTATCCGACACCTTCTTGTTACCACGATATATCCCTGAAACCTTACTCCCCTAGTTAACTCTGTACGATTCAAGGTTGCTTACAGTACAAACCCTTACCATACCAGCCTTTCCTAACCACATGTGAGATAGGGATTATTGTTGTAATCGCTTTCAACGCTTACATTGAGAACATGTCCTTCGTAACTTGGCATGGCAGCGATGGACGAATGTCATCATCATATATTGGGAGGAATGGAATCGATGAAAACTAAATTTCGAAGCTTATGCAGCACAGCCCTGGCTCTAACGTTGGGGTTAACTTTATTGTCCGGACCGGCAAGTGTGCAGGCAGCGGGTAACGCAGATTACAATCTTACAGGCTTCTCCCAAGGGAACGCGGGCGGCGGCATCATTAGCGAATCAAACACAGCCACGTATAAGAAAGTGTATAATGCGACCGATCTGGCATTGGCACTGAAAAAGAACTCCGGTGTCAAAGTCGTTGAGATCATGAACGATCTGAATCTGGGATGGAATGAAATTCCGAGTGCAGCGCAGACTTCTCCTTTTGCCAAGCATAATGATGCGCTGACGCATCCCGTATTAAAACAGACCGGTGTCAGCAAGCTCACGATTGACGGTTTCAATGGACTCACGATTTTCTCCGCCAATGGTTCCAAAATCAAACACGCAGCGATCAGCGTGAAACGAAGCTCGAATGTCATCATCCGTAATCTGGAGTTTGATGAGTTATGGGAATGGGATGAATCCACCAAAGGTGATTACGACAAGAATGACTGGGATTACATCACCCTGGAGGAGAACAGCAACGTATGGATTGATCACTGCACATTTAATAAAGCCTATGACGGACTCGTCGATTCGAAAAAAGGAACCAGCGGCGTGACCATCTCCTGGTCCCTCTTCAAAGGGGATGACGGTAGCTCGAACAGCTGGGTTACCCAGCAGATTAACGAATTGGAAGCAAACAAGGCTTCCTATCCCATGTATAACTACCTGCGCAGCAGTGCGGTAGGTCTTAGCAAAGCCGATATTATCGCCATCTCGGGACCCCAAAAGAAAGGACATCTGGTCGGTTCGACCAGCTTGGAATCAGCTAACGCGAACCTGTCCATGACGCTTCACCATAATCTGTACAAAGATATTCAGGACCGGATGCCACGCCTGCGTGGAGGCAACGCACATGCTTACAACATCGTGATGGATTCGACAGGGGCACGTGCCGCTAAAGCCAAAATTACAACGGCGATGGCAACAGCGATTGCGTCCAAAGGTTATAAGTTCGATATCATTGGCAATGGGGCAATCTCCACAGAGAGCGGAGCCGTGTTGGTTGAGAAATCAGTCATCAAGGACGTTCTGTATCCTGTTCGCAACAATCAGACCGATCCGGCAGACCCAACCTATACCGGCAAAATCAGAGTGACTGATACCATGTATTCTTTGGATGGAAGCTCATTCCGTGGCAGCAGTGATACGTCTGGTAGTCCACTGGCGCCAATCCCGGCCGTGGTGAAATCGTTCTCCTGGAACGGTTTCTCGACACTTCCTTACAGTTATACCACGGATGATCCATCTACGTTGAATGCACGCCTCATTGCTTCCAATGGCGTGGGTTCAGGTAAACTGACCTGGTCCAAGGACAATTGGTTGAAGACAAGTTATTGATATCAGAGTAACCTATTGCTTTTTCATTCTTTAAACTAAGAAAAGAGTGCTCCTGCGGCTACGATAGCCGGGAGTGCTCTTTTTATATAATTTAGCTCCATAAACTGTTTGGTGGTCTATAGAAGAATGATTCCTTGTAAGGGTGTATTATCTCCAGCTAAAGCATGTGTTGGTCTCCCGGGTAAACGTTGTAAATTGATATTTATCTTCATTACCCCAGTGAGTAATTTATGACAAATTAACCATTTATACAAGTACGCCTTGTAATTATACTTACCGGTAAGTATAATTTATTAGAATTGACCAATAAGGATGGTGAAGCAGCTTGGATGTATGGATATACTCCGCACTGACTCTTGTTTATTTGATACTTGTTTTTCGGATGGTCGTCGTTTTAACCCAAAGGAAACAATGGCTCACATATTCCAGTTTTCAGCTATTCGTAGCGTTTAGCTTGGCATATGATAATGGAATTATTGCTGTAGGTAACCTGGTAGGAGAAGGGGAATTGTTAACCGTTCTTAGTAGCCTTCGATTTTGGCTACATGCCTTCGCTACGCCTACCCTTATTCTTGTTGGCTACCATATCTTGCGTAGCTCAGGTGCCAAGTTTGCAAATAGAAGTATAACGAATGTGGCAGCATGGCTGATAACGCTGGGTCTGGTTATCTACCAGATTGTAGGCTTTACTTTATCCGAGGTTAAAAACCTCACTGCTATAGAAGAGTATGGAGTACTGCGATATATGGCAGAAGGTCATGGAGGTCCGCCGATGATGGTTATCATCGTGGGCATTGTACTCTTGTTTGTTAGTTTGATTGTGCTTTTCAGACATAAATGGGTATGGCTGTTTGTTGGGACTGCATTATTGTTTGTAGGGCAGTTAATCTCCCTGCCCGTGGAGAGTGGGGCGTTAACCAATGTGTATGAGCTGATTCTCATTCTCTCAATCTGGAGAACGACTACATTTTTGATGGATTCAACAGATCGTCGCCGTCCTTAAGCTCCGGTGCATCAGAAAAAGACTGGCCAGTAAGATAGAGGCCAGTCATCTGTGTTCGTTTTTAATTCTTTTATTCAGCTATCCATTTGTATCTGATGAGGCAGACGCAGCACTCACCGAGTCACGATAGATGATATTGCCTTTCACGTGTACACGGCCGAAACTACGGTTGGGGTTGTCGACCTTTTTGAGCATCGACTGGACCGCCGTCCGCGCCATCTGTTCCACATCCACTTCGACAGTTGTCAGCTTGGGATCGGAGAGCATGGCATAGATATCATTATCAAAACCAACAACAGAGCATTGGCCAGGTACCTGAATATCCATCGAATTCAGTTTTTGAACGAGCAGATGAGCGACCTGATCACAGTTGCATACAAAGGCCGTTGGCAGTTGTTTAGGCAGATCAATCTCAATAAACGTACCGCGTTCATCCCGATCATTCAGAACCAGATCCGGATTCATCGGCAACCGATGTTCCAGCAAGGATTTGTAATACCCGAGGAATCGGTCCTGGATGCTGCTCGTGGAATATAGGTTCCCCACATAGGCAATGTTACGGTGGCCCTGCTGAACCAGATAGTTCGTCAGCTCATAGGCAGCGTAGAAGTTATCGGTAACGACGGAATCAATGTCCGAATGTTCATCATAGAAGTCGAGAAACATTTTGGGAACTTCCATTGATCGCACCAGTTCAATATACTCTTTGCTGATCTGTCCGAGCACGATGAAACCATCGACCTTGTTGTCGCTGTACAGCTTGGGCAGTGTTAATTCTTCTTCATCCTCCACATTCAGAATGTGCAGAATGCCGTAGTAGCCCTGTTCCTCCAGATGTTTGGTGATGCGCTGGAACACGCGTACATAGAACGACTGCGTAGGTCCGGTAAAACGCTCCGGGATAATTACGCCAATAGTATGAGTTAAGCCTTCCTTCATCGAACGGGCAGCGGCATTATACCGATAGCCCATTTCAATAGCAAGCACTTTAATTTTTTCTTTTAATTCGCCACTCACGCCATCTTTATCATTCAACGCTTTCGAGACGGTCACACTGCTGACCCCGAGCCTGTCGGCGATATCCCGCATGGTGATATTGTTCTTCAGTATGGTCGCCTCCTTCAAGCCGGTATAGGCACAATGTGCTGTCACTATGATGAGTGCTTTCCTCCAACATAATAACAATCCATATCAGTATACATCGTTACCCACTTGGAATAAAGCCATTCTGGCTGTTGTTTCGCTAATTTTCAGCACATTGCAGGTTTCCCTGAGAGGACGCTCTACCGATGTTACGTTAATTGTTTCTGTAAAAGCTTCTCATTCTGTTCAATCAGCTGACCCCGCTGGCTGGCACAGTCCAGGGAGCGGTATGGATCTGCCGGTGTGTTAAACGTATAATCAACCAGTTTCTCCAGAGTGGTAGTTGCCACATGACAGCGGGTATCACTGGATGCGTAATAGATAAAGACTTCTTCCTTCTCATTCACCACAGCACCATTGCAGAAAATAACATTGGATACATCGCCTACACGCTCGTCGTCATAAGGGGCAATGAAATGGCCGCCGGGCTTGGCAATCACACGCGTCGGATCATTCAGATCCGTTGCGAAAGTGTATAACACATAGCGCAGTCCTGCTGCGGTGTTCCGAACCCCGTGAGCAATGTGAATCCAGCCACGATCCGTTTTGAGCGGAGCAGGGCCTTGACCGTTTTTGACTTCGTAGACCGTATGATATTGCCGTTCATCAATAACCGTCTCTTCATGAATGACCGGGTTCAAGATATCCTCACACAGGCCAAAGGCGATTCCGCCGCCGCTGCCTGTCGAGATGAATCCGTCCTGTGGACGGGTGTAGAAGGCATACTTTCCATCCACGAATTCCGGGTGCAATACGACATTGCGCTGTTGAGGGGAATTGGTGGTGATGTTGGGCAACCGTTCCCAGCTTGTAAGATCCCGTGTACGGACCAGCCCTGCCTGTGCAACTGCGCTGGACGTATCAAATGCAGGAGCCTCCGGGTCTTTGCGTTCAGAGCAATAGATGCCGTAGATCCAGCCGTCTTCATGTTGAACGAGACGCATATCATACTGATTGGTTTCATCCGCATCGATATCATCCCAGACCAGTGGTTTACCCGTGAAACGGAATCCATCAATTCCATTGTCACTTTCGGCGAGCGCAAAGATCGATTTACGGTCCAATCCTTCCGTACGGATGACCATGATGTATTTGCCATTAAAATAGATGGCTCCCGGATTCAGCGTTGCGTTAATGCCCAGGCGTTCCATAAAATGCGGGTTCGTCGTCTCATCCAGATCGAATCTCCAATGCAGCGGCACATGATGGCGAGTGATTACCGGATATTGATACCGATCATATACGCCGTTGTAGAATGAAGAATTGATCTCATTGGGGCGAGCAAGCAGTTGCTCCTGTTTCTCCAGTAACTCCTTGTATTTCGGGTGTATCATTCTGATCCCATCCTCTCAATTAGTTCAATACAGAATCTGCTATTGTGATACGGGCATTTCCATGGTCCGGCAATTTCGCTCTGATCCGGTGTTCCGTTCCCATCAACCGACCAGTACCATTCCCCACCAGCGCGCTGATCAATGATGTTTTCTTTTGTATAGGTCCACAAGCGTTCCATTCTCTCCAGAAACAATGGATCACCTGTACGCTGATATGCGTTATAGAAGCCCACCATGGCCTCGGCCTGAACCCACCAAATTCGCTTCTCATCGATATGTTCACCTTCTTGTTCATTTAACAAGGAACCATCCGCATTCACGGCTACATTGGAGATGTTATAGGCAATATCCGTTACCATCGCCGCATACTCCGGATGTTGTTCCATCCCCAGAACTTTCAGTGCTTCGTCAATCAGCCAGCTGGCTTCAATGTCATGTCCGAACGAGCGCAGGTCAATGATGGATTCCCACTGTTTGTTGAAAAATACCCCGAGAAACGTGGTGTCTTGGTCATACACACGTTCATACAAAATTCCGAGCAGGCGTTCCAGCGCCGCCCTCACTTGTTGATCCGGCCACACGCGATAGAGCGTGGTGTAGGCCTCCAGCACATGGATATGCGTATTCATGGTGTAATCCGCAATCACCCCATTTTCGCTCAGCATTTCATTGGGTTGTTCCTTCCATGTACGATCAAATTGTTCCTTGTACGCAGGTAGTTCGGCATCCAGACCTTTGTCCTCGATGAGAGCAAAAAGCGTTTTCGCAAGTTCCAATGCAGAAGCATCCCCGGTAGCACGATAGTACTCACTGAGTGAATACACGCCGAATGATTGCGTATACACATGTTTGCTCGTGTCCAGTGCTTCCCCTGTGTAATCTACCATCCAGTACATGCCGCCATATTCGCTATCCATCACATGGTCAGCGAGAAAACGATAGGCGTGCTCCGCGTGATCGCGCCATCTTTCGTTTCCGGTAACCCGATAGGCTGCTGCAAAAGACCAAAGTTGCCGTGCCGTGGCGATCCCTCCTTTGGGTGCCTGTGGATTCACCTGAAGATCATTGCCAACCCAGCCGTAGAATCCACCGTGGGTTGTATCTTTAAGGTTGGACCAGAAGGGTAAAATCTGCTTCTCCCAATGCGCCTTAATCTCAGATTGAAGTTCGGTTGTTTTTGTATTCATAAGTGAGCGCTCCTTCACAATAGTGCATCAATCTAATTTATTAGGTTATCGGTAACTTTATTAATCCATATTAGTGCTCTAAAAAACAGATGTCAACGAAATGCATCACAATTTTTCTTGTTAAGTTATAAATAATTTAATTGACAGGTAAGCGTTACCATAATAGAATTCATTTTGTAACCTTAACGATAACTTAATTAAATTAAGAGAGGGGTCGAAACAATTGAGAAAAAACAAAGGTTGGATGATGTTGCTGACGATGCTGCTCATCACTTCGCTACTTGCTGCATGTTCATCCGGAGGTGGATCTTCGCAGGCTGGGGAGGAGATCAGTACAGATCCGGCAGATATCAAAGGTGAAATAACCGTTCTGACGCAACGGACAGATATTGTGGATACCGTGTTCAAAGACTACGCAGCAGAATTCAACAAGGAATATCCCGATGTGAAAGTAAACTTCCAGGCACTGGCCGACTACGAAGGACAAGTGAAGATCCGTATGAGCACCAAGGATTATGGTGATGTACTGATGATTCCGACCAGTGTTCCGATCGCGGATATCCCGGACTTCTTCGAGCCACTTGGCACGTACGATGAGTTGAAAGACAAATACACCGCCATTGAAGAACGCATGGTGGATGGTCAGGTCTACGGTATCCCTACCGTAATTACGTTCTCTGGAATCATTTATAACAAACAGGTCTTCAAAGACGCAGGCATTATGGAAGTTCCAAAAACACCTGAGCAATTCCAGGCTGCGCTTCAGTTGATCAAAGACAATACAGATGCGGTTCCGCTCTACACCAACTATGCATCCGGCTGGGCTCTCACCCAATGGGAATCGGACCTGCCAACGGTTGCAGGCAGCGTGGACTACGTGAACGTGGATCAACCGAATACAGATGAAAACTTTGTGCCTGGTCAGCCGCACTATGAACTATATAAAGTGCTCTATGATGCAGCCAAGAACGGTTTAATCGAGAAAGATCCAACGACAACCGACTGGGAAAGCTCCAAAGCGGATCTGGCCAAAGGCAAAATTGCCACAATGGCACTTGGCTCATGGGCCATCACACAGATTCAAGGGATGACAGATACACCGGATAACATCGGATTCCTTCCTTTCCCTACGAATGCAAGCGAGGTTGTGGTACCACTTTCCGCTGACTATAACATCGGCATGAACGTGAACAGCGAGAACAAACCTGCTGCGAAAGCCTGGATTGACTGGTTCCTGGCGAAATCGAACTATGCAGTTGAACAGGGCGGCGGTATGGATGCCGACAAAAACGCTGAATTGCCACCGATTTTGGATCAGTATAAAGACGTTAAATTCTCCACACTTACCCCTGCCAAAGAAGGTCAGGAAGGTCTCGTTGACAAGATTGATAACGAAGGCGAAATCGGTCTCTGGCAGCCTGACTTCAAGAAACGCATTATCGAAGCAGGTATTGGTAACCGCAAGGAATCCTATGACGACATCATGAAGGACCTAAATGACAAGTGGGTAAAAGCGCGAGCAGAACTCACGAAATAATGGGATTAACGTAAGTGGATCAGGTGATGAATGAACTGCGGGGATAAAGGAATCCATATATGAATGGAACATGGAGTATGTGGTATTTGAAAGCATAATACCCATGCTCTTCCCCCGGCAGTGTTCCACCAGGATTCCATTGGACGGGAGTCTTTCGATATATAGGCGGGAGAACCGCTTGGAGGTGTGGAGAGCATGAAGTACTTAAAACTTTCGAATTGGGGTTACTCAGCGCAACGCATATTTATCATCTGTGCCTTCTCAACTATTCCCCTGGCGTTGCTGTTCACGTTTGCATACTTACCGGTCATCAACATGTTCAAATACAGTTTCACCGATTGGAACGGATATAGTAAAAGGTTTGATTATGTTGGGTTTGAGAACTATACGCGCATATTCAGTGATCCGGAATACTTCAAAGTATTTATTGTCAGCTTGTACTACTTCGTGGCTACGTTCTTACAGATGGGGTTGGCGCTTTACTTTGCCACCATTCTGAGTTTCAAAGTTCGAGGCAAAAACTTCTTCAAAGGCATACTGTTTTTTCCTTATTTGCTGAATGGGGTAGCTATCGGTTTTATCTTCCTCTTTTTCTTCAAACCGGATGGTACACTCGATATGCTCATGCATGCTGTAGGGCTGGGACAATATACGCAGCTCTGGCTCGGTAACCCCAATATTATCAACGTGTCACTCGCAGGTGCATCGGTATGGAGATACATGGGCTTCAACTTTATCATTTTCCTGGGTGCAATCTCCTCCATTCCGAAGGATGTGTATGAAGCATCCGATATTGATGGTGCCAATCGCTGGCAGCGATTCCGCCACATCATCCTGCCAAGCATTACACGCATCCTGCAGCTCAACCTGATCTTGGCGATTAGCGGCGCAATTAGTGCGTTCGATATTCCATATATCATGACCGATGGTTCCAACGGCAGTATGACATTTGTAATTCAGACGGTTCATTTGGCGTTTAAATATGGCAAGCTGGGACTGGCATCCGCCATGGCTGTGGTGCTGCTCATGATCGTTATTCTCGTTACACTCGTGCAGCGCGTCACCATGAAAGGGGAGGAATAAACGTGACACAACTCAAATACACCCTTGCGAGCGTGGTTAAATATGCTTCCCTGGTGCTTGCGGCGTTTATCGCACTGTTACCTATCGTGGTCATCCTGTTTGCATCTCTCAAAACGAATGCGGAATACGCTACCAGCAGCCCGCTTGCCCCGCCAGCCAACTGGCTGAACTTTGCGAACTATGCAAAGGCTTTTGTGGATGGCAACATGCTGGTTGGTTTCAAAAATACAATTATTATCCTGGTCATCTCTATTATAGGAGCGACCTTAACGGGCTCCATGATCGCGTATGTGCTGGATCGGTTCAAATTCAAAGGCAAGAAAATCATGGTCGCGGCATTCCTGCTCGCTACCCTGATTCCAAGTGTTACAACACAGGTCGCCACATTCCAGATCATCAACGCGCTCGACCTGTTCAACACACGCTGGGCGGCCATCGTGATGTATCTGGGTACAGATATCATCGCGGTTTATATTTTCCTGCAGTTCCTTGGCTCTATCTCCAGTGCATTGGATGAATCCGCCATGCTGGACGGCGCGTCGTACTTCACGATCTACTGGAAAATCATTCTGCCACTGCTGAAACCGGCCATTGTAACGGTCATTATCGTGAAGGGTGTGAACATCTATAACGACTTCTACACACCGTTCCTGTACATGCCAAAGACCGATCTACAGGTCATATCCACCGCCTTGTTCAAATTCAAGGGACCTTTCGGATCGCAGTGGGAAGTCATCAGCGCTGGCATCATGATCGCCATCATTCCAACCATGATCATCTTCCTGTTGTTACAGAAATACATCTACAATGGCTTCGCGCAAGGCTCAGTTAAATAAAAAAAACGAGAGGTTATATGAAATGCATATTGAGAATGCACAGGAACGAAGAGGACAGAAAAAAGCTGGAGAAACGGAATGTTTGCTAAAAGCTTTCCGAAAGAAAGCTCACTTCGTAAGCATATGCTATAACCGGATTTTCCCCTTTTATAAGGGATCAAAAAAATCTGGGGATAACGGCGATCGCAAGGTTGTTCTGTCATCGAAGTGGTCTAGTGCAATTTTAAGTATTCATTTCATAAAGCCTAACCGAAGGGAGAAATGAAAAATGTCAGTTGCTGAAACGAAAAACGTACACATTGTTGGGGATGCTTTGCCGAATATGCCGTGGGAGAACAAACCGGAGGGAACGGAAGGCCCGGTATGGAGACATTTGGCGAATCCGGTCGTCCCACGTAATCCAGTTAAAGGCGTTGCCCGCATTTTTAACAGTGCCGTTGTACCGTATGAAGGGAAATTCATTGGGGTATTCCGTGCTGAAACCGTTAATGGCCGTCCGCATCTTCACATGGGGGCGAGTGAGGACGGTTTGGAGTGGACGATTGAAGAGGAACGCATTGCCTTTGTCGATGAAAATGGCGATCCGTTTATGCCGAACTATGCTTACGACCCACGTTTGGTCAAAGTCGAAGACACGTATTACATCATCTGGTGTACAGACTTCTACGGTGCAGCACTGGGCCTGGCCAAAACAGATGACTTCAAAACATTTGTCCGCCTCGAAAATCCAATGTTGCCATTCAACCGTAATGGCGTATTGTTCCCGCGGAAAATCAAGGATAACTATGTGATGTTGTCCAGACCAAGTGATAGTGGACATACCCCATTCGGAGACATTTTCCTGAGCGAAAGCCCGGATCTCGTGTACTGGGGCAAGCACCGTCATGTGATGAGCAAAGGCGGTCAGGGCTGGTGGCAATCGGTCAAAATTGGCGGCGGTCCTGCTCCGATCGAAACGTCCGAAGGCTGGCTGATGTTCTACCACGGCGTCACGGGGACCTGTAACGGATTGGTATATAGCATGGGTGCGGTCATTCTGGATCTGGATGAGCCATCCAAAGTAAAATATCGTTCCTCCAACTTCGTGCTGACACCAGAAAAATGGTATGAAGAACAAGGCTTCGTTGATAACGTCATTTTCCCGTGTGCAACATTGCATGATGCAGAGACCGGACGTATCGCCATCTATTACGGCGCTGCCGATACGTATGTGGGCGTGGCTTACACGACCGTAGAAGAGATCGTAAACTATGTGATCGAGACGGACGAAGTCATTGCAGGAGATCACGAGGAAGGCAAGCTGTAACCGATGTGAAACCAATTTTTTAAAAGCTAAAATTAACACAATAACGGAGAGTGCAGAACCAATCTGAAGAAGCGAAGTGGTCGCATTTATTCCCGGATTTCTCCCTTGTATAAAAGGGATCTACAGAAATCTGGGGATAACGGCGATCGGAAGATGGTACTGCAATCGTAGTGAAAGTGTATACATTCGGCCATTCTTTTTACATTAAGTGAACAGGAACACAGGGGAGTAATGCACATGGAGTACATCAAAGGATTTACATTTGGCTGGATGAGTGGCAGGGGAGACTTCCGCAAGCCGGAAGCGAAGGAGTCCTTGCGCCTGATGGCTGAACGTACAGGCAGTTCGCATGTTATTTTTGCACTGGCGGCACATCAGGATCATCCGCAGGCGGTAGAGGTCAAGTATCGGGGTGAACATCTGGTCGAGGATGATGAACTGGTCGACATGATTGGTTATGCCCGTACACTCGGGCTGCGTGTCATTCTGAAACCAACCGTCAACTGCACCGATGGCACATGGCGTGCACATATTAACTTTTTTGATATCGATGTGCCTTGTGAGCCGAAGTGGAAGGATTGGTTCCGCAGCTACACGGCATTTCAGAAGCATTATGCAGCGATTGCAGAGCAGGAAAAGTGTGAGATGTTCATTGTAGGCTGTGAGATGGTGCAATCCGAGCGTCGGGATCAAGAGTGGCGAGAGGTTATCGCTGGTGTGCGTGATGTGTACACGGGACTGGTGTCATACAACACGGACAAATATCAGGAAGGTCATGTGAAATGGTGGGATGCTGTGGACGTGATCTCTTCCAGTGGCTATTATCCCATTGGAGATTGGGAGGCACAGCTGGATCGTATTGAACAGGTGATTGCTCCATATGGCAAACCCTTTTTCTTCGCGGAAGCAGGCTGTCCCAGCCGCAGTGGATCAGCCCAGGTACCGAACGATTGGGGACTGGAAGGCGAAGTGAGTGCGGAGGAACAGGAGCGTTTCTATGAGGCCATGTTCCGGCATATCAGTCAGCGTGACTGGGTGCGCGGGTTCGGTCTATGGGATTGGAGCGCACATCTGCACGCGGAGAGGGATGCACTGATTAACGACGGATACGGGGTATATGGTAAGCCTGCGGAGAAAATTATTCGTCGGTTCTATGAAGACATCACTGTAGAAGTTTAAACGAGAAACAAGAAGGTGTATGTGAGATGATCTTAGTGATATATCTCTATATGTACTTTCGTGATTTCCATGCTGTGAGCAAGGAATAGCAGATTATGGTGGAGCTCATTTTTCCAGTTGTAACTCTCATTCAGGTCAAGAAGCCTTTCCTCCCACAGGAAAGGTTCTTTGGCTATATTAGTAACAACACATACCATGTCGAATTTTATTGACAAAAGGAGGACTCCTGCCTATTCTTAATGGATGAATATGAGAATCATTATCATGAAATAGAGAAAAGGGGTTCAACATCCATGTCTGTACAACATCGCAAATCTTCGGCGCTCACACTGGCAACTATGCTCTTGTTGCTATTGGTTATCGTGGGCTGCAGCAATACAGGAAGTGCAGATAAATCCTCATCTGCTGCTTCGGATCAAACATCTACGAAGTCGATTACGATGTCATGGCCACGTGATATCGGTACAATGAATCCGCATACGTACAATCCTTCGCAATTATTTGCCCAATCCATGCTCTATGAGCCACTGATCAGTTACCAGAAGGACGGAAAACTGGAACCTGCTCTGGCAGAATCATGGACCATCTCCGATGATGGCAAAGTATATACATTCAAGCTTCGCCAAGGTGTGAAATTCTCAGATGGTACGCCATTTAATGCTGAGATTGTGAAAAAGAATTTTGATGCTGTTATGAAAAATAAAGATACACATAGCTGGCTGGGCATTGTAGGCGTGCTCGACAAGACGGAGGTTGTGGACGATCAGACTTTCCGGTTGACACTCACAGAGCCGTATTATCCGGTTCTTCAGGACTTGTCGGTAGTTCGTCCTTTCCGCTTCCTGGGTGAAGCTGGATTCCCGGATGACGGAGATACATCCCAAGGCATCAAAGAGCCGGTGGGTACTGGTCCGTGGATGCTGGCTGATTACAAGCAGGACGAATATGCTGTTTTCAAACGCAACCCGAATTATTGGGGAACAGCGCCGAAGGTAGATCAGATTACGGTCAAAATCATTCCTGACGGTGAAACCCGTGTACTTGCTTTTGAAAAAGGTGATCTCGATCTGATCTACGGGGAAGGTGTGATCAGTCTGGATGCATTCCAACAGCTTCGTGACAACGATGAATATGTGACGCAATTGTCTGATCCGGTGGGCACACGCAGTCTGCTGCTGAACTCTTCCAATCCAAAGTTGTCCGATGTCAGAGTGCGGATGGCGCTCCAGCAAGGGTTTAACAAACAGGCGATGGTTGAGGGTGTCACTTCCGGATTGGAAGAACCAGCCGATACCGTATTGTCCAAAAACTATCCGTACACCAATGTAGACTTGGAACCAATCACGTATGACGTGGAAAAATCCAAAGCATTACTGGATGAAGCGGGCTGGAAGCTGCCGGCTGGTGGGACGGTTCGTGAAAAAGACGGTCAGCAGCTTGATTTCGAGATGATTTTTGACAAAACGGACCCGATTCAGAAAGCGATGGCTGAGACCATTCAGGCTGAGTGGAGCGAGCTGGGGGTTAAAGTAAACCTCACGGGACTGGAACTGACGGTACAGATCAAACGTTTGAAAGCCAATGATTTTGACCTGTATTTCTGGTATAACTATGGCGCTCCGTATGATCCTCATTCCTTCATTAACGTTGTGGCAAGCCCTGGATTCGGGATTTCCGAGACCTTGAGTGCGTTGCCGATGAAAAAGGAACTGGACGATCAGGTGCATGCAGCCCTGTCATCTACAGACGAGACGAAACGCCAGGAGTTATATGGCTCCATCTTGAAAACACTTCAGGAGCAATCGGCGATCGTACCGATCTCTTATATTAAGAAAACGGCTGTATATCAGAAGAAAATCTCCAACTTTATTTTCCCGGCGAACCGTGATGAGAATCCGTTTGTGGGCATTGAACTGGGCAATCAATAAATAGTAAGTACTTTAATTAGGGAAGTGGATGGTCCTTGGTAAGGCCATGTAGCTTGATGAAAGGGAGGAACGTTTGGTGATCGGCTATATTGGTAAACGAATGATCGCGATCATTCCTATCGTTTTTATCGCTACACTTGTTACCTTTGCACTTATTCATATCTCACCAGTTGATCCGGCCGAGGCTTATCTGACAGCAGCTCATATCTATCCAACACCGGAGCTGCTTGCGCAAAAGCGACATGAATTCGGTCTGGATCAGCCCTTGTTAACCCAATATGCGGATACGATTCAGAAGATTGCCAAGCTCGACTTCGGCACCTCGTACCTCACCAATAAACCCGTATGGGATGAAGTGAAATTAAGGCTTCCGGCTACGGCTGAACTAGCCTTCTGGAGTATGTTGTTATCGGCTCTGGTAAGTATTCCTTTGGGAATACTGGCCGCAGTGTACAAGAATAGCTGGATTGACATGGTCAGCCGGGCAATTTCCTATATTGGAGCATCTATTCCGCAATTCTGGCTCGGTTACCTGCTGATCTTCTTTTTCTCGGTGAAGCTGGACTGGCTGCCTGTGGAGGGGCGTGGATCGTGGGAGAATCTGGTTCTGCCTACGGTAACACTATCCATGATCCTGATTGCGGTCTACACCCGATTGTTACGTTCCAGTGTACTGGAGCAATTGCAGGAGACATATGTAAAGTATGCAAGAACACGCGGGATTCGCGAAAGAGTGATTATGCTCAAACATGTCCTGAAAATCGCCATATCGCCCCTTATTACAGGAATGGGGATGAGTATGGGCAAGCTGCTCACAGGCACCATTATTGTAGAGCAGGTGTTTTCCTGGCCGGGGTTCGGGCGTTATTTTGTCGATGCGATATTTAACCGGGATATTCCCGTGATTCAATGTTATGTCTTCCTGGCGGCATGCCTGTTCATCGTATGCAATCTGCTCGTTGATCTGGTGCAGCTCGTTATGGACCCACGGATTTCAGCGAAAGGACGGGCAGAACATTGATAAACAAATGGCGTGCGATATTTAAAGGACAGAGAGCCATCCAGATCTGCTCTGTGATCATATTGCTCTTCTTCATAGTCGCGTTATTAGCTCCATGGATTGCTCCTCATGACCCGGTGAAGGTGAATTTGTTGCAGAAGCTGGCGAGTCCATCGCTTGAGCATTGGCTGGGAACGGATCATCTCGGACGCGACAATCTCACCAGGCTGATGTATGGTGCGCGGGTGTCGCTTGGATTTGCTACTCTGATTTTTCTGTCTTCTCTGCTCATTGGTGTCATTGTGGGTTCGATCTCCGGATACCTTGGTGGCTGGGTGGACAGTTTGCTAATGCGCTTGTGTGAAGGCATTATGGCGTTTCCGAATCTGGTGCTGGTGCTCGGTATTGTGGGGATTTTTGGTCCAGGTCTGATGCAGGTGCTTCTAGCCCTCATGATGGTACAGTGGGTGTATTATGCACGCATCTGCCGGAACATGGTCGTGAGTCTGAAGGAACGGAATTTTATCGCGGCGGCGCGAGTTAGTGGTTCCTCTTCATGGACGATTATTCGTAAACATATCATCCCCAACGTGCAGCGTCCCATTGTTGTCATGGGCACGTTAGAGATGGGCTGGGCGATTATGGATATATCCGCACTGTCCTTCTTGGGGCTTGGCATTCAACCACCCAATGCAGAGTGGGGCGCCATGATTCATGAAGGAACGGGTTATATTCGCAGTCATCCGGAGTTAATGATCTACCCGGGTGCATTGATTCTACTGGTGGTCATTACGTTCAACATCTTGGGCGAAGCGTTATCCGAGCGTTATGGCATTACAAAACGGTAGTTGATTCGGAACCAAACTCACACGGAGGTGAACGTAACGGTGGATGATGCAGCGAAGGTACTCGAAGTTCGAGGTCTGCAAGTGAATCTTAGAACAGCGGAGGGTTCCGTCCCGTTACTTGCGCCCATTGATTTCGAATTGAAAAAAGGTCGTGTCTTCGGTCTGGTCGGCGAGAGTGGCAGCGGTAAGACCGTTACTTGTAACGCATTGCTCCATCTGCTTGATCCGCGCAGGATGGAGGTATCGGGCAGCATCCGTCTGAATGGACGGGAGCTTGGCTCGTTGTCTGGTGAGGAGATGCGACGCATCCGTGGCAAGGACATCGGATTTATTATGCAGAATCCGATGAATGCTTTTACACCCGTATACACGATTGGATCTCAATTCATTGAAACTTTACGTACGCACACAGGAATGTCCAAAGCAGCGGCCCGAGAGCGGGCGATTGCAGCCTTGGCAGATATGAACTTACCTGAACCAGCTAAACTGATGAAGCGATATCCCTTCCAACTGAGTGGAGGTATGTTGCAGCGGGTGATGATCGCCATATCGATGTGTCTGCGACCCGCCCTGGTAATTGCTGACGAACCAACGACGGCACTGGATGTTGTGAATCAGTTGAAGGTGCTTCAGGAATTGGATCGGCTACGTACCGAATACGGCACATCCATCTTGCTCATCTCCCACGATCTGGGTGTGATCTCGCAAATGGCAGATGAAGTCGCGGTTATGCAGAAGGGTCGAATTGTAGAGCAGGCAGATGTGTATCAACTGTTCGATCAGCCGCAGCATGAGTATACCCGGATGTTGTTAAATGCTAGACCTAGTATGTCTTTGGGACGATAGCGATTACAGGTGAGTTGAATCGTTCAGTGAGTTTATGTGTAGAACGGGAATGAACTGTATTTTGAGTGGGTAGTGTAGGGATGGAATGGACAAGGTGATTTGCAATTTTGTCTTCTTCGGAGATTGCTTCTGCCAAGTACAAGAGAGGAGGATGACCTGATGCTTCAGGTACGTGAAGTAAGCCATAGCTATGGCAAACGCAATTGGCTGGATCGTTCGGGAGCACGTCCTCCTGTGCTGGCAGACATCTCACTTACGATTGAGAAAGGTGTATGTCTGGGACTGCTGGGTACGAGCGGGGCAGGTAAAAGTACCTTGGGCAAAATCATTCTTGGTTTGGAGAAGCCCAGAAAGGGTCAGGTTTTATTTCAAGGACAGGATATCTATCGATCTAGCAAACCCGTGCTTAAGGAATTACGACGTGATCTGCAAGTCGTGTTCCAGGACTGTTATTCGGCTGTGAATCCGCTTATGACTGCCGCGCAGATTATCGGTGAGCCGCTGGATAATTACGAGCGTTTGTCGGCAAAAGAACAACTGCGTGTGGTTGGACAACTGCTTGAGCAGGTCGGACTTACACCAGAGGATGGGAGCAAGCTTCCGCACCAGTTCAGCGGTGGGCAATTACAGCGGGTCAACATCGCACGAGCCATCGCGCTCAAGCCGAAGTTAATCGTACTGGACGAATCAATCAGCAGCCTGGATATGGTGCACCAGACACAAATCTTATCCTTATTGACGGAGTTAAGAGCGTCCTACGGGTTGTCGTACCTCTTTATCACGCATGATATTCGGACCGCCATGACCATCTGTGACCGTATTACCGTAATGGATCAGGGAAAGCTGGTCTACAGCGGTGATGCCGGGGATTCGGTCATGCAGTCGGATCATCCGGTTGTGCAGCAGTTGGTATCGTCCATTTTACCTGAGCATCCGTCGGATCGTATTTCGTTTGGGTAATGGTTGCTTGGGTGCAAACCTGCGAAAGCACATACAGATTGGGAGAATAACGCTTCTACGATTCGTTAAACGGAAGACTTGTCGGAAATGGAGCTATTAACGTGTGTAAGATTCGTTAGACCATAATTAAAATGAATGCTAAAAGGGTTGTCCCCTACGCCTTGAACAAGACGTAGGGGACAACCCTTTTTTTGTACCTGGGAATAGGCACATTTCCTGCTTTCTGATATAAGTTAAACTAAAATTACACTTACACCACTCAAATTACAGGACTACCTTTGAATTACGCTTATCCCCAGATTTTTGATTTAACTTATAAGGTGAACATCTGGAGAGAAACCTATACTTCCGATGAGGATTTCTTGCAGAAATCTTTTACCCCATCTTCCGGCCAAGCAACTCGATCTTCTCCAACCATTTCTTTCTCTGTTCCTCGGACTGTTTTCCCACCACATCTACAGGTGTTATCCGAACTGGTTTGATGCCTGTCAGCGCAAAGGTGGAGATTTTCATCATTTTGTGTGCGGGCTCACCTTGGAACCATTTGAAGTACCAGCTAGGACCATCCATCGTGGTGATCATGCGAGCGGTGCGGCCTTTGAGCAGCTGATCCGGGAAAGGTTTTCCTTTTTGGTACTTGAATGCGTAACCTGGCATGAAGATTCGGTCAACGAATCCTTTCAGCAGGGCAGGCGGTCCTCCCCACCAAATCGGGAATACCCATACGAGATGCTCTGCCCATTTAATCGCCTCTTGTGCTTCTAGCAAGTCCGGTTCAAGCGGCAGTTTATTACGATAGCCTCCCTCTAAATTCATGTTGAATGCCAGCTCGTTCAGAGTGATCATGCGGACGTCGGCACCAGCCTGCACCGCACCTTTATGGTAAGCTTCGGCAATTGCGCCATTGTAACTTGGGGAAACGGGATTGCCTTGGATGATTAATATTTTCTTCATGATGACGACACGTCCTGACTATTTTAGTTAATGAACACTAACCTCATGTGCAAAAAGAAAAGGTCACGTATGACCCGGTAATCCATCGGTATATCCTGATGGTTTGTTGACGATTCTCTTTTAGATGTGTTCAAAAAGTCCACTTTTTGAACACGTACTTATATTAACGTGCAGTTCTGAACCTTTTTTGGTGTTCTGCGAGGTCAGAATGGTTGCGCCTCTCCAGTTCTACTCCTGAGATACCTGCCCCAACATCAATGAGAGTCGGTGAACGGTTTCGCCGGTGTAGGGTACCAACAACTCTGGCAATTCACCTTGCATACTCGAGACCGCCATACGTGTAATCGCACCGATCACCAGAACGGCTGTGAGCCGTGAATCCTGCTGAGGCAGTTCGCCCCGCATCATTCCCTGATCGATCAGATCCATTAACGCATCCAATGGTTGACGGTAATCATCACTGCTTCCGGCTTCAATAAATATTTCATGATTCTGTGAAATCAACAGCAGTCCATAGGGATCTTCATCGTGCAGGTGAAGAACCTCGGTAATCAGTTGCTTGAAGCGTTCCAACACGGGACCTTCCTGGCGAACATACCCGTCAATCAGTGAAGTATAGTCCGCGCAGTATTGGGTGAAGGCTTCCAGGGCAACGGCATCTTTGTTTTTAAAATGTTTGTAGATCGCCGCATCGGTTACTCCGGCGGCGTCACCGATCTCTTTGACGGATATGCCGTCAACGCCTTTGGTTGCGAACAAGCGCATCGCCGCTTGTAGGATATCTTTCTTTTTGCTATCCACATGAGATTTGTTCTTCATGATTGTATAGTAAGTGATTACTAACCAAAATGCAATAAGCAATTTTGAAACTCTGAATGGAGACATGGAATAAGCGCTTACGGACAAAGCTTGCAGGCTTGAGAGAGGCAACGTATGATGAATAGAAATCAACATCGGAGCAGCAGGAAGAACGAAACGGATGGTGGATTGCGTGAAAGATGAGATGGATGCATATAGCTGGGTGACGCCCGAAGGAATGCTGAATGATCACTATATAACAAGCCGCGAACAGTTGTATAAAGGAATGAACGGACGATATGTGGAGCGATTCACTGTTCCTACCGGTGAAAGTTATATTTTCAAACCACTGACGAATTCTGCACAGCATGGACGGGAACGATGGATGTACGAGCGCGTATTATCAGGATTAGCACAGATCTATCCGCAACTCATTGCAGCGTCGGATCTTACCATTGCACCGGCACGGAGTTGGATGATCTATGAGGATCTGGGGCAACTGGTGCATGATTCGCGAGAGGCGACGATGCTTGATGCAGCGGTACATATGGCAGCATGGCATGCATTGCCTGTTACGGATTGGAGTGAGCTGCCTCGCGTAGGTCAGAAACCGCCCATTCGCACGATGCTGGATGAGTTGCAGATGCATAGGCAATTTACCGATGAACTGTTATCCAGATTGGGTATGCAGCTATCCGCATTCGATTGGGACAAGATCTCAAGGTTTATCTTCACGGCAGTAGAAGAACTTCCTACCGTTCTGTGTCACGGAGATCTGCATCCCGGGAATCTGGCGGAAGTTGACGGCAGGCTGGTCGTCTTGGACTGGGAGCATGCCCATCTGAATACGCCGCTGTGGGACATGTACCATCTGGTAGATCTCTCGCATCCGTTGTTTCCCAGAACGGTTACGCCTGCTTTGCGAGAGCGGGTTATAGACATTTATTTGGACAAACTAGAGAGCCTGGGCGTGCAGATTGAACGGGATTCTTTTGCAGGATGGTACAACGCCTATGCTATTGTATTTTCGCTCTGGATGCTGTGTTTGATTGATGGTGACCTGAGAAGTGAGGAATGTGTGTGGCCGAAGGAACAGTTGCGTAACCAGTGGCATGAGACGGCAGCGACGCTGGAACAGTGCATGAAGCACATGGGTGAGGAATAGAAATGAGGGGTGAGAAGCTTGCGTAAAGTCGGACTTGTTATGCGTAAAATTCAATTCACGGAAGCACAGGGGCCACGCGTATTTGCGGATCGACTGAAGCAGATTGGTCTGGAGCTGGGCGTGGATATTGTGTTCATCTCGCCGGAGCGTCATGTCAGCGGATACGACTGGTTGCCGGGTTATGAGCATGAGAAAGGTGACCTGGTAAACTACGATATCGTGCTGGACCAGATTCATAGCCAAAATATAGAGCATGTCATCTACACCGTATCCGGGTTTACGTTTTTGAAGATGTTCTTACCAAAGAGTGTACTGTTCCCGCACAGTTTCCCCGATCCCGCGCTAACGGGATATGAGATGATGAAGCCATTTTATACGATGGTGGATAAAGCGGTTGTACAGACGGAGTTTTTGAAAACAGAACTTGGTCGCAATTTCGGCGTACATGACGTGAACGTCATCCCGATTGGCTTTAGCGAAGAGCTGGCGAACCGGCACTATGACCCGAGCCAGGTCGTGCATAATCGGGTGCTCTGGATTGGTAGGGATGAAGCGAATCGTCGACCGGATCTGGTGCTGGAATATGCTCGGCAGAACCCGGACAAGGAAGTATATATGGTGTTTGGCGGTGTTCGCTATAAGGAAACCATGAAGAAGTACGACATTCCTGCCAACGTGAAGCTGAAGTTCGCGCTCACGCAGGATGAGATATTTACGTTGATGAACTCTGCCAAGGTGTATTGGAGCTGTTCAGCCTTTGATACGTTTGCGATGCCGCTGACGGAAGCGATGGCGATGGGCAAAATGGTTGTGAAGCCGGAGCACGCTTGCTACGGTCACATTCGATCCACGCATGCCTTTGCAGGCAACGAGGATAACTGGTTTGAACTGGTGAACATGGCTGCGGCAGCGCCGCGCAGTGTGTCGGAAGACAACCGCGAGTATGCCTTTGGTGCTTTTTCGCGCACGAAGATGAAGGAAGGGTACAGGCAGTTTTTCTCCGATTGGTTAAAGTAAAGGATAATCGTGCGGGGTATGAAGTTGGACGGATCAGTAATGATGAGGTTGAAATAAGGCAGAGCCATTGGATGGAGGTTCACTTTCCAGCACTTAGGAGGAGACTTTATGGAAGTACTGATCTTGTGGACATTGGGAATGTGGGCGGTGCAGCTGCTGATTGAATGGCTTATCTACCGGTTGCAAGGACGCCGAATGACGTGGGTACAATATATATTGCCATGTGTGGCCTTGCTCGGCGGTGCCGTCGTAATCATGATCAGCATCGATATTGGCGGGTGGAACGGCATCGGATATGCCCTGCTTGGCGTATCGCTGGGTACCGCGGGAATGTTAACACTCATTACGGTGGCGATCAGGGATGTGGTGCTTCGGCGACGGGGCAGGAATTAAGCGGAAGAATGAAACCTCTATACAGTAAGATTGAATCGGGTGATGGGATGGTTGCAGGAACGCATCCGTCTGTGATATATTTACATTAATTATGACAAGGGAGGTGAAGACAGGTGAATCACGAGATGCTTAACAACCGTATTAGCCAGCTGCCGATTGCTATGGCTGGCATTGTTCATACTTTTCTGACCAACGGGAGAAGTCTGTCCAATTTTGAATATACGGAAGTTAACATTTGCGAGAAGATGCCTGCCTTGACCTCATTCGGACGATAAGCGATATTGCTTGAATTCTGAAGGGCCGCGGAGCTAACCTCCTGCGGCTCTTTTTGTGTTGCGGTCAGGATCTTCCAACTATAGGAGGAACCTTATTATGATGATGATTAGCGCGCAACAACTGACTCAATACCACGGAGCACATCTGGTGCTGGACGGCATTACATTTGAGATTATGGAAGGTGACAAGGTTGCCTTAATCGGCCGCAACGGAAGCGGCAAGACCACACTTATGCGCCTGATGGCAAGAATGAACAAGCCGGATGAAGGGCAATTGATGATCAAAAAAGATACACGAATGGGATATGTAGCTCAGGTTCCAGAAGGACTGGATGACCATACCGTACTGGATGTGCTGAGTCTTGGATTCAAGGAGCTTATGATGTGTCGCACGCAAATGAAGGAAATGGAGCAGCAGATGTCCGATCCAGCATGTGCAGCAGACCCTAATCAATTGGAGCGCTTGTTGAAACGTTATGCGGCACTGCAAGACCAGTTTGAGCGTGAGGGTGGATACGAAATGGATGCCCGGATCGATCAGGTGGCGGACGGTTTGGATATCGCCAAGGCACACTATGGTTGGCACTTCGGTTCCTTGTCCGGTGGGGAGCAGACTCGGGTGGTGCTGGCCTCGCAGCTAATCGTAAGACCTGATCTGTTATTGCTGGATGAGCCAACGAACCATCTTGATCTGGAGCGGGTCGAGTGGCTGGAAGGATTTTTACGTGAATATCCCGGCACCATTGTCCTGATCTCGCATGATCGCTACTTTTTGGATCGGGTGGTGAATCGAACGCTGGAGCTGGAGGATGGTGAGGCGTTAACGGCAGCGGGGGGCTATACGGAATATATGGCGGTGAAAGAACAGCGGCTGTTGCAGCAATTCGAGGAGTTCAAGGAGCAGCAGAAGGTGATCAAAAAAATGAAGGAAACGATCCGCCAACTGGAGGAATGGGGCCGAATTGGTGGGAATGAAAAGTTCTTCAGACGGGCGGCTTCGATGCGTAAAGCAATCGAGCGGATGGAACAGGTGAAGCGTCCTGTGCTGGAGCGCCGTAATGCCGAGTTCGATGTTCGTCCTACGGATCGAACGGGCAAACGGGTAGCGGTATTGGAACAGGTCGAGAAGAGCTATGGTGAGCGCGAAATCCTGTCTGGAATCTCGGGTCTGTTGGAATATGGGGATAAAATTGCACTCATTGGACGCAATGGCTCCGGCAAGACGACCTTGTTCAAGCTGTTGCTTGGTGATGAGCAGCCCAATGCGGGCAAGCTGGAGTGGGGAGCACGCGTGGATGTAGGGTATCTGGCTCAACAGGAGGAACCTACGAATCCGAAGCTGAATGTGCTTGAATACTTCCGTCTGGAAGCGGGCGTGGAGGAAGGCGAAGCACGCGGGATTCTGGCTCGATACCTGTTCTATGGAGCGGATGTATTCCGCTCAGTCGGGCAGTTATCCGGCGGGGAATGGACGCGCCTGCGGCTGGCTCTGCTGGTGCAGCGCAAACCCAATGTACTGCTGCTTGATGAGCCAACCAACCATCTGGATATCGCATCCAGAGAAGCGCTGGAAGAGTCGCTGGTTGATTTTGAAGGAACCGTACTTGCCATCTCACATGATCGGTATTTCGTCAATCGCCTCGCCTCCCGTGTCTGGGAACTGGAGGACGGTCAGATGACCGCTTATCTGGGAGACTATGAGGCATATCGGGAGAAGAAGCTTGAAATGCAAGCTCGTGCGGCGGAGACAACTCAGGCTACAGCAGGAGTGGGAGTTCCTTCTCGTGGGAGTGCCAAGTCAGAGATGAAGTCAGGTTTAACGTCTGCTCCCGGCGGAACTGCCAGATCAGGGAAGAAACCAGAAGCAACCTCGACATTGAACGGTTCCACTGTTACGGCTACCGATGGAAGTCGTGATCATGAAGTTTCCACAGGATCAAGCAAGGCGTTGACTCCTTCGGCAGCAACTGCATCGAATTATAGAAGTAGCAATGGCAACAACCATTCTGCGGAGAAGCTGGAACAGACGTTAGCTCGTCTTGAGGCACAGATTCAGGCACTGGACCAACAGTTGGAATCCGTACAGAACAATCCGGTTGAACTGGAACAAATCTGGAATGATCGCGAGCAATTGTCCGCTGAATATAATGATATATTGGCGCAGTGGGCTGAGTTATAAGTCAGAATGGCATGAGCATAAGATGGAACAAGCGAGGTCGGAGAATCATTTCCGGCCTTTTTGACCGGGGTTAAATACCATACGTTTTGTGTTAGCCAAGAGAGCGTTAAAGCACGAATGTAGCATCGTCAACTTGATTGAAGTAGCTAAAGGTATTGTGAAATTGATTCACTAGTGGAACTTTTTACCTTCACATGCGTTAAATACGTTTGTATGAATTGAAACGGCTCACCTAAGAGCTCGCAAAAAGGGAGGTTATCGGTATCTATTATTCATTGACGTATCGGAATTGGTCGGATGATCGACAGGCGGAGACGGGAGTGCTGGAACAGACTTCAGTCACACGAGATGAACTGTTCATGCGCAAACTGGTGGATGCTACCCTGGTGAAAAACAAACTCTGGGCGCATCTGTCCAATGAATGCCAGGATGGACGGGAACATGCGGTATACGTAACGGCGTATGAGCAACAGATGCCGGACGAGTACGGTGCAGCCATTGCGGATGCTGCGCTGGCCATGTGCAAAATGTCTTCCATGTATAGTGCAGAGTATATGCTGTGGAATGGAAGTTCGTTTCAGGAGTTGGAACTCACAGCGTCATCCACCTATACGATGGAGCTTGCCGAGCAACTGCTGGACCATTACATGGTTCGCAGTGGCAAGACGTATGAGTTCCTGTATTCCGTGCTGGATGCGGATCGCAAGAAAGTGTTGTTTTATATGAAAGAGGTGGATCTGTAATGAGTGACCAAGAGCGGGGGCAAGCATCGAAACCCGGATCAAAAGCAAAGCTGGTTGCTTTCTCCCTGATGCTGGCGGTTCCTGCCGTGTTATCCGGTTGTGGCAGCAACAATGATGAATGTGACCCGGAGTATGATACCGGATGTGAATATGATTCCAGCAGTGGACACTATTACTACGGTGGGTCGTCGTATCGAAGCAACAAGGACAGTAACAGCTCCTATAGCAAATCCAAGTCCAAATCAAGCGGCTTCGGTAGCTTCTTCCGCAGTTCGGGAGGATAAACGGATGAGGCAAGTGGTTCAACTACCGTTTAGTCACGAAGAGGTATTTCAGGGTGCAACAGAACGACAGATTCCATACCATCGGATGTACGGGAAGCAATATTGTGTGCCTGCATTAACAGTCTATTCTCCTTCGGAGGTACAAGAGCTGCGTACCGCAGCCGAGGCGGTAGACAGCATCTATTGCAAAGTGATGCGATTTATCCAACAGTACATGCCGGATTCCTTTTTGGAGCATCAGCTGGGTATCCATCCCGGGCTTATCCCGGCGGCACGCATGGAGATGGTGACTGGAGGCATTACCCGTCAGGACTGGATTATCGGAGAAGCTGGGCCCAAGTGTATTGAAAATAATACGGACACTCCAACGGGCATACCGGAGGCTGCTGCTCTGGAAAATATCCTGGTCGGTCTTGCCGAGGATGCTACGCTAGCAGCGCCATCTGCCGAGATGGATGCACGTATTCAGGCGTGTTTCAAGATATGGCTGGAATTCTATGCAGAGCAAGGATTGCAGGGTCCGGTGACGTTCACTTCTTTTGGTGAACATGTCGAAGATCGAACAAATACGGAATACCTGATGAGACGATGTCAGGAAGCGGGATACGAAGTTTTCTATGCTCCACTTGATGAACTGGAGATTGTTCCGGGAGAGGCGCTTTACCATAAAGGTCGGGAGATTAATCTGCTCTACCGCCTCTATCCACTGGAATATCTGATCGATGATCGGGATGAGACGACAGGCGTGGACATTGGCGCTGCGTTACTTGAACTTGTACGGGAAGGACGGCTAGGCCTGATGAATCCCGTTCAGCATGTGCTCATGCAGAGCAAAGGCTTCATGGCGGCAATCTGGTCGCTCTACGAGCGTAATGAGCAAACCCCGGAATATTGCGGGTTTACCCTCTTTGATGATACAGAGATGGACGTCATTTCCCGATATCTGCTGCCAACCTATTTTTCAGCTGAACCCTTCGATCTGAACGCCATGCCATATGTAGCCAAAAGCTATTGGGGGCGCGAAGGCAGAGGAACTCTTTTGCTGGATGGAGGAACGAACAATGCCTTTGGAAAGCAGGATATGGAGCATCCTCTTAACGAGACGCTGGAATCCAATCGTGCAACTGCGACAACAGACGAGGATGAAGAGATTACAGCTTATTACGAAAATCAGCCCAAAATCTATCAGAAGCTGGTTCCGATGGAACAGGTCGTGATTGAGACGGAAAATGGAGCGTACAGCGGTTATCTGCTTACAGGGGTATTTGTTATCGGTGGGCGTTTGGCTGGAGTGCTGCCACGGGTTGGGGAGAAAGTAACCGGAGATATGGCCTATTATTGCGCGGCTGCGGTTCGTGAACGGATGAATGATGAGGAGGAGAAGAAGGAATGGAGAACTTGGGATTGAACTTGCTGAATGTTGTGGTGGGTATAGGCATTTTGCTAGTGGTATTGGTATGTGGATATTTCGCTTTTAGCAAATTGACCCGGTATAACGATAGTGAAGAGATCGCGAAAGGAAACGAAGCGGCGGGCATGTACATGGGCAGCAAATTGTTGGGACTGTGTATTATTGTGGGCATGGTATCTTTCTCAACGCATTCGTGGTTGGATATGCTGCTGTGGTCGGCGTTTGGAATTATTGTGCTGTGCCTAGTCTATATTATATTTGACTTCCTCACGCCCAAAATGCGAGTTTGCGATGAAATCGCACGAGGAAATATGGCGGTAGCGCAGCTGCTGCGTTCAATTATCATCGGCGTTTCCATCGTCATCGGTACATTTTTAATGTAAAATAAGACATAGTGTTTTATAGAATTTACTATATAAACGGAAGAAGGGGCGCGGCATCATGAGAAGAGTCATCATCGATACAGATACAGCAGGAGACGATACGATTGCGATCCTGACGGCATTGCATCACTTTCAGGTGGAAGGCATCACCATTACGGGCGGTAACGTACAATTCGACCAAGAGGTTGAAAATGCCTTGTACACGGTACAGGTTGCTGGACATGGCGGCAAGGTGCCTGTGTATAAAGGATGCGAGCGACCGCTAATGGCCTACGGTAAAGCTCAGCACCGTACAGTGGAAGACGTGCATGGCGATGACGGCATGGGCGGCGCGCATTTCCCGAAGGCGGATCAGCGTCCCGAGAGCGGGCATGCGGTTGATTTTATCATTGAGAAGGTACACGCACATCCAGGTGAAATTGAACTGCTGGCAATTGCACCGCTGACCAATATTGCAATGGCGATTCAGAAAGACCCCACGATTATTCCGGAGATTGCCCACCTGTACATCATGGGCGGAACGAATAATGCACTGGGCAATATCACCCCGGCGGCGGAGTATAACTTCTACGTAGACCCGGAAGCAGCGAAAATTGTACTGCATGCGGGCATTCCGATCACAATGGTTGGCTGGGAGATGTGCACGCAATATTCAGTGATGGATGATGACGACCATGCAGAGATTGCCGCTCTCGGTACATCGGGTGCCGATTTCTTTACATCCATTAACAAAGTGGTTATGCAGTTCAACAAGTCGGTACATAAACTCAATGGCACCACTCATCCCGATACGTTGCTGATGGCTGTAGCCGCGGATGAATCCATCATGACCAAGTCGGGTCAATATTATGTGGATGTAGAAGCGGCAGGAGAGCTGACACGCGGATACAGTGTGGTTGATATTAACGGACGTTTTGGCAAAGAGCCGAATGTACGTGTCTGTGAAGCCATTGATCGGCCGAAGTTCAAATCCATGTTGCTCGATGTTCTCTCAGCGATCCAATAAACGCAGTAATTAAACTGCAGGAAAAACAAAAAAGTCCGTGCCTTTCCCAGGTACGGATTTTTTATTGCCCATTTTTGGAATAACTACTTCACCTGTCGTAGTAAGTTGTGCTATACTTCAACTACTACGACAGATGAAGTAACGAGGAGGAGTATCTTTTGTGATCAGCAGTGACGTTATACGTGGCTACAATGATACGCTGATCCTCTACATGCTGCTCGAAGGGGAGTCGTACGGCTACGAGATTTCCAAGAACATCCGACAGCTGACAGAGGAAAAGTACGTCATGAAGGAAACGACTTTATACTCGGCCTTCACCAGATTGGAGAAGAACGGTTATATTCAATCGTTTTACCTGGATGAGAATAGTTTGGGGAAGCGTCGTACCTATTACCGGATTACGCCGCCCGGCCTCGACTATTACAGAGAAAAGTGTGAGGAATGGAAGGTTACGCAGGAGGTTGTTAATCTATTTATCAGGGAGTTGTGACAGAAAATGGAGACAATTATGGTGTATCTGGAGAACATGTTTGTTGGTCTGCCGAAGACACCCGAGGTGGAACATCTGAAGCAGGAACTCCTTTCGGGGATGGAAGATAAGTACCTGGAATTGAAGCGAGAAGGCAAGTCGGAGAATGAAGCCATCGGCATTGTGATCTCGGAATTTGGTAACATCGAGGAGTTAACAGCCGAACTCGGTATTCAGCCAGTCAGCCCGGAAGAGACAGTACCTGTGTTAACGGAAGAAGAGATTTACGCATATACCACTGCGAAGAGAAATGCTGGATTTTGGATTGGACTGGGTGTTTTATTGTGCGCGTCAGGTGTGGCATTTCTAATTTTCATGGATGCCTTATTTGAGAACTATGCCATTTCAGCTGCAAACCGTTCGGTGGAAACGGGCGCTGTACTAGGCCTGATCGGCATGTTCGTATTGATTGCCATTGCGGTAGGCATGTTCATATACAGCGGTATGAAGCTGGAACGCTTCAATTATATGGAGAAGGGCTTCCAACTTCCTTATACACTTAAAATGAGTATTCAGCATAGTCGGGAGAGCTTTGCTCTAACTTACCGTATAGCCATCATTACGGGTGTCTGCCTGTGCATTCTGTCTCCTGTGTTTATTTTCGCAGCCTCTTCTATCAATGATAACTACGCCTCTTATGGTGTATCTGCCTTTATGGTTATGGCTGGGGTAGGAGTATTCCTGTTTGTATATTACGGTAATATTCAGGGGGCTTACACAAACTTGCTGGAGAAGCACCAGTTGACGGTAGAGAAGAAGCAGGAGGTCAAGGTTGTGAGAGCCGTGGAAGCGATTGTATGGCCGCTGGCGACAGCCATCTTCTTGTTCACAGGCTTTGTATATCAACGGTGGGATATCAATTGGGCCATATTTCCGATTACCGGTATTCTCTCCGGCAGCTTTAGCAATGTGTACCATATTATGAAAAGCAAAAATCCGTCCTGAGCATGTTGCTTTGGATAGTAAAGCCCACCTATCTACTATATAGATCAGGTGGGCTTTTTTACACGTTTAATCTACCCTTGCTGCAACAAAAACGAGCGAATTCCTGTCGTGACCAGATCATGGTCTTCCTCATCAGGCAGACCCGATACCGTAATGGTGCCGACCTGTCCCTCATTTTCGAGAATCAGCGGGAAAGCGCCACCAGCCAGTACATAGTCCGATGAAGGCAGATTGAAGTTATGCTCAAGGGTCTGGTTCTCGTTTCTCAAACGCAGGGCGGTATGCCAAGAACTGGAGGAAAAATGATTCACCACGTTGTTTTTACGTCGAATCCAGTCCTCGTTGTCGGGATGAGTTCCTTCCATCGCATGCAAAAAGAGACGATGTCCCTTCAGGGTAATGTCGATGGTCACGGCCTGTGAACGACGCTTCGCTTCTTCAACCAGATGCAGGCCAAGGTTAAGCGCCGTTTCAGAACCAAATGTGGCAAATACCAATTCTAATTCTTCCTGTTTCATTTCCTTTAATTTTTCGATCATGGTGAGGTTCAAATTACAGGCATCCCCTTTACATATATGATTGATGTCTAAATTCGACATGAATGGGGACAGTACCTTCCAAGTGCGACTGGACCATGTTACTGGACGCTATATGTATGGCTGGGGATGGCTCATTTGGAGACCGTACATCAGCTGTGTTAAAGTGAAGGTAACCTAATATACAAAACTCTTAAAGTTAAAATAAGTTAGCGCTCAGTAGGCAGGAGGAGAAGCACGATGCTGTTTTATTTTGTAGCACTGCTGGTGACTTTAGTGGATCAGGGGACCAAGATTGCAGTGAGGATGTATATGGAGGTTGGCGACGTCATGAGACTGGGTAACTCGGGCATGCAGTTACAGCATTACGAGAACAGTGGAATGGCGGGCAGCATGTTTCAGGGGAATGCGCGTTTGTTCGGTGCGATTGCTGTTCTGTTCATAGCAGGCATGCTGTATTACCGGAGTAAAGGTGAGATTCGCGGTTTCTGGATGCAAGCTGGCGCGGGTTTTATGGTCGGAGGGGCTTTAGGAAATGCGATCGATCGATTTATCTATGCCCGGGTAACGGATTTCCTCGTATTTCCGTCAGGACGCGGGATTTTGAATCTCGCTGATGTCGCAATTAACATCGGTGTTGTCATGATTATCATTGGCATGTTGATTCGTGCATATCAGAGTTATCGGGCCAAACGTTTACGCAATGCTTTGCCGAAAGCAGAACGTTCGTAACATGGATAAAAGCGTTACAGTGGGTGAATATAAGCTTAATAAATGAGGGACATTGGATATCTTCCAATGTCCTTTTTGTTATGCCCAATTCGAATCGTGGGAAGAAATGCCTTGATTCATTTTTACCGAAATCGTTTTAGGAATAATAAAGGCTTGTATAGCCAACGCTCATAGTATGAGTTTGTGGAAGGATTAACCAAATGGTTATTTCACCACCTGAATGGGTAAATCTTTACGTATATAAAGTGAAACTAAGATATACACGAACACGGAGAGTGCAGAACCAATCTGAAGAAGCGAAGCGTGCGTGTTTATCACCGGATTTTCCCTTTGAGGAAGGAAATCAAAAAAATCTGGGGATAACAACGATCGGAAGATGGTACTGCAATCGGAGTGACACCGTGTAAATCACATTAGTTCAATTTTTAAAGCTGAGGGAGGTACAACATGAGAACAACGCTTACCAAGGCTCTCGGGACAATGTTGCTATGCGGAATGATGGCTGTACTTTTATCTTCCTGTACCAGTGGAGATAGCGCGAATGGCAAAGTGCAGATTGAATTTTTCCAGAACAAGCCTGAAGCCAAAACAACCTTTGACGAATTGATCAAAACGTTTAATGCGGAGCATGACGATATTCAGGTGACACAGGTGAATCCGCCAGATGCGGAGACCGTATTGAAGACACGTGTTGTCAAAAATGATATCCCGGACATTATGGCCATGGGGGCAACCGACACCTATTCCATTCTGGCCCAGAGTGATATTTTCACCAATCTGACGGACAGTTCACTGCTCCAGACGATTGATCCAAACTACATACAAATGCTTAAGGATCTCACAGGTATGGACGAAGTGACGGGTATTCCTTACGCGACGAATGCAAACGGCATCATGTACAACAAGACGCTGTTTAAGGAAATGGGCTTGGACGTGCCCAAGACGTGGGATGAACTAATCGCGACTGCCCAAAAGATTAAGGATGCGGGCGAAATTCCATTTTATTTCACATACAAGGATGACTGGCAGACAAGCCTGCCGTTCAATGCACTTGCCTCCAACCTGGTCGGCATTGATTTCTATCAGGAACGGCGCGATAACAAAGTTACGTTCAAGGAGAAGTACCGCGAGGTAGCTGAGAAGCAGCTGGAGCTCATGAAGTACGGTCACGGCGATAACTTTGGTAAAGCCTATTCAGACGGTAACCGTGCTTTCGCTAACGGTGAAGCCTTCATGTACATCCAGGGAACCTGGGCCATCTCCGAGATTCGCAAAGCAAACCCGAATATTGAGATCGGTTTCTTCCCGTTCCCAACGGGCAATGATGCAAGCAAGATCAAGCTGGTGAACGGGATCGACTCCCTATTTACGATTGCAGCGGACACACCTAATCGCGAGCAGGCAGAGACGTTTATTGCTTTTCTGCTGAAGCCTGAAAATATCGGAAGATACATTGACGAACAGACGCTGTTCTCTGCGGTCGAAGATGTGAAGCAGGATGATCCTGCGGTACAGGAATTGATGCCTTATATCGAGCAGGGCAAGGTTATTGACTTTCCCGATCACTATATTCCGGCTGCGGTGCAGCTGAATTCCATCGTACAGTCCTTTTTGCAGAACCAAAACATCGACAACTATCTAGATACACTCGACAAAGAATGGGACAAGGTTGCCAATCGGCGCTAAGCCTTGTCTGAAGGAGGATGGAGTATGAACAAGCGTATCGCACCTTATTACTGGATGACGGTTCCGGCGGTTATATTGTTCTTTGTATTTATGACACTGCCGGCCCTCCAGGGCATCTATTATTCATTTACGAATTATAATGGATTCGGGAAAGAGTATGATTTTGTTGGCTTCAAAAACTATTTCAACTTGTTCCAGGACGACAATGTAGGTAACGCCTACTGGTTTACGTTCAAATTCGCGATCGTGGTGACGATCCTGACCAATATTCTGAGCCTGCTCATTGCACTCGGGCTGAATGCCAAGATTAAGTTCCGTAACTTTTTCCGCGGCATCTACTTCCTGCCCAATATTCTGAGTGTACTGATTGTAGGTTACATATTTAACTACCTGTTCTCCAACGTATTCCCGATCTGGGGACAAAATCTGGGCATCAACGCGCTATCCACGAACATACTCGGCAGCGAGAGTCTGGCTTGGATCGGTATCGTCATTGTTGCCGTATGGCAATCCGTGGCCCTGAATACGATTCTGTATTTGGCTGGTCTGCAAACGATACCAACGACACTGTACGAGGCATCCAACCTCGACGGTGCAGGCAAATGGCGTGAATTCTGGAGTATTACCTTCCCGCTTATTGCCCCGTTCTTCACCATTAATATGGTGCTGGCAATGAAAAATTCACTTATGGTCTTCGACCAAATCGTAGCCTTGACCAACGGTGGTCCCGGACGGGCGACGCAGTCCATCTCCCATCTGATCTACACCGGAGGATTTGAAGGCGGCGAATATGCATATCAATCTGCGAACTCGGTTATTTACTTCATCGTTATTGCGGTGATTTCAATTCTGCAAATCCGGTTCCTGCAAAGAAGGGAGATGGATCTGTAATGAGAAGCCGTACACGAATCAATTGGCTCGTTATGCTGCTCGTTGTACTGGGTACCCTGTTTATCCTGTTCCCCTTGTATATGACCGTTACGATTGCTTTGAAAAATCCGGAGCAGATGGCCCAATCGGTCTTTGCCCTTCCGACAACTTTACACTGGGAGAATTTCGCAAGAGCCATCGATATGACAAACTTCTTCCAATCGTTCCGTAACAGTGCGATCGTTACCGCCTCCACCGTGCTTTTGACGTTACTCAGTAACTCCATGGTGGCCTATGCGATTGCGAGAAATATGGAGAAGCGCAAGTTTTTCAAAGGACTCTATTATTACTTCGTCAGCGCGATGTTCATTCCGTTCCCGATCATCATGCTGCCGATTGTTAAACTGACCGCATCGCTGGAGATGACAAATCTGGTAGGTCTGATCCTGCTGCACACGGTATATGGCCTGGCATTTAACGTATTTGTGTACGTTGGATACATCCGGTCCATTCCGGTAGCGCTGGAGGAAGCGGCGTTTGTGGATGGGGCAACAACCTGGGGCACATTCTGGAAAATCATTTTCCCGCTCATGGCGCCAATCAGTGCCACGGTTGGTATTCTGACCTGTCTGTCCACGTACAACGACTTCTTGCTGCCACTCATTATTATCAGTGATCCGGGACAGTACACATTGCCGCTTGTACAGTATGTATTCCAAGGGCAGTTCAATACCGAGTTTAACCTTGCGTTTGCATCCTACCTGCTCGCGTTGCTGCCGATGATTATCATCTACCTGTTTGCACAGAAGTGGATCATCAACGGGGTTACACAAGGGTCTGTAAAATAACCGAAGATGTGCTAAAGAAAAGATTATGTGTGAAGGAATATGAACCAAGAGAGTGGACTCTAAGAGTCCACTCTCTTTTTTTTGATCCTTGTCATTTGACGTTTGAGAACTGTCAAAAGGATTGATTAACCTGTAAAACTATGCTATTTTTTAGTCGTTAGTTTAATCGATAAACAAAGACGATAAGAAGAGGGGATTAAGATTCATTTTTGCAAGCGCTTTAATAAGAAAAACTGAATACGTAGATAAATCCGGCATCGTTTGTACCCAGTCTTCAAGAGCACGGGCGTAAGGTGGTGGGTTCTTTTACATGCCAAAAAAGAGAGGAGAATGGGGCAGTTGCACGGGAAAAAAGGACATTTTAACTCTCTTCGGAATCAAATCTTTATTGGTTTTGTTATGGTGATGCTTGTTGTTCTGTTGTTCGCAGGCATATCGGCCTATGATCGGGTAGCTGCTTTGCTAAAAAGCAATGCGGAGAAACATATTCATCAAACTGCCGTCCAGGCCAGTGGCAGATTGGATGCACTCATTGCACAAGTGAATTCGCTGACCGCTCAGGTGGCGGATGATTCATACGTGCAGCGTCTGCTCAGCGATGAGAAACAAGGCAACCCGGCCACCTTTAATCAGCGTCAAGCTCTCTTGCAGATTGCGGGCAGCTATCAGTCTTTCATCAATGGCGCGCAGAGTATGGAGATATACACTACGGGTTATAACCGCATCTTTCCCATGGATGACCGATCCCTCGATCTCAGAGTGGAGCGCAACTGGATCAGCCTGGCGGACGAAGGCAAAGGCAGACTGGTATGGGCAGGTGCTGACCCTGAAGATCCGGGTGTGCTTCTGGCTATTCGGCGCATTAACCTGCTGGAACATTCCTTTGAGCATGGAGGTTATATTGTGGTGCGGATGCAACGCAGTTTCTTTCAACTCAATGATTCGAATGGGGCAGATGGTTCGCAGGACTCGATCATGCTCTTGGATGGTGCAGGCGAAGTGGTGACTTCTGATCTGGAGATTAATCTCGATCCAAAAGCCATATTGGACAGCGAATCCGTCGTGCAGAACGGGGAGGAATCCTATATCGTCGTCCGGCAAAAGTCTGAATTAACGGGATGGACACTTGCTGTGCTGACTCCGCTGCAGGAGACAACGGAAGGGGTATCCATCCTGAGGACGGCGCTTCTCGTTTCGGGAATCATTGGTGTTGTTCTGTTCCTGATCATGTCCTTCTTTCTCTCCACGATGATTACACGTCCGCTCATACGCCTGATGCGGGCCATGCGCAGTGCACAACCGGGAGCCATGAGACCTAATCTAATGGTCAGCGCAACGATGGAGATTAATGAACTCAACAACGTGTATAACCAGATGGTCTACAGACAGAACGAATTGACCCGTGTGGTTCATGAGAAGGAAGTCATGCAGTCCCGGGCGGAGTTGAAGGCGTTGCAGTCTCAGATTAACCCCCACTTTCTATTTAACACACTGGAGGCGTTCTATTGGTCCCTGGAGGAAAAGGGAGACGAGGAGATGGCACGTATGGTTGTGGCGATGTCCCGATTGTTTCGTTACATTATCTCCAGCTCTCAGCAGGATGAGTGGGTTACGATTGCCGACGAGCTGGAACACGCAGAGCGGTATCTTCGCATTATGCAGATGCGGTTGGGGGATCGAATGCAATGGGAGATTGAGCTCAGCGATGCGGTTCGTAAGGTCCCCATTCCGAAACTGCTTATACAGCCCTTGGTGGAAAATGCGATCCTCCATGGCATTGAAAGTAAACTGGGACCTGGAAAGATAAGCATCCATGTGGATGCTTCGACCGACAAGAATCTGGTTCGCATTGAGGTTCGGGATGATGGCCCGGGTATGGATGAATCACGACTTCAATCTGTTATTCATGCTTTACATGGCGGGCCGGCTGTGTCCAAGAAGGGGACAGGTGTAGGTCTAATCAACGTACATCGACGGCTGAAGCTCTACTTTGGCAGCCAACTTGGCGAACGGTGCAAGCTCTCCTTAACAAGTAAGGTTGGGGAAGGGACCGTCATTGGCTTTGAGATTCCCATGGGAACGGAGGGTGCATATGATTCATGACAAAACGATTCTTATCGTGGATGATGAGCCGCGTACAAGAGAGGGTATTCGTAAAACATTGGAAGGATGGTCAGCAGGACGAAATCACATTCAGACTGCAGAAAGTGGCGTCGAGGCTGTCGAATGGCTCAAGAAAAAGCCGGCAGATCTGTTAATAACGGATGTTCGCATGCCGGAATTCTCTGGCTTGTCCCTCATTGAAGCCATTCAGCATTTTGCAAACAAACCTGTTGTCCTGATTATGTCGGGACATGCCGATTTTCAATACGCCCAGCAGGCCATTAAGTTGGGTGTTGTGGAGTATATGTTGAAACCGATTGATAAGGAACAATTGCTACAGACCGTCGAAAAAGCCCTAAAGTTCAGCGAACAACAGCGACGTATTCAAACGATGCAAGAAATGGTTGACCCCAAGCTGCTGGATGTTAAGGAGCGAGGGGAACAGAGACTAAATAGCCAGATCAGTGAAGCTTTGACCTATGTGGATACTCACCTGGGTGAACATGTGACCATGCGTGAAATCGCTGATCTGCTGCATCTCAACTCGAGTTACTTCAGTGTTTTGTTTAAGGAACAGATCGGCATCAATTTTAGTGAATACCTCACCCGGAAACGCATTCAGCGCGCGAAGGAGTTGCTTGTGCAGACAACGATGCCAATCTCGGAGATTGCGGAACAGGTGGGTTATCAGACGGATAAGTATTTTATCACGGTATTTAAAAGTCTTGAGGGGCTTAGTCCAAGCAAATATCGGCATTCCCTATCTGAACGAGATAACAAATAACCTCAAAAAAGTGGAGTTTTTCCAAATTGTTCTGGTCTTATAGCGGCAATAGGCCCGTGCTACAATTTGGTTAAAGCGGTTACATTAACCGAAAAAACCAAGGGGGTCTGGAATAATGAGCAAAAAGACGATGGCCATTCTTCTGTCATGGACGCTGGTTCTCGCCGTAATTTTATCCGGATGTAACAGTTCAAGTTCGGATGAAGAGGGTGAAACAGGCAGCAACGGCACAGATGGGAAAGTAACCCTCAAATTCATGCACCTCTGGCCGGCAGGCAGCTCCGCACAGCAAAACAAATTGGTCAACGATATCATCAAGCAGTATCAAACGGATCATCCGAATGTAACCATTAAGCAGGAAGTGCTGGAGAATGAACAATACAAGAACAAATTGAAAATCCTGTCTGCATCCAATGAACTTCCCGATGTTGGTGTAACTTGGGCTGCTGGTTTTCTGGAGCCTTATGTGAAGGGGAACCTGTTCGCACCGGTCGATGATCTGCTGAGCGACTCGTTGGGCGAGAAATTCATAGCCGGAACAACAGAAGCTTATGCCATAGACGACAAAACATATGCGCTACCAATCGAGTTAAATATCTCCCCCATTTATTATAACAAAGCCATTTTTGCGAAATATAACTTGCAGCCGCCAGCAACGTACGATGAATTCCTGAGCGTGCTGAAGACACTGACCGAGAACGGTGAGGTTCCGATCGCACTGGGCAATAAAGACCGCTGGACTGGCTCACTCTGGTATATGTATCTGGCAAATCGGTTAGGTGGAGATGCACTGGAAAAGGCAATCAATGGCTCCGGCAAGTTTGACGATCCTGCTCTGACTCAAGCTGCTGCCGAGGTACAAAAGCTGGTGGACATGAATGCCTTCAACAAAGGTTTCAACGGGTTGTCCAACGATGAGGGCAAATCCGAATTCATGAACGAAAAGGCTGCCATGTATCTGATGGGTACGTGGGAACTGCCAAACTTCACGACTAACCCGGACATCCCACAGGAATTCAAAGACAAGATCGGATTTTTCAAATTCCCAACGATGGAAGATGGCAAGAGCGATATTAACAGCTGGGTAGGTGGTCCAGGCGTAGGGCTGTTCGTGGCCCAGAATTCCAAAGTGAAGGAAGAAGCGCAGAAGTTCGTGCAATACTTTGTGGAAAAATGGGGCGAGAGTTCGGTGACTGAGGCAGGCGTCATCCCGGCAACCAAAGTGGATACGGCTGCAGTACAGTTGCCACAGCTCTACATCGACCTGCTGAACGAATTGAATCAGGCCAGCAGCCTTACGCTCTTTGCAGACGTGCAGATGAAACCGGCAGCCGCTCAGGCACATCTGGATATGATTCAGGCGTTGTTTGGCGAAGCGGTTACACCGGAGGATTTTGTGAAGAATCATCAGGCTGCGATTGATAAAGGCAATTGACGTACACACGTTTGAACGCTTGAAGGGAGGATAATGTGATGGACAAAGTCATGTCCAACCGTCTCGTTGCTGCGTTGTACGTGCTTCCTGCACTGCTTCTGCTGCTGGTCTTGGTGTACATCCCAATCGTGCTCACCGGGTATTATGGGTTGATGCAATGGGACGGGATCGGTGCAATGACCTTTATTGGATTGGATAATTACGCCAGACTGCTTCAGGACGGAACATTTTGGCAGAGTGCGAACCATACTTTTTTGCTTGCTTTGTTCTCTGCGCTGAGTCTGATCGGTTATCTGATGATTGCTTTGGTGCTGTCAGGCAAGATCAAGGGTGCCAATCTGTTCCGCAAAATATATTTGATCCCGATGCTGCTGTCTTCGGTCGCGATCGCTCAGTTATGGCTGAAGATCTATCATCCCAGCAATGGTGTGCTGAACACCTTTCTGGAAGCGATCGGCTTCAGCAATCCGCCAGCTTGGCTGGCGGAGCCATCCCTGGTGCTGTATGCACTGTTCGTACCGATCCTATGGCAGTATGCAGGCTTCTATATTTTGATCTATTATGCGGCCCTCAAAAATATTCCGGAATCTCTGGTGGAAGCAGCCCGGATTGATGGGGCAAGCCCTTGGCAGATCGCTTTTCGAATCAAGTTGCCGCTAATTACTGAAGTCATCAAGGTGACTGTGGTACTGGCTGTGGTAGGCTCACTCAAGTATTTTGATCTCATCTACGTGATGACCGATGGCGGACCAAATGGCTCCAGCGAAGTGATGGCCTCCTATATGTATCGTCAGGCGTTCCGTAGCTTCGACTTTGGTTACGGCAGTGCTGTAGGGTTCTTCCTGCTCTTGATCTGTCTGCTTGTTACCTGGCTGCTTCGTAAAGCGACGGCATCCAAAGATACGATCCAGTATTCCTGACGCTAGTTCGTGTCTGAAAACTCGCTGAAGTGCATCTTTTACCGCCTTTTCTCCCCCTGCTGCGTCACTTTCCCTTGACGTGCCCGGGCACGCCTGCGGAAAATTTCCTTGCTTGGAACGAAAATTCGGCAAAATCTGCCACCTTCGGAGTTTCCAGACACGCCCTAGTGAAATGAAAGGAGGTCCATCCCGGTGAAGACGGATACGGCCGTTAGATTGTCAACTTACCCGGGGACAAGCCGAGGTTCGGCATGGTTAAGGAGATTCGGATATATTCTGCTGTATTTCCTCTTGTCCCTGGTAGCTTTGCTGCAAATTTTACCCTTGGTATGGCTGCTGTTGTTCTCGCTTAAAAATAATCAGGAAGTATTCGACATGGCGCCTTTTTCCCTTCCTGCTACCCCGCGTTGGGAAAACTATGTCAAGGTATGGACAGAGGGAAATATCAGCTTGTACTTCTTCAACAGTGTATGGATTACCGTGGTCTCGGTGGTGGTCACCGTGCTGTTTGCCAGTCTGGTGACCTTTGCCATTACACGTATGCGCTGGAAGGGTCGTTCGCTGGTGCTGGGGCTATTCATGGTGGGTCTGATGATCCCTGTACACTCCACGTTGATCCCGCTGTTCAGCTTGTTCCTGAAGCTTCATCTCACAGATCATCCTTTGTCAGTCATCTTGTCTTATATTGCCTTTAATATGCCAATTACCATTATGATTCTACTCGGATTCTACTACGCGCTTCCCCGGGAAGTGGAAGAAGCCGCAGTGATGGATGGCTGCTCCGTGCATCGAATTTTCTTTCGGATTATCTTGCCGATGACAGCTTCGGTTATCTCCACAACGGCAATCATCAACATGATCTATAACTGGAATGAGTTCATCTTTGTTAATACGTTCATCAGTACGGATTCATACAAGACCCTGACCGTTGGGGTACAGAACTTTATCGGTCAATATACAACGGATTGGGGAGCCATTGGTGCCACGCTGATGATCAGCATTATGCCGATTCTGATTGCTTTTCTCATCCTGAGTAATCGAATCGTGGAGGGCATTGCTGCGGGTTCAGTTAAAGGTTAAAAGGTTGAGCGTCGAAGGTCCTTTCATCACTTGCTTAAAAGCGAGTGGGGAGGGGCCTTTTTTGTCTTCTAAAACCTTGGATAGTCGTACGGAAAAGGGACTAGATGAAAATGCTGAAAATACCTATTTATGGAATTACAAAAAACTTTCAACTTTTTTCGCAAAACTACTGCATTTTCAAACCACCTGTGCTAACATACCCTAAGAATTAAAGCCCACATGGGAAAGGTGAGAAAATGACAGCAATATCCTCAACCAAAGAGTCCCTTCGTTCTGATGCCAAGGATCTGAATCTGATTCGACTGACATGGCCTATTTTCCTGGAACTCTTCTTATTTATGTTGATGGGGAGCGTGGATACGCTCATGCTCAGCTCGGTATCCGATAATGCGGTCTCCGGCGTTGGAGCAGCCAATCAGATTATTTCTATCGCTATCCTTGTATTGGAAGTCATTGGACATGGTGCTGCGATTGTAGTAGCACAATATATTGGATCCAAAAAGTTAAGTGAAGCAGCACAAGTGACAGGTAATGCGATTACGCTGAACCTTATCGTAGGTCTGGTCCTGAGCGGAATCTTTCTTCTGTTCGGAGGACATTTGTTATCACTCTTGAATATTCAAGGCGAAATTTATGATTTTGCCCGTTCGTATATAAATATCGTCGGTGGCGGGATCTTCCTCCAGGCACTCATTAATGCGCTGGCTGCGACGATTCGTACACATGGTTACACCAAAGAAACAATGTACGTCGCTGTATTCATGAACGTGATTCACGTTGTTGGTAACTATGCATTGATCTTTGGTCACTTCGGCCTGCCGAAGCTTGGGGTGGAAGGTGCAGCCATCTCTACGGTAGGGAGTCGGTTTATCTGCCTGCTGATCTTCTTCTGGTTGTTGTATCGTGTGAGCGAGGTGCGGGTGGATTTCGAATACTACATTAAGTTGTCCAAGAAATTCATTGGCAAAATTCTGCGGATTGGCATTCCGTCTGCGATGGAATCCATGGTATATCATTCTTGCCAGCTCGTGTTCACGCTGTATGTGACCTATCTTGGCGCAGAAGCTATGGCAACCAAGCAGTATGCGGGTAACATCTCCAGCTATATTTACTTGTTCAGCATGGCGATTGGTATGGGGACATCGATCATTGTAGGTCGGCTTGTGGGTGCGCGACGCAAAGATGATGCGTACAAACGTGTTTTTGACAGTGTAAAATGGGCGCTTCTGGCCACAGTCATCATTGATGTAATCATCATTTTTTTCCGTGTGCCGCTGATGAGCATCTTTACGGATAATCCGGAAATTATCAAGCTGGGGGCTCAAGTGATTCTACTCAGTCTTTTGCTCGAAACCGGGCGTACCTGCAATATTGTGATCATTGGTTCCCTGCGTGCGGCAGGGGATGCGAAGTTCCCGGTATACATGGGTCTGATCTCCATGGTCTGCATGAGTCTGCCACTGGGGTACCTGCTCATATTCCAGCTTCATCTGGGGCTTGCTGGTGTGTGGCTTGCCATTGCGGCGGATGAGTGGACCCGTGCGGTCATTATGTTCTTCCGCTGGAAGAGCAGAGCTTGGGAGAAACATGAACTGGTGGAGCATGATGACGAAGAGGTTGGCGCACAGCCGGTACCGGCTGTCTGATTGTTGAGTTTTCGTATAGAGTCGGTCAAGGGGCAATGTTGTCCCTGGATCGGCTCTTTTTTTGTTTTTGTGAGGCGTATATATGCCCTTGTAACCAACGCTTAGTTACACCAACTCCGATGAGAGAATAATTCTCCAATTACGGTTATCTCGATATGTAGCAGAAATGATCAAAACGCCTTATGCTGAAGCACGTATAGTAAGGATATGGAAGGGGGCTTTACCTCAGTTGAGCCGTTACCGTGCAATGATTCAGCAAAGTTTGTTTTATATTGAGACTCATCTGCATGAGCAGATTGGGCTGGAAGAAGTGGCATCCGAGGCGTTGTTGTCGCCATATCACTACCATCGAATTTTCCGTAATGAGGTGGGCATGACCGTGGTGGATTATATACGCAATCGCCGGATGAGTCTGGCGTCCACGACCCTCCGATCGACGGATGCGGGTATTTTGGACATCGCGCTGGCATGTGGCTTTGAGAGTCAGGAAGCCTTCACCCGTGCATTCCGCAAATTATATGGCATGCCACCAGGACGTTTTCGCAAATTGTTCGATCTGAAATTATTCGAAGGAAGAACCAGAGGAGGAGAAGTACAGATGAATCAGACGTCAACAATTCCAGGTTGGATGTTAACGGGAAGTCATCCGCAAAATTATGAGATGGGCATTGACCCTGCCGAAGTGCATCAGGGGAAAGCTTCAGGATATTTGAAAGCAGTTACGCCGATGGAGCCTAACGAATTTGCAACGATGATGCAACAGTTCAGAGCGGACAAGTATGTAGGCAAGCGGATGAAATTATCGGGATTTGTGAAGACCGAGCGTGTGGACGCGTTCTGCGGATTATGGATGCGTGTGGATAATAATGTCCATGATGTACTTCAATTCGATAACATGCATGATCGGCCGATTACGGGTACGCAGCCATGGAACCAGTATAGTATTGTGCTTGATGTGCCGGAGGGCAGCGCGGTCATTTCGTTCGGGGTTATTTTGAACGGTAAAGGAAAAGTGTGGGTTGACAGCTTCCGCTTCGAGGAGGTTGATCTGAACACACCGCTGACACATATGGAGACAGAGTATGAGATGTCGGATGAGCCGCTGAATCTGTCATTTGAGGAGTAAATGCTGAGGTGATCAAGAAGTTGTTGCCTAAACCGTAACATGAATCGGAATCTATAGACCAAGGGCTGATCCAATCGCGGGTTGGCTCTTTTTGTTGCCTTTGGGGTATAAAGAAAGTAAAGCGAAGTCCAAGCCGAGAGGATATGCACCTTTCATACAAATTGCAACTCATCCATAGCCATTTAACATAGACCTTGCTAACATAGACCCATAAACGAACTCATGACATAGATAAAGAGGATGAATCCCATGAATAAAAAAGTACTCGTGGTAGATGACGAATCAAGCATCGTCAGTGCCATTGCTTACGCGCTGCGGCGCGAAGGATATGAAGTAGATACTGCGAGTGACGGTGAAGAGGCCTTGGTTAAGGTCGCATCGTTTCACCCACAGGTCATGATTCTGGACGTGATGATGCCAAGGCTTGATGGATACGGCGTATGCCGCAGGCTGGAGGACCGCGAGGATATCGGCATTATTTTGCTGACTGTCAAAAATGATATCGTGGACAAAATCGTTGGCCTGGAAATGGGGGCCGATGATTACATGACCAAACCATTCGAGATCCGTGAACTGCTCGCAAGGGTGAAGGCGCTCATGCGCCGTGTCGAGAAAAGCAGTCCACCACCGGATGATTCAAAGAATCAGGCCATCGTGAATGGCACACTGCGTATTCATGTTGCTCACCGCACGGTGACCGTGAATGAGGAAAAGCTGGATCTGACACCAAAAGAGTTCGATCTGCTGACCATTCTCATGTCCAATCCTGAGCGGGTGTACACAAGAGATGATCTGCTGGATCGGGTCTGGGGCATGGAATATGCAGGTGGCACACGGACCGTGGACATTCACATTCAGCGTTTGCGCAAAAAAATCGGAGATACGGATCAGCAAAAATTGCAGACCGTATATGGGATCGGCTACAAAGCATCTGCACCTGAACCAGGCGGGGCCATATGAGAGTCAGCATCAAGCTGAAGTTCAGTGTTTTTCTGGCGGCATTGCTTATCCTGACCGTGGTGGTGCTTAGTTCACTGGTCCTGCGCGGTATTGAACGCAATCAGCAGTCACAGATTGAAGGTATTCTATCGCAGCAGACACGGCTGGTGAACCTGAATGTACGACAGTCCTACTACACCGAGTCCGTTCATCTCGATCAGGACATTTTTTTACAGCGAAATGGCCGCAGGCTGGCACAGGAACTGGCCAACTCTACCGGATTGCCAATAGCACTTTATAACATGACAGGTCAGCAGGTGGGAGCATCCTTCGCCTCCGGAGAGAGTGAACTCGTACAGGAAACGCTGGACTATGCGCTGCAAAATAAAATAGCTTATCACGAGCAGGGCGAGACCCTGCTCTACGCTGCACCATTGGACGGTCCGGATGGGCAGATGGGTGCCGTGTGGATACAGTATCCTGTCCAGAGTTACCAAGATTTTTATGCCCGTATCCTTCAACTATTTATGTGGGCAGGGATTGCGGTTGTTGCGCTGAGCTTCATTCTGGGGTATCTGTTCTACAATCGGTTTGCTGTCGCGATTACCCGGCTGAAAAAGTCTGCAGATTCCATTCGCGAAGGGAATTACATTACGGAGTCTCCTTTAAAGCGCAAGGATGAGTTGGGCGAGCTGGGGCAGGGCATCTATTATATGAGTACATCCATTCAGCAAAATATCACAGCCATGCATGCGGAGCAGCAGAAGCTGCAACTGGCGATTGAGAAACTTCAGGCGCTAGAACAGCAGCAGAAACAATATATCGGTAACATTAGCCATGAGTTCAAGACACCGCTGACATCGATCAAAGCTTATGTGGAGCTGCTCGACATGTATAAGGATGATCCGCAACTTCTTGATGATGCGACGAGTAACATTGACAAAGAAACGGAGCGGCTGTACGAGATGGTGGAGAAAGTCTTACATTTATCTGCCTTGGAAAAGTATGACTTCGAGAACCAGGCCGAAGATGTAGAGGTCAGTGCTCTACTGGAGGATGCCTGTGGCCGGATGCGTGGGAAAGCGGAGAAGTTTGCGCTGAACATGGAACTGGATCTTGAACCGGCGGTGATCCGTAGCGACCGGGAGAGTCTTATGCATATTTTCATCAACATGCTGGATAATGCCATCAAATATAACATTCCGGATGGTGTGATCCGGGTGAAGAATGAACTACGGATGCAGGAGCGTCAAGCGATCATTCGCATCTACAACTCGGGTACGCCGATTCCGGCAGAGGCGCGGGAGAAGATTTTTGAACCCTTTTACACCGTAAACAAAGACAGAGCCAGAAAAACCGGTGGAACCGGACTGGGGTTATCTCTCGTGAAGCAGTTTGTTGAAAAACAGGGCGGTACAATCACCCTGCTGCCGGGCAATCCAGAAGCTGGGGAAGGTGTGACGTTCCAGCTCATGTTCCCTTTGGCTGATTCAAGTTTACAAGTTCGAAACAAGTCTGAATAACTTTGGAAGTATGCGATGTGTATGCTTGGTCTATAGCAAGAGAAACCAGGGGGGACCATCATGAATTGGAAACAAGCAGCTTTGGGCACGTTCGGAGCCATTGCCCTGTTAACGACAGCGGCATGCGGGGGAACAACGGAGCCGGGGGGCAACGCACAAGGTGGGAAAACGGGCACCGACATTACAGTAAAAGATAATACCAACACGTCCGTGTACCAGAGCTTTAAGCTGGAGAAAATTGATAAATTGCCGAATATGCGCGGAATTGCATGGCTAAGTGACGACTGGATTGTATCCGACAAGGAGAACAAATCCCTGAAATCCGTTAACGTTGAAGGCCAGGAAAGATATCCGCATAACTTATATATGTATGATCTAACCAAAGGTACAGACACGCCGCTCAAGGAAAGTGAAGTTAGCCTGGGTGCACCGTTGGTGTCACCAGATAGTCAGTACCTGTTCTACCGGGAGCCGGAGGAAAATACGGGAAAAGGCTACTTCCTGAACCTGCATAATGGGGAGACAACCCCTGCTGGCAAGGAGGATGGATTTATCCAAGAGGGCGCATGGCTGGATAATGAACATGTCGTTTTCCCCAATATGAAGGGTGATCTCATCTCAGCAAGTGTGGATGGTACAACAAAGGAACTGGTGGAGACGGGTAATTTCAATGTGCGGAGTATCGAGGTGTCAGGCAATATGCTCTATTATATTACGGGCGAAGATGGCCAGTTGAATGCATACGATGCGAAGACGGGTGACGTGAAACAGGTGCTGAAAAGTGTGGAGTGGGTCATCCCTTCCAATGATGGAGCAAGGCTTGCGATTGTGAAAAGAACAGCGGATACCAAACGGGTGCTGGTGCTCACCGATCTGGAAGGCAATGAGAAGGCTACGCTCGCCAGAGGCACGCAGATTTTCGGCACAAGCTGGTCGGGTGATGATTCCAAGATTGCATACACCATCAATTCCGAGAATGATAATGAGAAAGGGCTGTTTGTCTCCAACACGGAGTCGGCAGAACAGTTCCAGATCTCGGCGGATATGGACAACGCCTCTGACCCGCTCGCCTGGAGTCCGGAAGGCAATAAAATCCTGTTATCGCAGGCCATTTTGGAGAATGAGTCTTATCATTTTGTAACCTCAGTCATTACGATATCACAGTAAATCACTTATTTGAGAACAAGCAAAAAGAGCCTGGGTCATATAAAGTGTACCCTTTGTAAAGGACATTTTGAAAAAAACTAGGCAACTTGTTGAAGCTGCTGTCTGTATTTTGCAGGCGGCAGCTTTTTCAAATTCCATTGCCCTCGATCATGATTGTAATACGTCATATAACTCTTGATTTCTCGTTTTACTTCTTCGAATGTTTCGCATTCTTTGATATTCGTTTCATCCTTAAAATGCCCAAAGAACGATTCTTGGGGGGCATTATCCCAACAGTTTCCCAGGCGTGACATGGATTGACTTAATCCCATTTTTTTCACCAGAGATTGGAATTGTGGACTCGTATAATGAAAGCCTTGATCGGAATGAATCAACGCATCTTTTGTTATATGGCGGTGCTTCTTCAATTGATGGAGCGTGTTCAGCCCAATTTCTACATGTAACGAAGAAGATACTTCATACGCTAAAATTTCATTCGTCTGTGCGTCTTTAATCGTCGATAAATACGCACGTTTATTTCCTCTGTACGTTAAATATGTGATATCGGTTAATAACACCTTTCCCGCCTCGCCTGGCTTGAAATTGCGCTGTAATTCGTTTGGGCATGTGGGATGCTCTTTCGTTGCTTTTGCCATTCTACGGGCTGGATTAGCTTTTCGAATGGGACAGATGATTTCGAATTTCTTCATGATCCGGCGAATACGCTTCAAGTTGTACGTCATCTTGTATTGATTTTCTAATGTCATTTTAATTTGGCGTGCTCCTTTTTTCCGTCTACGAAAATGATACGCTTTTAAGATCATTTCCTTTACCCTCTTATCTGCTTTGGTTTTAGCTATGCGTTTCTGCGCTGATTTTCCAGAGAAGTAATTGTAATATCCCGAACGGGATACTTCCATGACATCGCATAGATAGCTAACCAACCGCTTCAATTTGTAGGTTTGGATCGTAAGATGAATGAGTTCAAACTTCAGTTCTACTGCAACTTTTATTTCTTTTTCAATATCTGCCTTTCGAGTAGATCGAGCTTTTTTAGCAGTTCATTTTCCGCTCGTAACAATCGATTCTTTGCTTCTAATCGTTCAATCTTTTGCTCTAAAGTTAATTCACGTTCCGATGGGCGACCTGAATTCGTTTTGCGTGTATCCTGTAAGCCTTCTACACCTGCCTCACGATACGAGGAACGCCAACGTTTCCCAGCAGAACGGATACGCTCCAAACCAATACATTCGGCATCGAAGCCAGCTTCTTCAAAAATTTCACGAGGAAGTTTACCTTGTTCATTTTGGGCAATGAAATGGCGCTTAAATGCATCTGTATACGTAATCCCCTTTTCGCTAACAGCGATTACATTTGGATTCCGTTTTAGCTGTTCTTGTTCTTTCTTCGTCAGTAATCTTTTCGTCATAATATCCGCTCCGACATCTTTTTTCATTATTATAAACAAAATACCCTATCAGATGGACTTTTTTCAAAGTGTCCATCTGATAGGGTACATTTTACTTTCGTTCGCAGACGAACAAGCCTCTTTCTTTTCAATTCAAGATTTTCTTTTCATTGCTGGTATAGCCCAAATGACCTCTGATTATCAACTTTGAGTTCACTCTGATAGGCTCTCTTTTTCGCTGTCTACCTTGAGGGGGATAATATCATAGTATTTTTAGGTGATTCTCTTATTTTGAGAGAATTAATGATCCTAAAGAGAGAGTTTTATACTGAATCTATCCTTATATTAATTAATATGGTGTTTTATATTTTTATATGACAAGTTAAACAATAAAATGTAATTATATTGAAAATATTGGCATATGATGATAGATTAAGGGTGTAGCTGTATTTAATTGTATAAAAGCTGCAAAAAAATTACTGGGAGGTAATACTAGTGTTTAACCAAGTTTATGCAACTCCGAAGTTAGTAAAGTTCGGTAAATCCAAGGATCTTATCCAAGGTGATTGTAATTGGGGGGTGGAGAACTTTACAGTGGATAAAACAGGTTATTATGAGTTTCTTCAAAAAAATTGTTTGGAGCGAGCTAATTGTAATTATGAAACTGTTTGCGCAATCAAAGATCCGCCGGATACGTGTGCTAATCATTCTACCTGCTAATGTTTAGTATGGAAGATATATCCTTAATTTAATCTCGTCAATTCATTCATTAAACCTTGTGCGCGGACACCAACCCAGACATTACGAAGAGGGTTATTGAAAAGAGGCGGATAACCTTGGCTAAACTTCATCATTGGCTAGGACAATCTCCTCATACATAATCGCTCACAATAAGTTATCGAACCTATTTTTAAACGAAGTGTTATCTCTGTTGAACTCTTATATACAATTTTTCGTGAAATTCAGGTAGTCCGTTGACATAAGCAAATATGATTATTTGCTTATGTCAACAATACATATTATTGATTGTAAATAAATGATACTTATTGAGGTGAGAGAAATTAGTGAAGATTAATCCATATGTTAGAACTGTTGACGAGGATGGAGAGAAGGTCCTGTTTGATACAAAACGTGGTCTATTCTACGGCATAGATGAGATTGGTGCTGATATTTGGATGGGAATTGAATCTGGCCTTGATATGGATGCTATTTTTACATTAATGCAGCACAAATATGCAGGTGTTTCTAGGCAACAACTATATATAGATATAGAGACATTTATCGCTGAACTCAAACGAAGCAAGCTCATTAAGAAGAGATGAGGTTAAAATGATGAGTAAGTTAGAACTTGCTAAACTCTATATCTCACTAGTTAGAATTGATCTGAGCTTACAGGTAGTCGGATTCGAAACATTGCTTCAAAGATATATGCGACTTTATTCACTAGATTCAGTCAATGTGCAAAAAGTAAAGGAAACTAATTATATTAAAGAAGAAATCAATAAAATGTTGGTAACCATTGATTATGTCTGTACAGTGTACCCACGTTCTGCTCAATGTATGCATCGCTCTTTTCTGGGTTATCAATATTTACGGAAAAAATTTTATTTGCCTGTGGAGTTAGTTGTTGGCGTTCGAAAGATGCCATTCGGTGCTCATGCATGGTTAATGCTTAATGGACAAAATATCAATGAAGATTCTCAGTATACTGATCAATTCCAGATTATTCTTTCGACGGAAGGAGGAACGACGTAGATGCGGTGGTTTGTTGCTGCTATTAATTTAGATGGAGCTACGATCTCCCCTTTTAATGAACATGCACTTGTAGAGAAGATACGCACACCTTATAACAAATTATGTTCTAAGGTGTATTATGAATCAGCAATATATGCACTAGCCATAGAGTCGTCCACGACTGGTATGCCACAGCACATGTATGCAGTGCGTCATCATCAGACTATCATTGGTGATATTCGTTTAGATAATAGAGATGCCCTACTAACGCGACTTACTGATTTCCATACGAGCACAACTAAAAAATTCACTGATCTGGAGCTTGCTCTAGAGCTTATACTATTACATGGGATTAGTATAGTCTATGATTTCGTAGGTGAGTTTACTTTCGTTATTTGGGATGAACGGAAACGCAAGGCAACTGCTGTACGAGATCATATAGGAATGCGAACGTTGTTTTGGACACAACAGCAAAACACCTTATGGATATCCAGTGATCTGTGTCTATTGCGAGATGTCTTTTCTCTTGAACAGATAAATACTGAATATTTAATGGATTTTTATTTATATAATGGTCATATGGATGGGGTAAGTACACCGTATAACAATGTGTATCGCCTACCAAGTGCATCTTGGTTAGAGGCAACTGCTAGCAATGTGAATACACATAAATACTGGAATTTATATGATCGATGTGACAATTTGCAATATCGTAATGCTGATGAGTATGAATCACATTTTCGTGAGTTAATGGTGAATGCTGTAAAACGAAGAATGATATCTCCAGTAAAAAATGCGGTTATGATGAGCGGTGGTCTTGATTCCACATTACTGTATGGCATTGCGAGAACGGAGATGCCCACAGTAAATACAATCCCAGTTAGTGGAGTCTTTGACCGATGGCATGAGTGTGATGAGCGTGAATATATTTATGCTGTACTAGATTATTACAATAGTCGAGATGACATTACCTTTGAAGTTTGTGATGATTACGGAACTTTTAACCAATTTCCCGATGGGTATTTATGGACATATGAACCCACTGTTACAGCAGCTTCTGCAAGTTTTACAGGTGCTCTTATTAGTTGTGCTTCTAACACCGGGGCTAAGCAAATATTTACGGGTTATGGTAGTGATCATTTGCTAACAGGTTCATTTCCAGTTTTAGCTGACATGTTCAGAAGAGGAGATATATCTCTTGCAATTAAAGAAGCATCAAAATTAGCTAGCAGATATAGACTCTCGACTCCAAAGCTACTTGTTAACTACGGTATAGGGCCTTTAATAGGCAGGGGATGGGCTAAAGAACTGCGTAATAACAAACATAACCATTTCATAAAAGAACTTAAGCAAATTCCATCATACAATCAACAAGAATACTACCAGCAGTTTAAAGGTACTACGGCTCATTTGTTTATGGACCGAGTACTAGCTGCAAAATATGGGGTTACTATGCAGCATCCGTTTCTTGATCGCGATTTAATCGAATTTTTATTCCGTGTACCAGGAGAAGTGAGATTTCAAGGTGATATGACTAAGCCATTGTTACGCAAATCAATGGGAAAGTATCTACCTAAACAAATTATTGAACGTAAGAACAAAACGGGGCATCTCCCGCTTACACATGAGGGACTGAAACAAGTATGGAAAGAAGTGATTCATGTAGCATCTAAGGGTAGAATCCAAATGTTAAATATATTACCACATCAAGAATGGTTACAATCGTTATATAAATTTCGACATGGAATGGTAGTGAGAGAAGACATGTGGGTTCTGCTTACACTTGAATTGTGGTTGTATAAATTGGAAGAGCAAATAGGACTAGATCTAGTACATTAAAAATATAAACTAAAGCATCAGGAGGATGAGTAGGTGGCGGTAGCAATTTCAATCGTAGTAACGGGCCTGTGCTCCGTTCTGTTATATGTTGCTCTACTTCATAAGGTAAGGGAACATCATCGATATGTGGTGGGCTTGCCGTCAGTAGATGATATTCAGACAAAGTTAAAAAATGGATTTCGTGGGTTTGTGTTTTGTTTGGACGTGGTTGGTTATCCTCATTGTTCAAAATGGATTGAGCCTCTGAAGCAAATGATTGAACAACAAGGATTAGAATTGTTAGTATTCGACGGACAGATTATATTTAGTGAGCAGATGGAGATTGCTCAAATATTAAAAATTAAAAAGTTCCCTTGTGTCATAGCAGTCAATACGTATGATCAATATAAAGAACAAATGTTTATTTATCAAATGCATATTGATCAGGATATTACTGCTATTCAACAGTTTATATCGAATAAGTTGGGTGTGATAGCATCGTGATTATTAGTATTATGATTTGGATGGTATCATTTGTAATAGCTGCTTTATACTACAAAAGCTCTGTCCAAAAATTACGTACACCGTATACATTCAGTTATATCGTAAGTGAATATCAATTAAGCACGTACCACATGCCACTAGCTATAGCAACAAAATTGGCACCATTACTGATTGTCGTTGAATTATTGACAGCAGTGTGGGTTTTATTACCATGGACGCGGATTTATGGTTTCGCTTTAGGCGCAAGCTTGCAGTTGATTTTTATTATATTAATGTCTGCTAACATAGGAAGAAGTTTTCCTTATGGATGCGGTTGTTTTAAGATGAATGCTCCAAGCGTAATTACAGTTCGGCATGTGTGGGGGAATTTTGTATTGTGTATTGTGCAGGTAGCTGTAGTTTTATGGTTACTTGCTGTAGGATGAAAGATTTTGATATGCGAGGTGCCAGCCAAGATTGGAGGTAGCCTTCATCCCGATGTAAAGCTCCTGAAGTTATTCCTTTGGAATCTGACATTTTAATGAGCCAATCCGCTCCCAATTGATTATTAGTTCACCAAGGAAGCTAGTAAGGTTATGTAAGGAGGTCAATGATGAAACGCTCTACTTTTGGGATTGCAATGAGAATGTTATTTGCTAAGAAACAGCGACTCATTCTAACTTGTATCGGGATTGGTGTTAGTTTCGGTCTGATTATCGCTATAGGTTCGTTGTACATTTCTATGGAGCATTCTGTTCAAAAGACTATAGATAAGAAATATGGTACGTTTGATCTAATGGTTGGATACAGTCCGACAAATGGTACGAGTGAAAAAAAATTACTCGAAAAAGAGGAGATCCACAAATTAAGGAATCTTGATGGTGTCATTGATTCAGGGATAGCCATCATATTTCCAGAACTTGCAACAGATAGATATGATTATGAAGCTAGAAACAAGGATGCTATTAACTATGCTGCAATTGAGTCTAACGAGTTAACACAGAATTTCTATGGGTTTACCACGACTTTAAATCCTGATGAGATGGTGATTACCGAAGAAGTAGCAAAACGTTGGGAAGTAAAGCAGGGAGACTCGAAGGAATTCTCCATGAATAATGACATCGTTCTTAGAAAGACTGTGGCTGAGATTATTCCTGAGTACACATCAGGTTCAGCAGTGATTCTCAATATAGATGCCATTCGCGAAGCATATTCATTAGGAGAGGTTGCCAATACCGTATATCTTGATTTAGCAGACGGCATATCCGATAAGGCTATTGAGGCAACTATTCGATCAGAAATCGATCCAGATATGGATATATCTCTTCAGTCACAAGATAATGGTGTAATAAAGCAACGTATAATGTTTAGAGTTATTTCTATCGGATTAGGGAGCATACTACTTCTAGTCAGTATATTGTTCTTATCTAGTAGCTTTAAACTAATGTTGCTCGGGCGAATAAGGGAATTATCCACATTTCGGATGGTTGGAGCTAGTCGGCGAGTCATCTATAAAATGGTCATGATGGAAGCGGCAGTGTTAAATGTGTTTGGTATTGTGCTCGGTGTTGGTATAGGTATTGTATTCTGCAGTATATCAACTAAATTTATTGACTCGATGATGGGGTTTCCCCTGAATAATTTAGCAATAGACCTGCGATTAATCGCAAGTATTGCTGTGCTCGGATGGTTGACTTTGACGTTGTCTGTTATGAGAATTGCCGTGACTGCGGCTGCTGATGCTCCACTTGTTGCCGTTCGACATAGCGAACAACAGGGATTAAGCAGATTAAATGCCTGGTGTGCAGGAATTCTGTTTGTCATCGGATGTCTAATTTTAGTTCTTGCCTGGCTGGGTATTATCGGTAGTAATGTGCGTTTGCTCTTTACGCTTATAGGTGGGCTATTGGCAGCGGGAGGATGTATTCTTGGTACAGGATATCTGATTCCTATCGTTTCTTCCATTAGTGGTTGGTTCTTTCGTAAGTTAGCAATTGCTGAAGCTTATTATGCAGTGAAGCAATTCGTAGCATTACGCAGGCAAAATTCGTTCATTGTTATGTTATTAGCGAGTATCGTGACTGCCTTCATTGCTATTCCAACTTTTATAGAAAATTTCAACCGTGCAAATGAGGAACAAGTCATGCGTGAGCACATTACGCCGATCGTGATTGAGAAGAAACGTGATGTGATGTCTTCTAGCGTAGTAAAGAAAGTGCGTCAAGTAAAAGGCGTTGACCAGGCGCTGCCCATGGGATCATTCCATGCTGTACTACTCGGAGATATGGATTACGAGCGAGCGGATCAGAACTGGTTGAAGCGTAACAGCAATTCTCCCGAGTATTTTAAAAAAGGCACACCCTTATATAACACGTATGGTTATCAGTGGCTGGGAGTTGCACAGACGGATTTGAAGCTGATGCGGCAGATGGGTTTACTGAAAGTAGATTATAAAGAATTATCATCGGGGATAGTCATACAGCCGGAGTATGCTAGGCATATGGGAATAGGCTTAGGAGATACAGTATTTTTGCAAAGAACTAGACTAGGTGAAAGGTTAGAACAATATGAGTTGCCCGTAAGCGGAGTGACAGAGCTAAACTTTACTACAGAAGAAACGCTGGGTTTAGTAGATCATCACAATCCAAAGGTATTATGGATTGAAGGCGATAATAACAACAGTTCTAAAGAGATTTCGGCCAGAAAGATCTATGTGCAAGTTAGTGAAGGTACAGATATTACAAGTGTAAGAATTGCGTTACAGAAACTACTAGAAGATGATCCGTTGATCAAGGTTACTGATCTAGATTCGGAGTTATTGCGCATTGCAGAACAGTCCAGAGAGCAATACACCATTTTATGGGCTGTAATGGTTATATTCGTAATTGTGGGCATTGTAGGAATAATGAATACACTTGGTGCAACATTCCATGCACACCGTAGGGAGTACGCTATATTGCGAGCGATTCATCTAACCACGGCGAAGCTAAGATCTGTGATGATTGTGCAAGGCTTATTGTATGCAATTACATCTATTGTTATAGGAATTTTATCCGGGGGTTGGATTATCATTGGATTATTTACTGGAACGGATGAATTCAATGGATGGACGATCAGCTGGTACACTATAGTTTTACCCATTATCGTAGTTGGCGTTATAACGCTTCTTATTTCGTTCTTATATGCTAGACAAATCGGACTGAATTCTATTACTGAGGAATTAAAGGTCGAGTAGTTGGAGGTAGTGTGTATGGATTATTTAGCACTTATTATGCAAATTGCACTTGGCTTGATATTGTTGTTATCAGCGGTATTGAAACTATTATCGCTAGGAAGTCTGCTGGATATTATGAACTTATTAAGGTTAACGCCTAAGAACCTAAATAAGTTGATTGCTGTTTTGCTCGTAGGTGCAGAACTCGCAACGGGTAGCTTGATCTTATTTGGGTACTTGGCTCGTACAGCAGCGATTGTAGGTAGTGTGCTATTTATCGGCTTTATCGGGTTGCATCGGTATGCATTAGCACGAAAGATAGATATGACTTGCGGTTGTCATGGGAAATGGATAAGTACAAGGTTGGGTAAGGCTGGGATTGTGCAGAATAGTATTTATCTTATCTATGCATTGCCAATTATTTTCTGGTCAACACAACCATCATTGTCTCTATTGATCACTACCTCTATTCAACAAGTTATTACCTTGATATTGTTACCTGCTTTCTTGTTACTTGTTCTTAGTATGTGTACAACTGTGTATTCATTTGAGAAGCCAATCAAGTAGTGGGAGCTTAGTGTTGTGTGGACAGTACTGTGGAGACGGAATGGATGGAGGGTATGTTATGTCGATTTGGCAGCAATCAATGTTAGCGCTTTGGCTGGGAATTGTTATATTATTCATTTTGTTTGGCCGGTTATGGAAGTTATCCTATCGAGAATTTTCAGAAGAAGGATTACTACCTGGGTTGGCTATTCCTCCAATAGCTGTTTACTCGCTTACTAATGGTGAGGCGCAGCCGTTTTCTACTGTTTACGAAGCAGAAGAGGAGCGTCATACTATCTTGTTCATTGTTGATTATGGATGCACATTTTGCCGTGAAATGATGACGATTGTACCTAAGATAGCAAAGACATATTCTCATATGCCAATTAAATTGATTATCATGGATAACAATGCAGAACAGGCAGAAATGATGTGGTCTTTAGCAGGACGAGCGCTGCCAGCTGTTAGAGTAATCTCAGATATTGAAGTCGTAAAGAAATGGCGTATACATCGCTTTCCATTTGCTTATGTAATAAATGAAAAAGGAGTCATTGTAGCACGTCAGTCGATTAACAAGGGGAAGGTTGAGCACTTCTTAAATCAGCTTCTAGAGCGAGAGGACAAAATTGTAACGGAGCGTAGCCATTATGAAGTCCAAAGTTAATCGGAAAAAGGTAGATCTAAGAACCTCCCTGCATAATTTATGGAGAATTGTCAGTGTTATGTGGCAAGTAAGACCGTTGGCAGTAACATGTTGGGTAATAATGTTGCTATTAATTTCAGCAATACCTGCAATGCAAATTTGGTTACAGAAAGTATCAATAGATGCCATTAGTACTTCTGTTGCGTATACTGCAAATTTGTTACCTGTATTAGTGCTAGTTGCTTCGATGTACGGACTTAATATTATTAATAGCATTTTATCTGAGACAAGTGAATATTTGTTTAATATTACAAAGGAAGATACGAACTTTCGCCTACAGCGTAGCATCTTGCGTAAATCAGTATGTATTCCCTATCACTATTATGAAAATGCTCGATTTTATGATGAATTAAGTATGGTTTCACAAGCGTTAAGTCGTAGCGGGGCAGAGATTATTCGAAGTGCTTTTACTTCGTTTAGTAACGTTGTTTCCTTAATTACAGTCGTAGTGATGTTGAGCATTGTTCATTGGAGCCTGCCTCTGTTACTCATAAGCTCCACTCTTCCTGGTATTATTATTTTACTAATCGCTAAGAAAAAACGGTATCGTTTAGCGGTTGCGACGACGCAACAAGGCAGGGAGATTGACTATACGTTTCGGCTTATGTTGTCCAAACATGGTGCGAAAGAAATTCGAATATTTCAGTTAGGAGATATATTAATCGAACGGTGGGCTCATTTATTTGTTAATGTTCGTAATAAAGTATTAAAGCAGTATGCTAAAGAAGGAAGAGGACGCATTGTAGGTGTACTCATACTGCAGCTATCTGCATTAGGTGTGGCGATTATGCTTGTGATGCAAATCAATAAGGACGTGTTGACACTAGGTGATTACGTGGCTTTAATGAGTGCAGTTGTGATTGTGCAAGGAACGATGGGAAGTATTGGCGCAAATATAGGTCAAGTGTTGGAAATGAGTTCGTTTATTAATCATTTGTATCAATATTTAGCTCTTCCTGAGGTTTCTAAGTCTTCAGGTGAATTAGAGTTTCCGAAGCACTACGAACAATTAGAAGTGAGTGGATTACATTTCACTTATCCCAATACAGAACTTAAAGTGCTATCGGATATTTCTTTTTCGGTTAAACGCGGAGAGACGATAGCTATTGTTGGAGAGAACGGTGCAGGTAAGACAACACTTATGAACTGTTTACTTGGCTTGTACTCACCATCACAAGGAAATATTTATATAGACAAAGAACCACTGCAAAGTTTCAGTACAGACAGCTATCTTACTCATGTATCGGCAGTTTTTCAACAGTTCGTACAATATAACTATTCCATTCATGATAACGTTGCTTTTGGAGCAATGCATAAGCATTTAAGCCAAGACGAGACGCTAGATGCATTAAAGGCAGTAGGACTAACCGAGATGGTGTATCGTATGTCTGAAGGAATGGGTACACGTCTGGGATCGGAATTTAACGGTGGAGTTGAATTGTCTGGGGGACAGTGGCAACGTATAGCTATTGCACGTGCCGCTATTAGAAATGCTGAAATACTGATTCTTGATGAACCTACATCTGCCCTAGATCCATTAGCAGAACTGGAGATATTTCGAACCTTTCAAAAGTTAGCAGCGGGTAGAACGGCATTCATGGTCTCTCATCGCTTAGGTCCCGCACGTCTGGCAGATCGTATCCTTGTATTGAAGGATGGAGCACTAGTTGAGCAAGGGAATCATGATGAATTGATCGGATTAAATGGTGAATATAAAGCAATGTTCCAGGCACAGGCAGAGTGGTATCAAGAGGACAGCGTTTATGATGTTGTTGGATAAACATTGATATCTTTTGACAAGAGATGCGATGAGGAGGAGGTACTCATGGGGGATTCAATATTAGCAGTAAGAAATCTTACGAAGATTTATGGGCGAGAACAGAATCAAGTCCTGGCGCTAGACCATGTAGACTTGGATTTGGCAGCGGGAGAGATTGTTATGTTAATGGGTCCAAGTGGGTCAGGAAAGACAACACTGTTACAACTCCTAGGCGGGCTCGAACCACCTACTGAAGGAAAGATCAAGGTTAAGGATGGTAAGTGGCAAAATTTCTACCACGAACCAGAAGTCTCTCATTATCGGCGGGATATGATTGGGTTCGTGTTCCAATTCTTTAACCTAATTAGCGCCTTAACAGCAGAAGAGAACGTAGCATTGCCGCTAATTCTGGCAGGGCAACCCAAGAAGAAGGTTACAGCATTAACAGAGGAAATGTTGAACTTAGTAGGGTTGTCTGGGCGAAGTAAGCATCGTCCTGCAGAGTTATCTGGAGGCCAGCAACAGCGGGTTGCTATTGCGCGTGCATTGATTCATAAACCGACTATATTGCTTGCCGATGAGCCAACAGGCAATCTGGACTCTCGTAATTCAGCAGATATACTTGAATTGCTTCTCAGTATGCGTGATAAGCTTGGACAATCAATGCTCATCGTTACTCATGATCCTTATGTCGCTACATATGGTGATCGTGTTGTTCTATTCCGTGATGGACGAATTGTTGATGAGTACGGTGCTGAAGATATTATTGGAGAAAATCGAAGTGAGCGATCAATATACATTATGGAGCGTCTACAAGCAATTAGTAATGAACCACACCGTAAGCAGGTGTAAGTAAATAGAGGCTATATTGTAAGGCAGAAAGTTATATTAATTATTGGACAGGAGGTAACGATGAGCAAGGTTAGTTTCTTTTTCAATACAGTTCGTAGGTTATCTGTTTTTATTGCTGCTATAGTCATAATTAGTTTGTTGTCGTCTTGTTCTACGGACCAAGTCGATGTTAATGAACAGATTAATTCAAGGGTCAAAAATATTCAACAATCCATGGATATTCCAATTTCAGGGGAAATAAACTCTGATTCTAGTCTGTATGATGATGTAATGAATAACGAAGATTTTGAAGGGATTGTTGCTTTAGGAGTTGCTGCGTTACCTGAACTGATGCAGTTGTTAGACCAATCAGAGCAAGAAGTCTTCGTTGAGTACATCTATGCCATAGCTCTTGAACAGATATCGAAAGTGGATCTTAGAAAAGAGAAGGACTGGGATTCCGGAAAAGAATTTCTGAAAAAGTATGCGGTTTATTTAAAAGAAATCCCCAATAAGGTAAAAAGGATAGCTGATGAATCAATCAGCGATAGTAAGAAAATCTATCAATTAAAGGCGTTAGGCACTCCGGCTATTCCATATTTGTTTGAGCTCATTGATAGCGGATATCAGGAATTATCTCCTGCATTTGATTATTTAACAGACAATAAGTCGAAGGGGGATATTCGGAAGTGGGGCATAGAGAATATAGATCAGTTGAATTTACTTATCAATCTTGTTGAACAACAATCCCATTTGAATTCGAGCATTTATTCTCAATACAATAGTAAGTATATTTAAACAGGAAACTGAGAATGAAATAAAATGTTCTTGATCTTCAATTAAGATGCTTAAAGGAATAAGTGTTCCATATCTTTCATCCCTTTCTATACATTTATATTGACTAAGCTATTCCGCTTCCGATAAACTAGAATGCAGGAATAAAAGTCGAATGTCAGGCAGCAGTTCGAGACGATGTTTCGGGCGGCTGTTTATTTTCTTTTTAACAGTAAGGGTGCGACGTAGTCGTCTTGCCGGATGATCCGGCTAATAACAACATGGAATAGGAACAGGTGATATACATGTGTAACAGCGCGTACCGCGTGCTTTTATATTATAAGTTCGTGAAGATTGAAGACCCCGAGACGTTTACACAAGAGCATCTGCAATACTGCAAGGACCTCGGTGTGAAAGGCCGTATTCTGATCGCATCCGAAGGTATTAACGGTACGGTATCCGGAACGCCTGAACAGACGGAACAGTATATGAAAGACATGCTGGCTAATCCGCTGTTCAGCGATATGGTGTTCAAGATTGATGATGTGGAAGAGCATGCGTTCAAAAAAATCTTTGTTCGTCATAAAGCAGAGCTGGTTACGTTCCGCGTAGACGAAGATCTTGATCCGAATGTGATCAGCGGCAAACGCCTTTCTCCGAAAGAGTTCCATGAGCATTTGCAACGGGATGATGTCATCGTTATCGATGGCCGCAATGATTACGAATACGAAATTGGTCACTTCCGCGGCGCCATCCGTCCAGATGTTGAGTCGTTCCGCGAGTTCCCGGAGTGGATTCGCGAGAACCTCGGTGACATGAAGGACAAAACAATTATTACCTATTGCACGGGCGGCATTCGCTGCGAGAAGCTGACTGGTTTCATGATCAATGAAGGATTCCAGGACGTGGCTCAACTGGACGGCGGTATTGTCACGTACGGTAAAGATCCGGAAGTACAAGGCCATCTGTTTGATGGCAAGTGTTACGTGTTTGACGAGCGGATCTCTGTACCGATTAACCGGACAGAAGAGGATATTGTCATTGCCAGCTGTTATCACTGTGGAACGACACATGACCGATATATTAATTGTCCAACCTGCAACCTGCAGCACGTAAGCTGTGAGGATTGCGAAGAGACGCATAACCGCTTTTGCTCGGATGCCTGCCGGGAGGCAGCACCGGTACACGCATAAGCAGGAGAGCAGGTGCTGATCGTGAAGCGCGAAGAGGAACGAACGACGCGTGAACGGATTTTGTTCATGCTGAAGCAGCAAGGTACATTGACCGCGAGGGAAATGACAGCTGATCTGGGTCTGACCGGCATGGCCATTCGCCGTCATCTGACGGCACTGGAGCAGGACGGCTGGATTGAGGTTCGGGAGGCCCGGGCTACGGCCGGACGTCCGTCCTCGGTGTACCAACTGACGGTACGCGGGGACAGCTTTTTCCCAAAATCATATTCGTCCCTTACGCTGGAACTGCTTGAAGAATTGTCTGACTCTGCCGGTAGCGGTGTGGTGGATGCATTGTTCGAGAGTCGCCGGGACAAGCTGCTTCGTAGCGGATTGCCCCAGATGGAGGGCCAAGATCTGGCCGGACGAGTGGAGGAACTCGCGCGAATTCAGAATGCCAACGGATATATGGCGGATGCGTCCAGAGAAGAAGATGGAACCTACGTCATTACGGAAATGAACTGCCCGATTGTACAAGTCGCGAGTGTATACAAGCAGGCTTGCCGCTGTGAACTGGAACTGTTTCGCTCGCTACTTCAAGCTGAGGTGGAGCGTACCGAATGTTACGCCGATGGCGGCAAAAGGTGCAAGTATGAGATTCGCGAAGCATCGGGGAACTAGTATAAATACAAGAGAGATTGTTTCGACGATTCGTCGAGATAGTCTCTCTTTTTGATAATAAATTACGTATATACGCTATTCTGGTATGGGGATGCGTGTTATAATGGAGCTAACATCCAGTGCATGTTCGCATCCTTATATTTGCTGATACTTCAGCAGATATATTCTGTTCATTTTGCGCGTAGGAGTGAATAATAATGACAGAGTTGCTTGATCCCAAGAACGATTATGTGTTCAAACGAATCTTTGGAAGTGAAGAGAATAAGGATGTTCTTCTGGCTTTTCTGAATCATACCTTCAAAAATGCAGGTGAATCTTTACTGACTGAGATTGTATTAATCAATCCTTATCTGGACAAGGATACCCCGAGGGATAAACAGTCCATTCTGGACAAGGATACCCCGAGGGATAAACAGTCCATTCTGGACAAGGATACCCCGAGGGATAAACAGTCCATTCTGGACATACGGGCTAAAACAGATCAAGGTGAGCTAATTAATGTTGAAATGCAGTTGTTTAATCAGTATGATTTAGAGAAGAGGACTTTGTTCTATTGGGGTAAACAATATTCTGGACAGTTACTTGAAGGACAGAGATATAGTCAACTCAAAAAATGTGTTGCAATCAACATTGTTAATTTCAAAATGCTCGCTAATGACCAGTACCACAACGTATTTCATTTAAGAGAAGACCATACCGATATTCCGTTGACGGATGTTATAGAGATTCATTTTATGGAAATACCAAAGCTGAATGATGAAAATATTCAAATACAGGATGGATTGGTGCGTTGGCTGTTATTTCTGAAAGGAATGACTAAATCAAGCTGGGAGGCGTTAATGATGCACGAACCGGAACCGGCTTTGAAAAAAGCCATGAGTGTATTAGAGTTTCTGAGCCAAGATGAGCAAGCACGTCAACGATATATCGACCGTCAGAAATTTCTATGGGACGAAGCTTCCATGATTGAGGGCGCACGAGAAGAGGGTCTCAAGAAAGGCATGGAGGAAGGAATTCAAAAAGGAATCGAAGAAGGGATTAAAGAAGGAATTAAAGAAGGAATTAAAGAAGGAATTAAAGAAGGTGAAGCTGAGAGCAAGCGGAAAATTGCATTGAATATGCTCACCTTGGGTCTTGATCATGAGACCATTGTCAAAGCGACGGGACTAACCTCTGCTGAGCTAAAAGCAATTCAAGAAGAAAAATAAGCTATCTATATGAGGCTACTCGCATAACATGTGGGTTGCCTTTTTTGATCTTATGTAATGTTTTCTATCACAACCATACGATGAAACTAAATTGGAAGCGGTTCAACCATTGACGGATATCGGGACGCCCCTTAATATTAGGGGAACAATAAAACACCAACACGGGTCATGGACTTCAGTCGCATGAGAAAAGTCTATATTTGTCTGCTTTTGTCGACCAAAGCAACAATGCGTTGAAGCGTTTGTTTTGTCCCGCCCTATCGTGTCAATGGAATCTCGATAAGGGTAACCACATTTTATAAGATGGAGAGGGGTTCTCACACATGAAAAAGAAATTTTGGATGTCACTGATGATGGTTGCTTCAATGATCGTTGCAGCAGGTTGCGGAAATAACAGCGGTACAGGCTCGGAATCCGAAGGATCAGGGACCACAACAGGTGGAGGAAGCGAGGAAAAATCATACCAGATTGCCATCTCGCAGATTGTTGAACATCCATCTCTGGATGCTACACGTGAAGGATTCATTGCAGCCCTGAAGGAAGCGGGCATTGAAGAGAACAAGAACCTCAAAATCGATTACAATAACGCGCAAGGTGATTCGACGAACAACCTGTCCATTGCACAGAAAATCTCGGGTGATTCCAAAAATGATCTTGTACTCGGCATCGCAACACCATCTGCGCTGGCGCTGGCTCAACAAGTGAAGGACAAGCCATTGCTGTTCGCAGCGGTAACAGACCCGTTGGGTGCCAAACTGGTGACCGATATGGACAAGCCGGGTGGCAATGTTACAGGTGCATCCGATACGAATCCGGAAGCTATTGTACAATTGGCTGACTTTATCGCTAAAAATCTGCCGGATGTGAAAACGGTGGGCTTGGTCATTAACGAAGGTGAACCAAATGCGGTGGTTATGGCAGATAATGCAGAAAAAGCGCTCGCAACACATAATATCAAGCTGGTGAAAGCACCGGTTACAAATACATCTGAAGTAAAACAGGCAACGGATTCTCTTGTTGGCAAAGTAGACGCTTTCTACATCACGCTTGATAACTCTGTCGTGAGTGCGGTTGATACGATTATCCAAACGGCGAACAGTAATAAAATTCCGTTCTTCTCCAGTGATCGGGATACCGTTGAAAAAGGAGCTTTCGCAACGGTAGGCTTCAAATATTATGATCATGGATATCAGGTGGGTGAGATGGCTGCGGACATTCTGAAAAATGGTACAAAACCTGGTGATATGAAAGTCACCGTTCCGGACAAACTGGATCTGATCCTGAACCTGAAAGCGGCTGAAGCCCAAGGTATCACGGTTACGGATGAGATGAAAGCGGAAGTAAAAGACCAGGAAAACAACATTATTCAATAATCTGACCGGAGTGTAAATCCGGCAGTATGGATGCGAGGCGAACATGCAACGGGTTCGCCTCATTCTTTTCGATAGACAGGGAGGAAGTAGTGTGAGTATAAGCTGGAATTCAATTGAAGGGGCGATCGAGCTGGGGCTTTTATATGCACTGATGGCACTTGGTGTATATATTACGTTTCGCATACTCGATTTTCCTGACCTTACCGTAGACGGAAGTTTTACAACAGGGGGCGCAATCGCGGCGGTGATGATCTCCAATGACTTTTCTCCTTGGCTCGCCTGTCTGGCGGCAATGGCTGGCGGTATGGTAGCCGGAGCTTGTACGGGCCTGCTTCATACCAAAGGCAAGATTAATGGATTGTTATCCGGGATCTTGATGATGATCGCGCTCTACTCCATTAATATGCGTATTCTTGGCGCACCGAATAAATCCATTATGGGTATGGATAATCCATTCTCAGGTGAGCATGTCATGGTACTAATTATCATCGTGGTGCTGGTGTTTAAAATCATGCTCGATCTGTTCATGAAAACAGATGTTGGACTGGCACTCCGCGCGACAGGTGATAACAAACGCATGATTCGCAGCTTTGGTGCAAATACGGATGTGACTACGATTGTAGGTGTCAGCTTATCCAATGGATTGGTTGCCCTGTCTGGTGCATTCATTGCACAGCAATCCGGCTTTGCGGACATCACGATGGGTATTGGTATGATCGTCATCGGACTGGCTTCAGTGATTATCGGTGAGGCCATTCTTGGAGCAAGAACGGTATTCTGGGCTACACTTGCAGCGATCGTTGGTTCAATCATTTATCGAATTGTGGTTGCGCTTGCCCTACAGGTCGAATGGTTTGATACATCTGATCTGAAGTTGATCACCGCGGTGATTGTCATTATTGCTCTTGTATTCCCAACGATGCAGCGCTCCATGAAGCAGCGTAGTCTGGCTCGCAAACGAACGGAAGAGTTGATGCGATCCGGGGGTCATCAGGCGAAGGGAGGTATGTGAGCATGCTGGAGATTACGCAAGTAACCAAGCTGTTCAACCCAGGCACAACGGACGAGAAGACCGCGCTGGTTGGCGTGAATCTGACGATGAATCCGGGGGATTTTGTGACGGTGATTGGCAGTAACGGAGCCGGTAAATCCACGCTGATGAACATCATTTCGGGTGTGATGAAGCCGGATATGGGCGATGTACTGATCAATGACCGCTCCATTAAAAACCTGCCGGAGCATAAGCGTAGCAGCTGGATTGGCCGGGTGTTTCAGGACCCAATGGCAGGAACAGCACCACATATGTCCATTGAAGAAAATATGGCAATGGCATACAAACGTGGCAAAGGACGCGGACTGGGCTTCGGAGTTACCCGTGCCAGACGTGAGATTTTTAACACGCAATTGGAGAAGCTGGGAATCGGACTGGAAAAGCGGCCTAACGCGAAAGTCGGTCTCTTGTCAGGTGGGGAGCGGCAGGCACTTAGTCTATTGATGGCGACCTTTACCCAACCGCAGATTCTACTGCTGGATGAGCATACGGCTGCACTTGACCCTTCACGTGCTGAACTGATCACGGAACTAACGGAGACACTTGTGCGTGAGATGAGACTGACTACATTGATGGTGACGCACAATATGGAGCAGGCCATTCGTCTGGGTAACCGTCTGATCATGATGGACAAAGGCCGAATTATTCTGGATGTCAGCGAAGAGCGCAAGCGTACGTTGACTGTACCTGAGTTGCTTGGTGAATTCGAGCGGATTAGCGGCAAAAAAATGGCGGATGATCGTGTCGTGCTGGGTTAAGGCAAGGTAATACCATATACGTAGCGTCTACAATCTAGCTATCTATAAGATAGACGATAAAAACCTTTTGCGTTCTCGCAAAGGGTTTTTATGGTATGTTGAACACGTTGAAAAAATGGAATGAATCTATACGATTTCGGATTAGCGAATTATACATAGTAGGGGGAACCAGGCATGTCTTTGCAATTGGATGAAGGGACATATACGGTAACACGGCGAACGGAATCCATTCGTCTACTCGCCAAGGAATTTGCACTGCTGCATTTTCTGTATGAAAACAAGGAAAAAGCCTTCACCCGCAGCCAACTGCTGGATCGGGTATGGCCACTGGAATATCCGGTTGAACGCACCGTGGACGATCATATCTATCGCCTGCGCAAGAAGCTGAAACGCTGGGATGAGATCCGTCTGGATACAGTACGGGGCTACGGATATCGGCTTGCTGTGCATGAGAACAAGTCCGCTCTACCCGCTAGCCCTTCTGCTCAGGACCCAGAAATGCAGGAAGTCATTCACGGATTACTTCGTAAATATCACTTGTTTGGGCAGGGAAATGCCATACAGACCCTGGTTCAACAGCAGGAAGCACTCGGCATTCAGATCGCCCCTTATTATCAGTTGTATATCCGTTTTATACAGGGAGATCTGGAATGGCTGATTACAACAAAGGAAATTCCCTTTGAGGAGCGACTATACTGGCTACTAATTTTCGTGCACCCCCTGATCGAGCCGGCGGATAGTATTCAGTTGTATGAACAGGCGCTGAATTCATCGGCATTGTCTGCCGATCAGCTTCGCGAACTCCGCATTCTGAACATCATTGAAGTCTATGTAGAGGTGGGCCAATATCAACGGGCCAAAGCACAACTGGAGGAAACGTATCGTGTAATAGAGACTGACGAGCTCAAGAATTTCAGACTGCCTGTGGCACTTGCAGCGTTGTATGTGGAACTGTGGGGTGGTAGCGGTGAAGCTGTTGAGGCCCAGATGGCAGTTCTGCGGTCAGGATTAAAGGATGAACCCTATCTGCGAGAGATCGGACGTTTTCAGGTGATGGAAGGATTATGGTTACTTCGGCAGGGACGGATTCGTGAGGCAGAGTTAAGAATGGATGACGGTCTGGATGTATTGAAAATGTCGCTGAACGCACCGCTATATCTGAATGCTGCATATCAGATTCTCCTATTCCTGGGTCATCATCGAATTGAAGGCAGACTTCGGAGTAAGTATCGACAAGTGTATGCTGAGATCGGCAAAAGTTACGGTGTTCCCGCATATGGACAGCAAATTGTAGATGAAATACGTAACTTTTTATCCCCTATCCCCCCATCCTCTGATCTTCCTCTGATATAACTTCTTTATGATTACAGCCAAGGAACATACAGACCGCTAACGGCTGTAATCAAGGGAGGAAGTACATGTATGACCGTCATTTCAACTGAATCCACATCCAATGAATCCACCGAATCGCCCGCCTCATCTGCACAATCTTCCAAAAGCTTATGGACTAACCTCCGGTTTGTCCGCATGTTTATTGCATACTCGCTAGCTACGTTTGGAGATTGGTTCGATGCACTTGCCATACAGGTGATGGTGGCCTACCGCTGGGGTGCTGATCCGCTGATTATTGCACTTATTCCTGTATGTATGGCTGTCCCGGGTATACTGCTTGGCTCCTTTGCAGGTGCTCTGGCTGATCGACTGCACAAAGTGAAAATCATGATTTTGTGTGATGTAATCACCGTGGGATTAACCGTTGCTATTTTATTCGCACCAAGCCCGGCATGGTTGCTTCCACTGCTCGCTCTGCGTGCCATGATGGGAGTGTTCCACGTTCCCGCCCAACAGGCGCTAACCCGCCAGGTGGTGGCAGAGGAGCATCTGTTTCAGGCATCGTCCCTAAATGGTTTTGTGAGCCAATGTTCGAAGGTCGCAGGGCCACTTCTGGGAGCCGTCATACTAGCCTTTTTTTCACCACAGATCTGTATATTAATCAATGCTTGTACCCGCCTGTTGTCGGGCGCAGTGTTATGGCCCTTGCGGCGTTTGGTGGAGAAGTCGGAGTCCGTTGAATCAGACGGAAGTGTTACTAATGAAAAGGATGGATCGGAATCTTTGTTCTCCCAGTGGAAGCAAGGCTGGCGTTTTATACGGAGCAGTCGCACCGTGCTGAGTACGATTCTGTTCGGCTGTTTTGGACTCATGGCCATTCTCATGATTGATTATCAGTTTACGACCCTGTTTCGGGAGATCAAGCCAGGTAATGAATCACTGCTCGGCTGGTTGGGGTCGTCGGCAGGAGCCGGGGCAGTCGTCATCATTTTGTTGTTAAATCGCTTGCCGAGAATTGGGTATGGGTGGGGGCTAGGTGGAGGATATCTGTTCATCGGGGCCGGAATTGCTGCATTAGGGTGGATTAGCCCACAAACACCTGAAAATTGGGTCTTAATCTGGGGGTTATGCATTGGGGTAGGCAATGGGCTCTTTATGGTAACACTGAATTATTTGCTGCAAAAGGAAACCCCTCCTGCCTATGTAGGGCGCGTCTTTGGCATTCAAAATTCACTATCCAGTGTTGTACTGGTCGTAGCTCCACTTGCAGGTGGAGCGCTCATTCGAGTTGCGGGTCCGAGCCCTACCTTTCAATATATCGGTCTCGCTACGCTGGCGATTGGTCTTGCTGGCATACTGCTGCAACGCATCTTATGGGAGGGGAAACAGCCTCTCATATCGGAATCAAAAGAGACCATCCCGCAGGAAACGGTCTGACAGACTCGTCCGGTTAATATTTGTTAACTTCAATGCATCTGCAATAAAAATGAACAGCCGCTTTCGGTACTCATCCGAAGGCGGCTGTTTGCACATTACATTGTTAAGCACGATTAAGCGAATCACACTTCCCACCAAGCGAAATAAGCAGTAGAGGCCAGCAGTCCACCAACCGAAAGTGATCCGCTGACAGAGAGGTTAATAGCTTGACCTGGAGGAACCACATAACGGCCAAATTCATTGGATAGAAACGGTCCCGCTTGAAGGGGCATAGCCATCAATGGGGTTGCTCCTGAAGGTGCAGCAGCAGAGAATCGTACGATGGCTGCACTGGTATTGCTGCTGGAAAGATTGCTGTTGACCGCCGTGAGTGTACTAGGAGAGCTTAGCGTTCCGTTTGCGGTCAGACTCATGGAACCGCTGAAGGAAGATAACAGATTAAGTGAGACCGTAATTCCACCAGAGAGCCGCGATACGTATAGGGTTTTCCCGCTCCCTACAGGATTGGCCAATTGTACGGTGGCGATAACCGTTCCTCCCAGCAACCCCAGTGTTGTAGAGTTGGTGGAACCTGCATTGTACAGATTGCCTGTACTGCCAGCATTATTCTCCGGAGGAGCAACAATGCCGGGAGAAATATATGTGTTCGTGTTGGACGTATAGACGGGCAGATTTAATGGATTAAATACATTGTTGTTCGGCACAGTGTGCACCTCCTTTTATCAGAATCATGTTCAGAATTCCCACCAGAAGAGATTAATGGCTGCCGTCTGACTGCCAGTTCCTAAACTGATGGATAGTGATTGTCCCGGTGGAACAAGAATGGAACCGTTTAAATTCAAAGAGTACATTCCAGCAGTGAGAGGTATGCTGAGCAAGCTTGTGAAAGTCCCCCCAAGCGTTCCGGTATTTTGCCGGGTGGTAACGATGCTGGTGTTGGTGTTACCAAGCAACGTATTAACGGGTACAGGTGTAGTTCCTACGGTTACAGTGCCGCCGGAATAAACGACCAGAGTAGCTGCAGCAGTTGTACCTCCCGAAAGGCTGGCAATACGTACTGTTCTGCCACTTCCAGTTGCATTCAGGATCTGAAGAAGAAGATTTTGACTGGCAGGAATCGCTATATTATTGGTCGTCAGGGCAAAAAAACTGCCTGCCGCAGCCGCACCGGTATCTACTGAAGCTTCAATACCCGGGGCTGCATAAGTGTTGGTCATTTGAGTGAACAGGGGCCCATTAGACTGGTTGAATACATTAGAGTTTGTCATCTTGTCCCCCCCTCTGAATAGATGGAAATGGTCTGGCGATACTATTTGTTTCGCATGTCCTCATTACTTGCATTGTATGTAAGAACAAGAGAAAGCGTTTGGGAACGGACTGCAAATTCCAAAATAACGGCAGATGCCGTGCCCGTAAATCCGATCCGGGCATACGATGCGTAAGCACATTTTTTAAGGGGAAATCGAGATGAGTCGAACAGCAAAGCAAAGCAAGAAGAGAACGAAGCAACCAACTAAATATGTCAGTCGCCGCCGTTCCCGTCATTCCTGCCGCGCTAAATTGCTGAAACCCCCTTGTTCCCGGATTACTCGTCCCCGGTTCAAGCAGGGTGCTTCCTCACGTAGTACGAAACTCCCTGGTGCTATTCATTGTTTTACAGAGCATACGTATGTCGGAGCCGAAACCAGTAGCAGTATGGATTCACTCCCGGCACAAGACACCTCATCACTCAGCATGTATACCTATGGCGTTGTGAATCGGGGAAAACATCCGGCTCTTGTACAGATCCAGATCAGCCCAAATGCCGTGGATTATGCTGTGGACAGCCAGGAGGTGGTCGCGGGAGGCCAGACCAAAGCGCTGGTACCATTGCGATTTTTACACTATACCCGGCTTGCCATTCGATCCGTTGAACCGGATCAACCGACCCGGCTCGACGTTTACTTTCAGGCACAACGTATGCCGTAAGGGAGTATGATCTCACAGATTTGACTAGGGAGGAGGACGAGGCACATGCCTAACTTTACGACGTTTAATACGAATCCGGATAATCTAAGAACGTTGATTTTCGGCCAGGATAGTACAGGGACAGCCCAGCCTGTCAGAACCGATACGAGCGGGAATGTGGTTGGCATTATTTTGGACGGGACCATTAGTAATATCTCAGGTCTGACTACCGTTACAATTAACGCAGGAACCATTACCAACATTCTGAACGGAACGATTACGAGTGTACTTGGAGCGACCATCACGGCAGGTACGATTAATAGTGTGCTGGGAGCCACCGTAACAGCCGGAACACTAACGAACTTGCTGAATGGTACGATTACGAGTGTATTGGGAGCAACGATTACCGCAGGAACGATCACGAGTGTGCTCGGAGCCACGGTGACCGCAGGAACGCTGACCAACTTGCTGAATGGTACAATCACAAGTGTATTGGGAGCGACGATTACCGCAGGAACGATCACGAGTGTGCTTGGAGCCACGGTGACCGCAGGAACGCTGACCAACTTGCTGAATGGTACAATCACAAGTGTATTGGGAGCGACGATTACCGCCGGAACGATCACGAGTGTGCTCGGAGCCACGGTGACCGCAGGAACACTGACCAACTTGCTGAATGGTACAATCACAAGTGTATTGGGAGCGACGATTACCGCCGGAACGATCACCAGTGTGCTTGGAGCAACGATTACAGCGGGTACCATCACAGGTATACTCGGAGCGACAATTACAGCCGGAACACTGACGAACCTGCTGAATGGTACGATCACGAGTGTATTGGGAGCAACGATTACCGCAGGAACACTGACAAACTTATTGAACGGAACCATCACAAGCGTACTTGGCGCAACCGTGACTGCAGGGACGTTGACAAACCTGCTGAATGGTACAATCACCAGCGTGCTAGGTGCTACAATTACCGCGGGAACACTTAGCAGTGTGACGTCCATTTCACAGAAGAGTTTTCAGGAGTCCCAACTCATAAGCACCCCGACCGCAAACACCTTCACAGCGCTCCCAGCGGTTACGACCAGTGTATTTGGCACGTATTCTTTCTTTGTATATAACCGGGGGCCGGGTGTAAACCGGGTAGATGCTCTTGTTGAGATCAGCGCCAACGGAACGAACTGGTACACGGATGTAACGACGGTAACAGGCATTTTGTCCGGGTCAGTCGATGTATTGGTTCCGCAGCGTTTTCTCAAATACACGCGTCTTTCCTACCGCTCCAGCCTAATCGGTGCACCAAGCACGATTGATGTGTTCTTCAATGGACAAGGCACATAACCCATTTATTTGTCATATAGGTACATGGAGTTCCTTTGATGGACTTCATGTATTTTTTTGTATTGGAGGTGTTTGCATTGAAGAACCGTTTACTTGGAATCCATATGATTGTGCAAAATGAAGAACATCACCTGCCCCGCTGTCTCGACAGCTTGAAGCATATCAGCACGGAATGTTTTATTACCGATACCGGCTCATCTGACCGTACACCCGAGATCGCCAGAACGTACGGAGCAACGGTGTTGCACGCCTGTTGGCAAGATGACTTTGCCCATGCACGAAATATCAGTCTGCCTCTGGCGAGCACGGAATGGGTCCTGTGTTTGGATGCGGATGAATACGTTACGCAGGGATTGGAAGAACTGCTGAATTTTTTACCTAAAGTCCATAAAAGCATTTCGAGATTACGTATCACCATAGAGAATCGATACGGTGAAGAGGTAGAAGAGAACGTTATCTCTCAGCCAGTGAGACTGTTCCGTGCTCATCAGGGATATCGATACAAGGGGCGTATTCATGAGCAATTGGTTCGTAGTGGCCCAAGCGAGCTTGTCCAGGAAGAGGCTGGTGATATGGATAAGAGCGAGACCTTTACAGGTGAGGAACATATGTTGATCGAAACAGAACCGCTTGCTCCACTATGTCTGGTTCATGATGGATATCTGGCCTCAACGATTTCGAAGGAACATAAACCAAGACGTAATTTAAAGCTGATTGAGCGGGAACTCGCAGATGAGCCTGCACAGCCTTTTCACCTGTACAATCTGGGAGTAACGTATTGCCAGCTTGGTCAGATCGAACAGGCAATTGAAGTGTTCCGTGAATCATTACACCTGACAGAGTTGCTCGCGCCATATCGACCAACACTGGTTAGAGATTATGCAAAGACCCTTGTGGGATCGGAACATTACGACGAGGCGCATGCAATTCTGGCTTTGGAAAGACAGCGATATCCATCTTATGCTGATCTGCACCTGCTGTATGGGGAGACGTTGGAGCAGCAAGGTTTGGAGGAGCGTGCATATCAATCGTATGCCCGAGCAACGGACTGCTGGGAGAGAACGAACCGTGTTGGACAGAGTGATGGCGGTAGCATGTTAGACGCGTCATATGTAACGGAAGCGGGTTCTAACAGTTACAGAGCCTATACTGCCATGGCAAGACTTGCACAGAAAAGGGGATTCCTGAATGAGTCTGCACATCTGTACGGGCTGGCTCTGAACAGTATGTTCACATATGCTCCGGCATGGGCCGGGTTGGCAGACGTGCTGCAACAATCTGGTGAAACCGATGAGAACATAGCAGAAACATTACTTTCCAGAAGCAGCGGAATCGGAGAGTTAGATCAAGGTGATTTGATTCGTGGTAAAATGCCCCATTCATATGCAATGACAAATGAGGATCATCTGTTGCAAGTGATTTATGTTCTAACAGGCTGTGGAGCATATGAGCAGGCATTGAAAATGCTGGATACAGATGCGCGTACTGCTCGTATCCATGTTGTGGATCGAATACATTGGATGTTATGTGCGAATAGGGTTTCCGAAGCACTGCAACTGGCAGAAGAACACTGGAGCGTGGGGTGTGTAAATGAAGTCAATCTGCTGGCTGAGCACAGAATGGATTGGGCACTGGCTTGTTGGACCAACGGATTACCATTATCCGAGGCGTTCCTCGCAACTACGCTTCCACAAGAAAAGAACGTTTGGAAGGTCATGGATCGACTGCTGAATCAGTTAACCAAGGAGCCGCGAAGCATGAAACTTGCTTCACATGAACAAAAGCTTATGCAATGGGGTCCGCATTCAGAGATGGTAGCAGAAAAGGTTGTGCGGCAAGCCATAAAGACAGGACAGCTTACACTTGCTGAGCAACTGCATGAGTTGCGGGCCATGATGATGTGTGACCATTGGGGAACGGCTATAACTTTACGACGGGAGTTTGCAAGTCTGCTGTATCGTCAGGGGTATACCATGGTAGCCGCGAACATCCTGATTCAGTGCATGACCGAGAGTGAACTGGATGCCGAAGGTTTATTCTGGCTGGGTGAAACGCTGTATGCCAAAGGTCACAATGATCAAGCGCTCTCTCTGTTCGAGCAGGCTCTGGAGCGGGAGCCTGATATGTGGCAGGCCCGAGCTGGAGTAGCTGTATGTTACATGCAATTGGCAATGGAGGCGATTCAGCAGGAATTGGTACGTTCTCCGTCTTCAGGGGTACTCGCTGCACAATATACCGCATTGGAACAAAGGCTGCAAACCACCGGGGGCATCCCGTGGCGTACGCTTTTCCATGCAAAGGAAAGGAGGAATCAGCTTGCGAGCGGAACGAATTTCCCTATGCATGATCGTGAAGGATGAGGAAGAGTTACTGCCTCATTGTCTTGCCAGTGTCCAGGGATCGGTGGACGAAATTATTGTGGTGGACACCGGTTCATCGGATCGCAGCGCGGAGATTGCGCAGCAATATGGAGCGGTGGTTGTGCGATTTGAGTGGTGCGAAGATTTTGCCGCAGCACGGAATGCTGGCCTGGAGCAGGCTTCCGGCGACTGGATTCTTTTTCTTGATGCGGACGAGGTGCTCGATAGGGCTGCGCGGGAGCAGATCAGGAGCTGGACGTCGGTCAGCGGATGTGACGGATTGTTTTTAAACATTCATAACTATACAGGTACGGGTCAGCAGGGGGTTACCGTGAATCCGGTTTTGCGTCTCTTCCGTAATGCCCCGGAGCATCGGTTCGAAGGTCGGATTCATGAGCAGATTGCGGCGGCGATTTGCCGTAGGAATCCAGAGGCGGCTTTTTATGTGACGGACATGGTCATCCATCATTATGGGTATCAGACGGCGATTGTGGAGCGCAAAGATAAGGTGAACCGTAATGTTCGCCTGCTGCAACAGGCAGTGCAGGAAGAACCGGATCAGCCATTCCATCACTATAATCTGGGTGTCGAGTATCTGCGTGTGGGGGAAGCGGAGCGGGCTTTGGAGACGTTTGGTGTGGCTCGGATGGGGATTGATCCTGCGGTGACCAGTTACGCGCATTTGCTGTTCAAATATGAAGTTCGTTGTCTCCAGCACCTGAATCGCTGGCAGGAGGCATTGGATCGCATTGATGCTGCGCTTGAACTCTTTCCAGAGTACACGGATCTGATGCACCATCGCGGGGTATGTGCAGACGCATTGGGTGATGCAGATCGGGCAGAATATTCGCTGCGTGAAGCTGTCCGTATGGGACCACCTCCACCCATATATCATACGGAAGAAGGCATCGGCACCTATCAGACGTGGTATATGTTAGGACGATTACTGGAAGGAAGGGCAGATCTGGAGGGTGCGGTGGATGCTTACGTGGAAGCGGTACGTGCCAAATCGAGTCTGTTACCGCCGCTCTATCGGATATTCCGAATTATGCGAGTCTCCGGGCAGGAACATCAGATTCCTGAGCTGGTGAGGGAGCGCTTTGCAATCGGTTCGGAAGAGGCTACACACAAAGTATTGGGCATTTTGGAGCAAAGTCGTTGTTATGAAGCGGCTCTGCAATTGTTACTGGGTGTATCCTCACAACCCTCCGCAGAGATGAGGGAGCGTTTATCTGTGGCGGAGGCGATGCTCCAAATCCAACAGGGAAGATGGAACAAGGCTCGTCTGAAACTGGAACCTGTGCAGCGCAAAAAAGGGTTGCTCGCAACTTCATCTGCCCGGTGGCTCGAACGTTTGGAGTGGATCGAGGGGAAGGAAGTCAACGGAGATGATCCATTGACGTTGTGGTTGAAGCGTAGTTCTCAGGGAGGTGCAGCAGTAACTGATGATGAGGAATCTACTGTGCAGACAGGGCGAACGGTGGGTCTGAGAGTAACAACGAAGAAGGACAGGGGCTCCAGCATAGACGGAACGGTTGCAGGAACAGAGTATGATGGCTGGCAGGCCCTTGGACTGATGATGGAGGGATGTGTACAGTCAGGGAGATGGAAAGAGCTGCATGGCCTGATTCAGATGTGTCGACACCAATTGGTGGGAGCAGGATTATCTGCGGGAGAGAGCGTTCGAGTGGGAGAGAAGGAGAAAGAGGAAGGGAAGAGGAGCGAGAAGGATAAGGATATGGATAGGGAAAAAGGAGAAGATATGGGAGCATTCCCTGGATCTTTGGATACGCTGGTGGGAACCAGTTGGTTGGTGAAAGGATTGGTTAGTGCTGCGGATCATCATCTGGGGTTGTTCGCTCAGCATACAGATGGACAGCGGCATCGATGTTGGCCTGTTATTCAACATATTCGGCTGGAGTTGCCGGGAGCGGACGGGTTTGAGAGCTGAGAGGGGATCAGGCAGGTGCGGGGGTTCAACTTAATTCAGCGGGCTAATGGGTGGGGCCGAACTCCGTTGGTGAGGGGTGGTGATGAATATGGGCATAGGGATTAGCTTGTGTATGATCGTGAAGGATGAAGCCGGATCACTTCAGCGGTGCTTGAATGCAGTCAGGAATGTTGTGGATGAGATCATCATCGTGGATACCGGATCGGTAGATAATACAATCGAAATTGCCCGCCTTCATGGTGCCGTTGTAATTCGTACGGAATGGAACGGAGATTTCAGTGAAGCCCGTAACCTGTCGCTGGCTGCTGCTACGAAACCGTGGATTCTGGTGCTTGATGCGGATGAAGTATGGGTACAGACTCCGCAGATGAAGGAAGAACTCGTGCAGTTGTTAGCGGCAAGCAGAGACGATGTATGGGGATATTGGCTACAAGTCACGAGTCTGCTGGGTGTGTCCGGTGAAGAACGTGTGACGGATGCGGTATGTCGATTGTTCCGAAATGATCCCCGAATTGCCTTTCAGGGCAGAATTCATGAAGAGATTGCTTCTTCCATCATGGCACTGGCTCCGCAAGGTGTGCTTCATTCTGGACTTGAGGTCATTCATTACGGATATCTGGAGCAGGCGATTACTGCCAAAAATAAAGGTGCACGCAACATGCAGTTGATACGTTCCGCGTTGAATCAGGAGGTAGATCAACCGGAGTTGTTGTATGCTCTGGCTACCGAATGGTTTCAGCAAGCGAAGTATGATGAAGCACTCCGGTTGTTGCAGCCATTATTGGCACAACTTATGCCGGAGTGTGGATATCACTCGGATTTGGTGCTGAAAACGGCTTACGCCTGGCGAGAGATTGGTAGTCCAGAACGGGCACTTGCTGTAGTGGAAGCATGGGCGCCCGTGTATGAGGATTTTCCGGATTTGTTGGAGCTTGGTGCTGTACTCGAACTGGATCAAGGGAGAGAGGATGTGGCCTTAGACTGGTTAAATCAGGCTAAATCAGCTGCCTCCACAGCCAGCAGGTATACATCAGTCTCTGGTGCCGGGACCTATCGGAGCCTGGCGCTGGAAGGCATGGCATATGAGAGGGCTGGCCGCTGGGCAGAGGCAGAAGCCGCGTACATAGCGGCGCTGGGCATACAACCCGGCAGCTTGCCTGCATGGCAGCGGCTGTTGTTGCTGGCCGCAGCGACAGGGCGGCCGCATTCCATCGCCAGCGTTGCCGCTCGGGTAAGCTTGCCGCCTGCGGCATGGCAAGCGCTGATCCCGGCCGCGCTTGCCGCGCATCGGCCGGAGTGGCTGCTGCGCCACGCGGCGGCGCTTGCTGCCCCGCTGCTTGCACAGCCGCTTGCCGCCGGGCTTGCGCTGGCCCAGCTGGGCGAGGACGCCGCGGCTCGGGCGGCTTTGCAGCTCTGGGCGGCGCATGCGCAGCACGGGCCAGAGGCAGCCCTGGCGCTGTGGGCGCTGGGCCACAAGCAGCCCGGCAGGCGCAGCGCCCGAGCGGCGGCTCGCCAGCAGGCAGCGCTGCCCGCCGCGGCCCACGCCGCCGAGGCGCTGCTGCAGCGCGGGGCCAGGGCTCGCAGCAGCATGGCGTCTAGCCCGCCCGGCGATGCAACGCCCGGCGGCTCTGCCGGGCCTGTGCCTGGCGGCGTGCTCGCCGCTGCGCAAGCGCTCGCCGGCGTAGGCGCCTGGGCCGCATGGCTGCGTCTGCTGCAAGCCCTGCCGCCTCGCGGCGCGCTGGCGTTGCTCGCAGCGCTTCCGCCTGCGGCACGCTGCGGGCTGCTGCGCGCACCCGCGAGCGTCCGCGAAGGGCTGCTTGCGCTATGCGGCACGCCTGACGGCGCGCAGCAGCCCCACGCGGACGCGGTGCCCACCCCGGAGCGCACCGCTCACGCGCTCCTCGCGGGCACGCTCGCGCTGCTCGCCGGGCGGCAGAACCTGGCGCGTGAATGGGCTGAATCGGCCCAACTCACTGCGCGGCAATCTGCCGCCACAGGTCGCCCGGCGACGACAATTCCGCCGGGCCTGCACACCCTGCTGCGCCTGACAGCACCCGGCGCAGCCTCTGCTGATGAATACACCAACCAGTGCAACATGTTACTGGTACACCTATAATTTCCTTTAATCTTTAATCTTTAATCTTTAATCTTTAATCACTAATCTCTGATTCCTAGTCCCCAACCTCCAACCCCCCTGTACATCCCCACATATTCCCGCAATAGACCATCCGATTGAAATTGCAAAAGCAACGGAGCTACCGGTAATCGGAGCATTGCCCGAACCGTGCATGGTTCCGTTGCTAATGGGTGAAGCCCTCAAGCCCTCAATTTTCCACTCTGCACTTAAATCAGCGTAACCCAATTCGTCTCAACCTTTGCATATCACCGCTCGAAAACAGCGGATCGGCGTGCCGTACATGTCAGACCAGATGGCATCGTCCGGCTCTACCACATTCAGCTTATCTTCAATGGTTAATCCGGTGACAGCCATGATTGTCTCCAGCAGATCAGGCCGCATCTCGGGTACATCGAAAGTAGCGATCAACTGTCCGTTTGGCTTCAGCACCCGAGCGAATTCACGAAACGCCCGCAGCATCGTGCCTGTATCCAGATGCTCCAGTACAGAGATACAGAACACCCGATCAAACTTACCCGACTCATACGGAAGCTGGGCCAGATTAGCCTTTGCGCGCTGCAATCGGACGAGAGTGGATTCCGGCAGATCATGGGCGGCCTGCTCGCCAAAATCAGAAACAATATCCAGTCTTATCGCCTCTTCAGACAAAATGCGTTCATCCCAATCGCAGGCGTGAACCTCACGGCAGTGTTCGGCAAGCCAGAATTTGAACGGATGGGAGATGCCGCAGGCTGCATCAAGGACTACATCGTCTGGACGTGCAAACCGCCGGGCCCATTCATATTCGTAGGGACGGCTCCACCATGCCGGATGCAGGGGGAAGACCAATGTGTCCGTTTTAGGGTCACTTTGCCTAATGTATCTTGATTCCATGAATTCCGGTGCCTTGGGCGTATCCATCATCCCCGAATTCCCTCCTTTAATCCTGTCTCTGCCAAAAATGATTCCAACACCGTGCTCCACCGGCTCCGCCACCTGGCAAGATCATAGGACAGTGCAGTCTCGCGCGCATAGATTCCCAGTCGTTCTCGCTCGGCCCGATCCTGTACGAGACGAACCAGAGCAGCGGTTAGTTCCTGCTCGCCGGGAGGTACCAGTAGCCCATTAAAACCATCCTGAATGAGATCATTCAATCCGCCGACATTGGAGGCAATTACCGGGAGTCCACAGCTCATCGCTTCCAGACAGGCATAGGAGGTACCCTCCGAGAATATTGTTGGAATTACGGCGATATCTGCCTGATGGTAGGCCTCCCGAATATCCCTGAAATCATACGTGCGCTGGTTAATTCGCCCCGCATGTGGATGAGTACGATGCCAGTAACGAAAGACTCTCCCGACCGTACTGCCTTCGACCAATTCCCCGGCAAATTCAACCTCCAGATCTGGAAAGGCTCCGAGTAGTTTATCCGCCGCCAGCATCATTGGAATAATACCCCGTTCCATGCTGATGCGACGCGGATATATGATGCGAATTGGGCGGGGAGAGGTCATCCGGGCATCTACAGTTTTCTTTTCAACCTGTCCCTGAATGGGACCATTAACCTGATATTCAGCATCTGCTTCTGCTAGAACATCTGTAGCCCAATCCGTTGCATTTCGGAGGTTACGAGCAACCCTATACGTTTCGCCATTTACCTCGGCTGTTTCCAGTTTTGATAATTCCAAATGGAGATCTACCGCTCCCTTCTCCTCTCGTTCTTGATCGTCTGTATCCCCACCTCCATCTCCGTTAGCCTTCGCACTGTACGCTCCATCACCACTTGGTCCAGCCTGGCTTTCCTCAGCTTTCATCCCTGATATAACTGCACCAACATTTTCTCCATGACTCGCCAGATCATTCTTCCATGCGACAAGCCATTCGTCTTCCTGTTTCTGCTCGAAGGTCCGTGTTGGCGGGGCTGGTGTGAAATAGGACGTATCCACTGCGTTGGGAATCAGGACAACCTGTCTTGGATCGGTATAGGTGCACGCAGCCCGGCAAAAGGTCTGAAAATGAGAATCCACGGATACAATGCGCACGAGTCCATCCAGAGCCAGTTGAATATGTTCCGCGACTTGTTGTTTGGTCTCCAGTGGCAGTCCGGGACGATCCCAGTTAATGCCGTGACAGATGCCAAGACTGCCGGGTTTGTAGGTGATGGGTTGCCACAGACAGCTGGCATAGATCACTGGGCCGCGCGCTGCGGCTGCCATCCGGTCAAAGGCTTCCGGTACATTATCCATGTCGTACGAATAACCAAATACGTCAATCTGCTCCGTCCGAGTCTGGAATGCTTCAAAATAAGAGAGCTGATGAACTTCAGGAATATGCCCGAGTCCACGGATGACACTGCACAGTTCCAGAATATAGCGTTCCAGTCCACCACCAAATACACGACCGAATTCCCGGTTGTACCCGTCGGTGAAACTATGTGTCAGAATACTCACCACGCCCATCTCACGGTCCCTCCTTCCAGGGAATCAGCCGAGGTTCCGGATCGAGAATAGACTCGTAATGTGCAAGATTGCCCCACTCACCGCTAGGATCAATGCGTTTGTAACGCAAATATTTACGAACCCGGTCCTCCAGACTGCCGGCCCAGCCGAGATGTTGAACCTTCAGTTCCGTACTGACCCCAGGCAATACCGTGCAGGACAAGGGAAGGCGGGGAACATGATGATTCTGTTGTGGATAGAAATAAGGATATCCAGGCATATAACGTACAAGTGAAGCGGTATGCCGCTTGTGCAGACACCAGAGATCATCTTCCCGGTAGTGGGTCCGGCCACCCCACATGTCGTAGAAACGGAATGCAAACCAGTCCGCATACTCCTGATTAATCAGCGTGCGGATGGCTTTCTTGGCCTCTGAGCTGTACAGCTCATCCGCATCAACTGAGAGCAACCAGTCGGGACATGTTCCCGCAGCCGCTTGCCACAAAGTGTTGCGAAGACGCCATTCCTCAGCGAACAGCGGTTTGTCCAGTACTTCCAGACGGACCACCTTAGGGTAGGCTTTACATATATCCGGTGTTCCGTCTGTGCTGGCATCGTCCACAATGACGATCTCATCCACGAACTCACTCAGATCATGCAATACTTCTTCCAGGTATCGGCCACGTTCATTGCGAACCTGGAGCATGGCGGTGAGCTTGTTACCTTTGCTTTTGCGAACCCGACGAATGGAGAAGGGTTCTTTGAATACACTCGTTTCCTCTTGTGATACAGCAGCATTCTGTTCTGCCTGACCTTGTGAATCATTCCAGTGATGCACTTGGCTTCGGATGTCCTGCGTTGGTTGTGCATGATCCGGGGGATGATCTCCATTTTCCAATGCGTCTGTATGTGTTCGATCGACTGTTTCGGTTGGCGTGTAAGTGGTTTCGGTTCGGATATTCCTGTGCACCATTGGTCCATTCAACTGTTGTCTACGCTTCTTCGGGTCCAGCATCATGGCACCTCCCCAAGCAATTGCTGTACAGCATGGTCCAACAGCTCCAGCTCGACAATCCGGGCCAGCGCATCTTCATCCTCCAGTGCTGTCTCAAGGAAATGTCGGACTGCCCCGTGTCGTTCCCCTCGCAGTGCCAGCGCACTGCCGGATAATTGCTGATAGTCCCGGCGACTGGCATCATCCTGAATATCGACTGCATGCACCAGCGCCAGTGCCTCTTCCACGCGTCCAGTCTCCTGGTAGATGCGGAATTTCCAATGTCTCGCGGTTTCTCCGCCAAGTTCGTCAAGGATACGCAGGGCATTTCCGTAATCATCGTTCATACGCAGTACTTCCGCTCGTACAAGTTGATCTTCTCCCGCCTCAAGCCAGCGACATAACTGTTCATAATGATGCCGTTCTTGTTCATCGGCTGCACTAATTCCATACACCCGCAGGGCGTCCTCCAACTGTCCGGCCCGGGCATGAATGGCAGACAGGAATCTATAGTGGGAGACTACACAGTCACCGCGACCATTCAATACCGCATGGGAGAATGCCTCTTGAAGTGAATTGATAGACCGCGGATCTTCAAGCAAGTACTCATAGGCTGCCAGCAAAAAGGATATCGTCTCATGTGCACCTGCTTTGGCTCGGAGCTGTCGGTAGAAGTCGGCACGTACACTGCATTGAAGCAGGGTGACGCTATCCGGAGTGCCTGACAGGATCTGCCGCAGCGCATGCAGGAAGAACAGTTCGTAGTCCCGGAGAGGGACTTCGAGATCATCTTTTTGCATCGTACCTGCAGGTGCAGGGTCTTCACCGCCCAGCCAGATGGCACGTACGCCTTGGAAAAGCAGCTTCATATAACGTGTTTCGGAGGATGTGCCGACCAGATCGGCGATGCCGACCAGTTTGGAAATACTACTCTCCCATAGCGGAGATTCTGCTTCGTTTCCAGCAGGCTCAGGGAGCAGGGCAATACATAGCTCAGGCTCCAGCGAAGCCGTAGCTATTAGCCAGTAGGGATGGGCGACTACGGCTACGGTGCGAGGTTTCAGCAATAGCTGCTCGGCTTCAGGGAGGGAGATGACGGTAATGGCTGGAGGTACATCTTCTGTTTGCGTCAGGCTGCTGACGTAGTAGACCTCTCCCTCGATCGACAGCAGTGCAGCAATATCGGGATAGGGAAAGGATGACCAGCCCCCTTTGCGAGGGAAGAGAACATATCGGACCGGGGACTGTGTTGTACTGGCCTTATTCAGGCTGACTTCGGAGTCTTCACCTGGTAATGGCGCAGGTTTTTCCATGAATCGTTCACCTCACCTTGACTGTAATATGGCGCGTCATTCGTTCTGCATGTACTTCATGCTTTCACTTCATATGTAAAGCCCTCACGGTACTTCGCATGATATGCCTGAGACTAACATATGGGCATTCCGTCCCAAACATGAGTATCTTCCATGAATAGATGAAGTAGGCAAGCCATTATAGAGCTTCCCTAAGCTCCAATCCTCCATTTTGGCTTCATTCCACGTTCTCGATACTGAAAAAAAGATATTTGAATTCGCACTACAATAGGCTGATTTTTATCTTTTGTGTGACCAGGATCACTTTTTTTTGCTCTGGAGACGGAGATTGTGATAATTATCACATGTATAAAATAGGGAATCTGGCACAATACGTTCATCAACGTATTTGGCGGACAGACAGCGAAGGTGCAGCTTCAATGCCAGATACGCATACTGCGAAGTGAACAGAAAGAAGGGGTAACGGTATGGATCCGATTATGTTATCGCGTATCCAATATGCACTTACAACGATTTTCCATTTCTTTTTTGTCCCGCTATCCATCGGTCTTGTACTGTTGGTTGCAATCATGGAGACGTTGTACGTTGTTAAGGGTAAGGAAATCTACAAAACGATGGCGAAGTTCTGGGGCAAGCTGTTCCTGATTAACTTTGCCGTCGGGGTAGTCACAGGTATTTTGCAAGAGTTTCAGTTCGGTATGAACTGGTCCGAGTACTCCCGATTTGTCGGGGACGTGTTCGGTGCGCCACTGGCTATTGAAGCGCTACTGGCGTTTTTTATGGAGTCTACATTTATTGGTTTGTGGATATTTGGATGGGATCGTTTGTCCAAAAAAGTGCACCTGGCCTGCATCTGGCTGGTGTTTGTCGGCACATTCCTGTCCGCGCTGTGGATTCTGGCAGCCAATTCATTTATGCAGCATCCGGTCGGGTTTGAGATTAACAACGGCCGAGCCGAGATGAATGATTTCTTTGCACTCATCACGAATGGTCAGTTGCTCGTCGAGTTCCCACATACGATTTTTGGGGCATTGATGACAGGGGCCTTTGTTGTAACCGGGATCAGTGCCTACAAATTAATGAAGAAGCAGGATGTGGAGATCTTCCGCAAATCGTTTAATATCGCGATCATTATCGCGCTTGTTTCTTCATTTGGTGTAGCTTTCTCTGGACACTTCCAGGCTCAATATCTCGTGGAGACACAGCCGATGAAGATGGCAGCCAGTGAAGGCACATGGACAACGACAGAAGATCCGGCACCATGGACGGTGGTCGCTTTTATCGATCCGGATAAACAGGAGAGTACGGGTGAGATCAAAATCCCTGGATTGCTCAGTTACCTGTCCTACAGCAAGTTCTCCGGTAGTGTCAAAGGCATGAAGGAACTGAATGCTGAGTATCAGCAGACGTATGGACCGGGGGACTACATCCCGCCGGTACGGACAACGTTCTGGAGTTTCCGTATTATGATCGCAGCGGGTGGTTTGATGATTGTGCTGGCTCTGTACGGTACGTTTCTGGCTGTGCGCAAGAAGCTGGAGGTCGCTGGAAAGTGGTTTATGCGTCTGATGGTATTTGCCATCTCCCTGCCGTTTATCGCCAATACATCAGGTTGGATCATGACCGAGGTTGGAAGACAGCCATGGACGGTATTTGGTTATATGACCACCGAGGCCGGGGTCTCACCGAACGTATCCGCAGGAATGATCCTGTTCTCCACGATTGCGTTCACAGCCGCGTATACGGTTCTTGGTATCGTGATGGTATACCTGTTCGTACGTGAGATCAAGGCAGGACCATTTGCGGTCGATAAGCCAGAAGATCACGATGAATCGGCCGATCCGTTCGGCGTGGATGGAGGTTATTCCGTTGTCACTAAGTGAGTTGTGGTTTTTGCTGATTGCCGTATTGTTTGTTGGTTTCTTCTTTTTGGAAGGTTTTGATTTTGGTGTGGGGATGTCTACAGGCATTATTGCCAAAACGGATCGTGAACGCCGGACCCTGATCAACTCGATTGGTCCGTTCTGGGATGGTAACGAAGTATGGCTGATTACAGCAGGGGGCGCAATGTTTGCTGCCTTCCCGCACTGGTATGCCACGATGTTCAGTGGTTTCTACCTGCCGCTTGTGGTCGTGTTACTTGCCTTGATTGGTCGCGGGGTTGCCTTCGAATTCCGCAGTAAAATGAAACAGCAGCGCTGGCGCAAAACATGGGATATCATCATTGTGGTATCCAGCGCGCTCCTGCCTTTCCTGTTCGGCGTAGTCTTTGCCACGTTCATGAAGGGTCTGCCCATTGATGGGGAGATGCAGTTGCGTGCAGGATTCCTCGATATTGTTAATCCGTACACCGTGATTGGTGGCTTGAGCGTAACGCTGTTGTGTCTCGTTCATGGATTGCTGTTTGCATCACTACGAACAGTTGGTGATCTAAGAGAGCGTGCCTTGAAGACAGCGCAAAAATTGATGCTGCCGCTGGCTTCACTACTCGCTGTTTACGCGTTAATGACGTATTTCATGACGGATGTGTTCGCCGTACGGGGCTGGGCTCTTTGGATCATGGTTGTACTTGGCGCAGTCGCGCTTGCACTTGCGGCATACTTTGTTCGTCAGAAGCGTGAAGGCTGGGCTTTTGGTATGACTGGAGCAGTGATTGCAATTGCCTTTGCCTCGGTCTTTATTGGACTGTTCCCAAGAGTGATGGTGAGTTCCTTTGGAGCGGCATATGACCTGACTGTATACAACGCCGCATCCGGTGCGTATTCATTGAAAGTAATGACCATTGTAGCTTGCACATTGCTGCCGTTTGTTCTTGGCTATCAGATCTGGAGTTATTATATCTTCCGCAAACGTCTGAACGAGCAGCACCACCTGGAGTACTGATATGGGACGGGGGCTGCTGAAGCTGCCGGGCATCCGGCCAGTACTCGCGCTGGCATCAGCGCTGGTACTGTTACAGGCGATGACGATCATTATGCAAGCCAAATGGCTGGCACAGGCCATCACGGCATTGTTTGAAGGTTCATCCATAACGGAGCAGTACCCGGTACTGCTGTTGTTCCTGGCTGCTTTTGCCGCCCGCTACGCCCTATCCTTCTGGTTACAACTTGTGACTTCACGATATGCGGATAAGACAGGGACTGATCTGCGCAGACAGATGGTGGAGCAGTGGTTCAGACTTGGACCGCGTTATGCCAAGACGGAGGGCACAGGGCATCTGGTTACGCTGGCACGTGAGGGAACCGCTCAATACAAGACGTATCTCGAACTATTCATTCCTCGCATGCTAGGCATAGGATTCACACCCATCGTCATTTTGCTGTATGTGTTCAAGCTGGATATGATGTCCGGGGTTATTCTGATGCTGACACTACCGATCCTGATCGTGTTCATGATTCTGATTGGCCTCGCAGCCCAGCGGAAGATAGACGGACAATTCCGATCCTACAAAGCACTCGCTAACCATTTTGTTGATACCTTGCGTGGGCTGGAGACGCTAAAAACATTGGGACAGAGCAAAACACATGAAGGCTCCATTCGGCGGGTCAGTCAGCGGTATCGGAAGGCGACGATGTCCACCCTGCGTATGGCCTTCCTTTCTTCATTTGCACTCGATTTCTTCACCATGCTGTCCGTTGCTTCCGTGGCGGTTGGTCTGGGATTACGTCTGACGGAAGGGCATATGCTGCTTGGCCCTGCGTTGACGGTACTGATTCTGGCACCCGAATATTTCCTGCCTGTACGTATGCTCGGCGCTGATTATCATGCCACATTGGACGGTAAGGAAGCCGGAGCGGCCATTAATCAGGTGATTGAACGGGGGAAAGCTGCTGAACGGAAACAGAAAGAAGCTTATGCAAACGTTGTTGCGCACACGGACATGGCAGAGGATGGGACGGAATCTGCATCATCGTTACCTTCGGGTAAAAGGAAAGCAGGCATTTCGACCATACGTGTCGTGTTGAACGATAAAACGGCTGTGGGACATCTTGCTCCTGATCCTGATCCTGTTTCTACTACTTCTGATCTTGGTTCTTCCTCAGTGTTCTCCTGGAATGAGAATAGCAGGTTGGCACTAACGGATGTACAGGTACGACACGATGATGAAGGTCCTTATTCGCTAAAGGATGTCACATTTCAGATCACAGGTCTTGGAAAAATCGGTATTATCGGTGCCAGCGGAGCAGGCAAGTCCACATTAATCGATGTATTGGCTGGATTTCAGCTACCTACTTCAGGCCAGGTATTAGCCAACGGGCAGCCGGTGACACCGGATATGCTTGAATCCTGGCGAAGACAGACGGCAGCTATCCCGCAGCATCCATATATTTTTAGTGGAAGTTTAGCCGATAACGTTCGTTTCTACATGCCAGAGGCTTCGGATACGGAAGTGGCCAAGGCCGTTAGTGCAGCTGGATTAACCAAGTTACTGACCTCATTATCCGCTGGGTTGCATGAGCCTATTGGGGCTGGTGGCAGACAGCTCAGTGGTGGGCAGGAGCAACGGGTGGCGCTGGCAAGAGCTTTGCTTAGTCAACGGAACATCCTGCTGCTTGATGAACCGACAGCTCATCTGGATGTGGAAACAGAGTATGAACTGAAACAGACGATGCTGCCGCTGTTTGAAGGCAAACTTGTATTTTTGGCTACCCATCGTCTGCACTGGATGCCACATATGGATCGGATTATTGTCATGGATGGCGGCACAGTGGCAGAGACGGGAACACATCAGGAATTGCTGGCAAGACAAGGTGTATATTATCAGATGATTCAGGCTCAGATGGAGGCGATATAAAATGAAGTCCGGATATGAACATATGGAGACCGTCCGTAACGGAAAAGAAAAAAATAGCTGGATCGCTCCGTATGTGGCACAGTACCGCTGGAGATTCATCGCAGTCATTGCGCTGGGTACATGCGCTGCCTTGTGTGCGGAACTGCTGCTGTTCACCTCCGGATTTCTGATCTCCAAGTCTGCGCTGCGTCCTGAAAATATTCTGATGGTGTATGTACCTATTGTCGGTGTACGTGCATTTGGGATATTTCGCGCCGTCTTTCGATATATCGAGCGATTGGCAGGACATGATGCCGTACTGCGTGTGTTGGCCGATCAACGGGTGAAGTTATATCGCATTCTGGAGCCACAGGCCCTGTTCCTGCGCTCTCGCATGCAGACCGGAGATGTACTCGGAGCACTCGCCGATGATGTGGAGCGGCTGCAGGATATCTATCTGCGTACAGTCTTCCCCGCCGTTACCGCACTTGTGATGTACGGTGGGGCTGTGATTGCTTTTGGCAGTGTGGATCTGGGATTTGCGGTGTGGATGGGTTTGTATATGTTATTTCTCGTTGCCGTGTTACCTGCGATCTCCCTGAAAGTGACGTGGAAATGGCGTGTACGGCTGAAAAAGGAAAACAGCAGGTTGTATACCCGTCTGACCGACGGTGTACTTGGACTGGGAGATTGGCTTGCAAGTGGACGAGCGGCCGAATTTGTTCAGCAGCAGGAAGAAGCGGAGGAACAGGTCGACGCGATTCGTCGCAAGTTGCGGCGTTGGACACGCTGGCGTGATCTGATGGCCCAGTGCGTCATTGGCCTGCTGGTGGTATCGGTTACGTTATGGGCCGGAAACGCGGCTTCTGTCGGACAGTTGCCTGCCGTGATGATTGCTGCTTTTGTATTGGTGTTATTCCCGCTCACGGAAACACTTCTGCCTGTAGGGGATGCGGTGGAGCATCTTCCACAGTATCGAGAATCACTGGATCGCTTGAAGCAGCTCGAAGGGAAAGGGTATCTTCCGGGGCAGAATGGAGCGAATGATGTTGATGGAACGGGCGACTCGGACAGACGAATTCGTCTTCGCATTCCACCCAAACTAAGAGCAGACATGGAGATTAATCGCGTAAGTTACCGTTATGCAGCGGATGATTCCTACGCCGTACATGATGTATCCCTTCATCTGCCACAAGGCAAACGATTAGCTATTCTTGGACGAAGCGGCGGCGGCAAATCGACATTGTTGAAGCTGATTCAGGGGGCATTATTTCCGTCTGCGGGGAAAGTTCTGATCAATAATATGCCTGTGCAGACCCTTGGTGATAGTGTCACTGATGTTATCGCGGTGCTGAATCAGAGCCCACACCTGTTCGACACCACAGTAGCGAATAATTTGCGGATTGGTCGTCCACATGCAACGGATGAGGAGATTCGTCAGGTGGCCGCCCAGGTAGGTTTATCCGGTCTGATCGAATCTTTGCCGCAGGGATATGATACGCCAATGCTGGAGACGGGACTGCGTTTCTCCGGTGGGGAAAGGCAACGGATTGCTCTGGCCCGGGTACTGCTTCGGGAGACACCTGTTATTATATTGGATGAACCAACCGTAGGGCTTGATCCAGTGACGGAACGCGAGTTGATGCGGACCATTCTGGACAGCTTGCAAGGCAAAACGATGATCTGGGTTAACCATCACCTGATTGGTGCGGAACAGATGGACGAACTTATTTTTATGGAAAATGGACAGATTGCCATGCAGGGTTCTCACGAACAATTGCTGGCTGGAGAAGAGCGATACCGCCGTCTCATCGAACTCGATCGACCCGGATGGTCTGACTTGCAGACAGTAGAGGGCAAGCTGCCTACTGCCGCTTCCAGATAGCAGGAACTTTCCCGGTATAACCATGATCTCAGAGTCGGGACTGTCCGTTCACTCAGCATCGCAAATGGGAGCGGATAGTGTGTCTCAGGTTTATTAAAACAAAATAACACAAACAAGGGATGTCCCCTGTCATATTCATGACTATGGGACATCCCCTTTTTGCTTCTTGGTAACGCTCAGATTTCCTGTGCCAGCAGCATGGCTGTGCCACAGGATTGACGCACAACCAGTTCCGGCTCTACTTTAATGCAACGATTATCCATTTGTTTGTTCATCAGATCGAACAGAATCATGGCAGCAAGGCGTCCAATTTTATCCGTATCCTGCTTGACGGTTGTTAGCGCTGGATCGGTATAACGGCAGGCTTCGATGTCGTCACAACCTGCCACAGCTATATCTTCTGGAATGCGTAACCCCACTTCCTTAAAGGCGCGAATAGCTCCAAAGGCAAGTAGATCTGTGGCTGCAAACACGGCACGTGGCAGAGTCTTGCAGGCAAGCATTTTCTTGGCTGCTTCGTATCCATCCGCTGCGGCATAATCTTTGCTGTATACAACCCACTCGGGCTTTTCATCAAGACTAAACTGATTTAGTGAACGTTTGAAAGCCATCTCTCTCTGTTGCATCACAAGAGAGGCGCGCTCCAGCCCGATAAAACCAACTTCTCGATAACCATTCATATAAAATTGTTCTACAACTTTGGTTGAGATCTTATCGTTATCGGACATGATGTAACAGGAGCTTTGTCCTGTTAGTTCGATATCTATTCCGATACAAGGAATCGGGCTGGCATCCAGGTCAAATATACTGCTCTCGACTTCATCCCCCGCAATAATAATACAGCCATCCACTTGAAAATACTTGGATCTCGCCAAGTAGTCCTCACCCTGATCCAGAAACTTCTCATTTGAGAAGAAGAGTAGATCGTATCCAAGCAAGCCAATTTGTTTCTTAAACGCATTGATAACCTGTACGAAGAAAGGGTGGCTGAAATCCACGTTCAGCTTCCCTGCAAACACAACGCCAACGAGGCTGGATTTTTTGGTTGCCAGCGTTTTGGCTGAAGAAGATGGACGATAGCCTGTCTCTTCCATAATTTTAAGCACACGCTGGCGCGTTTCCTCGCTAATGTCTGGATAGTTATTGATAATCTTGGACACCGTGGCTACAGACACGCCGGCTAAACCCGCTATCGTTTTGATATTCATAAACATCCCTCGGATTCCTAAACTAGTTTCGTAAACTGGGGTTGCATCGGTTTTTTTGCTTTCTTGCAAGTATTCTATGCTACAAAGACCGTACAGTCAACAGAAGAAAGGGGGAATCACACTTGAAATAATATGCATTCATAGGTTTGAAGCGATCAAGGAGGTTTGTTGCGAAAATAAAGGCTAATTTTAGCTCATAATCTTAATTGTTTTACAGATTTCGAGTCCATTTAAAGGAATATCGGGTTATCTGGGACTGTACATGAAATCATGTCATGTGCTGTTTTTCGTAACTTTCGTAACTGTCGTAAAGGTTACCTTGACTTCAACGTATACAGCAATAAATAAAGCTTTTATCAAGCGGGTTGGAGTATGGGAATCAAAAAAACAAAATGACTATTTACAAAATAAAGATCTGAAGTCATAATAAGGGTGAAATTAACGAAACTGATTTCGTAGATTTAATTCAAAAATTTGGGGGACAACGAAAATGAAGAAAATGACTTTAGCCATTGTACTTGTAACCGCTTTATTATGTGTGCTCGCCGCTTGTAGTAACAGCTCTTCGGAATCAGAAGGAACTCAGGCTACAGACAGCAGCAAAAAAGTTACCTTGAAGATCATTCACTGGCAGCAAGAGAATATTAACAACTACATCAAAGAGTTTAATACGAAATTTGAAGCGAAATATCCGGACGTAAAGGTGGAATATACTACGGTTCCGGCAGACGCGACTTACGATCAGTTGATGCAAACACGAATGAACGCCGGAAGTAATGGGGACGTAGATATCCTTCCACTCAAATCAAGCTTTGTAGGCGCTCCGCAGGAATGGTCCAGTGGTGCTGCTGATCCGATGTGGAAGCAATGGATCGATGCCGGGTTAATCAGTGATCTGTCAGATCAATCTTTTATCAAAAACTACAATGAAGCGGATGTACAGAACGCAATGACGTATAACGATAAGGTGTACGGTGTAAACATGGGCAAGGTGGCATTCACAGGACTGTTCTACAATAAGGAACTCTTCGCAAAATATAATCTGGAGATCCCTACAACCTGGGATGAATTGCAACATGTTATCAAAGTGTTCAAAGACAATGGTGTCGAAGCGCTGGGTCTGGCGGGTAAAGATGTATGGCCAATAGGTCTTGCGGTGCAAGGGCTCCAGGCCTCTATTCATGAAGATCAGCTTGCTTATATCAAAGGTCTATGGACTGGTGAAACCAAGCTGACTGATCCGGTTCAACTTGAAGTCTTGCAGAAATCCCAGGATCTGATGAACAATGCAATGCCTGGTTTCATGGGTATTGACTACGGAACATTGCCCAGTTTGTTCGCTACAGGCAAGGTAGCTATGATTGCTGACGGCACTTGGGATGCAACAACAATTCAAACGGCCAACCCTGATCTGAAGTTTGGATATTTCCCAATTCCAGGTAGCAATGATGCAGCCAAGAACAAAAATCTGGCGGGTAAATACGATATGACCTGGATGGTGGTGGATAACTCACCGAACAAGGATTACGCAATGAAATGGCTTGATATGTTATCGGAGAAAGAGAACTACACGGAATTTGTGAATGCAGCAGGCTTCCTGCCCACACAGCCTGATGTGGAGATGACAAGTGAGTTTATCCAAGGCATTCAGCCTTACCTGGAGGGCTTTAAACTTTCTTGGGATCAGTTGTTCATTAATCGTCAGAATGTAGGACAGTACATTTCGGAGGCCAGCGTTCACGCAGAGATGCTCAAGCCAGCCGGACCGATTGCAACACCGGAAGAGCTTGCAGGTAAATCCCAAGCGGACTGGGATGCTGCTGCTCCAAAGTAGTTCATAATCATTCATATTCATGGCACAAGTTGGCCGTATGCGCCGGAATAGCGCTCGGGTCTGAGCCTTCAGGCCAGACAAGGCTGTTATTCCGGTTTTCTTATGTCTTAGTTTTACCCCATGAAAGGTGTGAGGACGATGTATCCGTTTGGGAAAGGCAAGGCAAGACTGATTCCTTATCTGTATTTAAGCATTCCGTTGTTACTTTATGTCGTGTTTGGCTTCGGTCCATCACTTGTAACGATACTGTTTTCGTTTACAGATGCTACTGGTGTTCGGGGCCAGGAATGGAGCTTTATCGGCTTTGAAAACTATAAAACATTTTTTGGTGCATCCAATGCTGGAGACCGAATGGATGCTATTGGGCGATCCTTATACTTTGCGTTTGCTGTTGTGATCATACAAAATGCAGTGGGTTTGTTTATAGCGATTTTGATCAATAAAAAGCTTAGAGGCGATAAATTATATCGCGCGGTATTCTTTTTGCCAGTGGTGCTGGGGGTTACTGTGTCTGGACTCATTTGGCAACTCGTTGCAAATCCGCTGGGCGGACCAGCCCAGTCCTTTCTGAAGTTCTTTGGTACCAGTTCCAACTTTTTTGGCGATTATAATATCGCCTTTGAACTGATTATTTTTGTTCAAATCTGGATGTACATGGGTTACTCCATGACGATTTTTCTTGCAGGTCTGCAGTCCATTCCGAGCGATCTGTATGAGGCGGGTTACATGGATGGTGCTTCGGGATGGAAAGCATTTACGAACATTACATTCCCCATGATTGCTCCTGCATTCACGGTTAACATGCTCTTGTCTATCATAGGGGCATTGCAAACCTTTGATATTATCTATGTACTTACAGGCGGAAAGTTCAATACAACGACGCTTGCGTTTGATGTTTATGCTACAGCATTTGGCACAGGAACGGCTGATTACGGTTTGGCTTCTGCTGTCGCGATGATTCAGTTCCTCTTTGTATTTACCATATCGATGGTCGCTTTATTTTACCTTCGCAGAAGAGAGGTGGAAGCGTAATGAAACAGAGCCAAACGTCCAGAATGGTCAGCTACGTCATCGTTCTGCTCATGCTTGCGTTGTACGTCTTTCCTCTATTCTATCTGTTCAATGTATCCATGAAGACACAGACAGAGTATCTGCTCAATCCTGTAGCTCTTACCGAAGGGATCCGGCTTGAGAACTTTTCCGAAGCATGGAACAAAGGGAACTTCTCTCAGTATATGTGGAACAGTGTGCTCTATACAGGGATGTCCACCCTGCTGACGTTGATTTTATCTATATTTGCTGCATTCCCGCTCGCACGCAGATATGTTAAATTCAGCACACTCATTTATATTTTCTTTCTGATTTCCATGTACCTTCCCAACCCGCTCATTCCGCAGTTTTCCCTGATCAATAATCTGGGTCTCTACAACACCCAAATCGGGTACATCTTATTGAAGACGACAGGTACGGGCATTGCCTTTCTCATGTTTGTGGGTTATATCAAATCAATATCGCGTGAACTGGATGAGGCGGCGGCCATGGACGGGTGTGGATATACACGTTATCTGTTCACTATCCTTGTTCCGTTAATGAAACCGATCCTGGCAACAGGTATTATTCTTACTGCGATTGGTGTATGGAACGATATTATCGGGCCGACCATTTATTTATCTGATCCGAATTATCAGCCGGTAACCAAAGGACTCTTTACATTTTATGGACAGTACATGAACAACTGGCCGCTGCTCGCCTGTGGCATTCTGATTGTTACCTTGCCACTGGTTGTCCTCTATGTTGCTTTGCAACGTTTCATTGTTGGAGGTGCTATGGCAGGGGCTGTTAAATCGTAAGTTAGAATCACTCAGCTTTTCAAAAAAACATCATAAGAAAGCCACCCTCAACGTGATATGCTCCCATCATAGTAGACAGTAGAAAAAACAAAACTTCTACCTCTACCTTGATGGGAGTTTTTGTAATGTCAAAAAGAAGCCCAATTTCATATGAAATAAAGATTCAGGTTGTAAGGCGTTGCCTGCGACATGAATCCAATCCCAACCAGGAGGCAAAACAACTGGGGGTCCATAAAAACACGGTTACCGATTGGATAAGAAAATATCAAGCAGATGAAGTGGAAGGATTAAACGAATCCAAAAGTTGGAAAGTTTATTCCAAGGAGCTACGACTGGCAGCGATTCAGGATGTACTCTCCGGGAACTACTCCGTTCGAGCTGTAACCAAAAAGTATCATATATCGAGTAAAAGTGTGTTGGTGAGATGGATTTCCAAGTATACTGAGGGAAAACCAACTCGGAAAAGGATCGGATCCTCACACATGAACAAAGGACGGAAAACCACTTACGAAGAACGCATTGAAATTGTACAATATACCCTCGCTCATGATTTGAATTATCAGAAGGCAATCGAAAAATACAAGGTCTCTTACCAGCAGGTATACGCTTGGGTCCGTAAATTTAAAACCCATGGTCAGGAAGCTCTTCAAGATCATCGTGGTCGTAAAAAACCGCTAAAGGAGCTAGATGAGCAGGAACAATTAAAGCTTCGGATTAAGGAACTCGAAGCACGTAATGAGTATCTTGAAATGGAGAATGCATTTGCAAAAAAGTTGGCAGAGATCCGGCGAAGAAAACCGCGCTAACCTTCGTTCGGCATGTGGACATCTATCGAGCGATTAAGGAAATGCATGAAGAAAAAGGATATGCGGTCACAAGACTCTGTGAGCTCGCAGGGATTGCCCGATCGGCCTACTACAAGTGGCTGAAATGGACGCCATCTACCAGAGAACTCGAAAATCTTGCACTGGCTGAAGAAGTCAAACGTCGCTACGACAAACGAAGCGGGATACTTGGTTATCGCCAAATGCGTATTCAGTTGAATCGTAAGCTTAAAAAAAGCTACAACCGTAAACGGTATTATCGCATCATGCGTGCACTTGAATTAAGAGCAGTGATTCGCAAAAAACGGCCAAATTACGTGAAAGCTCCAGCCCTTCATATCGCTGAAAATGTCATGAACCGAAAATTCCAAGCGGAGGCACCCAACCAAAAGTGGTGCACGGATGTAACAGAGTTAAAGTACGGAAATGGCCGCAAGGCCTATCTGAGTGCCATTATTGACGGATATGACAACGCTGTTGTTTCATGGGTGCTCAGCCGTTCCAATAACAATGAGCTTGTCATGAATACGGTAAAGAAAGCTTACCGAAGAAACCCGGGCGCTGAGCCGCTTTTACACAGTGATAGAGGCTTTCAATATACCTCGCTCGAGTACAAGCGACTTCAAGTGAAATACAAGTTTAGGACAAGTATGTCTCGTGTAAGCCGGTGTTTGGACAACCAGCCTATTGAACGATTCTGGGGTACCTTTAAAGCAGAACGATTTTACTTGGAGAAATATGACACGTACGACGATCTCCTGCGAAGTGTACAAACCTATATGCGCTATTACAATAATTATCGATACACCGAACGACTAAATGGTTTATCCCCTAACGAATATCGACGAGCAGCTTAACGAAGAAAAAATAAATCCCCTCAGCTTGGATAACCGAGGGGATTGCACACGGATGATTTTGTTTTTTTGTCTGTCTACTTGACAGGGTGCACTTCAACGCAATGAAGGTGGCTTCTATTATTTTCATCGTTATTTTGGTTTTATAACTCCACTAACATCAGAATAATGGAGGATAGACACAGACATGTGCTGACTAGATACAGTACACCCACCACCTGATTTTGATTCAATCCTGCACGCAGCAGTCGATAATGGGCTTGACTCGCATCGGCCTGGTAGATCGCTTTACCTTGAATGAAACGTTTGATAACGACAAAGATGTTGTCGAAGATCGGTACACCCAGCGCCAGAATTGGAATGAAGATGGACAACATGGTTGCTTGTTTGAATGCACCGTCCAGAGCGATAACCGCCAGAATGAAGCCAAGGAACGTAGCGCCTGCATCACCCATGAACACTTTGGCAGGAGCTTTGTTGTACTTCAGATAACCAATCGTTACACCGACCAGAATGATCGACATGAGTGCGGAATCACTTTGACCTTTGGCAAGCGCCACGATGAACAGGGTAATTGCCGAGATGGCCGATAACCCGCCAGCCAGTCCGTCCATGCCGTCCGAGAAGTTGATGACTGTTGTCACCCCGAAGATCCACAGGATCGTGAGAATGAATTGCAGCCAGATTGGAAGCATGACATACTCCGCGTTGAAGGGATTCACAAATCCGGTGAACGCAATGCCAGAAGCAAATACGAGTACTGCCGCAGAGACCTGTACGAGCATTTTGGGCAGGGCAGGAAAATCTTTGCCTTTTGTTTTGTACCAGTCGTCGACGGTACCAATCGTTAGCAGAAGCATACCACCAGCGACCAGAGCCGCTGTTTCCCATGTGATTTCTTTCGTCAGAGCAATGTATGTCAGGAAAAATCCAGTAAATATCGCGTAACTCGCCGTGAGCGGGATAGGTTGCCTGTGTAGCTTACGCTCCACATCTTCCCGAGGCTTGTCCACAAAATCGAGCCGGTGAGCCAGTCGACCAAGCGGCGGAATAAGCAGAACCACGACAGCAAAAGACACTATAAAAGCCAGTATGTATACCATAAACTCGCTTGTTTCACTCCCATCTACCAATTTCCCCTTATTATACGAGTTAAACAGGAAATCTGTCGATGTCATTATTGTAACCAGACGTACGCAATAGTGAGCAGAAATCGGATTCTATTGCTTTTGAGGAAGATAGGAGCCGAAATAATGATTTACAGTTTCCGCATGATATCCATCATCACCTTGCCAGATTGCTGCAAAGATGAAATCACCGGAACCACCCTTGCCTTTTCTCGGTTTATCTCCAGGAACCAATATTCCGGCTGCCGCCCAGATTTCCAGCAGGGCATCCCGCTCCTGTTTGCTGGAAGGCAAGATATCTTTCCACTTTTTCTCCAGTGAACGTGCACTGTCCTTGGGGTCTTCCGTCTGAGCTGCTTCAAGCAGCTTTACAAGGATAGCTTGGTCTTCAGGGGTTACTTCATAGCTTGTATCGTTGTCCTTACGCAGTAATTCCAGATCCATCAGGCAATAGATAAGCCAACCGTGACGCACGCCGCCCCACTTGATCCGTTCAAAATTAAGGACGTTTAAGTCGACGTTGGAATATTCCTTGTCTGACTGCAAACGCAGGAAGTTACAATCCCCACAGGCACTGGTGTTAGGGTGAAGGGCAGGTCGTTCCGCATAGGTGTGTAAAGGCATGTGCGATGTTAAAGCCCAGCTGGATAATGCGCTACGTAGATAGACTTTTTTGGTGGACAGACTATGTAGAAATGCCGAAATCACCCGTTCCTTAAACGAGTCATCCTGATGCATGTCGTACAGACGCTGGACAATCTCGTCATGCGTGATCGTGAGTGGATCGAACATAACGCCTTTGCTTTTGGCATATTCAAATTCATCTCCAGAGAAGGGTAGAGAGGTTGTTTTCCAGCCGCCACCTCCCCAGAATGTGCTCAGCAGTATCTTTGCCGCTTTTTTGTCCATATAGTTAGCCTCCTTTATGGGAATTGCGATCATCATTTGTTTATCCCAGACCTGCTTACTTTAATGTTACGTATTCCGCGGTTGTATTCAGAATCATCTCGACGAGGCCTGGAAAACGTACGTTTAGTTCTTCCTTTCGTAGGGAGTAAAAGTGCTGTTTACCTTCAATGCGCGGCTGGATCACGCCAGCTTCACGTAAAATCTTGATGTGATGGGACAACGTGGATTTGGAAATATGGTCTACTTCGAAGGCGGAACAGTTTTTCTCGCCAGAGCTGGCCAGACAGTGTGCAATTTTCATACGGATCGGATCGCCCAATGCATTGCAGACCGTGGTCAGCTTCAATTCCGAAGCCATAGGTATCGTTGGAGTTCTCATATCTTGACGTTAGCATATTCGGCTTCCTCTTTCAATGTTTGAAAAAAATCGAACTATCTCTTGCGGGCAGTATAAGAAGTGTGTTACATTTCTTTTCAGTTATTTCGAAAATATTCGAACTGAAAGATTGGAAAATGGCTTTTTATTCTAGGAGGAATATAAATATGAGTACTATAAGTACCACTACACTGTTGAACAACTATTTCCGTTTATTTGATGCTTCACGTACAGACGAGCGCGCCATGCAGGATTTATTGTCCCTGTTTACACCGGACGCAGAGATTGTGCTTAACGGCACCAGCAGATCAGGGTTCGATGGTTTCATGAAAGCTTTCTACGAATACAATAAGGACGTAAAACATATGTGGGACGGTTGGGTGGAACAGCCTGACGGCAGCTACCAAACCAACTGGGCGGTATGCGGACAAACGGCAGACGGAACGGTATATGCCAAAGCAGGCATTGATATCGCGCGTGTAAATGATGCGGGCCAGATTGTGTATCTGGAGAATGTACAGGCCGACCGGAATGCGTTCAGCAAGTATAATCAGTAACAGCGGAGTGTAAATATGAGAAATTGAAATGGTTAGAAACGAAGCTCCACAGTCTTTAAGCTGTGTGGCTTTTTTGTGTATATTTAGCTAGTTTGAAAGGCGCTGAGGTGGGGGGATTCATTTATCGAATAGCGCAATTTCCTCAAGATAATTGGTACACAAAAACAGTCTGTGAAGATCTGATTTGTAAATGAAAAAGACCCTCCCGCATGTCCAAAACATGGCGGGAGGGTCCTCGTAAACGTGTATAAAACTAGTCGTTAGAGTCGAATGTTAATCTGAGCCGGATGTAGCTTAGGAGATGGTGATTTCCTTTGTATTAACGTTGTTTGGTCACTTTTAACGGACCAGACGCACGCTATTGGAAGGTATTTCGTGAATTCAAGATTCTAACGAAACACAGACACGTTAAAAGGCTACATGTTCAGATATTTTGCAGTTTTTTGCCCATGTAAGCCGATATAAGGTGGCTCAGGTTCGTTAGATTTTGAAAACATGTTATAAGCTTCAAATAAAGTGTCTATGATTCGTTAGCGTATTCCATGTTCAACGTTTTGAATCTCCGACGTGTAACATCCGACGCCTTCCCTACCCCTGCATCGTCTTATTCTGAAAAGCAGCGATATCCGCGTACTCTTCTTCGAATTTGCGGGAGATGCGGATGAAGATGGGCAGCAACTCCCGATAAACACGGACACTGTCCGGGTCAGGCTGGTGCCGGTGCGTTGATCCGATCATGCCGGAGACGGCACTTAGGGAATCGATGCGGCCCAGAGCATACAAGCCCAGTACGGCTGCGCCGAGGCAGGAGCTTTCGATACTTTCGGGGATGATGACATCCTGATCGAAAATATCGGCCATCATCTGGCGCCACAACTCAGAGCGGGCGAAGCCGCCAGTTGCCTGAATTTTTTTTGGACGACCGATCTTTTCTTCAATCGCCAGCATGACCGTGTACAGGTTAAACAACACACCTTCGAGCGCAGCGCGAATCATATGTTCTTTCTTATGATGTAGCGTCAGGCCGAAGAACGAACCCCGTGCGTTCGGATTCCAGAGCGGAGCCCGCTCACCTGTCATGTACGGATGGAACAAGAGACCCTCCGAACCCGGAGGTACATTTTCTGCAACACGAGTGAGCACCTCATACGGATCGATACCAAGTCTTTTCGCAGTCTCCACCTCGGAAGCCGCAAACTCGTCCCGAATCCAGCGGAAAATAACACCGCCGTTATTGACTGGTCCGCCAATGACCCAGGCATCCTCCGTGAGCGCATAACAGAAGAAGCGTCCTTTTGGATCGGTCACCGGTTTATCTACGACTGTGCGAATCGCCCCACTGGTACCAATGGTCACGGCCACGACGCCCGGATCAATGGCGTTCACGCCCAGATTGGAGAGTACACCATCACTGGCCCCGATGACAAACGGTGTGGTGACCGCAATGCCCATCTCCTTGGCGTACTCCGGGTGCAATCCATGTTTCAGCACATGTGTGGTTGGGACCAATCGGGACAGGTGTTCCGGCGTAATGCCCGCCACATGCAGTGCTTCTGCATCCCAGTCGAGTTTCTCCAGATTCATGAGTCCGGTGGCGGAGGCCATCGAGTGGTCAATGACGTATTCAGAAAATAATTTATAGAACACATATTCTTTCATGGATATGAATTTGTACGTCTGTCTGAACAGTTCCGGTTGATCCCGAGTGAGCCACATGATCTTGGTGAGTGGGGACATCGGATGAATGGGCGTACCTGTTCTCAGATAGATTTCGTGGCCATTCATCTCGGATTTGAGTGCTTCGGTCCACTCGGCACTGCGATTATCTGCCCATGTCATGGCTCGCATCAGCGGTTTGCCGTGTTGATCGACTGGCAGAATACTGTGCATGGCTGAACTGAAGGATAAAAACAGGATGTCCTCTGGCTTCACTCCCGCTTTGGACGTGGCCTGTTTAACGGATTCAATGACTGCTTTGAAAATATCTTCCGCATCCTGCTCCGCAATCGCAGGTGTGGGGGTGTGCAACGGATAATCGGCACTGCCTTGAGCCACAATGGTTCCGTTCTGTTCGAACAAGACGGCCTTGGTGGAGGTCGTGCCGATATCTACGCCGATCATATAGGGTGAAGAAGCCATTTTGTCATCCCTCTTTCTTAAATATATAAGTGAAAGAATGCTGTTACACGTTAACACTTCGGGTACAGAAAGCCTTCCGATCGCGTAAATGCGAAGCATATGCTTTCGAAGTAGCTTTCCTCTGGAAAGCTTTTAACTCCATTTCTTCAGGCTCTTTCTGTCCCCTTCGTGCACGTGGCGCTATTCATCCAACTTATATGACATCTGTTATTTCATCTACAGATAAGAATATCAGACTTGAGGGATGGATCAAAATGCCACAACCTTAGTCCTTCACTGCCCCTGCGGCAATATCCGAAATAAACTGGCGGCTGATGAACAGGAACATAACGATGAGTGGAATGACGGCAAGCAACGTACCTGCGATGACCATCGCATAGTCTGTGTTATACAGTCCGTTTAATTGAGACAACGCAATCTGCAACGTATATTTGCGTTCATCCGTCAGGACGATCAAAGGCCACAGATAATCATTCCATACCCCGATAAAAGTGAACGCGCCGAGGAAAGCAAAGGCAGGTCGCAGAATTGGCAGCGCTACGTTCCAATAGAGCCGGAAGAAATTACAGCCGTCGATGCGGCCTGCATCCAGCAGATCGTTTGGAATCGACTCTGTCGCATACTGGCGAATCCAGAAGATGCCGAAGGCGTTCACCATGCCGGGAATAATGAGAGCTTTGAAGGAACCGACCCAACCGAACGTTGCCATCAGTACGAAGGAAGGCACCAGCGACAGCTGGGAAGGTACCATCATGGTCGCGAGCAGCAGGATGAAGAGCCATTTTTTGCCGGGAAATTCAAACTTGGCAAACGCAAACCCCGCCAGTGAGTCAAAAAACAGTACAAGTATGGTCACGAGGCCCGACACAAACAACGTATTCAGAAAGGCGCCCCAGAAATCAATTTGCTGCAATACCCGCGTAATATTATTCCATAGCTCACCCCCGAACCAGAGCTGCGGTGGGAACTTGTAGATATCGGACGTTGTCCGGGTAGACATTACAATCAGCCAATAGAACGGGAACATGGATATGAGCATGCCCCCGATAAGACCGGTATACAACACCAGCGATTTGAGGTGTTTGGTCGCCATGAGCGCTCCCCCTTATCACATCAGGATGATTTGCCTTGAACAAGCTTCCAGTTCACAATCGAGAACAGGGCGATAATGAGGAACATGCCCCAACCAACGGCAGCGCCATAGCCGAAGTAATTGTTAATGAAGGATTCACGGTAGAGGTACAATACAATCGTCATGCCTGCTGCACCAGCGCCGCCATCATTACCTACCAATACTTGCGGCTCGGTGAACAGCTGCATTCCGCCTATCGTTGATGTAATGACTGTAAACAGGATCACAGGACGCAGCATCGGAATTGTAATTCGGAAAAAGGACTGTATCGCTGATGCGCCGTCAATCTTGGCCGCTTCGTATAATGTCTGCGGAATACTTTGAAGTCCGGCCAGATAGATGACGGCGTTATATCCGGTCCAGCGCCAGACCACCATGGAGGAGATTGCGACTTTGATGCCCCATGGTGCATTAAGCCATTCCACAACAGGTAGCCCGACCGACTGCAACAGATAATTGAGAAAGCCATAATTGTTGGCAAATAAAGCACCGAAGATAATGGCTACCGCTACGATGGACGTGACGTTTGGCAGGAAATAACCGACCCGAAATAATGTACGGAACTTCACAAATGGTGCATGCAGCAGAAAGGCAATAATCAGCGCGAAGAAGAGCATCGGAATCGTCGAATAGATCCAGATCATGAACGTGTTGCCCACGGCTTGCCAGAACTCGGCATCGGTCAGCATGTATTTGAAGTTGTTGAACCCGTTGTACGTCATGACACCGATGCCATCCCATTTATGAAAAGCCAGATAGAGTGAGAATCCAATCGGGAACAGGCCAAATACCGCAAACAGAATATAAAACGGCGATATCGCAACATAAAGTGCACGATGCTCCCACATTCTCGCCCATAGTGACTTCTGCCGATCCAGATCAGGTCTTGCATTTCCGGGATCGGGAGTAAGACGAGGTTCAGTTACAGCCATATGAATTCCTCCTTTGCGGATAACGAAACCACACGTTCTTCAGGTTAACGCTGCAATTCCCGCTCGACGCGGTGTACCGTATCTGTCCAGACCTGCTGTGGATCGGCATTTTGCTTCGCCACATCATTCAGCCGTCGGGTGATAATGTTGTGTACGGATGGGTATCTTTCGCCAAAGAAAGCATCCGGCACCTCCTGTGCCGATTCGGCAAATACAGGCCCTGTCGCCTGTCCGCCGAAGAAAGGTTCTTTTTCTTTCATGGCAGGATCATCAAATACACCTGGTGCGGAAGGGAACAGGTTCAATGTCTGATATTGCTCCAGTTGATTTTCGGGACTTTGCAGCCAGCGAACCAGTTCAAAGGCTTCCTGAGGATGTTCACTCGACTTCAGGATGGACAGGAATGATCCCCCGTTGTTGCCATCCCCTCCCGGAGCCCGAGCTACCCGCCACTTCCCGGATGTATCCGGTGCAGCTTCCTGAAGCACTTGCTTCATCCAGACAGCACCCACGAACGAGGCGACTTCACCGTTATTCATCGCTGCGTTCCAGCCTGGAGTCCAGCCGTCCGCATTGGCAAGCAGTCCCTTCTCTTTGAAAGCTATGGATGTATCCCAGCTTGTTCGCACCAGAGCAGAATCCATGCCGATGAATGAACCATCTGGACGGAAATAACGTTCAGCGCCTTGTGACAACACTTGGTTGTAAACGCTTCCAATGTTATCGGTCAGAAATACCTTGCCTCCGAATTTTTCCTTGATCTTCTCTCCGGCAGCAGCATAAGCATCCCAGCTGTTAATCTGACGTGTAACGTCCTCGGGATCAGATGGTAATCCGGCTTCCTTGAACAGATCTTCTCGGTAAAAGAGAGCGGTTGGCCCCGTATCCATCGGGAACCCGATCATCTGTCCACTCGGCGTAACGCCTTGCTTCCATTTCCACGGCAGATACTGGCTTTCAATATCTCCAGCGCCAAGATCATACAGATTATAGAAACGGTCCTCACTGGGGAATAGCTCCATGATCCAGTCGTTCAATGCCACAATGTCTGGTTCACCTGAGCGTGCAGCGAGTGTTGTTTTGAGCTTTGCTTTGAAATCACCGCCGATTTTCTGAGCTGTCAGTTCAATGTTGGGGAACTTTTCCTTAGCCCTGGCAATCAACTTATCATCAATGGAACGGTTCCAGTACCATAATGTAAGCGTTACCTTTTTGTTGTTCGCTGAATCGTCCTGTCCGGGCCAGATGGAGCATCCGCTTATGAGCAGGACGCAGACTATCAGTATGGCTGTCCAGCATGTTCTTTTCCGGCGGATCATGTGCATTACCCCCTCATCGTTAAGTTCGAGGCATGAAGTGCTTTGGACTACAACATTAGTGTATGAGCAGTTTATAAACTCATACCCAATATTCCTGAAATGAAACACATATTTGTGTCCGTTGCGTAACATAAATTGGGTAGTTACTTTAAAAATAAAAGTTACTTGACACATTATAATTTTTATTCTAAACTAACTTACATAAAGTAACTAATGATGATGAGAATAATATAGATGCGTACTATATAACATCCAAGTGATCCATTTTCACGCTGGGTGCGAATCAATCAACATACAAGTTGGCCTAAACAGGAGGAACGACAATGATCAATTCACATATTATTCAACTGCTTGCCCCTAAAATTCAGACTTTTCCGAGTGGAAAAGAGTTTATATACCTGGTGGGACCAATCAAGCTTCCGGTTAACCTCGATGGGGAGACCAAGACATTCCAGTGGTACAGCTGGATGAAATCGGACAAAGCGATGGAGAGCGGCGAGTTAATCGAATCCCTTGCTGAGGCTGAACTAGCAGAGCGTCAACAATCCAGTGTTCTGGTGTACGGTGACTTTGCTGAAGCACAAGAAGCGCTGATCCGGATGCATAGCATCTGTCATACAGGCGACATCTTTGGCAGCAAGCGTTGTGATTGTGGCTTCCAATTGGAGCAATCCATGAAAATGATCGCCGCTCACGGAGCGGGTGCACTGTTCTATCTTGCGAATCATGAAGGCCGTGGCATCGGTCTGTTCAGCAAAGCCATGGCGTACATTTTGCAAGAAGAAGGTCTGGACACGGTAGATGCGAACTTGCAGCTCGGATTCACGGACGATGCTCGTAATTATGACGATGCGATTTCTGTGCTGCGTGCACTTCGCTCCGCACCGGTTACATTGATCACGAACAATCCACGGAAGCTGGCTGCTTTGCAGGAAGCAGGATTGAATGTGGGCGGACGTGTCCCACTGTGGGGAGATCGCTCTGCATTCAACGAGAAATATCTGCAAACGAAAGTGAACCGTTCTGGTCACTTGGCGGAAAGTGATGGCTGGGCTGGGGCAGAGACGCTGCTTCCGCATGCGCAGGCTTAATCTTTATTCATTGAACATATACGATTAGCTGATTAGCCGTTGTTGTACTCTCCGCTATGGAGAAGTATACAGCGGCTTTTTTGCATGGATGACAGGGTAGCGATCAGGTTTCCCTGATTCATGGAATGGCTTGCCGTTCCGACAGTGCGGATTATACAATATAGTCATCTGATGAATGCGGGAGGAACCAAGGTGCCATTTGAGGGACAACGTATATTGCCTGCTGCGAAGAGCATGAAGCAGTTTGAAGCGATCATTGAAGGCCCTTATACCTATGGGGTGATGCTGGAAACGCATATTGCACAGCTTCAGAGTGTAATGGATGAGGCGCGGCGGTATGACAAAAAGATACTTTTGCATGCAGATCTGGTACAGGGATTAAAAAACGATGAGTACGCGGCAGAGTATCTGTGTCAGCACATTCGCCCGGCAGGACTGATTTCGACTAGGGCAAGTGTCATCCAGAAGGCGAAGCAGAAAGGCATCACAGCCATTCAGCGTGTGTTTCTGCTGGATACCCATGCACTGGAGAAAAGTTATCTGTTGCTGGCCAAAACCCAACCTGATTACATTGAAGTATTACCTGGCGTCATTCCGCATATTATTGCGGAAGTATCTGTGCGTACAGGGATACCCATTATTGCGGGGGGATTGATCCGTTCACCTGAAGAGGTTGAATTTGCGCTTGGCGTCGGGGCTACGGCAGTGACCACATCCAACGCAGAGCTGATCCGACATTTTGAGAAATCGCTTACAAATTAAAAAATAACCCACAACAGGAGGTTGGCTGTATGGAAAAATATATATTGGCTCTGGATCAGGGAACGACAAGCTCCCGAGCTATTCTGTTTAACCGTGGCGGAGAGATTGTGCACATTGCACAGCAGGAATTCCCCCAGTATTTCCCCAAACCGGGCTGGGTAGAGCAGAATGCCAACGAAATCTGGAGTTCCATTCTTGCCGTGATGGCTTCATGTCTGGCAGAGAGCGGAATCAAACCTGTTCAGATTGCCGGAATTGGAATTACGAATCAACGTGAGACTGTTGTGGTATGGGACAAAGAAACAGGCAGACCCATCTATAATGCAGTGGTTTGGCAATCCAGACAGACCGCAGATATCTGTGAAAAATTGAAGACGCAGGGTCTCGGGGACCTTTTCCGCCGTAAAACAGGATTACTGATCGATCCCTACTTCTCGGGAACAAAGGTGAAGTGGATTCTGGATCATGTCCCTGGTGCCCGGGAGCGGGCCGAGAAGGGTGAATTGCTCTTTGGCACGATTGATAGCTGGTTAATCTGGAAACTGAGCGGGGGTACACATGTCACGGATATATCCAATGCCTCACGTACCTTGATCTATAACATCTATGATCTGCAATGGGATGACGAATTGTTGGCTATCCTCGGCATTCCTAAGGCCATGCTGCCAGAGGTACGGGGTTCATCCGAGGTGTATGCACACACAACAGATTATCATTTCTTCGGTCATCGGATTCCGATCGCGGGAGCAGCAGGAGATCAACAGGCAGCGATGTTTGGTCAGGGCTGTTACACCAAGGGCAGTATGAAAAATACATATGGTACCGGTTGTTTCATGCTTATGAATACGGGAGAGAACCCGGTACAATCCAATCACGGACTGATTACGACGATTGCCTGGGGGATGAATGGCAAGGTTGAATATGCGCTCGAAGGCAGCATTTTTGTTGCAGGTTCAGCGGTTCAGTGGCTGCGTGACGGATTAAGAATGCTTCGCTCTTCAAAAGACAGCGAGGATTACGCCTCACGTGTGCCTTCCACAGATGGCGTTTATATGGTACCTGCCTTTGTGGGACTGGGCAGTCCATATTGGGATAGTGAGGTTAAGGGTGCGGTGTTTGGCCTGACCCGAGGAACGACGAAGGAACACTTTATCCGTGCTACGCTTGAGGCGTTGGCGTATCAGACCAAAGATGTACTGGAGGCCATGGAATCCGACTCGGGTATTCCCGTGCATGCTCTGCGTGTGGATGGAGGAGCGGCGGCGAATGATTTTCTCATGCAGTTCCAGAGTGATATTCTGGGCATTCCTGTCGAACGCCCAACGGTGAATGAAACGACTGCATTGGGTGCGGCTTATCTGGCAGGATTGGCGGTTGGATATTGGACGAGTGCGGATGAATTGACGGATCATGAGAATACGGAGCGTGTCTTCAAGCCTGTTATGGCTGAGCAACAACGGACAGAACTGTATGCAGGCTGGAAACGTGCAGTGAACGCAGCAATGGCTTTTAAATAAAAGAAATGAAATGAATATTTCTTGGTGTGGGTATTTGTACTTTTTAACTAAACATATGTTATAAATGATATTTACTGGTGGAAAATGATGCATGATTTACAGGGTTATTCTTCCTGGAGAAGGCAAAATCCATACCCACTATAAGGAAAAAAACAAGGTTAGTGGATTCATTTGAAATTCCATCCTTTGGCAGAACAACTTTTTGAATTTTTTTTGAATAATGTGTCATTTCAGGACTTCACGCCGTCAAAAATCTGTGATAGGATAAAGGCACAAGTTAAAAAATGATGTCTGGAGATCGGGAGGGACCACGTGCCGCTCAGCAATTGCTGAGCGAATGACGTGGTCCTTTTTTTGTTTTTTTTACGGAAAAGTTGAGAAAATCAATAGGAGGTTCAAGAATGACAGAAACGTTCTCGTCAGCATACCGGACCGAATATTTGCAAAACATGGCGAATGTACATTTTGACGTATTAATTATTGGTGGTGGAATTACAGGCGCAGGGATTGCATTGGACGCAGCTTCCCGTGGATTGAAGACGGCGCTTGTAGAAATGCAGGATTTTGCAGCAGGTACATCCAGTCGTTCGACCAAGCTTGTCCATGGCGGATTACGATATTTGAAGCAATATGAAGTGAAGATGGTTGCTGAGGTAGGACGGGAGCGGGCTGTAGTTTATGAAAATGGGCCACATGTGACCACACCGGAACCGATGTTGTTACCGATCTATACGGCTGGCACGTTCGGCCGCTTCAGCACATCCATTGGACTGATGGTGTATGATCGGCTCGCCGGGGTGAAGCGCAGTGAACGGCGCCAAATGTTGAATGCTGGAGCGGTGTCAGACAGTGAACCTTTATTACGCAAACAGGGGTTGTTGGGTGGTGGACTCTATGTGGAGTACCGGACTGATGATGCCAGGCTCACCATAGAAGTGTTGAAAGAAGCTGTCAAACGTGGGGCACAGGCAGTGAACTACGTCAAGGCGAAAGATTTCCTGAAGGAGAATGGCAAGATTACAGGTATTGAAGCTAGGGATCAGATCGATGGGCAGATATATACGCTAAAAGCAAGCAAGGTGATCAACGCTTCCGGCCCCTGGGTGGATGGGCTGCGGGAATTGGATGGTTCGCGCAAGGGGAAAACGCTACAGATGACCAAAGGCATTCATTTGGTCTTTGATGGTGAACGATTCCCATTGAGGCAGGCTGTCTATTTTGATACACCAGATGGTCGAATGGTATTCGCTGTCCCACGTGATGGCAAAACCTATGTAGGAACAACCGACACTGTATATCAGGATGATCCTGCACACCCGCAAATTTCCGACTCAGATCGCGATTATGTGATCGATGCAGTCAACGGCATGTTTCCAGATGTACACATTGGTACCGAGGACGTGGAATCCGGATGGGCCGGTGTACGTCCACTCATTCATGAGGAAGGCAAGAATCCTTCCGAAATTTCACGTAAAGATGAAGTCTGGGTATCCGATTCCAATCTGATTACGATTGCCGGGGGCAAGTTAACCGGATACCGTAAAATGGCCGAGATGGTTGTTGATCTGGTCGCACGCCAGATGGAGCAGGAGAGTGGGCATTCCATAGGCCCTTGTGTAACGAAGAAGATGCCCATCTCCGGCGGTGACGTAGGGGGATCGGCTGGATTTGTATCGTATGCGGAGCGCAAGATCAAGGACGGTGTTGCCCTCGGGCTTGCCCGACCTGCTGCGGAGCGGCTGGTTCGCACGTATGGTTCCAATGTGGAGGCACTGTATGAGCGAATGCCCGATCCACGCACCAAGTCCGAGCTTCATGGCATGCCACAGGAGCTATTGCTGATGCTGCTTTACGCGATTGATGAAGAGATGGCTGTAACCCCGTCTGACTTTTTGGTACGAAGAACAGGTGATTTATTCTTCCGTATTGATGAAGTTCGTCGCTATAAAACAGCGGTTATCTCGTATATGGCAGGTCGTTTGAACTGGTCTGAAGAGGAAGAGGTTAAACATACACAGGAACTGGATCAGCTGTTGCTGGAAGCATCCGGCAAAATCTGAGGCAGGATTTCAAGGTCAAGAGTCGAATGGAACATGTAAGCGTGTAACATAGAGAGGGGATTACATCCATGACATTACAGATCGGAATCATTGGAACAGGCTGGTTCAGTAAGGTACACGCGGATATTCTCGCACGGATGGAAGGTGTTCGTGTTGCGAGTGTCTGTGGAACATCGCTCGAAAAGGCAGAGGCTATGGCCTCCGTTTATGATGCAGTTGGTTACGGGGAACTTGAACATATGCTGGATGGTGAGAAGCTGGATGCGGTGTATATCTGTGTGCCTCCGATGTCTCACGGGTCGATTGAGTCCGAATTAATCCGCCGCGGTATTCCATTCCTGGTGGAGAAACCTTTGAGCACCGGAATGGATGTTCCGCGTCAGGTGTTGGATCAGGTGCAAAAGAGCGGATTGTTAACCTCTGTAGGATACCATTTCCGTTATCAGGAGGCCGCGCAGGTCCTGCAGCAATCGATGAAAGAACAGACGGTCGGCATGGCTCTTGGCCGCTGGATGGGCGGAATGCCAGGGGTCGCCTGGTGGCGGCGTCAGGACGGTTCAGGAGGACAATTCGTAGAGCAGACTACACATATTGTAGACTTGCTTCGGTATTGTGCAGGAGAAGTTACGGAGGTATATGCTGTAGCAGCTCAGCGAAGCATGCATGAGAAGCATGAGCATGTGACCGTAGCAGATGTGGCGAATGTGACGCTCAAGCTGGAAAGTGGAGCGATTGCCAGTATCGCCAATACATGTCTGTTGCCAGACGGAGAGGGCGGCGCAGGGCTCCAGTTCTACACGGATGCAGGCGTGTGGGATTGGACGCCAGAACGTTTGCTTCTGCCAAGTGCGGCAAAACATGCGATGGCAGGTCTGGAGATTCCGGCAGGACATAATCCATACGAGCGTGAGAATGAAGCGTTCATTCACGCCCTTCGTACGGGAGACCGTTCACGAATTCTGTCCGATTATGCGGATGCCTGCCTTACACAGGAGATTACAACGGCGGCCTTGGCATCGGCAGATTCCGGTCTGCCGGTACAGCTTCAGCCTTCAAAATATCTCTCTCATTAATAAAAGTTGAACGTAATATAAATACGCCTGAATCAGGGAATGATCCGCAGATCGGCCCGATTCAGGCGTATTTGTGTTGAGTAGAGATTATTGAACAGCAATTCAACTACTCGGATTTCTGCTGTTTCAACCAGTCGGATGACCAACTGTAGATCTGATCAATGACAGGTTCAATGGCTCTGCCTTTAGGTGTTAATTCATACTCTACACGGGGAGGTATCTCGGGAAACATGTGTCGGGTTACGATACCTTCTGTCTCCATTTCCTTCAAACGCTCCGATAAAAGTCGTCCACTGATCGCCATCTCTGCTTCAAGCTCCGTAAACCGTTTGGGTCCGGACAACAGTTGGTACATGATTAACAGTACCCACTTCTTTCCTATGATGTCTATGGCTTGAGTGATCATACAGGGACTTGGTGCTTTTACTTTTTTTAGCTTCAACGTGTTCACCTCGATTCATGATTATTTTCTTCGCAGGTTGTATATGAAAGGACATGGTTTCTGCCGCTTTAAGAATATAGGACATCCAAGTAAATGAGGGTTACTACAAAATATACTGTAACATACCTTTTGTATGTATTATACATCATACAGTGAAAAATTACTTGAAGAAATTATATTATTATTATATACTAACTTCACAAAAGTAAGTTGGTGATAAATAATACGTATAATATGAACGCGTACCATTCTGAAAATTAAACTCGGCTGAACGGTTGAAAACAGAGTGACCTTTGGGAACTTTAACATAGATTCTTTTTTTACAATGGGCAGCAAAAATAATCATTACATAGTAGGAACATATAATTTGTTACAGGAGGATATACACATGAACAAGATTTTGGGTTACGTTTTTCTGGTTGTGTTAGCAGGTGTTTTCGTCATGACAGGGTTTAACAAGATTAGTGGGGCAGACATGATGATTCAGACATTCGAAAGTTTCTCTTATCCGACATGGACGATGTATTTGCTCGGGGCTGCGGAGTTGCTTAGTGCAGTAGGATTGCTGATTCCGCGTACTCGCATCCTGGCTTCAGGCATACTGACATTCATTCTGATTGGGGCCGTGGGAAGTCATCTGATCTATGCACAATACGCTGCTGTTCCGTTCCCGGCTGTGTTGTTGGTAGCTAACATCATTGTTCTGGTGGTAGGCATGCGCAGATTGGAAGCGGAAGAAGAAGGCCAGATGGACGCGATTCAGGCGTAAGTTAATGATAAGAGGGAACATTATTGGGCTATTTACCGAGGAAAGGGTATTCCTGTCAAAAGGAATGTAAACGCGGATGCCTATGCAGAAGATGACCACTGCCAGTAAGCGGTGGTCATCTTTTTTTATGTAAGACTTCGCGTGGCACGTCTAACGATTCGCCGTGTATATTGTGTATCCGACTGCTGAGTCCAAGTGGCACAGACCTGCCGCACCCACTCTGGATTGGTCTTGCTGGCGTCGTTCAGCCAGTTACTTAACGAATCCTGTACATACTTATGGGCATCGGATTTCACCGCGTCAAGCAAGGGAAGGGCCATGGCCGGATTTTCTTTTAACTCCTGAATATGCTTGGTCCAGACGCCACGAGGTCTGATTGATTCTATGGCAAAGCGACGGATCAGTGGATCAGGGTCAACGCTCCATGGGATTAACTGCTGCAGGGCTAAGGATAATTCGGCAGAGATGGACTCCCGTACAGCCATCCAGGCGATTTCTCTTACACCAAAGTGATGATCTGCTCCAAAGGGCCGAATATGCTTCAACTTTTCAGTCAGGTTCAGACCAGAATTCAGCCCAATGATATAAGCCGCCCAGCAGCGAACACTGTCTGAACGATGCTCTGCAATGGAACGAAAGAGATCCGTTTGTTCATTCATGGTTAGACGATTCAACAGATCAAGCCATTGCATGGCTATGGCCGGGATGATTTTCATGATTCGCTGCTCATCCATCTGTGTTAACTGCTCTGTAATTGCTCTGGTTTCGGTATCCATTCCCCATTCATGGGTAACCTTCTGAAAAAGAGAAACATGATCTACAGCCAGCCATTCGGTCAGATTGACAGATTCGATATGTCCTGCTTGCAGCCAATTGCGGATATGCTCAGGGATCTCCGTTGCTCTACGGGCACCTTTGCGAAGAAAAACGTCTTCAGGGATAAATAGATCTGGCTTAGCATTCAACAGTATATTCCTCCTTAGCTGTATAGCATCATGAGTTATACAGTACAACTTGCTGGAGAAAGGGGATGTAAGGCATCTTACAAGTGGGCAGTGATTTTCCGAAGGGTAGCGATTTCGTCACGATGAAGGGAGACCGATTTGAATCCGGTACGAATACGACCTGCTTTTGCCAAGTCTTGCATGACAATCGTAACCGATTCCCGTGTAGCCCCCGCCATCCAGGCAATCTCCTGATGGGTAAGTGCGAGTTGAATCTTGCAGAACTCATCTTCTTCGATCCATCCCATCTGTTCAGCCAGGCGGAAGAGATTATGTAGCACCTTTTCATGCAGGTTTCCGAGTGCGAGCGTCTGTGTCAACTCACTCATTTGCTTGATCCGCTCGCTTAGTACGTTCATCAGTCTCATCATAAATTGTGGATGTTCAATCAAAAACTGTTCAAAACGTTGTTTGTTCATCAGGCAAATATCACACTCCTCCATCGTTTCGATATAAACGGCGCGTGTTCCGAGTGAGATTCCGTTCATTTCTCCAAACACGTTACCTTCCGTCAACATATCGAGAGTGAACTGTTTGCCCTCCGGATTTAATGTATATAAACGAACCTTTCCCCGTTTTACAAAATAGAAACCCTCCGCAAACGTATCCGGTGTCTGGATCTGTCTGTTTTTGGGTATGGTCGTGATAGAGGTCATCCCATCCATTTCAATCAGGTCTGCCTCGGATAAGGAGGACATGAGGTCGAATTGTGATAAATACAGAATTTTATCCATAGAACTCCTTTCCATTACAAGTTGAATAAAAAAAGAAGAACCCACGAAAAACAACGGGTTCTCTTGCAGCGGGACTTCCTGATCGGAAGGTCTTCTGACTATAAATGATCGAATGCCATTTTGATTATAGTAACTTTTTTAATTGAGAGACGCGTCCTTGGCTGATGCCAAGCTTTTCCGCAATTTGCTGTTGAGCCAAACCGGGATTCTGTTCAACAATTTCTTTCATCTGTTGCAGCATGCGTGCCGTCTTTGGCCGCAGGTCCGGATATTCTTGGTTGTCAGCTGTGGTCCCTTCTTCCCTAGCGGGAGATGAGACTGGGGCGGATTTGGAAGCAGGACGCTCCACGGGTGCAGGAGCCTGTTTGTTCTGAGGTACGAACCAGTCGGGAGAGTCATCCGGGTGTTTTAATTGAATTGCACAAGTCCTGCAGATGAATTGTTCTTTGAAATACATTTCCGTATCTACATCACCGCAAAAAATACATAATGTTGATTTGTACTTTCTTAAAATCAACTCTTTCCCTTCAATGAAAAACTCAAGCGGATCGCCGATATGGATTTCCATCGTATCCCGCATTTCTTTGGGAAGGACAATTCGTCCAAGACGGTCCAGAGATCTCTTCATTCCGGTTCTTTTCATCGCATCTCCCCCGCAATATTCACAATTAAAAACCTGTCCTTATTGTAAGGAAGAAAGGGCTTTAATACAACAATAATATTTCAAAAAAGTGGAATAATGCCATCTATTATGGAAAAATAAGTTTGGAAAGGACGGGTGCAACGGCTAAAGTGAACAATGCAGCGAGCACCATGGAGATGCTGGAGATGGTACCGGTCAGGGAACTCAGTTCAAACGCCTTGGATGTCCCTGTGCCATGGGCACCGGTTCCAAACAGTGTGCCTCGTGCAATCTCCCCATCGATGCGCAGCATTTTGACAATAGAAGGGCCCATAATCACTCCGAGCAGACCAGTCATAATAACAAAAACAGCTGTCACTGCGGGTATGCCACCGATGGTGGCGGATACGTTCATGGCAATTGGGGTGGTAATCGATCTTGGGATCAGACTATGAATGAGACCGGAATCCAGGCGCAACCATTTGGCGAGCAGGGCAGAAGAGAGTACGGCAACGACTGAACCGGTCATGACACTGAAGACAATCTCGGAAATATGTTTTTTGAGTACATGGAAAAAGGTATAGAGCGGAACGGCAAAAGCCACGGTGGCCGGTTGAAGAAGCAGACTCAGCCATTTGCCGCCACTGCTATACGTGGCATAATCCGTTCCGGTTGCAAGTAATATGCCAACGACAAGTAGTGGCGTAATGAGCAACGGAGACAGGTACACTTTCGGCAGATTACGATACATTCGTTTGGCGACCCCATAGATACCGACGGTTAACAGCAGGCAGAGAAATCCAATCATCCGGTGTGACGCTCCTTTCGTTTGGCAATTCGTGTAGCAACCAGGCCTGTGCAGGACATGACCAGGAATGTACTAAGCAGTACGATGAATAAAATCTGCAATCCGTCATGCTCCAGCATGGGCATATAGTTCATGATGCCAACGGCTGACGGGATAAAAAATAACAATAGTTCACCGAGCAGCCAGGCAGCCCCAACTTCAATCCAACGCAGCTTCACGACACGAGTCTGAAGCAGAATGAATAACACAACCATACCGAGTATTGAACCGGGTACAGGAAGATGGAGAGTACGGGCCAGCAGGTCCATAAGCAGTGAAAAAACCATTAAGAGCGCAACCTGTGCAATACCAAGGCCCCATTTTTTCACTTCAATCCCTCCTTATATAATCAACGTAATCGTTTAATTTTTTTTGAAAATGTTTCATTTGATATCACAAATTTTACATGGCATTCTTTCATGAGTAAAATGCATATTAAGAATGTTTACTATTCCATTTATCTATGAGAGGTGGGGATCAACCGATGGATATCCGCCATTTGCAATATTTTCTGGAAGTTGCCCGGCAGCAGAGCTTCACAAAAGCCGCCGAAGTTCTGTATATCACCCAGCCCACGATCAGCAAGACGGTCAAGAGTCTTGAAGAGGAATTGGGGATCACGCTACTGGACCGTTATGGAAAAAAGGTGGAACTAACCGATGCAGGTCATGTTTTTTTTCGGCAGGCACTGGAGATTGAAAAATCATTCCGTAGTCTGTCGTCAGAATTGGACGATCTGATGAACTTGAAAAAAGGCCATCTGCGGATCGGCTTGCCGCCAATGGTAGGATCAAGCTTTTTCCCCATGATCATTGGTGAATTTCACAAAGCCTACCCGCAGGTGACCATTCAACTGTTTGAGGATGGCGCCAAAAAAGTGGAGGCTGATGTGATCAGCGGTGCACTGGATATTGGCGTTGCCGTACTGCCAACCGTGGATGAGCTGTTGGATCATTTTGTGTTTGTGAAAGAGAAGCTGAACCTGCTCGTACACCCTTCACATCCACTTGCGGAGAAAGAGTCGGTCGCGCTGCATGAACTGGAAAACGACGCCTTTGTGCTGTTCCGGGAGGATTTTGCATTGCATGACCGGATTATTGTGGCTTGCCAGCATGCGGGGTTCCAGCCCCGTGTGGTATATGAGAGCTCTCAGTGGGATCTGCTCAGCGCGATGGTTGCCGCCAATCTGGGTGTAGCCTTACTGCCGGAGACGATCTGTCGTGAGGTGGATCATATGCGTGTACGCATCATACCCGTGGTGGAACCGGTGATTCCATGGCAGCTCGGCATGATCTGGCGGAAGGATCGTTATCTTTCATTTGCCACGAGAGAGTGGATTGCATTCACACAGTCGATGCTGGGTGAGTAAGGGAGTGATGGGAAGGTTATTCTGTCATTGTAGTGCCCAGAGCAAATACTCTTTTGTTGACCCCGGATCGTTGTTACAATGGAAGCATAATCATGATGGAGGTGTACGAACATGAAACTGCGGGTATCCGCTGTACAATACCAATTGCACACAATCAGCTCGTTTGAGCAGTTCGCCGCTCAGGCTGAGCATTACATACGGACAGCGAGCGAATACGGAACCGAATTTGTGCTGTTCCCGGAATTTTTCACAACGCAGTTAATGTCCATTGGGGACAAACAAGGCAATGCACTGACGATTGAGGATCTGCCGAACTATACGGAACAATATGAACAACTGTTCACTTCACTTGCTGCCAAGTATTGCATGCACGTCATCGGGGGAACCCACGTCATTCGCCGTGAAGGGAAGCTGTATAATACAGCCCACATGTTCTATCCAGATGGTCGCATCGCTCGCCAGGACAAGATTCACATTACACCAACCGAAGTCCAGGAATGGAATATGGCTCCCGGAGAGGGACTTGAGGTGTTCGACACGGACAAAGGCCGTATTGCCATGCTGACCTGTTACGATATTGAATTCCCGGAAATTGTACGGATGGCCAAAGCCAAAGGCGCTGACGTGATCTTCTGTCCTTCCTGTACGGACGATCGTCACGGATTCTACCGTGTGCGTTATACGAGTCATGCCCGTGCGGTAGAGAATCAGGTGTATGTTGTGTTAACCGGAACAGTGGGTAACCTGCCGACCGTTGACTTCATGCGTGCCAACTATGGACAGGCTGCCATTATTACGCCGAATGATATCCCATTCCCGCCACGTGGCATTCTGGCCGAGGGTGAGATTAACAACGATATGATCGTGACCGCCGATCTGGATCTGGACTTGCTGTATGAGGTGCGTGAACGTGGATCGGTAACGACCTGGCGTGACCGCCGTACCGATCTGTATACCGATTGGGTTTAGGCAACTACGTTTAAAACCGAAGCAAAACAGAGTTTTGGAGTTCATTTGTCAGTGGAAAGGGGTGAACCGGCAACATGTATACGAAAGAAATGCTGATCACCGACCCGGAGCGGAATGGTAAAAGGGTAAAAGCAGTCGTTCGCAATTATATTGCAGCCGACTTTGAGGAACTCATTCGCATTCAGGCGGAGAGTTTCCCTCCTCCTTATCCGGAAGAGCTGCTCTGGAGTCACGAGCAGCTCACCAGTCATGTGCAGCATTACCCGGAGGGTGCCATCTGTATTGAAGTCGATGGAGAATTGGCTGGCTCAATGACCTCGCTACGGATGCAGTGGGACCCTGCACATCCAGCAAGTCATACCTGGGCCGAAGTAACGGATGACGGTTATATTCGTAACCATCAGCCGGATGGCAACACGCTGTATATTGTTGATCTCTGTGTTCGTCCAAAGTACCGAAAATGGGGAATGGCTCAGTTGATGATGCAGGCGATGTACCATCTTGTGATTGCACAGGGTATGGATCGGTTACTAGGCGCTGGTAGAATGCCCGGTTATCATCTGGTTGCAGACCAACTGTCTGCGCAGGAATATCTGGATCAGGTAACAGCGGGAGAGAGGCGTGACCCGGTGATATCGTTCCTGCTTCGCTGTGGCCGCATGCCCGTTGGTGTGACCGCAGACTATCTGGACGATGAGGAATCCTGTAATTATGCTGCCCTGATGGAGTGGCGGAATCCGTTCAAATAAAAAATATTAAATGAAATACATCATCAATCAAGGGGGTATTTATCCATGGAATTTACGCGTATTACATCCATTAAAGATCCATTGTTTGCCCAAATGCACAAGTTGATGCAGGAGATTTTCCCGCGGGAAGAAGTGCTGGACTTCTCCCTGTGGGAAGAACCGCTGGAAGATCCGGGTATACGGGTGTTCGTGGCTGTACATGAGGGACAAGTTGTTGGGGCGACAGAATACCGTTATTACGAGGATTGGAACGTGGCCATGACGGACTTCACGATTATTGGGCGCGAAGGACTGGGAATCGGCAGTTTCCTGGCGAATCACCGCAAGCGTGATCTGCAAAAGCTGGCTGCAGCAAACGGGAAAGAATTGTTCGGTATGTTTGCCGAAATCTATAACCCTTATCTGAGTCAGGATCACGAGTTTGGCGGTATCAAGCCGATGGACCCGTATGTACGTCGTGAAGTATTGTCCCATCTGGGATACCAGCGTCTGGACTTCCCGTATGTTCATCCATCCTGGCAAGGGGATGGTGAAGCGGTTGGCGGATTGGATCTGTGCTTCATGCCAGGTGATGAGTCGCTTGGTGAACTGCCAGCAAGTCTGGTGGCTGATTTCCTGAATCGATATTATGCTGTACTTCCTAATAAACCACAAGAATGGCTTGCCATGGTAGAACAATTGACTGCTCGCAAGTCGGTTGCGCTACTGCCGTTGTAATCATATGAAAGACCCGAGCCTGGACTGGGTTCGGGTCTTTTTTGTTTATTTTTCAGAATAAACAAGATAGTATTTTCTTTTGTTTGGAATATGTTACCATAAATATGGAAGATATGTGTTTCTATTATTCACTTTTTATTAAGGAGGGGATTAGATGAGAAAAAGCAGAATCTTATTGATATGGATGCTCGCTTTATTTTTAACAGCCTGCAGTTCGAGTGACGATGCTTCACTACCAGATGCACAGGAGAGGGAACGTGAGGATGCCATAAATACCGAACAAATGCGGAAGGAAAATGAACTGCTGAAGGAGCAGGTACGTAACAACCAGAAGAGAAAAGATGAAAAAGACGCAACAGAGCAAGAAGAAATAGAAAGTTTAAGAGAAACGCTGAACATAACGTTTAAACTGATGGCGGCGATGCAATCCAATAACTATACATATCTTGAATCGGTGTCTTCTCCGAATATAGAAATATCGCAGCAGAACAATATCATTATTTCGAAACTGGAACAGGGGGATTACGAAGTACCTTTTCTGCAAAACGTTAGCCTGAATAATTTGGAGTATCGTGGATTTAATCCTCTGGATTCAGATCGTGTCATTTTACATATGGCTACAGTATGGTCTGATGGAAACAGTGCATTGGATTTCTATTTTATTCGTTCCGAGAAAGGATATTGGCTCTTTAATGGTCTGCTTACGAATGGATAGGCCACTAGTCTGGTTCTGAAAATAAATAGCGACCGTTCTCTCTATGTTAAAGAGGAGGGTCGCCGCATGGATGAGTTCGAGTGAAAAGATTCAATTATTGTTTAGCCTTTCGGTCCGGTAACTGGCTTAAATAACTGTTGGACAAGTGTGCAAGATCCAATGCTCGATCATATTGATCCTTCGTTATAAACCGTGAAGAAGACAGCCCACTGTTATTGGGTGTGGCGATAGTTGGAGATTCCTCATCTCCCGAAATCTGAGGTGTCTCGTCTGACGGAACACCTGTCCGTTGTTGCCCAGCATCCTGTCTGCCTGCATCAGCTAGGGAATAATGCGTCCCGTCCCCGTATCCTTTTGCCGGAATGAAGAGAGAAGCATCGTTTAGCACCGACCCGGAAGGAAGGTAATAACGTTCGGGTAGGAGATTTCCACCTTCGTGTAACAAATCCTGTCCGAAGTGTAATTGGTCCTTCAGTGATACTCCGGTGAGTCCCGCAATCGTTGGCAGAATGTCCACCTGGCCTCCGATCTGTTCCAGTTGTACACCCGGGGTAACGCCCGGAGCCGAGATCATGAGCGGAATATTAATCATATCTGCTGATGTGTATTCCCGGCCATACAACTCTTTCATAAGGACTTTGTCATCCTTATCCAGTGAGTAGATGGGAAGTCCCAGGTGATCCCCGTACAAGACGAGCAAGCTATTTTCCCATAATCCCCGTTCTTTCAATCCAGCAATCAACTGTCCAACTGCCTGATCCGCATAATGCTGTGATATCAGATAATTACCGGGCAACGTATCCTTGTAACGTTCTGGCAGCGTCAGCTTTACCTTGTTTTTAGGCAAAGTGTACGGGTGGTGGGCTGACATAGAAATGATATGGGCATAGAAGGGATTGCCCGAAGACTGCATGGATTCCAGCTTATCCAGTGTCTTGGAATACAGTACTTCATCCGAGGCCGAAAAGGCGATAGAGTCCTGTGTGCCGAAATAATCAATATCATAATACTGGTCGAACCCTAGTGCCTTGTATAACTGATCCCGATTCCAGAAACGAACATCATTTGTATGGAATGTGGCTGTCTGATATCCGTTTGCTGACATCAACTTGGGTAGACTCGGCAGAGCTTTATCCGCATATACAGTTGTTGCTGCCCCGTTCGGTGGGGTGTAGAACGATGTGTTCACAACAAATTCTGCATCCGATGTATTTCCCTGTCCCACTTGCTGATAGAAGTTCGGAAAATACAGGTTCTTTCTAGCCAATTGATTCAGGTTGGGCGTGATCTCCTGTCCATCTACCTCTAATCCAATCAGAAAGTTCTGAAACGATTCCAACTGGAGCATAATCACATTGCGTCCGCTCGCGGCACCCTTCTCCAAAATTGCAGGAAGTTCGGTCGTTTGCTTCAGTTGGTCGATGTCAGTCTGATCAATCTGAGCAATGGGCACAGGTTTATCAGGTCGATCCAGGATGGTATACGCCTCGTAACCGAGGATGCCCATCTGTTCTGCTTGTGTAAGCTCACTCATGCTGGCCCGATTGGGATAGATGTTAAGCATGCATAGGATCATGGACAGGATCAGAATGACCGAAGCGACCCGTCTTCTGGCACGTCGTTCAAGTGGAATACGGTTTGGGCGTTCTGTACTCCCGAGCTTGATCCGACGACGAGTGAGTATCCCCCCAATGATCAAAACGTCTGCAAAAATAAACAAATAATAGGGATCAAGTAAAGAGAACATACTGCTCTTGACTGAGGTCACCTGATTCACCTGTGCCAGCGCATGATAGTTAACGATTACGCCATAGTATTTGTAGTGCATGATGGCTGCAAAGAAAATCCCTGAAAGCAGCAGATCCACGGCAAGGTACATCCACATCCGTCGCTTGGCAGCAAACCACTCAATTAGACAGAAGCCGATCCAGATGAGCGGCAATTCGGTCAGCAGTGGTTTCCAGACAGGGATGTCATCGAAGATAACAATCCAGGCAAGTGAGCTTTTGATCATCATAATAATGGTAAAGAATATAAAAGGTCCGCTTAGAAATCGGGTGAGTGAACTGCGTGACAAGGTACCGCCTTCCCTTCCGAAGTTTCATTTAACAAGTATTATCCTATCTCAGCATGGCTGTGTCAAAAATGAGAGCCTTCTACAATTGACGGCAAAAAACCTCTTCCATGCAGGAAGAGGTTTGAAAAAAACATGGGCTGCTGCGTTAAAAGACAGGTGAGACCCAATCCGTTATTCTATCGTGTACGTTGTGACGTAAGAAGGTCTGGGGAACATGGTGGGCTTCTGTGCAGTCAGCCCTTCGCTTGTACTGCGGTTTCGGTGAGCGTGACTATAGGCTTGGGATTCCTGCCAGCCTTTGAAATGTTCCTCCGACTGCCAGAGTGTAAGTACAACATACGTATCATCCTTGAGAGGGCGAAGCACACGAATACCGACAAAACCAGGCTCGTCTTCTACCTTGCGGGCACGGTTCTTAAACCGTTCTTCGAAATCGTTACGACCATCCTCTGTGACAGGGATATTGTTCAGAACAGCGTAACCACCGCCAGTCCAGGAGCCTGCGGCATCAAAAGCTTCATATGCGGCTATTTTATCATCAGACTCGATATTCATCAGGCGTTCTGCGGATTCAATAGCCAGACGCACATGCTCTTCGCTTCGCAAAGTTAGATGCGGGTACGCAGCAAGTGCATCCGGAATCGGTGAAGGAACCAAATAGATATACATAGAAGCTGCCTCCTCATTAAGTACATTCTATTTCAAGATAGCATATGGGATTGTACGAGTCCAATCAGCGAGTCAACTGGTTTGAGTACGTCTTTTCATGATAAAGTATAATCACTACAAACAGAACGGGTGATCGTATGACAACAACAATTCGGATATCGGTTAGACCTTTGGTGGAGTATGTGTACCGCAGTGGCAGCATACGTCCAGGGTTCCGGACCAATGCCTCGATGCAAGAGGGGACTCGGATTCACCAGCGGGTACAGAAGGAGTACACCGAAGAGGATCTGAAAGAGATTGTGCTCGAAGCTGAGATTCAACATGGGGATCTGACCTACGTGGTGGAGGGACGATGTGATGGCCTGATCCGGTTGGAGGGTCAGTTGACGGTGGATGAGATCAAATCAACTGCGGGCAATCTGGATGATCTGGGAGAAGGACTTCCCGTGCACTGGGCGCAGGCCATGATGTATGCCTATATGTACGCCGTTCAGCAAGATGAACCACGTATGCAAGTGCAGTTGACGTATGTGCATTCGATAACCCATGAAGAAAGACGGTTTCGCCGAATGGCAGAACGGCAGGAACTGGAGCAGTTTGCGGCAGAAGTGATTGCTGGTTATGCGCCATACGCAGAGATGATCGCTGCGTATGAAGAAAAGCGGGATATCAGTGTGAAAGAGCTGCCGTTTCCTTTTCGCAAATACCGGGAGGGACAGCGGAAACTGGCAGGAGCTGTATACAAAACGATCCGCGAGGGTCAGGGATTGATGGCCAAAGCACCAACAGGCATCGGTAAAACGATGTCCGTACTGTTCCCCACGGTCAAAGCGATTGGCGAAGGCGAAGCGAGCCGATTGTTCTATCTGACTGCGAGGACGACGACACGGGTGGCGGCAGAAGAAGCTTTTGCCCGGATGCAATCGGAAGGATTGAAGATGCATGTGATCAGTCTGACCGCGAAGGACAAGATATGTTTTAAGGAAGAGGAAGCTTGTGATACGGGGCAGTGCGGCATGTGTGAAGGGTATTATGACCGTATTAACGGGGCCGTGCTGGACATGCTGGAACATGAGACGTTGATGACACGTCCGGTCATCGAGCAGTATGCGCGCAAACATCGAGTGTGTCCGTTTGAGTTTTCCCTGGACGCGGCGTATGCAGCCGATGCGGTGATCTGCGATTATAACTATATTTTCGATCCGAGGATCTCTCTGAAACGAATGTTGGAGGAGCAGAAACGCAAGACGGTGCTACTGGTGGACGAGGCTCATAATTTGGTCGATCGTGGCCGAATGATGTTTTCCGCTGAGCTGGAGAAGGCAGTATTTCTAGATGTGAAAAGAGAATTTCAGTCGCTGGACAGCAGTGTGCCTGCTGCCAAAGCCATTGTTGACTACACCGGGGCCATTGATAAGTATCTGATTACCCTTCGGAAAAACGGTAGAGAAGAAGGAAAGATCATCCAGCAGGAAGCACCGGAGGAACTGATTGAACGACTGGAACCTTTTGTCATGGTTGCGGAGCAATGCCTTGTTGAAGGTGGTTCGGGGAATGCCGAGACGGATCAACTGCTGTTAGATGCCTACTTCACGGCACAGAATTTCCTGCGCATTGCCAAGCTGTACGATGAACGTTTTATTACGTATGCAGAGTGTGTCCGAAGCGAAGTGAGAGTGAAGTTATTTTGTCTCGATCCTTCGGTACTGCTTCGTCAGACTGCCAAAGGCTTTCGCTCCCTCATTCATTTTTCGGCTACATTGTCACCCCTTCGCTATTACCGGGATATGCTGGGTGCAGAGGAAGAGGATTATACATTGCAGATTCCATCTCCATTTCAGCGCGAACAATTGGATGTGAGACTCCTGCCCTTATCCGTGCGTTATAAGGATCGGGAGCAATCCCGGCGACCCATTGCGGAGATGCTGCAACAGCTGGTAAGTGAGTGGCCGCGCAGTAATTTAATGGTCTTCTTCCCTTCCTACCCTTATATGCGCGAGATATATGAGACCTATGCACAGCTTCCAAGTGAAGCGGATACGGTCATACAAAAGCAAGGCATGAACGAACTGGAACGGGAGCAGTTTTTGGATGGATTTCAGCCGAATCCTGAACGAACACGCTTGGTTTTTGCCGTCATGGGTGGCGTATTCTCGGAGGGGGTCGATCTGCCGGGAGACCGTTTGAATGGCGTCGTTGTGGTAGGTGCGGGGCTGCCGCAGATTGGTCTGGAGAACAACGTATTACGTGATTACTATGATCGGACAGGACGCAACGGATTCAATTACGCCTATATTTTCCCGGGTATGAACAAGGTGCTGCAGGCGGGTGGACGGCTGATTCGGACGGAGGAAGACAGGGGTGTGCTGGTCCTGGTCGATGATCGTTTTATCCAAGAACCGTATCGTTCCCTGTTGCCCGAGGAGTGGCGGGACTATAAACGAATTTGATGAATGAACTACGGATGAAATGATCCATGTATATAAGTTGAACTAATCATTTACACGATTTTTCTCAGATTTCTTTCCTTTATATGATTGAAGGGTAGGGTGAAAGGGTTATAACTTGGTTAGCAACGAACGAACAACGGCGATTACCCTATCCGTTCCGCGGTCCGCTTCGAAAGCAATCAAGGAGGTCGGTTATAATGAAGAGAAATCATACCATGATGCAGTTTTTTGAATGGCACCTGGCTGCAGACGGAGATCATTGGAAGCGACTGGCTGAAATGGCCCCGGAACTGAAAGCCAAAGGCATTGACTCGGTATGGGTACCACCCGTAACCAAGGCAGTGTCAGCAGAAGATACAGGTTATGGTGTATATGATCTGTACGATCTGGGCGAATTTGATCAAAAGGGTACCGTACGGACCAAATATGGCACCAAGCAGGAACTGGTGGAGGCCATTGCTGAGTGTCAGAAGAACGGCATTGCCGTCTATGTGGATCTGGTTATGAATCACAAGGCCGGAGCAGATGAGACGGAAGTGTTCAAAGTGATCGAGGTTGATCCCAATGATCGAACGAAGGAAATTTCCGAGCCGTTCGAAATTGAGGGCTGGACCAAATTCACATTTCCGGGTCGCGGAGATCAATACTCCTCCTTTAAGTGGAGCTCTGAACATTTCAACGGTACAGACTTTGACGCCAAGGGAGAACGAACCGGTGTATTCCGCATCGCAGGAGAGAATAAAAAATGGAATGAGAATGTCGATGATGAGTTTGGCAACTATGACTATCTGATGTTCGCCAATATAGATTATAACCACCCGGATGTTCGGCGCGAGATGATTGATTGGGGAAAATGGCTGATCGATACCCTCCAGTGTGGTGGGTTCCGGCTGGATGCGATTAAGCATATCAACCACGAATTCATCAAGGAGTTCGCAGCAGAGATGATCCGCAAACGCGGTCAGGATTTCTACATCGTAGGTGAGTTCTGGAATTCGAACCTGGATGCATGTCGTGAATTCCTTGATACGGTAGACTATCAGATCGACCTGTTTGACGTGTCTCTTCACTACAAGTTGCATGAGGCTTCGCTTGCAGGTAGAGACTTTGATCTCTCCAAAATTTTTGATGATACCTTGGTGCAGACACATCCTACCCATGCGGTAACTTTTGTAGATAACCATGACTCCCAACCTCATGAAGCGTTGGAATCATGGATTGGAGATTGGTTTAAGCCGAGCGCTTATGCGTTGACGTTATTACGTCGCGATGGTTATCCCGTTGTATTTTACGGGGATTATTATGGCATTGGTGGACCTGAACCTGTGGATGGCAAAAAAGAAGTTCTGGACATTCTGCTGTCTGCCCGTTGCAACAAGGCGTATGGAGAGCAGGAAGATTACTTCGATCACGCCAATACGATTGGCTGGGTACGTCGTGGCGTAGAGGAAATCGAAGGTTCCGGTTGTGCTGTGGTCATCTCCAACGGCGATGACGGCGAGAAGAGAATGTTCATCGGCGAGCATCGTGCTGGTGAAGTCTGGGTGGATCTGACGAAGAGCTGTGAGGATCAGATTACCATTGAGAAAGACGGCTGGGCCACCTTCCATGTGTGCGGTGGGGGCGTGTCGGTATGGGCCCTTCCCGAACAGAATGAGGACTGCGCTGACGCTGAGTAATGGCATGTGCCAGGCAGGATAAGAAAAGGTGCACCGATTGATATGAAAACAGTATATAGATTGATCGTTAAACCATCTGAACAGGAGAGCGAGTATACCTGTGTCCAGGTGGTTTTTTGCATTTTTCTAGGTACAACTAAAACTCCATCCTAACGAACCGAGGGCACCTTATTTGCACTGAATTAGCGATATTGGAATTCTAACGAATCTCAGAAACCTTATTACTCTCAAAAACGATTGAAATAGCGCCAATTGGAGCACTATCATCAGATTAACGTATTTGAGATTCGTTAGAATACTGGTAACTCGGATTTCAGCCGAATAAGGCCTCTCAGATTCGTTAGCTTAACTGAGTTAAGGCTCGCCGCCATAGGCAAACGAATCACTGCTGCAAGTGAAAACATGAAATGAGAAAGGAATCAGCTTAGATTTAACAGCAGGATAAGGTTATTACTCTTCAAAATACTGATTCATCGTATCCCACATTTGATTGAACTCACTTCGTTCCATTGAAAATGCTCCAGGCTTCTCAGGTTTATGATGAGAAGTTGGCTCAAAGTTTAAGTATTCATGGTGTGTAGTACACTCATAGTTTTTGCTGTTAATGAGGAATTCAACTCTATCCTTAAAGGGTCTTTCCAGTAATTTAACCACCATGATGTCTCCACTACTGGTGCTTCTTGCAGGAGAATATATCAGAAAGTAACCTTGTTCAATTCGATATTCCATAGCAATGACCTCCATTAGAATATAGATCGAATACGATAATATCCGATGTCCTCTCTCCGTTTACCTACTTCAGTTCAAATGATTCCAACGTACCAACCATCCGTAGATCATGCGCGCGGTTGAACTGTTCCCGTTTGTCCGCATCCGCGTACTCATCATGATAATGCATCAGTACGGTTTTCTGTCTCACTTCCGCGGGTAACTGCTCCAGATCCTTCAATGAGGTATGGGATTTGATCACCAGATCATGCATATGACATTCATGGAAAATCAGCTGCACATCAGCGGCAACTTGCTCCACCCGTTCCTGGTCGAGTGTACTGTCTGCACTGTAATAGAAGTAAGGCTTGGCGAGAAGCCCATTGCTGACCATACCGGGAACATGTTGGGTCCGAAACGTCTCAAACGTCACGCCGCCCAGTTCGAATGTGCCTCCATCTGGCAGGGGAACGACATCATAGTAATCGCTCATGGTACGTTCACCATCTGTTGTGTAGCGCATTCCGGGGGATAGAATGTTCCAGAGTGGATCTACCAATTGTTCATGGATGAACAGACGGGGTTTGCGGTCGCCTACAATCTGTGCGTAATAACCCAGCATCTGTACACCGTTAATATGATCCTCATGCAGGTGGGTAATGAACACGTTGTGGATATCGGTCATTGGAAAACCGTATTCCTTGAGTGCTTTGGCATTCGATTCCGGAAAATCAATGACCAGATGCGTGTCACCGAATTCAGCCAGCATACTATTGTGGTGCTGCTCCACGCTAAACATATCTCCTGTGCCCAGAAAAGTAACTTTCAATTCATTTCATCTCCTTGTGTGATCTTCAGATCAGCATCCTTGCGTTAAATCCAGTATACCCTGTTCCCGAATATATGCCTAAATCAACCTTTTTTGATAACGCTATCATTTTATATTGAACTTTGATGATAAACAGTGTAGCGTAAAGATGGGAAGTGAACCCATATGAACGTAAACTCACCTAAAGGGAGCGTGCGAGGCGAATGAAATCTTTTCTGGATGAACAATTTTTGCTGCACAATGAAACGGCGATCAAGTTATATGAGGATTATGCCAAAGACATGCCGATTATTGATTATCATTGCCACCTCAGTCCTCAGGAGATCTACGAGAACAAAACCTTTGGCAATCTTACAGAGGCTTGGTTATACGGTGATCACTATAAGTGGCGGCTCATGCGCGCAAACGGAATTGAAGAGCAATATGTGACCGGCGGCGGAGGAGTGACTGATTACGATCGTTTCCTGGCTTACGCCAAAACGGTCCCTATGATGATCGGTAATCCGCTGTATGCCTGGTCTCACTTGGAATTACAGCGATATTTCGGCGTCTACGAAGTATTGAATGAGACAAGCGCACCGGCCATCTGGGAAAAAGTAAATGCCAAACTGAACAGTGACGGATTCGGTGCACGTGATCTGATTACCAAATCTAATGTCACTGTTGTGTGCACAACCGATGACCCAACGGATTCTCTGGAGTATCATCTAAAGATTCAGGAAATCGAAGGCTTTGACACGGCGGTATTACCTTCTTTCCGCCCGGATAAAGGCTTGGAATTGAACCGGGATACCTTCGTGGAATGGGTGGGCAAGCTGTCGCAGGCATCTGGCACTGCCATTTCAGATTATGAATCCTTCCTTGCTGCGCTGGAGTCACGTGTGGAATTCTTCCATTCTGTCGGCGGCAGAGTCTCTGACCATGCACTCGATTATGTCCCTTACGGTGTGGCTACGCGAGAGGAAGCAGCTGCCATCTTTGCCAAGGCACTTGCGGGTCAGAAGGTAAGTCGTGAGGAAGAGGACAAGTACAAGACAGTGACGCTGACGTTCCTTGGCAAACTGTATGCAGAGCGGGGCTGGGTGATGCAGTTCCACATTAATGCAGCCCGTAACAACAATACGCGGATGTTTGCCAAGCTTGGGCCAGATACCGGTTACGATGCCGTGAATGATACACCGCTATCATCAGCAATGATTGGATTGCTTGATGCGTTAGAGCAGCAGCAGGCGTTACCCAAAACGATTCTGTATTCCTTAAATCCAAGGGACAACGAAGTGCTCGCGGCGATCATCGGCAGCTTCCAGGGCGGGGGTATTCCTGGCAAAATTCAGCTTGGTGCAGCATGGTGGTTCAATGATACGAAGGACGGAATGCTGGCCCAGATGAAGGCACTGGCGAATGTGGGTCTGCTCAGCCGATTTGTCGGTATGCTGACCGATTCACGCAGCTTCCTTTCTTACACCCGGCATGAGTATTTCCGTCGATTGGTCTGCAACCTTATCGGTGAATGGGCTGAACAAGGGGAGGCGCCGCAGGATCTGGAGCTGCTTGGTCAGATCGTACAGGGCATCGCCTACAACAATGCAAAAGAGTATTTCCCGTTTGCTTCAGTTCCTAAAACAGTCTCTGCTTCACAGTCCTGATGATTAACAAGCGCATCTAATCATGCAAGTTATGCAATAAGAAGATTCTCTAGTTTCTACTTTTCAAACGTAATAAAAATGCTCCCATTTCTTACCCCGGGTCATCATCCACTGGAGTATAGAAGGGAGCTTCTTTTGTATGCTATATTCGAGCCATTACATCCATTGACCCTATCACTATTGGGTTTCCGATAATAATTGTGCATATAGAGCAGCAAGCTCCTGAGAAGGAGCAGCACCTATTTCCTGAAGTAAATGTGCTGAATATTGTTCATAATGTTTGATCAGGGCTTCCTTGTTATTCTGCATGGAAAGTGCTCGGATGAGCAGGATCAGCGATTCTTCGTGCAATTCATTGCGATGCAGGAGTTTTTTGAGTAGGCGGATAGCATTACTGGTATCTTTGGCTTCCAGTAGGGCATTACACAACCGCTGGTTCAATGCGTTATACATAAGTGACAGTCGTTCAACCTCGCTTAAGGACCACGTGTATCCATACTCTCCAAATAAATCACCCACATACATTTGCTCAATCAATAGGGCTTGTTCCATGTCTGCTCCGGATTGAATGATGGATAGCCGCCTACATCCTTCTTCGAAGCTGATAAAATCCACCGTAATATCGGATAAATTCAGAGCGTAATAATTATTGTACGTATGAAGTACTTTTTTCAGTCCATACCCATTAAGCAACTTGCGTAGCTGATAAACAGTTGTGTTGAGGTAGACTTCGGCATTCTTCTGTGGCATGTTTCCGAAAATATCTTCAATGAGACGGGTACGGGATACAAGCCGTCCTTGCTGGACAAGCAGATATGCAAACAATTCAATACTTTTGCTGGATTTCCATTTGGTCTTGGTTCCGTGGTCGCTGTGAATCTCGACTCTGCCCAGAGCATTGAACTCTACCGCTTGCGCTTCAATCGTTGCCACGACTTCTTCCTCAGGTAACTTGCTGCGCGACTCTGCCAGCGCTCTGTGTACCGTTTGGAGGAGCCGATCCTGTTTCACTGGTTTCACCATATAATCAAAGGCAAAGACCTCGAATGCAGATAAGGCATATTCTACATGAGATGTTATAAATACAATCCGGGTCTGTTTTCCCTGCTTTCGCAGTCCTTCTGCGAATTCCAGTCCACTTTCCCGGGGCATGTTAATATCGACAAAAATTAGATCTACCTCGTGATCGTCAAGATATGATGATGCGGCCTTAGTATTCAGAAATGCACCCATGACCTCCACTTCCCCGATCTTTGCCAGCATCTTTTTCATAATCAGGTGCATGGCCTTCTCATCGTCTACCAGAATGACCTTCATGTATTGTCCCCCACCTGCACGGAGTATGGAAGAGGCCCGCTTGCAGTAGTCTCGGGTGGGAGGGGTATAGAGAAGTAGAAGGTGCTGCCTTGCGAAGGTCTGCTGTCAAACCAGATCTCGCCCCCATTCAGGCGTACGAACTCTCGGCAGAGATTCAAACCAAACCCGCTGCCTCGTTCTCCCGCTGTTCCCGTTGCCGATACCGGATACTCATCCTGAAGCAGGGAACGGGCCTGTTCATCCGTAATTCCTTCTCCCGTATCGCTGACGGATACCACAATGTGCTGATCCTTTCGTTCGGCGTTCAACGTGATCTGTCCTCCCGGATTACTGAATTTAATGCTGTTGGATAAAAGGTTTCGAAGAATCAGGTCAAGCATTTCTTTATCCGCATAGACGCACACTCCTGGTGAAATATTCGATACCATTTGAATCTGCTTATTCTCGCTGCGAACACGTAACAAGCGTATACTGGCCTCCACAGAATAGTGCAGATCCCGTTCCACCGGATGAAAGACCTGTCCTCCGCCTTGGCTGCGGAACCATTCGAGCAGTCCTTCTACCAGAGCAAACGTATTATGAATCTGGTGCTTCATTTCATGGATAATCTCTTCATGATCAGCATTGGATCCTTGTATTTCTTCCTCAAGCAAGTCCATCAGATTAACCAGTACGGCTACTGGATCACGTATATCGTGAGCCACGACATTGAACATTCGGTCTTTGAACGTGTTGAGCTCACTTAACTGTTGGGCGTTGTCGCGAAGTTTCTTCTCGGCCTGCACGGCTTCAGTCACATCATTAAGCAGTAGCATCTTGCCAATGGGTTTACCACTTTGATGCTGAACAAGAGAAAGATGAACGTTATAGGTTCTACTACTCGGGTCGTTGGAGAGTTGAATTTTACGGACATCGTTAAGCGGTTCCTGTTCAAGCAGCTTTGCTAGAAGCTGTGGGTATTGTACAAGTACCTGACTGGCATGTTGGCCCAAGCCTTTGGGATGAAGAGACTCAATGATACGCCGGGCAGAACGGTTGTAGCTGGTCAACACATGGTCCAGATCGAACACAATAACAGCATCCTGTATGGATTCGAATACCTTTTGGTATGCCAGCGGAGCCAGACGAAGTAGATTGAATTGGAAGACTCCCCATGTGTAGAAGATGCCCGATATAACAAATCCAAATGGAGAAAAATCAAGGGGTGAATGAAAGATATTACTTAGGTAAATTAGTGAGAAAATGAATGGTCCACAGGAGCCAATAATCATGAACACCACTTGTTTTTTCAAAGGGGGTACGGCACGAAGCAACATCTGTATCAGGAAAAACACAGAAATAAAGAACAGTGCATAGGAAAAGACGACATGAACAGAAAATAAAGGTCCTCTCTCAAGAGACACGAGTGGAAATCCCCAGGATGTATCGATCGTCATGTTGGTATAGAAGAGATGATGCCACTCATTGGTATTATGTGTGATAAACGTAAAAACAGGCACAATCAGCAATAGAACCACATTGCGTGTCCGCACCCATGATTCACGGCCTGTATAATGCAGTACCATAAGGAAGTAGAACACCGGCCCAAGCAGAATTCCAACATACTCGATTCGAAGCCAGAATCGAATATGGTCCAGTTGCTGACTAATGATCTCGAAGCCATAGCCGAATGTATAAAAAGAACTGACAAGCATCCCCAGCCCGTAACTGACGGCAATGGGCGAGCTTCTTCTTTTATAGGAGAGGTAAGCAAGCATTAATGTGCAGCAGGTCGCAGCCATCAGCAATGCAGATAAGTACATATTAGGGTTCATGGATGGGCCGCCTCGATCTAAGATATATTCATGCAAGATATGCCTCCTATGTTATCAGAATCAGGATTAAAAACATACGTGTTTGAGAGCGGGTAATGACTTTTATTTTTGAAATCAAAAAGGAAGTCCCCATAGAAGGTTGAATCTGTTTAAAAAGCCCACCAAGCCTGGAAACAGGCTTGGAAGGCTTCAATTATTGCATCTTAATTATAGGGATTGTAGAAGTGCGGCAAATTCAGGATTGGTCTGTAGCACTCGCAAAATAATAGTCAATGCTTCTGCACGGGAAGCGGAGTTCGCAGGATGGAATTCTCCATTCCGATCTCCTTGAATAATCCCGGCTGCTGCCGCTTGCTGGAGTTGATCTTTATTCCAGATTTGCTCCAGATCGGAGAAAGCAGGTGCTTCTGCGGTGGGTACTTTGCTCAGATCCATAATGCGCGAGATGATGGCGATGATCTCAGCACGTTTAATCTCTTGATTCGGTCTGAATGTACCGTCCGGGTAACCGGATAACACACCCTTGCTTTGCAGAGAGCGAATGGAAGACTCTGCCCAGTGACCTGATACGTCGCTTATTGTATTGCCTTGGTTGCTCGACAGATCAAATACTTTGGCGATCAGGGTTGCGAACTCGGCACGGGTGATACTGGCGTTCGGGTGGAAGGAGCCGTCGGCATAACCTGTTACGACCCCTAGCTTCACGAAGTTATTTATTGTCGCATCTGCCCAGTGTGTGCTTGTATCGGTTAATTGAACTGACGCAAGATTGGACTGTGCTGCTTTAATCTTCTGGGTGAAGCTCGCCATGAAGGCATCCATATTGATAACCTGGTTGTTGAATGTAGGTCCAGATACTACATCTGTTCCGGGTGTTGGCTGAGGGCTCGGCTCAGATGGTGTCACGGGTGTTGGTACAGGCGTAGGAACTGGTGCAGGTGCTGCGGGTGAGCCTGATCCACCGCCACTTGAACCTCCTCCAGAGTTACCACCTGTGTTTCCTCCATTGTTCCCGTTGTTGATTGTGGTAATCACAACGGTTTTGGTTCCGAATACGCCTGATAGATCTGCGGCCTCGGCTTTAACCAGAACAGTTCCTGCTGAAGTTCCAGTTAGTTTTCCGTTTGCATCAATGGTCGCTTTGCCTGTTCCGTCCTGTACTGACCAGACTACAGAAGGATTCTTGGCATCGGCTGGAAGGACATTTGCCGTCAGGGAAATGGACTGACCTGTTTGCATAGAATCGCTCCCGCTGATGGTAATGGAATTCACGAGAACAGGAGTCGGCGTAATGGTGACTTGCACATTTTCGACAACGCCACTACCATCTGTAGCAGCCGCCTGAGCCAACACGGTTCCCGGGTTTCCGGCGGTAAGTACGCCTGTAGTCGGATCGATCGTGGCTGTTCCGGTTTGATCCGAGACAGACCAAGTCACGGCAGGATTGATCGCGTTAGAAGGTGAGATTGTAGCATTCAGAGCCAACGTCTCACCAGTGACTACAGAATAGACATCGTCCGGAGTGGTTATTTTCACATTGGTAACGATGGATAGTAAGTTATCATTAAGCAATTTTGAGCCAGAGTATACGCTGATCGGCTTTGTAATTGTTCCCGATTTGATTGGAAAGGTTACAAGTCCACCCTGTGTATAGTAGGAATATCCATTGGCTACGGTTTGGTCACCATATCCATTCAGACTATGAAATTCTAAATTTGGATCGTCTCCATGCAGGAAGACTTCAGTTCGGTTGTTAACAGGTTGCCCCTGCTCATCGTAAACAGCCAACGTATAATTTAGATAACCCGAATAAGAAGAAGGCTGGGATGCCGCAATTAACTGGACATGATGTGCGGCAGATGCTGGTTTATTACTTTGAATATTGAGAATATTAATTAGATTGCCAGATATATCAGGGATATTGTTATCTGGAACCCATGCTATTCCATCTGTTTCAGCGTATCCCCCGACGATCTTTTTATTAATATCCATGATAGCTTCTACACTGCTGTTAACTCCGATATCTGGAACCTGTACAACTTCTCCACTGGAATACCTGAAGAATACTTGAGTACCTTCGCTCGGTTTATCATTGGGATATTGTATTATAATGGAACTTTTGTTGGTTACACATCCGCTTAATAAAACTGCAAACAAAGCCAATAACATACCTGTTTTTCCTATTTTGAATCTGTTCATCTTCAATCTTCATCTCCTTAAATTCTGGTTACTACATTTTGAAATAAGTATATCTGGCTCCAATGACGGCAAAATGACAAAACCCATAATCAAGCGCGTGTATGCTCTTGATTATGGGTTTATATTGGTTATTTTTAGATGTTTGACATTCATTTCTTACGATAATATACTTAGTACACCTAATTAATTGTGCATCTATTTAATTGTACTGCTATTTAATAGATGTCCTATGATGTTGGATGTCTATGGAATGATAAAGAAAGAAGGAGGGACCCATTATGACTGGTATAGATCCGGTCGCTCAGAAGCTTTTGTACTCCATTATGCAGTTTAATAAAGGCAAATGGAGGCAACATAAACCTCATGGGCGCAATCACAATGAAATTATGGTGCTGGGTTGTTTACTCCACGGGATGCATCCGGGAGAACAATTGAACTGGCAGGACAATCCGCCTGATTTCAATGACACGATCGAATCCAATCATCCCGGGATGAAAGTCTCGGAAATCAGCGCATTGCTACGAGTGAAGTCACCGACCATTACACCCGTTATTCGTGGCCTTGAAGATGAGGGGCTGGTCAAACGGACGATGGACCCGGAGGATCGCCGTGCTGTCCGCATCACGATTACTGAAGCAGGTCGTGAAATTATTCGGGCTGCTCACCAAGAGCGCATGGAAATATTCAATAAGTTAGTTGAGCATTTGGGTGAGCAAGACAGTACTCAGCTGGCTGAGTTGTTGACAAAGGTATACACCTTTTTTGATACATTAACTTCCTTGCAAAAGGATGATTCGACAAGAGGAGATGATACGCCATGATGAAACTGTTTAGCATGCTGAAGCCATACCGAATTCCGATTACTTTCATTCTGGTGTTGGTACTGTTTCAGTCGCTTGCTGAATTGTACCTGCCTACGTTAATGGCAGATATTGTGAATGACGGCATCATTAAAGGGGATATCCCGTATATCTGGCAGATTGGTGGATGGATGTTGGTCATTGCGATTGGCGGAACAGCGTGTTCGGTGATTGCCAGTTATCTCTCATCTCGAACAGCGGGTGGATTTGCCAAACAACTGCGGAGCAGAGTATTTCGCCATGTGGAGAACTTCTCTCTCCAGGAGTTCGATAAGATGGGTACTGCTTCACTGATTACGCGTACGACGAATGACATCACCCAGGTACAGAATGTACTTACAATGATGCTGAGAATGATGATTATGGCTCCGCTCATGTGTATCGGGGGTATCTTCATGGCGGTATCTCAGGACGCCAAATTGTCTACGATTTTCCTGGTCGTGCTTCCGGTACTGGGTGGAGCTATTGCGCTGATTGGTGCCAAGGGTTTACCTTTGTTCAAAACCATTCAGAAAAAGCTGGACCGTCTCAACCTGGTGCTGCGTGAGCAGTTAACAGGGATTCGGGTTGTTCGTTCATTCAACCGTGGGGAGCATGAGAAAGTGCGCTTTAACGGGGCCAACACAGAACTGAGAGATTCATCGATCAAAGTTAATGTGCTCATGGCGACCATCATGCCTGTGATGATGCTGGTTATGAACTTTTCGATGATTGCCATCCTTTATTTTGGTGGAATGCGGATCGACAGCGGCAATATGAATATCGGTGCATTGATTGCCTTCATCCAATATGCAATGCAAATCATGTTCTCACTGATTATGGTTTCGATGATCTTTGTCATGATTCCAAGAGCTTCAGCATCGGCAGAACGGATCAACGAAGTGCTTGATATGCAGCCGGATCTTAGCAATCCCGAGCAACCTCGTGGTATGAAATCCATGCAGGGTATGATTGAGTTTGACAATGTAACTTTCCGTTATCCAGGTGCAGAGAATCCAGCTTTGTCCGATATCTCCTTCACAGCTCGCTCAGGTGAGACAACAGCCATCATTGGCGGTACGGGTTCTGGGAAATCGACATTGCTCAGTCTTATTCCACGATTCTATGATGTGACCGAGGGCAGTGTTCGGGTAAATGGTACGGATGTGCGTGAGCTTCGGCAGGAAGATTTACGTGCCAAAATTGGCTTTGTACCACAAAAAGCAGTTCTCTTCACGGGTACAATTATGGAGAATATTCGTCACGGGAAAGACGATGCCACAATGGATGAAATTGTGCATGCGGCCCGTACGGCTCAGGCGGAGAACTTCATTACCGAGATGAAAGAGGGATATGACAGCCTTATCGCACAAGGTGGTAACAACGTATCTGGTGGACAAAAGCAACGTCTGTCCATCGCTCGCGCACTTGTTCGCCGTCCGGAAGTTTATATCTTTGATGACAGTTTCTCTGCTCTTGATTTCAAAACGGATGCTAAACTTCGTGCTGCGCTGAAGTCCGAAACGACAGAAGCGGCTGTGCTAATTGTTGCGCAACGCGTAAGTACAGTAATGGATGCCGATCGCATTTTGGTTATGGATGAGGGCCAAATTGTCGGTTCAGGAACACATAAAGAGCTGCTGGAGCACAATGAAGTGTATCGCGAGATTGTATCCTCCCAGCTGACAGAGGAGGAGATCGCATGAGTGAACGTACAGAACGCAAGTCGCCTCGTCCCCATGGTGGGCCGGGTCCAGGTCCCGGAATGGGCATGCGACCTCCCGCTGAGAAAGCAAAAGATTTCAAAGGCACACTGCGTCGCTTGATTCGTTATCTCCAGCCCCATAGTTCTCGTCTGCTAGGTGTGCTGGTTGCAGCCATTTTGAGTACCGTATTCAGCATCATCAGTCCAAAAGTTATGGCCGAAGGGACGGATATTCTCAGTAAAGGCGCCATTGCCATCCTTCAGGGTGTACAGGGAGCCGGGATTGATTTTCCTGCATTGATGAAAGTATTATACCTGCTGGGCGGACTCTATCTGTTCAGTGCTGCATTTATGTATGTTCAACAATACCTGATGGCCGGTGTGGCCCAACGTGTTGTGTATGACATGCGTGAGCAGATCAGTGCGAAGGTTGGACGCCTGCCTTTAAAATATTTTGACTCCCGCACAACTGGGGAGACACTTAGCCGTGCCACGAATGACGTGGACAATATCAGCAATACACTTCAGCAAAGTTTGGCACAGTTCATTACGTCCATCGTCACAATTGTCGGCGTAATTATCATGATGCTGACGATTAGTCCATGGATGACACTGATCACGATTTTGACGTTGCCACTCAGTGTGGTTGTTGTCATGCTGGTCGCTTCCCGTTCGCAAAAGCACTTTGCGGGTCAACAGAAATCCCTTGGGGAACTGAACGGTCATGTCGAAGAGATGTACACGGGACACAAGGTTGTCAAAGCATTTGGACGCGAAGAACAATCGGTACAGCAATTCGAGAAAGTCAATGAAGAACTGTATGAATCCGGTTGGAAAGCCCAGTTTATCTCCGGTATTATTATGCCGCTCATGAGTTTTGTCGGTAACCTGGGTTATGTACTGATCTGTGTGGTTGGTGGAATTTTCGTTACACGCGGATCGATCTCCATCGGGGATATTCTGGCCTTCACGCAGTACTCCCGTCAATTCACACAACCGATTAACCAGATTGCTAATATCTCCAATATCATTCAATCAACGATTGCTTCGGCAGAACGGGTATTTGAGCTGCTGGATGAAGAGGAAGAAGTTCCGGAGTCCAAACAACCCGTGCAACTACAGCAGCCTAAAGGTGCGGTTACATTCCAAGGTGTTAATTTTGGATATAAAGAAAATGAACTGCTCATTCATAACATGAATATTGATGTAAAACCGGGACAGACGGTAGCCATTGTTGGACCAACGGGAGCCGGTAAAACAACTCTGATCAACCTGTTAATGCGTTTCTACGAAATTCAGGATGGTCGGATTACGATTGATGGTGCCGACATTAAGGACATGGAGCGGGGTAAGCTGCGCAGTCTGTTCGGCATGGTGCTTCAGGATACCTGGTTGTTCAACGGAACGATTCGGGACAACATCGCCTATGGTCGAGAAGATTCTACGGAAGAGGATGTAATCAAGGCAGCCGTTGCGGCACATGCGGATCACTTTATCCGTACACTGCCTGATGGTTATGATACGGTGCTGAATGAAGAGGCGTCGAACATCTCTCAAGGGCAGAAACAGTTGCTGACCATTGCAAGAGCTATTCTGGCGAACCCGGCCATCCTCATTCTGGATGAAGCGACGAGTAGCGTGGATACACGGACTGAAGTATTTATCCAGAAAGCAATGAATGATCTGATGAAGGATCGCACAAGCTTTGTCATTGCACACCGTTTGTCTACCATTCGCGGCGCTGATCTGATCCTGGTTATGGATCATGGTAACGTGATCGAACAGGGCAATCATGATGAATTGATGGCGAGTCAAGGTTTCTACGCGGATCTGTACAATAGTCAGTTTGCGGAGCAGCAACCGCAGGCGATCTGATTACAATGTAAATAACAAGAATAGCCGGGAGCCCCCTAGTAGGGTTCCCGGCTATTTGTCGTATATCCAGAGGAGTGACATTAGGATATGGATCGTTTTAGTTACTGATCCTTAGACTCCTTAGCAGGTTCATCTGCGCCGTTGCTAGAGATCGACCTCGCTTCTATCTTCATGTCGTCACTGTTAGCTTCCTCCAGTGCAGATGGAGCGGGTTCGCCTGGAATCAATTCGCGCTGCTCAATCATGCGTTTGACGACTTCGTAACAGTCATCCACATGTTTGTTACCCACATATCGCATGGCTGTGAAGCTAAGTGCAGCAGCCAATCCCTGTCCAGCAAATGGGACGAATTTAGCGACGGATTTGGTAGCTACGCGTACGCCGACTCTTTTCAGAACCTGTACAACCAGCTCTTTCGTCACCATACGTCCGATGACTTTGCTTCCGATGGACATGACGAATCCATAGATCATGGATTTGGTCTCGGGGTCCATGCCGTCCAACTGTTTTTGTGATAATCCGAATTTATTGTTAATGGCAGGCAACAGCTGCATCAGCATCCCCACATCAGCCAGTACGTCTGTACCGGGCAGGGGAACGAGTGTTGTACCGGCAGATGCGGTAGCTCTTTTGCGAACCATGGTACGGCATTCCTTGCGAACTTGCTCCAATTGTTCCAACGTTGCCGGAATCATAGGGAATCCCTCCATTCGTATATGGTATAGATATAACCGTTTTGAATCGTTTTGAATGGGTTCTCACCAGCAAAATTTGCATCCTTATGACATTAAGGTGCGGAGAAACCCTTTTTCTCATGCATACATCTGGTTAAAAAAGGAATTTGCTAGTTAGGTAAAAGGGTTATCTAGCTATTACGAATGAATGAGGATTAGGATGCATACCTGATTGGGAAACCTATTTGGAATCATGATGAGTGCGTAGCGAAGGGTTTGTTTACGGCTTCGACCTTTGTGGGTAAAGGGTAACAAGCATTGGAATGGAGGAAGAAAAGGATGGAATTTAACAAAGCGTTGTTAATTCATCATCATCATTCAGGCAAGGCCAATCGTGAGAATACAGTGGGCCTTGTGGCTGGTGTGCTGGCTCCCGCTGTCCATGAACTTGTCATTGTGCGTACGGATGAAGCTGGTGAAGGAGAGAAGCTGTGTCGTGAGCGCGGGGAACAATTCGATGTGGTGTTTATCCTGGGTGGGGATGGCACGGTGCATGAATGCGTGAATGGACTGGCCGATCTGCAACATCCTCCGTTGATTGGTATATTACCTGGAGGCACGTGTAATGACTTTGCGCGTTCGCTCGGGATTTCACCGGATGCAGAGACTGCGGCACAAGAAATGCTGGCAGGTCGGGTGGTATCCATTGATGTTGGACGGGCTAATGATCGGGTGTTCACGAACTTTTTTGGCATTGGCTTGATCAGTGATGCTTCGCAGAATATTAACGAGAATCTGAAAGGCGCGCTGGGTAAGCTTAGTTACTTCATCAGCACGTTACAGACAATTAGTCATACAGAGCCGTTTCGATACCAACTGGAGGCGGATGGGAAAGAGATGGAAGGCGAAGCTGTGATGATCTACGCAGCCAATGGCCGTTTTCTGGGAACGAATGCCCTGCCCTTTGCACCGGATGCGTTGCAGGATGGCGAACTGGACGTGCTCATTATTCATGAGACAGGCATTCCGCTGCTGCGAGAGATTCTGTCGCACAAGCCGGAGGGAGATTGGCAACCTCAGAGTGAGAGCATTTCATACTTCAAGGCATCTACGTTAAAAGTGAAGACAGATGCCCAAATGTCAGCCGACACGGATGGCGAATTGTATATGAAGACACCCGCCGAGCTGTCGGTGCTCACGGGTCATCTGAAGTTTCTAACCGGGGAGGGTTATTAAATCCCCCGGTTTTTTGGTTTGATTTTGGCTGAACGGAAACTTAATTATTACCTACCTGATCTATCATATGACGTTGCCTGAACTCATCCTCCAGCATGCTCATCTGAATGGCATCATGGTATTGATGATTGTAGAACAAGACATCCCGCTTCACACCCTCGCGCTGAAATCCGAGTTTCTCATACGTGCGAATGGCTCGCTCGTTAAAGGCGTACACCTCAAGCTCGATTCGATGCAGGTTACAGATGCCGAAGCCGTAGTCCAGCATAAGCAGTAATGCTTCGCTACCGTAGCCTTTTCCTTGATGATCCACCCGATCGATGGCAACCCGGATGTGTGCACTGCGATTCTTGGCATGCATGTCCATCAGGACGACATCTCCGATGATCTGGTCATTTTCCTGTAAAGCAATAAGTAGCATGAGTCGGGTGTCATCTTGTGCAGCACTCTCAACATAACGTTCAACCTGAGCGCGTGTGAAACTATTCTGTGTTCCTGTCAGCCTGCGCATCTCGGCGTCAAACAGACCGGGGAAGTAAGCATCCACATCTGTAATCTCGAAAGGACGCAGGTATATGCGCTTTGTTTCCAGCAGACGGGGGATGCGTGGGGATGATTTTGGTGGTGACATGGTTTTTCCTCCTATGGGTTCAAGGTTTGTATTAATCATGTTATGTATCGTATAAGTCAACGGGAAATAGATAATTAACAACACTTTACCATATTTTCTCATGCTTGTAGCTATAATGGTCGATATAAGTATTGTCGTGCTTGCTAAGTCGAAGAGAAACTCATTTTTGAAGATTCGTATTACTCTGCTCGAATTACATATTTTGATTTGCTGTACTGTATACAAAGCTGTGTTGTAGTAAACCAGACATTCATAGTTTAAAGAGGCATATCAGTTTAATCTTAGCAGGCCGATAGATTCTATAAAAATAGAAATGGGGATTTACAGAAATGCGAAAGTTAGAGAATTGTTTGAAGTGGTTTACTGTTTTTTTAATTTTGGTTACACCGCTGTTTACTTCACCGGGACAGGTCTCAGCAGCGAAAAAAGAGATCTATATTACTCTTTCTGGTGAAAAACACAAATATGTGGGAGAAGTCAAAAATGGCGTACCTAATGGTAAAGGAATATCCTATTTTTCAAATGGGAAGAAGAGCTTTGAAGGTAAGTTTGTAGCGGGAAGGCCTCATGAAGGAAAAAGGTATAACGCAGATGGAAAACTGTACTCGGATATTTCTAATGGACAGGGAAAGCTCTACTACCCAAATGGAAAGTTTAATTATGTTGGTAAGGTGGATATGGAAACATGGCTTCCTTCAGGTAAGGGCACCGAATATTATCCAGATGGAACAGTTAAATATAAGGGCGATTTTTTGAAGGGTTCGTTTCATGGTCAAGGTAAGTGGTATACAGAATCTGGTGAGATGTTCTATCAGGGCACATTTAAGAATGGATTGCCACAGGGACAAGGTAAAACATATCAATATGGAGAAATTGCCTATGTTGGTGCATTTGATAAAGGAGTACCCACGTATTCTGGCAAAATTAAATTGTACGAAGATGGTGTAATCATCTATGATGGGCAGGCTAAAAATGGAGCTATTACCGGCAAAGGTAAAGGGTACTTGAACGGTAAGTTAGTCTATGTGGGCATGTTTAAGAATGGAAGACCAACGGGTGAAGGTAAATTCTATACGGAGAATAGTAGTGATGGCCCTAATATATCTATTTATATCACTGTTGACTAAGTAACAGGTAAGTAATTACAGAATCAATTCAACATTGTCGGGAGCAGAGTCCTATAATCATGTTTATATTTCAACCAATAAACCATCGGTAGGTGTGTTCATTACATCGCCCGATGGTTTTTTGGCATAACTGCTTAGAGATACAGCTATATATTCTCGCTCCGCTTAACTGCTCCATCCAGAAATAGCGCCACAAGTTCCCGTGCAAGTTCCTCAATGCTGCCGCCATTCATGCTGCGCACATCTTCGCGGTTCGCGAGCATGAGCAGTGACGTAAATGCATGGGCAAGCAGCATGGGACTGGCAACACGCAAATAACCATTGTCCATCTCCTGCTTGAAGTGGGTCGCAAGCACTTCGAAGATCTGAACCTCAGCTTCTCGAATCTGGCTGAGTTGCTCCGTATTCAGATGTTTCTCGGCTTCTCGCATCATGCTCTCCGTCTCAATATGGGAGTGTTGCATCTTCGCTTGCGCAACCTTGATCAGCCGCTCTTGTAATGTGCCGGGTTCATCCAAGCGGAGCGAAGTCTGCTGCATGCTCATCATCATTATGCGGGTAATGGCAACGGTGAACAGATCGGCTTTGCTGGTGAAGTGATAATAGATTGATGCTTTGGTTACATTGCATAATGAAGCAATCTGTTGGAGAGAGACGGGTTCATACCCATATTCCATAAACAGACGTGAAGCTGTCATCAATATGTTGGTTTGGACAGATGCTTGATCGGCACCCGTTTTGGGTCTGCCCGGTGACCGGGGGATGTTTGTTTTTTTGCTCATAATCACTGACCTCTTTACGTATTTAATCGCTGGCTAAGCATGTTCACAAATTAGGCATTGCAAAATTAACCTTCCGGTATATATAATTAACTCAATTATACTATGACCCATGGTTCATTACTACACCATCACATAAATAGGGCTTCATAGAAACAGAATAGGGAGATGAAGAGACAATGCAAGAAGGTTCGGGTTATGGCCGCTGGGTTGCTGGCAAACGAAGCAAATGGATTACACTGTTGGTATGGATCATTATCGCCGTTGTGCTTGGCATGGTATGGCCTGCTGTTGGTGATCGTGAAACTAATAACGCACAGGATCTGAGTGAATCCAAACCATCGGTTCAGGCAGCTGCACTTGCCGAGAAGGAATTCCCTGGTGGTGAAGGATTGCCCGCGCTGATCGTATGGCGTCAAGCAGGCGGTTTGACGGATGAGCAGATTGAGAACATTCAGGCATTAACGGAGCGACTGGATCAAGATCCGGTAGAACAACAGCAGTCCGTTGTGCCACTCTATCAATTGCCGCCACAGGCGTTGAAAGGCCAGCTTTCGGAAGACGGAAGCACCCTGGTTATGCCGCTTTTCTTCAATGAAGGTGCCGATGCAGAACAATTAGAGCAAGGCATTGAAGCACTTGAGCAAAAAACACAAGACATCTTCGGGGCAAACCCGTTCGATGTAGCTATAGATGATGCCAATACACTGATTGCTCGTGTAACAGGGCCAGTAGGGATATCCATTGATGCGAGCGGACTATTCTCTTCCGCCGATGTATCCTTGCTTATCGCTACGGTTGTACTGGTATTGGTGCTGCTGCTATTGATCTATCGTTCGCCAGTGCTAGCGATTATCCCAATTATTGCGGTTGGATTCGCGTATATGGTGACCAGTCCGATTCTCGGATTCATGGCGGATCAAGGCTGGATTACGGTGGACGCACAGTCAATCTCAATCATGACTGTATTGTTATTCGGAGCAGGAACGGATTACTGCCTGTTCATGATCTCCAGATACCGCCAAATTCTCTACCATGAGCCGGACAAAAAGAAAGCCATCTTCCAGGCCATTACGGGATCTTCCGGCGCCATTGCCATGAGTGGATTCACGGTCGTTGCAGCACTACTGGTGCTGTTGCTGGCTGAATATGGTGCGTATCATCGCTTTGCCGTACCGTTCAGTCTGTCCATCTTTATTATGTTTATTGCAAGTCTGACACTGGTTCCGGCGCTCTTGGCGATCTTCGGTCGGGGTTCATTCTACCCGTTCGTACCACGTACACATGAGATGGAAGTCGAACGTGCGAAGAAAAAAGGCAAACCGGCTCCTGCCCCGCGCAAAGTGAAGGAAAGCTGGATTGGCCGTGTTGTAGTAACGAAGCCATGGACCGTTCTTGCAATTACGTTGGTATTGCTGGGAGGACTGGCGGCATTCTCTACTCAGGTTAAATTCACGTATGATCTGTTGTCTTCCTTCCCGGAGGATGTACCTTCCCGCGAAGGTTTCACCGTCATCGGCGAACAATTCTCCCAAGGTGAGCTGGCTCCAGTGAAAGTGATCATTGATGCCGAAGGTAAAGAAACTGATCTGAAGCAGCGGCTAGAATCGCTGGATTACATTAGCAAAGTAGGCGATGCCCAACAGGGTGCCAAGAATGCTAACATTACGGCTTATGACGTGGAATTTAATCTGAATCCATATTCCATGGAGGCGATGCAGCATATTCCGGATCTGCGGGCTACTGCGGAACAGGCGCTTCAAGATGCTGGAGTAACCAATGTGGACAGTCAGGTCTGGATTGATGGTCAGACGGCTGAACAATATGATATTGAAATGGCAGGAGAACGGGATGCCAAGATCATTATTCCAGTGGTCATTGGCATGATTACATTGTTGCTGCTATTATACTTGCGTTCTGTTGTAGCTACAGCGTACCTGATTGCAACGGTTGTTCTCTCGTATTTCTCTGCACTGGGTCTGGGTTGGATCATCATTCACTATGGACTTGGAGCAGATGCAATTCAGGGAGCGATTCCGCTGTATTCCTTCGTATTCTTGGTGGCATTGGGTGAAGACTACAACATTTTCATGATCTCAAGCATCTGGCAAAAACGCAAAACGATGCCGCTTCGTCAAGCCATTAAGGAAGGCGTCGGTGAGACGAGCTCCGTTATTACCTCTGCGGGCCTGATTCTGGCAGGAACCTTTGCGGTACTTGCGACTCTGCCGATTCAAGTATTGGTGCAATTCGGAATTATAACGGCTGTTGGTGTGTTGTTGGATACATTCCTGGTACGTCCGTTCATGGTTCCGGCAATCACCACATTGCTGGGCAAATGGGCCTTCTGGCCAGGCAAGTATATTCCGATTGCTGAGAAGAATGAGAAGAAACAGAAACAGAAACAAAACCAGTCCATGTAATGCATGGATGGGGTGAGATGGACGGCGGGGCTTCAAGCCTGCTGTCCATTTCTTTTTGCACAACAATGGCACGGAATTGAGTTGGACGGGTCTGCTCCTGAGATGGAATGGTGGAACTGTAAAATATCCGCATGATGAGGCGTGATCCTTGTTTTCTTTGCATGGGGAAGGTTTACGTAGCCAAGGGTTATGGGACATAATAGAGAGAGCGTCGGCCTTGGGGCAGACGGATGATCAACATCAATGGGACAACCAGGGGAAGGATGAAAGCAAGCATGACGAACCAACTTAATGTGTATTTTAACCATGACGGCGGCGTGGATGACCTCGTATCGCTGTTCATGCTTCTGCAAATGGACAATGTACATGTAACCGGTGTATCGGTTATTCCGGCAGACGGATATCTGGAGCCAGCAACAGATGCCAGCCGTAAAATCATCGATCGTTTCGGTACATATTCCGTAGAGGTATCCAAATCCAACTCCAGAGGGAAAAATCCATTTCCTGCGGCGTGGAGACTGCATTCCTTCTATGTAGATGCACTTCCTGTACTGAACGAGTCCGGCAAAATGGAAGCACCACTTTCTGCAGTTCCTGCACACCAGCATCTAATCGAGAAAGTGCGCAATACCGAAGGTAAAACGTTGCTCCTGTTCACAGGCCCACTGACTGACCTTGCGCGTGCACTGGACGAAGCACCAGACATTGAAGAGAAAATCGACAAGCTGGTATGGATGGGTGGTACATTCGAGCGTGGTAACGTAGAAGAGCCTGAGCATGATGGCACAGCAGAGTGGAACGTATTCTGGGACCCGGAAGCGGCTTACCGTGTATGGCAGAGTGGTATCCAGATCGATCTGGTTGCACTGGAAAGCACGAACAAAGTACCTCTGACTCCAGCCGTTCGTAACCGCTGGGCAGCAGAGCGTCGCTTCGAAGGCGTTGATTTCCTGGGTAACTGTTACGCAGGTTGTCCGCCACTGGTGTACAGTGAGACAAATTCCACATACTATCTGTGGGATGTGCTGACAACGGCTTCCGTTGGACGCGAGGACATCGTGAAGAAAAAAACCGTAAACTGTATTGTTATCCCGGATGGTCCTAGCCAGGGCCGCACGGTGGAGCAAGCAGACGGACGTCCAGTACAACTGGTGTATGATACCGATCCGGAAGCGTTCTTTACGTACATGACGGATTTGGGTAAAAAAGCTGCTCCGCAGCGCTATTAATTCAGGCAGCCTCAGGGCGTGCCAACATTAAAGGTACAAAAATAAAGCCGCAGGCAGTGGTCAGGGTATGGGGTTGAACCCCATGATCCCTTCCCTGCCGTGCGGCTTTTTGTTTTGGGCTGATATCTAACAATCTAAGCTGCACGTTATATTTTAAATCGACTAATTAATCCGTTCAGCTCACTGGACAGTACCCGCAGAGATTCAGCGGATGCACTCATCTCATCCATGGATTGCAGTTGGCTTCCGGTAGCATGAGACACCTGTTGGATACTTGAAGAGGATTCGCGTGAGATATGTTCCATATCCTCCACGGAAGCGGACACTTCTTCTGCACTCGCAGACAGCTGCTCAGATGCTGCGGATACTTCGTGCAGACGTTCATTCATCGTCTCAATCCCGGTATGAATGGATGTGAATGAACGGCCTGCCTCCTGAACAACAGCGAGACCGGATTGGACTGCTGATGTGCTGGCAGACATATGCTCTGACAACAGGGCAGTCTGGCGTGTCATCTCGGCGATCAGTTCGGTGACATGCTGGGACGATTGCTCTGATTCCCCCGCAAGCTTGCGAACCTCTGAGGCAACCACCGCAAACCCGCTGCCATACTCTCCTGCCCGAGCCGCTTCAATACTTGCATTAAGTGCAAGCAGATTGGTCTGTGAAGCGATGCCTTTCATCAGGTGTGCCACCGACTCAATTTTACCTGAGTACTGCTCCAGCTGAGAGGTGGAGGCCACCATCTGCACATTTGCTTGATGAATTTTGTCCATGCTGTCCATCGCCGTGTTGATGTTGGCTTGACCTTGCACCGCGTTATTGGTCGTTTCCTGTGATACATCCGCGACCATAGAAGAAGAATTCGCAATGTGCTGCATGCTGCGCGTGATCTCTTCCATGGCTACCGTAACTTCGCCCGCACGAGCTACCTGTTCGGCAGCTCCACTGGCCGTATGATTCGTATGCTCGGCAATACGCTGACTGGCTTCTGCAGTCGCCTGTGAATGTTTCGATACACCTTCTGCAGCCTGTAGCAGAGAATCGGAGCTTTGACGGATGCCCGTCATGACATCACGGGTACCTGTAACCAGATGTTTGAACTCGGAAGCGAGCTGTCCCACCTCGTCCTTGCGACTAAGTTCAACGTTGACGGTCAGGTCGCCTTTTCCTACCTGGGTAATTAACTTCTTCAACTTCACCAATGGTCGGGTCAAGTAATGGGCGAATCCATACACCAACAAGACACTCAGCAGAACAATAGCCAAGGCTGTCCAGATCATGGTCATACGGTTGCGGGACATCAGTTCATAGACCGCAGTGGAGTCCAGATCTGCACCGACCAATCCGAGTACTTTCCCGTCATCTCCATGGATTGGCACATACGCAGTAATGGTAGCGCCATATTCATCCTGTGTGAGTTCACCCCGAGTAGGCTCATTCTGTTCAAAAGCTTGCAGCATTCCTTCATAATGGGTCTCTTCTGCGGAGCCGTAAGGGGAGAAGTCATCCTCTGCCACATCCGCAGCAGCCCCATCTACAACGTAGAAATATGTATTTGTTCCATTTTCTTCGCGTGTACCAAGGGTGTACAGATACTTGAGTCCATTGGCCTCGCGCAGCTGACTAAGCTGCTCACGCAATGTGCCGTAATACGCTGTCTCGTCCTGTCCGGTACTGAGTGGTGCATACAGAGAGGTGTCAATTAATGCAGCAGCCCGTTCAGCCACAGCCTGTGCCTGCATCCCCATGGATTGTTCGACCAGTTGAGCCGATGAACGGTACATGGTAATGCCAAGAACCGCACCCGCAGCCAGCATCAGACAGGAAAAAAATAAAAAGATCCTCATAAACAAACTGTTCATTGGTAAAAGTGTTCCCCCTTGATCTGTTGAATCAATCGTCTCTTTGTCTCTTTACTTGGTGCTTGTCGTTCTTGTTTGGTTCGTATGTATTGTATATCAAATATACAGTTTTCTACTTGAAATATCGGCATCTGTTCGATAAAGAATTAGCCCCCGAGTCAATTTGATCCGGGAGCTAGTTTCGTTTCAATCCTATATTGACCATGCCCATCATTGGGACACACCCGATTGTTACTACTTAGAGGGGCTTCACATGACTGAGTGATTACGTCATTACATCGTTCCGCCGCCCTGGCGAACAGAGGCAGGAATCTTTTCAGGTCCCTGATTAATATATTTATTGATAAAAGTACCTACCTTGGCATCGTCGAATTGGTCGAGTTTCATCGTTTTGGTCCATGCGGTCACCACGACTTCACTGCCTTCGGGAATATCCTTGTTTGGTACAGCCAGAATACCTGCTCCGGCTTCGCGGAATTTAGCGAGGTATTTCAGATGTTCCTTCAAATCCTCGCTTGCGTTCTCCCGATAATAGATGATGATATCCCCGTGCTCCAGATTGTGTACCAGGTAATTATAGCCGGGGAAGTCGGTGTAAAATCCAAACTTGATATCATGCGGATTATGCGGCCCCGATGTTGGAATTGTCATCTCATACTGAATGGGGTCCTCCGTATGGTCAGCCCCATAATATTTATCGTCAGTCACGTCGATTGTCGCGTTGGATTCCAGATCGGCTACATTATATGTTTTACCTGCTCCTTGCATGAAGAACAGGCCAAACGTAATAATCGACACAGCCATCATTACATGTGCAGCCAGCCGAAGGGATCGACTTTTTTTCTGGATGTCCGCCCGCTCTTTCTTTTTCATGTGGCCCAGGATTTTTCCCTGTGTGCGCGATGCCCAGATATAGGCGGCGATGGAGAACAGCAACACGATTACACCTACGAAGAGCCACAGGTAGGATGTACCTACCTCGTGCTCCATTTGCATATGATTCATATGAGTCATGTCCATAGAGAGTTCCTCTGCTTTCTTTATAAAATGAGTGACATAACACTACGTGATGTAGTGTTGATGGCAAAGATGAATCATCTTATTACGTAACGGGAGTTGCTGGATTAGTTTATTACGTAAATAAGAACACACCTCTAGCACTACACATTATAGTGTATGATACATGCACAGTGCAATGCTGCCTTGGGAAACTAAAAAAGGCGTCCCCCACGTGAGCAGGGAGCGCCTTATATAACTCTAAAGAGTCAGAGGAATCTATATCTATTGGAATAGAAGCGAAAGCGGTCGCCTTTATCTCCAGATTTTCACCTTTGTAAAAGTGAATTAAAAAAATCTGGAGATAACAGCGATCGGCAGGTTTCTGTCATCGAAATAACAAGTGTTTACAGACGGCCAAACGGCGAAAGCATCAGCCGGATCAGTCCAATAATAACCTCACCCAACAAACGATACAGAATAAAGAATACGACCACATTGGCGATGAGTACACTGTACATACTGTCGATGGCTGCTTTGGTACGATTCAATGGATATTGGAATAGCACCGAGTTTAGAGCGACAAATATGATGATATACGAGACCACAAGCAAGGCGATCGCGATGGAATACGAGATGATAATAAACAGATTCGCCAGAACAAGGGATACGACAGCAGGAACAAGCAATGTACCGAACTGGGCAACCAGTGTTTTGGGACGGAAGGTTATTTTCTCAATTTTCAGAATAGTGTACATCAGTGCAATTGAGGCTATCAGGATAATGACGGTGAACAATAGCGGCCGGATAAATCCACCAATGAACAAGCCATCCATGCCTATACGACTAAAGGTAATTAAGAAGTATGTAGAAGATAGGACTGCAATCAGCGCCATTGTTAGCCATCCGTTTAGTGAATGCTGGTCACCAACGGTTTTCATCGTCTGATAAGGACGGGCTAATACACTGAGGAAATAGGATAGGTACTGTTTGCTTACTTCTTTGGCTTGCTGAACTTTCTCATTCTGCACGATATTATTCCACTGATTGGAGCTGTTGTCTCCCGCAGAAGCATGGTCATTGGTACCTGTTGATTCTCTCGCCTGTTCCTTGTGGATGGAGACGGATGGTGTGTTGGATGGAACGGATGCCTGGGAAGAGGTAGCCTGCGTGCTGGACCAGCGAGTATATTCGGGTTCTGAAGCAGCAGCAGATTCCGGGTTCTTTACAAGTGAGGGTGAAGAGGTAGTTCGCGTTAGATTAGTTCCGCACCTCTCGCAAAACTGGGCATCTCCATTTTCATGATTACATACTGGACATTGCATGGGTTAAGCCTCCAATTTCTAGAAAATAAAAACATGTCAACATTGTGTCTCATTTTAACGGTTGTTGACGAAGTTTGTCTATGTTTCGCAGGAATTAATACCCTTATAGGGAAAGTTGAAACGAAGACTCGATTACTGTGTATTAAAACGAAGTTTAGAAGTAACAATAGTATAGGACTGACATGCAGGCATATTAATGTAAATTTACTGTGGTTTAAGACGAATTGTTTTTGGAGGTAAATGTCTTATCGTTCGCTTCTGTGTGTGATTTACATGTTAAGTATATCTTTTGGGTTGCTCATTTCAGAAGATTTATGTATAATCAATCGTGTTAACACGTCGAATGTACGGTAGTAAGAGATGTGGGTGAGTTCATGGAACTACTGGACAGCAATGAGAGTAAGAAGAAGATGTGCCAGTATTATAACGAAATCTCGAAGGAACTGTTCGGATTTGGCACCACTCTCCTGAGAGTGACCATTGACCAGAACATTGTGACCTTCTACGCGAAGCACCGACGTTCACCGCGCTCTGACGCCCTGGAAGGGGAGGCCCCCGGCTTAAAGCTGGAAGTGGACTTCCGCATGTCTGTCTTATATAAGAAGAAATTCCGGGAGAAGCTCGAGCAACACATGGGTTTGCCAATTGAAGCTATATTGCGGGATTATGATGCGTCCACTCAGTGGGCTATCACAAATGTGATTCTGGAACAGGCCTAAGGATGGATCGGAAGGATAGATTCTTGTTGATGCATATGGAGGTTATGACCCGGATTCATGACCAGGTTCCGTACAATTTCATATGATGGCGTTTGTCTTCGGATTGATTCTGAAGCAGAAACCGATGATGTACCGGCAGCGGGTGTCGCTTTCCTTTGTTTACGAAGAAAAGTGTTCTTGTTTATACAAGAATGCTTTTCTTTTTGTTTTTTCATACACATCACATATATCAGGGGGAATCAGGATCATGATGAAAAAGTGGATTAGCGGTTTGGCAGCAGTGGCAATGACATCAGTATTACTTGCAGGTTGTGGCAGCAGCACGGATGATGCAACAGGCGGATCAGGCAGTGGAGGAACCGCAGCGAACAAATTGGTTATCTCCACTTGGGGCTTCTCCGAAGATTTCTTTAATGAAGAAGTATTTGGTCCCTTTGAAAAAGAACATAATGTAGACATCGTGCTCGAAGTCGGCAATAACGCTGAACGTCTGAACAAAATCCGTCAGGGTACATCCAATGTCGATGTCATCTACCTGTCTGACTACTATGCACAACAAGGTATCGATGAAGGTCTGTTTGAGAAAATCGACCGTTCCAAAATTCCAAATGTAAATGACATTTATGATATTGCCAAAGCACCACTTGGTGAAGATTATGGCCCGGCCTACACGGTTGGACAGCTCGGTATCGCTTATAATCCGGATCTCGTATCCAAAGAAGTGACTTCATGGAGTGACCTGTGGGACCCGGCGTTCGAAGGTAACCTGACCATCCCGAATATTACGGCAACAGCAGGCCCAATGGTTGTGGATGCAGCTTCCCGTGTAGCCGGAAACGATACGTTTAATGAAGATGCGGCATTTGCTGAACTGAAAAAACTGAGCGGCAATGTGGTGAAATTCTACAGCCAAACTTCCGAGTTCGTGAACATGTTCTCCCAAGAAGAGATTGCGGGCGGACCGATCATGGAAATGTATTTCAAAGATCTGAAAGCAGCCGTGCCTAATGCAAAGTTTGTTACACCTAGCGAAGGTGCATATGCCGTGATGAACACAATCAATGTCGTGAAGGGCAGCAAAAACAAAGAACTCGCTGAAGAGTTCATCAACTGGCAGCTTAGCCAGGATGTACAAGCGAAATCTGCCAAAGCTAAAGTCGATTCCCCGGTTAACACAAAAGTTGAACTGACTGCTGAAGAAGCAGAAGGCGTAACATACGGCGCTGAAGTTGTTGAGAAGCTGAACAAGCTGGATATGGAATTTGTGAATCAACAGGTTAAAGGCTGGACAGATCGCTGGAACCGCGAGATTGCACAATAAAAACAAGTAACCGACTAAATAGTTATCTTTGATCTATATAGTTTAACTAAACTTTTTACACGAGAACGGAGAGGGCAGAAATAACGTGAAGAAGCGAAGCGTTCGCCTAAAAGCTTTCTGAAAGAAAGCTGCTTCGGAAGCATACGCTATCCCCGGATTTTCCCTTTGAAGAAGGGGATTCAAAAAAATCTGGGGATAACAGCGATCGGAAGGTTATTCTGTAATCGGAGTGGTAAGTGTAAATATTCTTTAGTTCAACTTATCATTTGCAGCAAGCAACCAATCACCATATAGGAGTTGAGAACGGATGAATGAATCGCGGAATCGCATCATTATGGATGTGGACACGGGGATTGACGATGCACTGGCAATTTTGCTGGCGGTCAAAAGCCGGAAGCTGGACATTCTCGGTATCACCACAGTCTGTGGGAACGTATCACTCCAGCAGGCAACAGAGAATACGTGCAAAATTCTTGAACTAGCGGGTGCACCTGAAATTCCGGTCATTGCCGGAGCAGCTGGACCGCTCACTCGCAAGTCGCATTATGAACACCGGGTACATGGACAGGACGGATTGGGCGGTGCGCTGCCTGATCCGGCGGTGTCCAAGCAAGCCGAGGAAGGTTTTGCGCCAGACTTTATCGTGGAGCAAGCCAAGTTGTATCCCGGCGAACTGACTCTGATCATGACCGCACCCTTAACTAACTTGGCACTCGCGCTGATGAAGTGTCCTGAATTGCCTTCTTTATTGAAGGAAGTCATCTTCATGGGTGGTGTGGTTCGCGGACATGGCAACATTACACCGACCGCCGAGTACAACACATACGCTGATCCAGAGGCGGCACGCATTGTACTGCACGCAGGCATCGAGAAGCTTACCCAAGTCGGATTGGATGTAACGCGTCAAACATTGCTGAATGAAGCAACGATTGAGCGTCTCACAGATCCTGTAATTCGTGAATACGTCGCTCAGAGCACGGAGATATACATCAACCGTTACGAACAAATGAACGGCGTCCGCGCTTGCGCTTTACATGATCCACTAGCCGTGGGCGTAGCCCTTGCCCCTGAACTGGTAGGACGTAAATCGTATTACGTGGATGTCGAAACCGCCAGCCGCCTGTGCGATGGCCAGATGGTATGTGACTTCCAAAACCGTTTGGGCGAGCAGCCCAACACCCTCGTCTGCGAAACCGTGGACGCAGAAGCGTTCCTTGAACTATTTGTCAACGCGTTAAACGCGTAGCTGCTCTGCCCCAATTAGATATTTATACGCTTGCGGAGAGTGCAGAACCGATCTGGAGAAGCGAAGCGTTCCCCTTTATCCCTCGATTTTCACCTATGAAAATCAATCAATAAATCGGGGGATAACAGGGATCGAAGGACGGTACTTCAATCGGAGTATTCAAGTATCAATCTCGAATTAAATTTACAAGTCAGGAGTATCGCGATGAAGAAATCAGTAATCTACTGGCTATTGCTGCCGGGATTCGTGTTTTTGGCGGCATTTATGATCATTCCGATTGTCCTGACGATCGGGTCGACGTTTTTCCAAGAAAACTCCTTCACGTTTGAAGGATACATGCATTTTTTCAGAGACCCATACTTTTTGAAAATATTGCTTACGACGCTGCAAGTCAGCGTGGTCACCACTATCGTCTGTGTGGTGCTCGGATTCCCGACAGCTTATTATATCTCGCAGAAAGCGCCACGCCGCAAAGGCATTTTGCTGGCACTGGCGATCTTCCCGCTGCTGACGAGCCCGGTCGTGCGCTCGTTTAGCTGGATGATCATTCTTGGACGAAAAGGGCTGATTAATAACACCCTTGTTGGTCTGGGTATCGTGGACAAGCCGCTGGACATTTTGTACACGCCGGCAGCGATGATGATCGGTCTGACGCATTTGTTCCTGCCACTGATGATTATCTCTCTGGTGGGTGTGCTCGAGAATATTGACGGTGATCTGCTCAAAGCGGCACAAAGTCTGGGCGCATCACGCATTACGGCATTCCGCCGGGTTGTGTTCCCGCTGGCTGTGCCAGGACTTGTGATCGGAGCCGTGCTTGTCTTTGTCGGAAGCCTGACGGCGTATACCACACCTGCCCTCCTTGGAGGCAAGCAGCGCGTGATTGCTACGTTCCTGTATCAGAACGCCATGACCCTCAACGACTGGTATCTGGCCTCGGTTGTTGCCGCGATTATGATTGTAATTACATTTGTCGTGGTCGGTGTCATGAACAAAATGGCCAAAACTTTAAATCCGAAGGGGTAGACATATGCGGGAGAAACATATCGGGCTGGGCCTGTTCAGTCTGCTGGTCTTTATCTTTCTGCTGGGCCCGCTTCTGATCATATCGGTCACTTCGTTTGAACCGGGAACGGTACTCAAATTTCCACCGGAAGGGTTCTCCTTCCGCTGGTATGAGAATATTTTCAACACAGGCGGTTTCCTCCGCACATTCCAGACGTCCATCATCATTTCCCTGCTGGGGAACCTGTTGGCACTGGTACTCGGAGTTCCGGCTGCTTATGCGCTTAGTCGTTACGATTTCAAAGGCAAGTCCGTGCTGAACGCACTGTTCCTTTCCCCGGTACTGATCCCGGGAATCGTGCTTGGTTTTACATTGATGAAATATCTGATCGTAATCTACCATCTGCCGATGTATCTCGGATTGTTGATCGGTCATACGATTATCATGCTTCCATTCATCATTCGGGTTATCGCGTCGAGTCTGTCGAGCTTTGACTTCGCCGTGGAAGAAGCTGCGCTGAGTCTTGGGGCGGGACGGGTAAGAACGTTCTTCACGATCGTACTTCCCAACATCCGCTCAGGCATTATCGCTGCGGTGTTGATTGCCTTCCTGGAGTCGTTCAACAACGTGGATATCTCGGTGTTCATGACCGGACCAGGGGTAAGTACATTGCCAATTCAGATGCTGACGTATGTGGAGAATTACTTTGACCCAACGATTGCAGCGATTTCCGTGCTATTGATGGTACTGACTGGACTCTTAATGTTCGTGATCGAACGGATCATGGGCGGATTTTCATACTTTACTAAACGTTAATTGGAGGCGCAGAACGCTATGGCATTGCTGACATTAGACCACGTATCCGTGGCATACGATAAGCAGACAATCCTGAAGGATTTTCAGTTGGAGCTGGAAAAAGGTAAACTGCTCTCCCTGCTCGGACCGAGCGGTTGCGGCAAAACAACTACGCTGCGCCTCATCGCCGGATTTCTGGAAGCATCACAGGGCAAGTTTATGTTCGGCGGCAAGGATTATACGAAGGTTCCGGCGAACAAGCGGAACTTCGGATTTGTATTTCAGAGTTATGCGTTATTCCCGCATCTGTCTGTCTATGACAACGTGGCCTTTGGCCTGCGGATGCGCAAAGTGAAAGACAAGGATATCTCTTCACGTGTAATGCGAATCCTGGAAGTTGTTAACCTGAACGGATTTGAGAAACGTTTTCCACAAGAACTGTCCGGTGGACAGCGTCAACGTGTGGCCATTGCTCGTGCCTTGGTCATTGAGCCTGACCTGCTCTTGTTCGACGAACCACTCAGTAACCTGGATGCTAACCTGCGTCTTAACATGCGGGTGGAGATTCGCCGGATTCAGCAGGAGCTGGGCATTACAACGTTGTATGTCTCTCATGACCAGGAAGAATGCTTCTCGATTTCGGATCAGGTCGCGATTATGAACAAAGGCGTGGTCGAGCAGCTCGACCGCCCGGAAACGATTTTTAAATATCCGGCAACGGAGTTTGTCGCACGATTTATCGGCTTCCATAATTTTATTGAATTCGCGGATCGCAGCGATGCAGGTGAATTAATCACATTGCATGCGGGTGGACGCACATTTACAGCAACCGCGCATCCTGGAACAGCACGTCCCGGTGCACGTAAAGGTGCGATTCGCCCGGATGATCTAATCGTTAGTGGAGATACCTCTGCGGAAGTGGTGAATGCTTTGCCGGGGATTATCAAGGTCAGCACGTATCTGGGACGCAGTTATCAGTATGTGATTGAGACGGAACTGGGTGACTTTACAGCAAATCAGGAGATGGAAACACCGTACCTTAGTGGACAGCGTGTTAGCCTGATTTTCCCACAGGACAAGCTTGTACTGGTGGAGTAGCCGTGAAATGTAGGAATAGCTTGAAGAAATAAGAGCAGTAAAGAAGACATTTCATACGATGTTTCTGGACGAGGCAGTGGTACGCGATCAAGTGCAGTACATCAGATTAAAGTACAGGTTCATTGTCCAGTCCGGATCGCGGTGAAATGTTTGTGAAGAAGGAGATTATGCCCCATGCGTGCAGATCAACTAATTGTGAATGTACATGTGTATAACAGTTATTATAAACGGTTTGAGATGAATAACGTTGCTGTGTTGGACGGCAGATTCCTATATGTTGGACCCGGTGGAACGGAGATGTTTCAGGCGGACGAAGTCATTGATGCACGAGGAAGATACATGATTCCTGGCTTGATTGATATCCATCTGCATATCGAAAGTACGATGGTGACACCGGAAACCTTTTCTCATGGTCTGATTGGCTGCGGGGTAACGTCCATTGTCGCAGAACCGCATGAGATGGCAAATGTGTTCGGGCTGGAAGGTGTGCAGGAGATGATGGCTGTGAGTCGGGACACCACCGTGGATATGTTCTATGCGATCCCAAGTTCCGTTCCGGCAACCCCGATGGAGACAACAGGCGGTTCGATCGAGATTGAAGATATGGACGTGCTGCTCGCCACTGGCGAGATTATCTGTCTGGGCGAGATCATGAACTATGTCGATGTCATCCGTGATCCGGAGTGCAAGACCAACCAGATTTTACAGCATATCCGCAAAAACTATCCCGATCTTGTGATCGAAGGTCATACACCGAAACTGCTTGGACTTGATCTACATCGACTTATATACGCAGGTATTGATTCCGATCATACTCATCAGAGCATTGAGGGATTACAGGCGCGGATTGCGGCAGGTATGTTTATTGAAATTCAGGAGAAATCAATGACCCCGGAAGTCATGGAGTATCTGATTCAACATGATGTGGCGCAGCATTTCTGCTTCGTAACGGATGATGTGATGCCGGATTCACTGGTGGAGCATGGTCATCTGAATCATATCGTACGTAAAGCAATTCAGATGGGGATGCGTCCGGAAGATGCGATCTACGCAGCAACATCAACCCCTGCTTCCCGGATGAAAATGACCGATCGTGGCAGCGTGGCCCCAGGTAAAGTGGCCGATTATGTTTTGTTATCCAACCTGGAGGAGCTCGCTATTGATCAGGTGTACAAAAACGGCCGCAAAGCTTATGACGATTACGAACCGTATAAGCAGGAACGCATAACCGGGCAGTTCCCACCTCACTTCTATAAGAGTGTACAGTTGGAGAAGCTGGGCGTAGCTGATTTTGCAATTCAGTTGTCAGACCCAAAAGTCATTGGATCAGGTGTTGATCTCGCTGGTGAAGGTGAGTACCAATGCCGTGTCATGATGGTGAAGGATGGTTCTACTTTTGTGGAAGAACATATTGCACCGGTTCAGTCTTCGGATGGCGAATTGCTGTGGGAAGAAAGCGGATATGCGCAGATTGCGACCTTTGAACGTTATGGCGTGAACGGCAATCGAGCACATGGTCTGATCGGTGGAGACACCATCAAGCGTGGTGCCATTGCAACGACATATTCACATGACAATCACAACCTGCTGGTGGTAGGACGTAATCGTGAAGATATGATATTGGCAGCTAACACCGTAATTTCGAGCCAGGGTGGCTTCTGCGTGGTAGAAGACGGCAAGGTGCTGTCCCATCTGGAACTTCCCGTAGGTGGCATTTTGACGGAAGAACCACTCGCAGTGGTGTCCCATCAAGTGAAGGAATTGCGCGCAGCCATGTTGTCTCTTGGGTATGTACATTACAACCCGATCATGTCGATCAGTACTCACTCTCTTGCGGTAAGTCCGGCGCTGAAGATCACGGACCATGGCTTGATTGATGTGAATGCAGGTAAGGTTGTATCGTTGATTGTATAAGTGGATAGAGACATCTGGTGGTCTTCTTCCGATAATTCATTAGATGATTCGTTGTTATATCGTTTGTTTGCTCCATAAGAAAAAGAAGCCCCAGTTCACTCAGGTGAGCCAGGGCTTCTTTTTCACGGATTCATATTCGTATTATCATGTTCTTGTAATTATATTAAATACGAACCCTGCTTATTTTAATTTCTCTGGATTCTTCACCTTAATGGAGACCACTTCTCCGCAGTCCAAACACACGGTATATACTCTTTCTGAACCCATCGACAATTTCTTATCCAATGGACGAAGATTGATGAAGTCGGATGCCTGTACGAAGGACGTGCCTCCACAATCGGTGCATTTCTCTATTGTAGTACTCATATGTTCATTCCACCTTTTCATGATTTTGGTTGTGATCTTTAATAAATTATATTCCAGTAACTGGGATGTGGCAATCATGGATTGTCCACGTTTACCAAATCCCTTTTGGACGAGGCATAGGATTACATATATAGTAATAAGAAGAGAATGTTTGAGACAGGAGCAGGAGGATCAGTTACAACTATGAATATAAAAAATGATGCCAAGACCATATTTTTCGACGTGGATGATACTTTATATGATCACTTACAGCCGCTTCGCGGGGCGTTGCAGGATGTTCTCGGCCTATCAGATGATTTTCCTTTTGCTGATGCCTATCACCGTTTTCGTTATTATAGTGACTGGCTGTCTGCAAAAGAAGATCTGTCTGCTGCACCGGAGCCGGATGCGGTGGAGCGAATGCGGCGTCGGAGGTTTGAGCTGACGATGGAAGAGTTTGGACTCCCTCTACAATCGGGTCAGGCTGAAGAACTGCAAGCTCAGTATCTGAGCAGACAGTTTGAGATTGTGCCTTTTGAAGGAGCCTATGAGTTGATTAGACGGCTCCAGGCAGAGGGCCATACCGTTGGTCTGATCACCAATGGAGAAAGAGAGCATCAGCGTCGCAAACTTGAAGCACTGGATGTGCTCAGTCTCGTGGACGAGCATCTGATCTTCATTTCCGGTACGACTGGTTATGCGAAGCCGGATCGCAGGTTGTTCGAATATGTGAGTAAGCAGTCCGGGACAGATGCCCGTTCCAGCTATTATATTGGAGACTCGTGGCGTAATGATGTGGTAGGTGCGGTCGATGCGGGGTGGACAATTATCTGGTTCAACCATCGGGAGGCGCTGCCGGAGTCCGATCATCAACCTCATTTTGTAGCATCAAGCTATGAAGAGATCAGTCGTATTCTGACTTTTGAATATGTCCGTGTTTAAGGAGATTTATGTTTTAAAGGAGCAGTCCTGTTACCGTTTTAGGTGCAGGTCTGCTTTTTGGTGTTAAAGAAGGACTTCATTTCTTACGTTATACCTTCTATAAAGGCATTAATAATGAGGTGTCTAACTCTTTGCTTTCAATTACAATGGCCATGAGTCCAGTTTCTGTTTTGGTTTCGTGCCATTCATGTGTATCCCACAGAACCGCTTCGCCACAATGAACTTTGATGTATTCATTTGCTTCGCCTCTAACCCAGCCTTCTCCGCTGACGATCAAAAGGAGTTGAGGAACCACTGCTTGGTGATAACCTACTACTCCACCCTCGGGCAAGTGCATACACCCGATATGAGCTGTTTTGTCGGTCTGCGTAATACGTGACATGACGAAATTAGAATCGAATTTGGTAATCTTCTTCCCGGACTCTCGTTTAAATTGAAATATCCTCATGTTTACCTCCGCAATCGTGACTAAGTTAACTTCCTACAATGGCAACGTTCCTTATGATGGTATCATCCTACTCCAAAAAGATATGGAAACCCAATCAGATGAGTCTATCATAGCTCCAATCGTTGAGGAATAGTTTGTTTACAACTCTCACTTTGTTAACTGCCTTTGCCATCGTTTCTATGAAGCTGTACTTCATGGAATCTTCATTTATAAGACCGTACAAAAGCCTTCCCAAACCGTATATGCAGTGTTATAATTAAAACAAGATTTAGATTAAGTCTAAATTAAAATGATGAATTAAAGCAACGCCATTACAATCATTCAAATTCTATTTTTATATTCGAGAGGGGATAAATTCCATGAGCACAATCCAAACTAGAAACAACACTTTTGCTAACAATGCCACAGCACTTCAAGATGTCCTGAACCGTCAGATTGCAGGTTGGTCCGTATTGTACACGAAACTGCATAACTTCCACTGGTATGTCCAAGGACCTCATTTCTTCACACTGCATGCCAAATTCGAAGAGTTGTACAACTTGGCTACGGCAAATATGGACGAAGTTGCAGAACGTTTGCTGGCTATTGGTGGACGTCCGGTGGCTACAATGGCTGAACAACTGCGTCTGTCTCCAATTGAAGAGGCACAAGGCCAGTTGTCTGCTGAGCGTATGGTAGAGTCGGTGGTTGCTGATCTGCGTACAATGGTAGAAGTGATTCATCAAGGCATTCACGAAGCGGGAGAAGCAGAAGATAACGCAACGGAAGATATGCTAATTGGATTCACCGCTGCGCTGGATAAAGAGGTCTGGATGTTAAACGCATTTCTGGGCAAATAAGCAAAGTCACCCTTCATCCTGACAACGATATGTAGAGTCCGTGAACAAAGTATCCGTTCGCTTACAAATCCGGTGCGCTTGCCGTATAATGATGGCATCCAAGATGTACAGAATGGTGGAATGAATGATGCGGTCAGACCTGGAACAATTGCAGGAAGAAGCTGAACGGTTTATATATACATGTTATGAAGAGCTGGGCCATTCGCGTGAAGACGCGCAGGCCCGGCTTGTTGCCGTTATGGGCGAGATCGAAGCAACAGGTACCTATGTGCATACCACAGAAGAATTGGAACAAGGTTGCAAAATGGCCTGGCGGAACAGCAACCGTTGCATCGGGCGGCTGTTCTGGGATAAACTGCGGATCGTGGATGCTCGTCATGCCGATACAGCAGGAACGGCAGCGGATGCTGTGTTGAACCATATTCATGTGGCATCCAACGGAGGCAAGGTCATTCCGATGATTACGATCCTTCCACCGGATGGACCAAATGGAGCTCTGGTACGTCTCTGGAATCATCAGCTTATTCGATATGCAGGATATGAGACAGAGCAAGGCGTTATTGGAGATCCTGCTTCCGTGGAGCTGACCAAGGCGGCCATGTCCCTTGGCTGGCAGGGAGCAGGTGGCTCTTATGATGTGTTACCGCTCATAATTCAGGCACAAGGACAAGCGCCAGAGTGGTATGTTATACCCGAAGAAGAGATTGTGGAAGTGATGATTGAGCACCCGGAGCAGAAGGAGATTGCTGAGCTTGGCATGCGCTGGTACGGTGTGCCGATGATCGCTGATATGCGTCTGGAGGTTGGTGGTATATCCTACCCGGCAGCGCCGTTTAATGGTTGGTATATGGGTACCGAGATCGGTGCCCGTAATCTGGCGGACACGTTCCGGTATAACAAGCTGCCTGCGGTGGCGGCAGCGTTTGGGTTGAATACGTCAAGTGAAACAACTTTGTGGAAGGACCGGGCGTTGGTGGAGTTGAATGTCGCTGTGCTGCATTCGTTCAAAAAAGCAGGTGTGAGCATTGTGGATCACCACACGGCGGCAGCGCAATTTGCGATGTTTGAACAGCGGGAAGAGAAGGCTGGACGTGAGCTGACTGGAGATTGGGTGTGGCTGATTCCGCCGGTATCTCCGGCGACAACGCATATTTTCCACAGCTCCTATCGCAATGAGATTGTGAAGCCGAACTTTTTCCATCAGGATCAGGCGTATACGCTGAAAGATGGCGTGGCATCTGCCGCAGAGCTGCGAAGCAGCGAGCAGCAGAATGCACAGGTAGAGCATCCCCAGCCACAGGCCGGAGATGCACCAATGAAATGCCCGTTTGCACATTAATTGTGCAGACGGGTTATTTTTTGTGATCTTTTTTTCAAAGGAAGAGCTTTAAAAATAGGAAAAAACGAAGAAGATTCTTTCTCTATATGGAAATATATAACATGCCTATAATGAGGTCATGGCTTCACATAAGGGAGGGAACAATCCATGGGTTACATTGAAACGTTGCGAGGAATGGTTGGTAATGCTCCTGTTATTTTGGTAAGACCGAGTATTTTGATCTTGAATAAGACGGGTGAGATTCTATTGGTTCGACATCTGGATGACACTTGGGGACTACCGGGTGGATTTATGGAGCTCGGCGAATCGGTGGAAGAGTCTGCAATACGAGAGGTCAGAGAAGAGATTGGGATAGAGATTAAGAAACTTCATCTGTATGGCGTCTTCTCAGGAAAAGAGTTATATACGAAATTAAGAAACGGGCATGAATACTACAATGTGGTCATTGGTTATGTTTGCACGGAGTATGAGGGAGAATTGAAGCCAGATGGGGTGGAAGTTCTTGAAGCAAAGTTTTACAAACCAACCGAATTACCTGACAGGACTGACCCTTACTTAAAAAGTAAAATCCAAGAAAATGCAGTGCACATCGCAACATTGTTAGGAAAATAATTATGCCAATGAAGGGGTGTCCTCCGTCATGTTCATGACTTGTGGGACATCTCCCTTTTGCATTTACAGTCGTCTTGTCCTGTACTGACTCCGCATCACAGCCTGAACTACAATGGCAGCAGCAATCAGCACCAGATTGAACACAAACACGGAGTAAAGCGATCCAACTTCCATAAGCAGTGCTGCAACCAGTGGGGATATAATGGAGCCGATCTCAGCCGCAGAGACAATTTTGCCTATGACGGAGCTTCGACTCTCATCGGGGATATGATCACCGATATGAGCAAAGAACGAATCCATGTAACATGCCCCGCCAACCCCTCCAATCAGCATACCAACGTAGACCCATAGATGGGAGGACGTGCTTAGAAATACAGCAACTTCGATGCCAATCAGGAACATGCCGAGCATACAAAGCAACAGACGATCGCCTAACCGGTCAGAGAGATAACCGACAAAGGGAGCAGCGGCAAGCGTAGAAATCCCGGATACGGTGAAGGCGAGACTGGTTGCAAAGGGGTCCCAATGCATGATGTGAGCTGCATACAGTGCAAAATAGGTGAGAAATACCGCATAGGCGCTCATCTCCAGAAAATGTACTGTACCGTAGCCGAGAAGCTGTTGACGCTGGGTAAGCTCTATAGTTGGGCTAATCATTGTCGAGTCGGGAGCTTGATTGGATTGGGAGATATCCGTACCTTGCGTATGCAGTGCATCAGAAGTTGTTGAAGGTAAAGGAGGTGCCGTCGTCTTCATCCCCATCGCAGCGACCACAGCCATCAGACAACATAACGTAACAAGCAGAAAAGGCACCGACAAGGGCCAGTGCAGCGCGAGCCAGCCACTTATGACCGGACCGAGCACCATACCGCCACCCTCACTACTGCTGATATACCCATTGTACAGTCCGCGGTTCTCCACATTGCCTCCATCTCCTATGATAGAACGCACGACCACGGTAAGCCCGGTGGAAGCGAGCCCTTGCAGCAGTCGGAGCAGGCCGAACAACACCGCAGCAGAAGACAGAGCGAAGCCACCCATGCAGACAGCGAGCAGTAACAGCATGAGGATGAGAGCACGTTTACCCCCGAGTTTCCTATAAATTGCCGCAGCAGGAATGCCACCAATCACTTTCCCCACATAAAAAAGAGCAAAAATAACCCCCATCATCCAGCCGGACAGGCCGAATTCCTCAATAAACAAAGGGAACAGAGGCAGGATCATGAATCCGCCCATCTGACTCAGGAAACAAATGGTCATCAGCAAGGGCAGGTTACGACGAATATCCAAGAGCCAAGACTCCTTTCACACATAAAATGGAATCCCAAACGTGCTTCACTTCCCAAAGGAATGCGTAGATATCGACATATACCCGTAATGTATGCAGGATTTATGAAAATAAGAAGAAATGACAAGTGGTGTTTACATCAAAACCATTGCGGATATACCTGAATCATATATAATAGATGGGTTATCTATAAGGATGCTTGAACGAAAGTGTACAGAATGAAGAGGTACCTCAAGTATAAGGGGGCGATGTGAGGCATGTCAGAACAACAACCGATTATCCGCTTCGAAGCGGTGACTCAGCAATACGATCAGGATGAAGCCGTATTGAAGGCGGTCAGCTTTGAGATTGAGCGGGGTAAATTTTATACGCTTCTCGGGCCATCGGGCTGCGGGAAAACAACGATATTGCGGCTGATTGCCGGTTTTGCGGAGCCGACACAGGGCAGTATTTATTTTAACGGTGCGCTCATCAACCGAGTGCCTGCCCATCAGCGGCAGGTGAATACCGTATTTCAGGATTATGCGTTATTTCCACATTTGAATGTATTTGAGAACGTAGCCTTTGGTTTGCGGATCAAAAAGATGAAAACGGCTGAAATTCGCAGCAAAGTGTTGGAAGCCCTCAAGTTTGTCAATCTGTCCGGGTATGAAAACCGGGAAATTGGCGAAATGTCCGGCGGACAACGACAACGTGTTGCGATTGCACGTGCAATTGTGAACGAACCTGAAATTCTGCTACTGGACGAGCCGCTCTCGGCACTCGATCTGAAGCTACGGACTGAGATGCAGTACGAGCTGCGGGAGCTGCAACAGCGGTTGGGTATTACGTTTATCTTTGTTACGCATGATCAGGAAGAAGCCTTGGCGATGTCCGACGAGATTTTTGTCCTCAATGGTGGCGTGATTCAACAAAGTGGTACACCGAATGATATCTATGATGAGCCAATTAACCGCTTTGTAGCAGATTTTATCGGTGAATCGAACATTGTATCGGGCAAAATGAAGCAGGACTTTGTGGTGGAGTTTGCCGGCGCACAGCATGAGTGCGTCGATCAGGGTCTCCAGCGGGACGAGCCGGTAGAGATTGTCATTCGCCCAGAGGATCTGGAGATTACAACCGAAGACCAAGGTAAGCTCAAGGTTAATGTGGACTCCCAGTTATTCCGCGGGGTGCATTACGAGATATCCACGTACGATGATGCTGGCAATGAGTGGTTGGTTCATTCAACGAAGAAAGCCGTTGTTGGTGCGCGGATTGGACTCTATTTTGACCCAGAAGCTGTACACGTCATGCGCTTTAACGAGACCGAAGAAGAGTTCGACAAACGACTCGAAGCCTACCAAGAGGCCGCTCATGCAGACTAAGGCCAGCACACGCAATGCGTATCTGATTCCATATGTATTATGGATGGTGTTGTTTGTTGTGGCGCCGGTTCTGCTGGTCATCTATTATTCATTCTTCGATGTGGAGGGTAACTTCACGTTTGGCAACTACGCCCGGTTCTTTACACCGGTGTACTTGCAGATGACGCTCAGTTCGTTCTGGTATGCATTTCTGATTACGGCCTTCTCGTTGCTGATCTCCTACCCGACGGCGTATATGCTGACCCGGACGAAGCACAAGCAGCTGTGGTTACTGCTGATCATTCTGCCAAGCTGGATCAATCTTTTGCTAAAAGCGTATGCCTTCATTGGCCTGTTCGGAACGTATGGTCTGACCAACTCCCTGCTTGAAGTCGTGGGTATTGGTACACAGCAGATTTTGTTCACCGACTTCAGTTTTATCTTTGTCTCGGTGTACATCTTCATTCCATTCATGATTCTGCCGATCTTCAATGCGCTGGAACAGATGAACCCATCGTTGATCTATGCGGCGCGTGATCTGGGGGCCTCATCGTGGCTAACATTCCGCCGGGTGATCTTTCCGCTGACGATTAGCGGTGTGAAATCAGGCTGTCAGGCTGTATTTATTCCTGCGCTGTCTCTGTTCATGATTACCCGCCTGATTGCGGGAAACCGTGTAATTACGCTGGGAACAGCGATTGAACAGCATTTTCTCGTCACCCAGGACTGGGGGATGGGTTCAACGATTGCCGTCTTTTTGATTATTGCGATGGCGATTATTATGTTCCTGACTGGATCAGGCAAGAAGGAGGTGCGTAATGGGAAGAAACGGAAAGCTGTCTAACGTCTATCTGGCCGTTGTATTCGCCATTTTGTACGCACCGATTGCGTATCTGATCTTCTATTCCTTCAACAGCGGCGGTCACATGCGCAGCTTCGAAGGATTCACACTTGAATGGTACAGAGAGGTGTTCGCCGATACACGGTTGCTCATCATTGTGCTGAATACATTTATCATTGCGCTCCTGTCATCAGCGATTTCAACGATCCTCGGTGTAGCAGGAGCACTGGCGATCTACCATGTGCGTCGCAAACGGACCAAGAACACGTTGCTGTCACTTAATAACGTGCTGATCGTTAGTCCGGATGTCATCATTGGTGCGTCATTCCTGATTTTGTTCACCATGATTGGTATCAAACTGGGCTTCACTTCGGTGCTGCTGTCTCATATTGCATTCAGTGTGCCCATTGTCGTGATCATGGTGCTACCAAAGCTGCAGGAGATGAGTCCAACACTGATGGATGCGGCACGCGATCTGGGCGCTGGTTCATGGCAGATTCTGACGCGTGTGGTGCTGCCATACGTGAAACCAGGTATTTTTGCCGGATTTTTCATGGCCTTGACGTACTCGCTCGATGATTTTGCAGTAACATTCTTTGTCACGGGTAATGGATACTCCACACTCTCGGTAGAGATATACTCCAGAGCAAGGCAGGGCGTTTCGTTATCCATCAATGCTTTGTCTACCCTGTTATTCCTGCTCACGGTGCTGCTGGTAGTCGGATATTACTTCATTAACCGCCGTGCAACACGGATACCTCCCGGAGGAAAGGGGCTGCGACCATGAAGCAACTGGTACGGACATTTGCGCTTGTTTTTGTGGCCGCGTTTGCCCTGATGATTCTGGCTTCGTATCTGAACAAGAGTCAGGGGTATTCTGGCGGCAACACACTGACTATCTATAACTGGGGCGATTATATCGACCCGGATCTGCTCAAGGAGTTTGAGGACGAGACAGGCATTAAGGTTATCTATCAGACGTTTGATTCCAATGAAGCCATGCTAACCAAAATTGAGCAGGGCGGAACCACGTTTGATGTGGCGATTCCTTCTGAATATGCGATTAGCAAAATGAAAGAAGAAGACCTGCTCGTTCCACTCGATCATAGCAAATTAACCCATCTGGATAACATTGATCCGCGGTTCATGGACTTGTCCTTTGATGAAGGCAACAAGTATTCCATCCCGTATTTCTGGGGAACGGTGGGGGTTGTGTACAATCCCGAACTGGTGGATGGGTTGACATTTGATAGCTGGAATGACCTGTGGGACCCGCGTCTGAAAAATCAAATCCTGCTCCTTGATGGCGCACGAGAAGTCATTGGGATGGGATTAAACAGTCTTGGGTATTCTCTGAATGATACCAACGAAGACCATTTGCAAGAAGCGCTGAAAAAGCTGTCTACATTGACACCAAACGTCAGAGCAATTGTTGGTGACGAGATCAAGATGCTGCTTGCGAACGAGGAAGCGGCAGTTGGGCTCGTATGGTCCGGGGATGCATCGGAGATTATGGATGAGAACGACAAGCTGGATTATATGGTGCCGGAAGAAGGCTCGAACCTTTGGTTCGATAACATGGTTATTCCGAAGACGGCGAGTAATATTGAAGGGGCACATCAGTTTATCAACTTCATGCTGGACCCGGACCATGCGGCCCGGAATGCGGAGTATGTCGGGTATTCCACGCCAAACGCCGAGGCGCTTAAACTGCTGCCAGAGGACATCTCGGAGGATGAGCGCTTTTATCCAGACGAGGCACTGACAGGCAAGCTGGAGGTCTATGATAATCTGGGCAAAAAAATGCTCTCGCATTATAACGACCTGTTCCTGGAGTTTAAAATGCATAGCAAATAACCGCCAATAACGTGTGCACAGTTCGTTAGATTATGAAAAAAACAAAAAGGGTTGCTGCTCGTCATTTCAATGAATGACGAGCAGCAACCCTTTTTATATTACCTACTTCAGAGCAATAGCGTAGGTTATGTTTTTTTTCGTGCACACGTTAACGGAGGGGACAGAACAAACGAAGGAAGCAAAGCGTTCGCCTTTATCACCGGATTTCCCATTTCAGATGGGATTCAAAAAAATCCGGGGATAACAGCGATCCGAAGTTGTTCTGTCACCGCAGTGATCAAGTGGAAACGAATAAAGGGTTACATACGCTTTTTGCGACCCACCATGATCCACGCCCCACCCATAATCAGCACAATCGCTACAAAAGGCTGGATAAAGCTCAAGCTACTTAACATCGTGCCAATCGACATCACAGCGAAGAACAGCAACGAGATAACCGTCAGAATGTTGATGGGGATTAGCAACCATTTGTTCCGACCACCGAACCAATACAATTCGAACAAACCAACAGCTACAGCCAGAATGAAGCCCGGCCACATCGTACCCCAGTTGTTAAACAGCATGGCGATCTGACAGACGATACCAACCGTGAGTAGCAACCCACCAGGAACCAGAAGTCCAACCCCTCTGCCAATCATGGAGAAGTAGAGCCAGTGGAAGAACAGTCCTAATGGAATCACGAATAACGTGGGCCAGAAGGTCGCAAAGATCGTACCCGGACCGAGTGAACCTCCCTGGTTCAGAATCAGGTACACGCCCAGCAAAATGAGAACAGGCGCAAAGATCGTACGTTTAGCCATAATATCTCTCCTTTTCAATACAAAATCAATTTTCCGAACGGCTGTATGTAGAGCAATTACTTTCGTTATTCACAGCATACCATGAACTGGAAAAGTCTATCCTCCGTCTTTGGAGTTAAAGTTGACCTAGACCAAAGTCTAGGTAAGCATTTTGGGCAAATACCTCTCTGTAGATGAGAGTATAGTTGAACAGGCTAAAAACCCACTCTGTTGAGAGTGGGTTCTGTCATTCTTTTTATCAAAAATGAAGCTTATTATTTCACCACATCCGAATGTTTCTTGCCCCAGCTGTTCACGCCGTCATCCTCAATAATGGAGATGGCAGCGTCGGCGATGTCGGGGTTGGTCATCAGTTTCTCCTGAATACGGAACTTGATGTCATCTGCATCGGCGAGGCTGAGTCCTTTGGTCAGTTCAATCAGACCTTCCACATGATAATAACGGCCTTCCTGAATGATACGCATCATCTGAATATCGGCAACGTGTGTGTCTGCCAGAATGGTTTGGGACACTTTGTCCTCAATATCCTGGGGAGCCGCAACACCGATCAATCCGATCATATTATCGTAACCAACCCGGAAGGCTACAGCGATCATCAAACATCCAATAATCGTGGTTACAATGCCATCAAGCAGTGCAAAATTGGTCAAGGCAATGACCACGACAGAGATCAATGCGAGCGTGGCACCAAGTACAGCGACAACGTCTTCGTAGAATACGAGACGGGTTGGTGGCGCAGCACGGCCTACATTTTTGATCGCAGCAGGGACCAAGGCAAATCCGGCGGCTTGAGGTGCCCGTGCTTCTTTTAGGATTTCCTTCATCGCTTTGATCAGAATGGCCCCGTCAATGACAATGTTCAGAACAAGTACTCCGATATTAATCCAGAGACCGCCGGTATGACCAACAGGATGCTGCAACAGATGGATGCCTTCATGGATCGTTTCATAGGCCATAATCGTCACGACAATCACGGCGATCATGCAGAAAATGTTAATGACCCGTCCGAATCCTGTCGGGAAGCGGCGTGTAGGTTTTTTCTCGGACAGCACACTTCCGACAAATACAAACCCTTGGTTAATGGCATCAGCGAGTGAATGCATCGCCGAAGCGAACATGGCACCACTGCCACTGAATAAGAAGGCTCCCCCTTTGCACACAGCAAGAACAGCATTACCAGCCATCGCTACGGCGGAGGATGTGTTTCCTTTTTTGACGAGAGACATAAAGCTCTCAGACTTCGGTTGTTCAGCCACTTCGTATGTTCCTCCCAGATCAATGTATTAGGTGTAGAAAAGGCAGTTTATCTATACAGCATGTGCATTTCCACTAAATGTTATTATAACCGCTTTGACATATCCCAGCATTATGCAAAAAAGGCCATATCATCATGCGCATTTCAGTACTCGATGGCCTCCAAGGCACGTAAGTTCCGATTGGACTGTTCCAATAGTTCCGTAAACGTCCCAGCGACATAATATACAAAATCCGGATCATGTATGTACATAATAATCTGCCCGTACGTACCTTCTTCTGTCGGATCAAAGTCGAACATCAGATACAGTGATCCACCTCCGAGCATGCCAAACGTAACCCATTTTTTCTGAAAAAGGTAGGGTTTGATTCGGGGATCAAGTTCTCCGATCTCTTCTTCGGTAAAATAATCATCCATGCGGTTCTCCACCAGCGTGGATTGCTCCTTTTGAATCCTTTCCAGGGACAACAGATAAAATGGCTCAGTTTCCCGTCCGTCCTCAAGGCTTGGATACAAGACGTGAAAGCCATAACCGCTCCCATCTTTACGTTTATAAAACGCACGAAAATCAGCAGGCAAACGAATGCCATGTTCCTGCTCGAATGCGTCAAGCTGCTCATCCGTCACACCTTCAAACTGGCGATATGCCTCCAGAAGCTCCCGGTTTTCCTCATCTTGTACCTTCTCTTCTAGTAAAACATCAAGTTCATCCATCAATTCATATATACGCTGTTCTGGCATGCAATTCCCTCCCTATGAACTATTCAGATAATATGGTGACTGTTATGCGAGCAAACTGTGCCTGATTTCACCTCATATTATAGTTATAATCCGAAAAAGCACACAAGAAACCGGAGTCCTTGCTTACATACTACAATGGTCTCATTATTTAAAGGCGGTTGTTGCATAATCAGTACACCCGGCTCCATCCCAATCAACATCTACAACCTTCATGAAAGTCGCTCCTAAAAACAAATAAAGCTAGGGATACAGGGGCAATCCCTGTATCCCTAGCTTTATTATTTATCTACTATATAAGTGAAACTAGCTTTTTACACGAAAACGTAGAGGACAGAAAAAACCTGAAGAAGCGAAGTGTTCGCCTAAAAGCTTTCTGCAAGAAAGCTACATCGGAAGCATACGCTTATCCCCAGATTTTCACCTTTATATAAAGTAAATAAAAAAATCTGGGGATAACAGCGATCGGAAGGTTGTTCTGTTATCGGAGTAGCGAGTGTTAATATTCTTATTTCATTTCACATAGTCCTCTTTAATCAAACTTCCAACAGGACAAGCTCAGGTTGCCATACTGATAGGCTTGGAACAGGAGCGATGCACGCTTGTTCTGATCTCCCGCACCCATGGCGAGTAACAGCGGTACAAAATGCTCCGGCGTAGGCACGGCGGCTTGAGCTGAAGGTGCCAGTTTCTCATAGGAGAAGAGAGACTCCGTATCCCAACTCACCAGCTTGTCCTGTAGCCAGTTGTCGAACTCTGATGCCCACGGGTCAACGCCGTTACTTTCCCAGTTCAATCGACGCAGATTGTGAACGGTTCCGCCGCTGCCAATGACGAGAATGTCTTGCTCACGCAAGGAAGCGAGCGCCTGTCCGACCTGATATTGCTGTTCACCTGTCAGATAGCGATTTACAGACAAGGCAATTACGGGAATATCCGCATCCGGGTAGAGCAGGTGAAGAACGACCCATGCGCCATGATCCAGGCCACGGACGTCATCGGTCTGTACCGCAATCCCGGCTTCTGCAAATAAACGCTCCACCTCGGCTGTGGTCTCTGCCTGTCCTTGAGCCGGATACTTGATCTGATACAGCTCGGGCTGGAAACCGCCGAAATCATAAATGGTCTCATAGTTGGCTACCGAGGATACAAGCTGAGTTGTGGATTCCCAGTGAGCAGAGAACAACACGATTGCTTTGGGTTTTGGCAGTTCCCGTCCAAGTTTCTGCAAGAATTCGGTGTACGCATTCTCCTCCAGTGCCAGTGATGGGGCACCGTGAGCAACAAACAGGGATGGCATCATTTTGAATTCAGTCCTTTCGGGTCTTCGGTAGTCAGATTTGCATCCGTCCGAAGCCATTGTTGGAATTGTTGATATAGATCGGGGGTCACTTGATGCCCACCGTTGTAAGGTACATATGTGACGTGATTCGTATGTTGACGGAAGAAATTGGCGTTATCTTCGCCCAGTTGCAGCGGGAATAGATGATCCTGATCCCCATGTGAGATGAACACAGACAGCTCCGAATCGGGTTGCAGCTTGTACTCGTCTTTCACAAATTGCGGGATGTACCCACTCATCGCTACTATGCCTTTAATGGCATCTCCCATGATCAGTGATAGGGTCATTGCCATAATGGCGCCCTGGCTGAATCCGGCGATGTAACGCCGCGTGGGATCAATCGCATATTGGGCAGACAGATCAACAATCAACTGTTGCAGTCCCTGCACGGAGGCATCATATAATTCACGGATGGGATTTCCAATGCTTTTGATCTGAAAATAAGCATAACCTCCACCCTGAACGATAGGTCCACGGATGGCGACAATAATAAAATCAGACTGAAGGGGCTCCATCAAACGAAGCATATCCTGTTCATCCGATCCCATGCCATGTAAGGCGAAAATCACAGGATAACGTTGATCTGGATTGTAATGAGACGGTAATCGGACTTCATGTATATAAGGAGAATTCATTGAAAACACCACCTGATGAGGAATGAGTTAATATATCGTTCTGACAATAAAGTTCACCAATATGAAATAAATATTCTTATTTATGAACAAAATTTATCATGGTTTCATTGTAGGGTCAATACTTTTTTTGTATGATGAATATATGTTGTTTATAAAAAAAGTTAAAAACAGTTAATAGATAAGCCGCTGCGCATGGTTCATATTTTATTCCCAAGGACGTGATCAGGATGTTAAAAAGTATCGTGCCTATTTTGAGAATATTTGATGAAAATAAAGCTAGAGAGTTCTACCTTGAATATCTAGGGTTTCAATTGGATTGGGAACATCGCTTTGAACCGGATATGCCCTTATATATGCAGGTTTCGCTCGATTCCATCGTGATTCATTTATCCGAACATCATGGAGATTGTACACCTGGAGCTGCCTTGCGCGTGGAAACTGATAACTTGGATACATTCCATGGTGCACTTCGTCAGAAAGAGTACAAAAATGCGAGACCTGGTATAGAGGAGACCCCTTGGCAATCAAGAGAAATGACCGTGACAGATCCGTTTGGTAATCGGATTATATTTGTTGAGGCAAGCGCCGAATAGACAACCTGAAGTAGCTAAGCTTACGTCTGGTGTCTTATATAGATCAATAGAAGGGGAGGGACGCAATATGGATATTGGCTTGGCTATTCGTACGATCCGCAAACAGAAACAGATTACGATCATGCAGATGTGCGAGGGCACGGGGTTGTCCAAAGGTTTTATCAGCAACGTAGAAAATAACAAAACGTCACCTTCCATTGCTACGCTTGAAAGTATTGCGGATTATCTGGAAGTGCCACTTCCTTATTTGCTGCTGACACCAGAGCAACGGATGAACGTGGTACGCAAGAACGAGCGCAAAGAAACAACGGCCGGAAGCGGACAGATCAAAGTGCAGCAGCTTACAGCCAAAGGTGCGATGCGTATGTCCATTGTGGAGTTGCCGCCAGGTGCATCGACCGGGGTAAGCAAACATGCCGGGGAGGAAAGCCATCTGGTGTTGCAAGGCAAGATTCGTGCGGAGCAATGCGAAGATGTGGAAGTTCTTGAAGTGGGTGATTCGTTTACCTGGAATGCAATAGTGCCTCATGAAGTGACCAATATCGGTGAGGAGCCTGCGGTGGTACTCATTGCGGTGTCCAAAGAATTGGGTTTGGATCATTTATAGAATAAAAAAGGACGGCTCCCAAGTCATGAACATGCGAACCTGCATACATGTACAATGGGAAACGTCCTTTTATATTTCTAACGAACTGAAAAGATCAGAAGCACACTGTCTATTGTGGATTAGTCGTCCAGATGCCTGCTGCTTTGACAAAGACACGGTCGGACAGCTTGAGCGTTGCGAGTGCAAGTTCAGCTACATCTTCCGCTTGCATCATGCGATCTTCGTCGCCAATTTTCAGTCCGGCATTGGTCGCAAGCTCCGTATTAACGGTGCTTGGGGTCAGTGCGGTCACACGAATGTTGGACTTGCGCACTTCCTGCATCAGAGATTCGGTCATGCCGAGTAGCGCAAACTTGGATGCACAGTATGCCGAACCTGTAGCGAATCCGCGTTCACCTGCAGTGGAAGCAATATTGATAATGCTGCCGCTACTTTCCTTGATCATGCTTGGAAGGACAGCGCGTGTAACGTAATATGTACCCATAACGTTAACATGCAGGATGCGCTCCCACTCTTCGGGCTCCATCTCCATGAATGTCCCGAACTTTCCGATACCCGCATTATTGATGAGAATATCCACCGCGCCGAGTTCCATCTCAATGGCTGCTACAGCGGCTTCCGCCTGTGTGCGATCCGAGATATCTGCCACAGCACTGGTTACTTTCACACCGTATTCTTGACTAAGAGACTGCTGCAGAGCCTGAAGATCGGAAGCGGTGCGAGCGATAAGGCCGAGGTGTACTCCTTCTTTGGCAAGTGCTTCAGCGATGGCACGACCGATGCCTTTACCGGCACCTGTGATGATAGCTGTTTTATTTTTAAGTTCCATGTGGATAATTCCTCCTTAGAATTGGACTGGCATTTGATTATACTATATTACCCACAGTTCGGAAATTTGCTTCATCACTATTTGGTAATCTCGATGCTGCCAGAGGAGGTACGGGCCTTGATCATTTCCCGGCTTACCATTGGCGATTCAGGTACATCGACACTTCCGGAAGTAGCCTTAGCGTCGTAGATTCCGTCAAAATCAGGTGCAGCTTGAATGAAAATGTCTCCTGATGTTCCAGACGCATTAATCGGGGCGGAATGGGACTGTTCAATATGAATGCTACCCGAAGTGAATTGAACATCAGCTGCGCCGTTTAATTCAGTGATCTCAATATCTCCTGATTTAATCTTACTGTTTACTTGACCGGCAATCTGATCTGCCGTGAAGCTTCCGGATGTCTGTTTCACGGTCATGTCTCCATCAATCATTGAAGCGTTAATGTCGCCAGAAGTTAGAACCAATTCAATATTGGGCGCCTTGATGTTTTCCAGACGTATGGAACCTGAGGTATTATTCAGCTCAAGCTGTTTGGCATTTAGACCTGTCAGATCCCAGTCACTTGAAGAGGAGTCCAGCTTAACCTCATTTAACTGGTGTCCTTCAGGCAAGGCAACGGTTATTGTGGAGTCTTGATCATTCCAGTACAAGGTGAAAAATTGCAATCGTTCACGTTCTGTCTGCGCCAGTTGGAATGTGTCGTTGGATAAGGTGGCCTGTTCGAAGCTTTTGACTACAGCAGGGTCCCATTTTCCATCCACTTCGATATAACCATTCGAATCCGGGCTTACAACAAATTCAATATCTGCACTGAAATTAGCATTCATGATAATGTTCTGCAATTCATCTGCTTTGAAATCCCATCGTTTGGAATAATGCTCCCGTTCATCCCCGAACTGAACGCCATAGATGGATGTCCCGAGTAAACCTATTCCGATACATATCACGGCGAGCGCAAGCCATTTTTTAGTGCTCATGCGGAAACATCTCCTTTCATCGTGTTTTTATTCCATCTAATATATTGAAGAGTAACGATTTTGAAGGTTCTAAAGACATACTTCGATGCGATGGCAAACAAAATGCCGACACCGAAAGCGCCAATCGCAACGAAAATCTCCGGTTTATCGAGTTGGCCCAGGAATACAAAGTCCACAACTGCTGCTACAGGAGCCACTACCAGCAAGGAAAGGCTGGCAATAACAAGCCATACCGACCACATCATGAGACCAAGAGGAATGCCAAGGATCAGATTCAGGAATAACAGGCCGATGGCTGTGAAAAATTTGCGAGTGGCTCCGGTGTTGTTTCTGGGTGACCGCATCTCGCGATACGTCGGTGCATAGAACGCATCTGAACCCGGCGTATGAATGTCATAACGATCACCGAGTGCTTCCTTGGCGATTTCTTCAGGCTGTCCGAGTTCCCGAGCGATCTCTTCTTCCAGCCTGCCTTCTCGTAGTCCAAGCTCGAAATGTTGATCATAGTCGGCGAGCAACTCAGCCCGTTCGAATGGGTCCATCGGCCGTAGATGAATTTCCATGGCTTTCATAAATTGTTGTCTATTCATTGGGGATTCCTTCCTCAATCAGATTTGCGACATTGCGCACAAATTCATTCCATTCTGTCGTCAGTGCCGTCATGTAGTCGCGACCTGTATCGGATAGTCGGTAATACTTGCGCGGCGGTCCTTCGCTTGATTCTTGCAGGTAGGTGGTGCAGTAACCGTCATTCACAAGCCGGCGCAGCAAGGGATACAGTGCACCTTCAGCAACTTCGATATGTTTGGAGACCGCCTGAGCCAGTTCGTAGCCATACCGATCCTGGCGGTTAATTAATACCAGGACGCACAGCTCTAATACTCCCTTTTTGAACTGGATGTTCACATTCACACAGGTTCCTCCTTCGTAGCTTCATTTATCGCTATTGTATATTGTTCAGTAGTGGTGAATTCATCATAGCATCCAGTACTGTTTAATGCAAGGTAGTGACTTTAAAATAGTTCCGTATCACGATTGATCGATAATAAGTTCGTTTAATACGGATGCTTAGCTGAAGCTACCTGTTTAGCTATAATTCAGCATACGCAAAAACCGGATCGGTTACTTCCGTCTGAAGGCGGATTCCGATCCGGTCTGTGAGATGAACTTTTGTTTCTTTGGTTTACAGGTTTAATCACTAAATGTGGGTTATTCTTGTGCATCCAGAACTTTAAGGTCTTCCACAGCAGGGCCCTCAATGACATGGCCTGCATAATCGAAGCGGGAACCATGGCATGGGCAATCCCACGAACGCTCGCCCTCGTTCCATTCGACTTCGCAACCCAGGTGGGTGCAGGTGGTATCCACCAGAAACAGCTTGCCACTGGTGTCCTTGTAGGCGCCAGCACGTTTGCCATTATGACGAACGACGGCTCCTTCATCTTCACCAATATCGCTAACCTTTTTGTGTACAATGCCAACTTTACCGGAGATTAATTCCTTGGCTACATTCAAATTCTCCACAATAAAGTGCTTCATGCCCGGATCAGCTTTGAATCTTGCCGGATCGAATATGGCAGCATGAGGGTTGTCACGTCCAGTGATGCGATCCGCAAGAAGGTGTCCTGCCATTGTACCCGTCGTCATTCCCCATTTGGCAAATCCAGTCGCGACATAAACATTTTCATGTCTTCCGGTAATCGGTCCAATGTAAGGCACCTTGTCAATGGAGATCAGATCCTGGGCTGACCAGCGAAAAGGAATGTTGCGGATACCAAATGTCTCCGCTGCAAACTGCTCCAGGCGTTCATAATGACCGAAGGTGCAGATGCCTTGTCCTGTTTTGTGATTTTCGCCGCCAAAGAGGATAAGTTCCTTACCGTCATGTAAGACGGTACGCAAGGAGCGGTACGGTGTATCGTCCGAGATGTACATGCCGCCCGCATAGGGTTTCTCCGGTTCGACTAATACAGCGTAGGATCGTTCGGCGTGTAATCGTGTGAAATAAAATCCGGGATCGTAGACGGGAAAATGAGAAGCTACGACGACATGTTCAGCCGTTACAGATGGTCCATCGCCGTAGGTTCGTACATGCAGTGAAGCGTCTTCCTCTACATCCGTAACTGTCGTATGCTCGTAGATCTGTACCCCTTGTTTCACAGCGGAATCGAGCAAGTAGTGCAGATAGGCCAACGGATCAAAGCGTGCCTGACCTGGCATGCGAATACCTGCCCTAGCGGGAACTGGAATAGGGAGTGGGTCTACCCACTCACCAGGGATATTGAGTTTGTTATAGGCGGTCAGCTCGATCTCCAGTTTTTTGATGTTTTCCTCCGATTGAATGTAGACGTAGGCATCTTCCTCTGCCCACTGGCAATCAATCTGTTTTTCCTTCACCAGATTGCGCATCCACTTCGCGGCATCGGCATTGCCTTCATAGTACATCCGAGCCTGTTCTTGTCCGAAGTGATGCATAATCTCATCAAATATGACGCCGTGTTGTACAGATACCTTAGCCGTGGTGTGACCGGTCGTGCCATCCAACACTTTTCCAGCCTCTAGTACGACCACACGCATACCCGTCTGCGCCAGCAAATAGGCTGTAGTAATGCCGGCAATACCGGCACCAATAATCGCTACATCAGCGGTGATATCTTCGGTCAGTTTTGGATAGGCATCGAATTGATGCGTAGCACGCCACAGCGATTCGGGGACCGGGGGCAGACCCGTCTTGGACTGCTGATTGTCGCTCATTTTTCTTCTTCCTCCTTATTTATCTCCATTCGGTTGATTCGCTTATCGTTCAGTGCACATCGTTGTACTCTTATCCATGATTGCCAGACTATGCCAGGAAAAAACGGTGCTGTTCAGATTTTGCAGAGGGGATGTTCACAATTTCCTGCGCAGAGCCTCTGTTTTTTTTGCTAAACATGCTTTATGATAAGATTACCGAAATCGTTTTAGGTTTTAAAAAGGAGAACAAGTTTTACACCTGTAAACGTTGATTATAAAAGGGTTAATCTATCCAGAAGAAGAAATATTTCATCAGAATTAACCCCCGATTTTTTGTTAGATATGTATTCGCTATCATTTTAATTAACTACCGATAACCAAAGGAGATTCCATATGACGACCAACCAAACGAAATATCCGTTTCAAGATACAGCACTAGAGTTAGACTTACGCGTGAAAGATCTTGTATCCCGCTTGACGGAAGATGAAAAAATTGAATCCATGCTGCAATATCAGCCAGCAGTAGATCGCTTGGGTGTACCTGCATACAAACACGGAACAGAAGCGGCACACGGCTTGGCCTGGCTTGGCGAAGCAACATCTTTCCCGCAACCAGTGGGGCTTGCATGCACGTGGGATGCGGATCTGATGAAGGAGATTGGCTCCGTGCTCGGAGACGAGGCACGTGTATTTTATAAACGCAATCCGGCAGTGAACGGTCTTACGCTGTGGGCACCTACAGTGGATATGGAACGTGACCCGCGCTGGGGACGGAATGAAGAGGCGTATGGTGAAGATCCGGAACTGACAGCCGAGCTGACAACAGCATTGGTCAAAGGAATTCAGGGCGACCATCCGAAGTATTACAAAGCGGTCGCTACCTTGAAGCATTTCCTTGCGAATAATAACGAAGTGGATCGTGGAAGCGGTTCGTCCAGCATTGATCCGCGCAACATGCGTGAATATTATCTTAAAGCGTTCGAGAAGCCATTTAAGGAAGGCGGCGCACAGTCCATGATGACTGCGTACAACTCCATTAATGGTACGCCAGCGTTGTTGCATCCATTTGTGAACGAGATTGTCAAAGGCGAATGGGGCATGGATGGTTTCGTTGTCAGTGATGCAGGCGACGTCATGGGCATCAAGAATGATCATAAATACTATGATTCCCACACACCAGGTACGGTAGAGTCTGTGAAGGCAGGAATTGATAGCATCACCGATGATGCTGATCTGTCCAAACAGGCCCTGCGTGAAGGATTGGAACAAGGTACACTCACGATGGATGACATCGACAAGGCGTTGTTTAATACGTTCCGTGTGCGTTTCCGCCTGGGTGAGTTCGATCCGGAAGAAGGCAACCCGTACGCTGCTATTGGTGAAGAGTCCATGATGACGGAGAAAGCAAAAGAATTGTCCCTCAGAGCCGCGAGAGAACAAGTAGTATTGCTCAAAAACGACAAAGGCACGCTCCCACTGGACAAAACAAAAGCTGGTAAAGTGGCTGTGATTGGTCAATTGGGTGGAACGGTCTATCGTGACTGGTATGCAGGCACCATGCCGTATAACGTATCCCCGCTTGAGGCGATCCTTGGCAAAGTAGGCAGCGATAAAGTATCGTTCAAGGATGGAAATGATCGCATTACGTTAACTTCCGTAGCCAATGGGAAGAAGATTGGACTGGCAGATGGTGAGAAATCACCTGTTGTTGCTTCGGGAGAAGCGGAGACGTTTATGGTGTCCGACTGGGGCTTCGGAAGTTATACCTTGCAGGCCGAAAGCAACGGCAAATATCTGACCACAGATGAAGAGACCGTAACGGCTTCCGCTGATGAAGTGTACGGCTGGTTCGTGAAGGAAGTATTCCACCTGTTGCCACAACAGGACGGAAGTTTAGGTCTGACCACTTGGAATGGCAAAACGGTGACTGCACCTAATGGTGGAAACGATGCATTTGCGGTGTCCGAAGAACTGAAAACCTTCGGTGCCACAGAGACGTTCAAGCAGGATGTGGTTGTGAATGGACTTGAAGAAGCAGTAGAAGCTGCCAAGGCTGCAGAAACGGCAATTGTTTTTGTTGGTAATAATCCGCTTGTAAATGGTAAAGAAGAAATTGATCGTCCAAGTCTGGATCTGGCCGAATCCCAGCAACGTCTGGTTGAGGCGGTCTATGCCGCAAACCCGAACACGGTAGTCGTCATTGTAGGTAGTTATCCGTTCACGTCCAATTGGGTTCAGGAGAACATCCCTGCGGTATTGTATACTTCACACGCAGGACAGGAACTGGGTAACGCAGTAGCTGACGTATTGTATGGCGATTATGCGCCGGCCGGCCGTCTGAACATGACATGGGTACAATCCGCAGATCAACTGACCGACATCAAGGATTACGATATCATTCAATCCGGTCGGACATATCAATATTTTGAAGGTAATGTATTGTATCCGTTTGGACATGGTCTGACGTATGCAACGTTTAAATACAGCAATTTGGAACTTAGCCCAGCTCAAGTGGGTACAGAGGGCAGCGTTACGGTAACTGTAGATGTAACCAATACCGGTTCAATTGCCAGTGACGAGGTTGTACAGTTGTACGTTCGTGCAGGCAAATCCCGGGTGAAACGTCCACTCAAAACGTTAAAAGGATTCCGTCGTCTTCATATTGAAGCGGGAGGTACAGCTAAAGTCAGCTTCACCTTGCCTGTTAAGGAACTGGCAATCTGGGATGTAACTCGTGATCGGTATGTCGTGGAGAGTGGAACTTACTCCATCATGGTTGCCAAGTCATCCTCTGATGTCCAGCTGGTTGCAGACCTGACGGTAGAAGGAGAGACGATCCCTGCCCGTAATCTGGGTGTGGCTACTCGTGCTGAGAATTATGATGCTTACCTAAATGTTGATCTGGATGAGAGCAAAGAGGGCGGAAGTGCTGTCCGTGTAGTTGGAGAGCAAGGATGGATTGCTTTCAAGGATGCCGATCTGGGTAGTGGGGCAGCAGCAATTGAAGCGCGTGTCTCCGCAGAACAAGCAGGCGCTGTGTTAGAAGTTCGACTCGGCTCACCGGATGGTACACTCGCAGGACGTGTGGAACTGGTACAAGGTGAAGCCCAGCAGTGGTCTACCGTGAAGGCAGAACTCACAGGTGCATCAGGCGCGCAGGATGTATACATTGTGCTGTCGGCAGGTGTACGTATCAGTCACTTCGAGATTCGTTAAGTTGAATAGCTAATGAAAAAGCCTCCGAATGCATTCGGAGGCTTTTGTTTGTTGTTTAATATGAAACGTACTTTTTATGCCATCTCACGTATTTTATTTTCCGTCAAACGTAATCATTTTTTGCACAAAGTGCTTCAATTGTTTGTTGGTTTCATTCAGCTGCTCAATTGTGCTCATGAAATTGTTTACGAGTTCAGCCTGCTCTTGGGAGCTTGCAGTGATCTCACCCAGTTCATTCTCCATGCCTTGAATGGATTGCCGAACGGATAGAAGAGAATCTTCAATACGTGCCGTGGCTTCCTTGGTATCCACAGACAGTTTGCGAATTTCTTTGGCAACAACGCCAAAACCTGCACCTGCTTCACCTACACGAGCCGCTTCAATGGCTGCATTCAAGCCGAGCAGATTGGTCTGTTCGGAGATTTCACGTATGAAACTGGCGACCTGAGTGACATTTCCTGATTTCTGTACGGCTTGTTTGGAGTTGTTCCGGATCTCTTCGGTGGTAGCACTGAGTTCCTCGGAGTGGGCAGCTACATGCTGTACACTGTCAATTAACTGATTGGTCAGATTTTCGGTAACATCCATGAGTTGTTGCAGCTGGTCCTGGTCATCCATACTGTAGAGCAGATTAAACAGGGCGATGACTTCACCTTGTTCATTTTTAATGGGGATAAAAGCCACGTCAAAAGGAACCCCAAATAAATCTTTAGGGTAGTGATCGAATCGTTTGACTGTACCGCCGTTGAGATCAGCAAAGTTTCGATTTCCATCCAATAGAGGATCGCCGGGTTGATAATTTAGTTGTTTTAACGATTCCCCTGCTGAGAAATATAGGAATTTCTCATGATCAATAACGGAGAGGGTTACATCCTGACGAATCGTATCTCGAAAGAAAGGCATACATGTAATCAATGCTTGAACAATATCCATATAAAAGATGATTCCTCCCTGGTTACCTTATGTAAACGGTTAAATTTTAAATGCTAACTTAATAACTACCTATATTATATATCGTCATGCAATAGAGAAGGAAATAGGGAGAATGGATAAAACCTATTTCTTAAAGCAGACCGCTATACGCCAAAAAGACACGAGTCCGCTGGGGACCCGTGCCTTGTTAGTTGGTGAGAGGAATAGAACCAATGTTTACAGCATACTGAGCTGCATTGTAACGATGGTTTGAGTGGCTATTGTTGCACTGACATCAATCAATCGTTGATTTCGACTGCCGCGGAAGGGCAGAGAGACATCACGCTCCGCTTCAACGTATCGACCGTCAATAATCACATCGCATAACCGGGCAAGCTCTGCTCTCGCAGGGTCGGTGATCAATTCTTCATATTCAAATCCCGTGTAGGCCCATACCGTCAGATCAGGACGTGCAGCGCGGAGCTGCTGGACCCAGGACGTACATTCTGCTGCCGAGAAAAAGGGATCACCACCACACAACGTAACGCCATCCAGCAACGGATGGGTCGTCACTTCATGCAGAATCTGCTGCTGCCGCTCCTCTGTAAAGGGCTCACCCGCTCGAAAGCTCCATGAATCCGGACTGAAGCAACCCGGACAGGCGTGACGACATCCGCTGATGAACAACACGGCACGCAGGCCCGTCCCTTCATTCACCGATTCCGGGATGTAACCATATAGATTCACCGGTGCTTCACCCGATCCCGCACTTCGGCCTGCTTCGCAGCATTGAAGCGTACTTTGTAATCTCCGGTCAGATAGCCAGTTACGCGGCGTAACCGCTGGAAGTGTACATGGTTCTCGTGGGCTTCACAGCCTGGGCATACATCCCCAATGACGCCTTCATAACCACAAGCAGGGCAGCGATCAATCGGATGATTAATGGAGAAATAACCGATATCCTGCGCCAGTGCATACTGCACAATTCGCAGGAAAGCTGTGGTGTTGGCCCGAACGTTTCCGTCAAGCTCCACATAGGAGATCGCACCCGCGTTACATAAAGTGTGGAATGGGGCCTCCAGTTCAATCTTCCGATAAGCTGGAAGAGTGTGGTATACCGGGATATGGAATGAGTTCGTATAATACTCACGATCATTAACCCCGGCAATGAGGCCGTATCGCTCTCTGTCGATCTTCGTGAATTTGCCGGACAACCCTTCAGCAGGTGTGGCAAACAGGGTGATATTCAAGTTATGCTGCTCGCTCATCCGGTCACAGAACTCTCTCATGGTCCGAATAATGTTGAGCGCTTCGCGGTGTACATGAGGGTCCTGTCCATGATGGCGTCCATAGAGAGCTGTCATACATTCTGCCAGGCCAATAAAACCCAGGGATAACGTACCATGTTTGAGCAGATCCCCAACGGGTTCATTCGGAGCAAGTTGCTCCCCGCCTTCCCATACACCCTCCCGCATCATGAAATCTGACGCCTTAGCAGGTTGAACAGTCTGGATACGGTACCGATGCAACAGACCATGCGCAGCATTTTGCATCACGGATTCCAGTGCAGTGTAGAATCCCGCCCGATCAGCAACCGCTCTGTTGCCCTGGCAGATGCCAAACCGGATGCCGAGCTTCACGAGGTTAATGGTGTTGAAGGACAGGTTACCTTTACCACTTTGACGATTGCGACCAAACCGGTCAGCCAGTGTACGTGTGCGGCATCCCATAGTTGCGATGATCGTATCCGGATCTTCCGGATGATAGAAAGGCAGATTGAAAGAGGCATCCACATTGACAAAGTTAGGATACATCCGCCGGGATGAACAGGTGACTGCGAGCCGGAACAAATCATAGTTCGGCTCACCTTGAGCCTGATTGATCCCCTGTTTACATTGGAAAATATGTTGAGGGAACACGGGAGTCTCCCCGTTGCCCAGGCCACGAATGGTTGCTTCCAGCAATGAGCGTGATACCAACCGGCCTTCTGCTGACGTACATAATCCATAGTTCAGTGAAGTAAATGGAATCTGCCCACCTGCCCGGCTGCTCATCGTATTCAGGTTATGAATCAGTGCTTCAGCAGCTTGTCCTGTCTCCAATTCAGTCTCTTCATAGGCGAAGGCATATGCCCGCGGACATTGATTCTTCGCTTCGATGCTATCCAGATGAACCTGTTCATCCCCGATCAGAACATTTTCACCAAAGAGCCGTTGTCCTTTGCGATAATGTTTGCGGAATGATCGTTGTACATAAGGGGCCAGATCCCAGTCAATCTTATTGGCCGATACACCGCCATATTGACTGTTCTGCTGGGATTGGAAGATGATCGCAACCAGGGCCATTGCAGACATGATCGTCTGAGGTGTGCGAACGGATCCGTTGCCTGTATTGAAACCTGAAGCAAGGAGACGGTCAAACGGGATAAAGATGCAGTTGGTCGTTCCAAGTGCATACTGATCCAGATCGTGTACATACAGATCTCCGTTCTCCACAGCTTGGGCAAGCTCTTCCGGCAACACATGACGCAGAGCATGCCACTTGGCGGTCTCTGAACCGAGCCTGCTCATCTTACCGCTGAAGGAGTCCCCGTTCAGATTTGCATTTTCCCTCAGCGTATCGGCGTCTTCTGCGCCAATAATTCGTCTTCCCAGGTCGGATAATGGATCGGATGCCGGTGGAGTGGCATACTCAAGCATGTTCATGTAAGGTTCCTCCTAAAATGATTTTGGTATCATTCAATTCACGTTAAATACTATATGTAGATTCGTATTATCCATTTATAAACTATATGTGGTTTTTTGGGTGTGATAATGATCACACAGCTTACAGAACAAAATGGACTTTCCTTTAATTGCTGCGGATAAAGGTTCCCAAAGTCTGAGTAGAAGCGTATAATTGCTAGTTGCCTGCAAGGATAATTATACAAAGTCGGACAAGATGGACTTTAATCAATCTGAAAAGGCGATTTGCAATACATTTTCCGTTTTTAAACGATCAGTTCAAGACCTGCTTTTGTCCGACAACGGGCTATCGGCAGGCAGAATGATTCTCTTTTACTTCTACGGTGTTAATCATATAAGTATAGATTGTGACAGCTATTCGGATTCTTGATGAACCCTTGTACGTGATTAAACATTCTGATATACAGATTAGAAAGTGCAGCTAAGACAAAAGGGGTGGATCATGGGGACGGCAGAAGGCATTACGAAAGGCTTCTATGAAGATATAAAGGAAGCTGCGGCCCATATCGTAGATGTATTAAGCGGTATATTGAAGGTCAATACCATCTTTGTTGCCACGAATGACGGGGTGACAAATTTCATTTTGGAAGCCTTTAATCGTACGGAAGAGCTAATTGTTAAAGGCAGTGCACTTCCATTTACGGATTCATATTGCAGCCTGGTCTTAAAAGACAAAGGTAGCGTTCTTACGATCGAGGATACATGTGAACATCCGATGACACGATCCATGGGCGTTACGAGCGGACTAGGCAATCGCTTTTTCGTGGGCGTGCCTATTATGAGAAGATCGGGCGAAACATTTGGTACCATCTGTCTGATGGATGATCCTGGTTATATCATCAGCGAAACTGATATGAAGACACTGAAGGCGATGGCTGTATTCCTGGGTTATGTTGTTGATCTGGAAAGCACGTTGCATGTTCAGGAGCGGAAATTGAGTGATTCGGAACAAATGCAAGAACAGCTCCAGGCAGAGAAAGAACGTGCCGAATCTGAGGCTATGACCAAAACACAGATGTTGAAGCTAATGAGTCACGAGATTCGCAATCCTTTGAACGGTATTTTGGGACTGACAGATCTGATGCGCACACCGGATATGCCTGAGGAGCAGTCCGAGTATGTGAACATGATTGAGACAAGCGGAAATATTTTGCTTTCCTTGCTGAATAATATGATGAATTTCAACATTAATGAAGCAGGTAAAACGGTTATACATGATGATCCGTTTGATCTGGTAGGCACCATTGAGAATACCGTGTATCTCTATGCCGGGATTGCGACGGGCAAGAACATTGAGCTGGGATTAAATCTTGAACTGAATGTATCTCAAGTGTTTGTTGGTGATGAAGTCAAGATTGGACAGTTGCTTGCACACGTCATTCAGTATGCTCTCGATTCAACGCGTGAAGGTTCCGTTCTGATCACAGCAGTGGTGAACGGAGAAGAATTGGAGGAGACCGGTACACTTCAGCTCAAGGTGAAGTACACGGGTCAGATGTTATCGGACAAGAAGACACCAACCTTTAACAGCCAAGATGAAAATTTGAATATCCAAAAACTGATTGGAAGCAATCTGGGTTTAGCTGTAAGCCAGAATCTTGCCATTCTCATGCATGGCCGTATTCAGGTGAGTAGTGTGAAGGAAAATGAGACGGAATTCAACATCTCCCTTCCATTGCGCAGATACTGGGAGTTACCTCAACTCGCAAGTGTTCAGCAGCGGTTAAAAGGCAAAAAGGTGTTACTTGCCAAGGACCCTGACATTTTGCAAGGCGTCTCTTCCCTGATGCGCAGGTGGGAGATGGATGTACACATGACCTCGGGTGTGACATTAGCGCATGATTGGATCAAGGAAGGATTTATGCCTGATGTAGCCGTTGTGGATATGGGATTACTGGAAGGCGGCGCGGTCGATTTTGTACATGAACTGAAACAGCGACTGGAGAATCTGCCCGTCATTGTTCTTGTTCCTTATGGGATGCATATTGAATTGCATGAAGCAGAAGCCTTTGATGCTGTTCTGACCAAGCCGGTCAGACAGGCAGATCTGTTGAATGCATTGAGCATTACTTTGCCTTAAATCATGATCATAGATCTTTATTCGGCGCACCTTATAGGTGCGCTTTTTTTCATTTTCCATTTTCTGAGCCAAAGCCCTTTTATTCCGAGCTGGTTACGTTACAATAGAAAGTGAACTTCATCTTTATAACCAACAGAGGAGGATATGCAATCAATGGATTATCGCAGATTAGGTGGAAGCGGACTGAAAGTAAGCGAGATCAGCCTGGGAAGCTGGCTGACGTACGGAGGATATGTGGAACGTGAGAATGCGGTGAAATCAATTGAAACTGCATTTGATGAAGGCATTAACTTTTTTGATACTGCCAATGTATACGAACGGGGTGCAGCAGAAGAACTGCTGGGGCAGACGCTCAAAGCATATTCCCGTGACTCTTATGTACTCGCAACCAAAGTATTTGGCAAAATGGGTGATGGTCCGAATGACCAGGGGTTGTCTCGCAAACATATCAAGGAGCAATGTGAAGCCAGCTTGAAGCGCCTGGGCGTTGAATATGTGGATATCTATTACTGCCATCGTTATCATACCGAAACACCAATTGAAGAAACACTCCGCGCGCTCGATGATCTGGTACGCCAAGGCAAAGTGTTATATGTAGGCGTCAGCCAGTGGACAGCGGCTCAGATGGAAGCTGCGTTGGGTACAGCAGATCGTCTGCTTCTGGATCGTATCGTGGTCAATCAGCCGGTGTACAACATGTTTGACCGTTATATCGAAAATGAAATAATCCCGCTCGGCGAGCGTAAAGGCATCGGACAAGTTGTATACTCCCCGCTTGCTCAAGGTCTATTGACCGGGAAATATACGTCCGTTTCCGATATCCCAGAGAATAGCCGTGCTGCCAAGTTAGGATGGGACGAAGGAAAGATCAATGCGGATCGTATCGGGAAAGTCCGTCAACTGATTGAAGTGGCGGACAAGCTGGATCTGAAGGTTGGCCAACTGGCCCTGGCCTGGATTCTGCGCCAAAATAATGTATCCAGTGCACTTGTAGGGGCGAGTCGTCCCGAGCAGGTAAAAGAGAACGCGGCTGCATCTGGCGTGAAGCTGGATGCTGCCATTATCGAGGAGATTGAGGGCATCCTTGCTTGATCTCCTGTCAGCACACAAGCTGAGATGAAATATAATAATCCATAAAGCAAGGGATGTCCTGTGCGCCTGAATAGGCGAAAGAGACATCCCTTTTTTGGAGAACGTTGAAAGGTTAGATTCATTGAAAGGTTGGATCTTGCTTTAAAGCGTAAGAGGCAGAGAGCGAAGTGGTAAGGCACACACACGATTACGCCCTGTATTCTTCGCTTCATATAAAGCACGGTCGGCCTGTTCGAAGAAGTCGTCATCGTCATGATCATCACAATGATCGGGATACACGGCTACACCAATGGAGATGGTTAGACGTGTCGTGTGTCCGTCGGGCAGAGCAAAATGGTATTTCTCTACAGCCTGTCGGATAGATTCGGCGGTAGCCACGGCCTGACGGTGCCCACAGTCGAGCAAGAGAATGGCGAATTCTTCCCCACCGTTTCGTGACACGATATCAGCAGAACGTGCATGCTCAACGAGCAGTTGTCCAAGTTGCTTCAGGACTGCATCGCCGGCGGAATGACCATAGGTGTCATTTACCTTTTTGAATCGGTCAATATCAATGGCAAGCAAGGAAAGCTTCTGTTGGTAATCCCTCGCACGCTGGAGTTCCAGTTGAAGTGATTTTTCGAACTGTCGTCGATTGCTCAGGTTGGTAAGATGATCGGTAGATGCTCTTTTTTCCAATAGAAATAACATTTCATTGGATTTATTAATGAATTCTGCGATGAAATAGATAAATAATCCACCGGCAAAGGAAATTGTCATTTGTAACGGATATATCTTCATTAATGAATTCATGCTGTCTGTATTCAATATAAGGATGATAAAGATTAATGTCATGCCAAGCAGATTCATTGTAATTATTTTGGTCAGTCTGGACCAGGGAGCATAGGCGAAGTATACACCGGACAGTCCGATCAGAGTCATGACAAATCCTGCATCTATGGCAGAGGATGATAAGCCGAACATCAGAATACGAAGGACCGAGATCATGAGTCCCGTAACGACCGAAGCCAATCCTCCCATATATACCGCTGCCGTAACGATGGCCAGATGCCGTAGATCTACAATCGTAGTTTCGTTCAGAGGGAAAGAATAGTTCATGAGTACTGTGCCATATATACCGAATAATAAGCCGCCGATCAACTGAACACGTAACGAGGGAAAAGGCAATCGGATACTATAGAACTTTGCGATGATCCCGGACACATACATAAACGTAATCATGACACAGATATTAATGAAAAAAGTGCTAAACAACCGACATTCCCCCTTTTTACGCACATCCCTATATTTTATCTGAAAATTGGTGCTGTAGCGAACCATATTATCCCAAATTTATGAGGGGATTGCTGGGAAAGATGTTTTATTTGCATATACAGGATGTTAGAGTGATATTGACTTCAATATACAATGAGATTTATACTTAATCTAAATCAAAATGTATTCCTTCTTTTTGGGAAGACCATCATAAGTAGAAGATCAGTGTCTGATTTTATATAAAACGGATCAATAATAAAGGAGAAATGGTTGTGAGAACTTTAAATCTGACGATACAACGGCAAGCGGTATATGATGTGGTGCGCCATTCAGAGGATCACCCGACAGCTGCTGATGTCATGAATCGACTCGTGGAACAAGGATATAATCTGGCCTATGGTACGGTGTATAATTCTCTTCGTTATCTGACGGACAAAGAATTGATACGGGAACTTAAACTCGGAGAGACAGCAAGCAGGTACGATGCCCGTATGGATGATCATCAGCACATTATGTGTGAAGTGTGCGGCAAAGTGGACGAGGTGATGACAGAGGTTCCTCCACAATGGATGAAACAGGTAGCTGAAGAAACCGGATATGCAATCGATCATGCTCATGTGGTCTTTGGAGGTGTCTGCGGGGAATGCAGAAACAAACGGATCAAGTAAAAATAAAACTGCCTGGCCGCCGTTTACCCCTAAGGGTTAAACCAGCCTTGTCCGATGCAGCACCGCTTGTGGACAATTGTCCTGTTACACGGCGTGTTATTCTGATCAGCCCGATGCCGGGGCAGGTTCATGAACTGGTAAAAGCCTTAACGGATAGCTGCTTTGATGTACTGGTTTTTCATCGCTGGGAACCGGATCTACATGAGCGTCTTGTCTTTGATCTGTTGATCTATGACCTGTCTGTGGCCGGAACTATCGATGCATTTGCCGGCATTAGCAGCCGATTGAATCGTGAGGCTGAGCATACAACCCCTTGTCTGTATCTGGTTGGTGAGAAGATGATTGGTAGCGCGAGTGGACCGATGCTTCAAGAGGAATTGCTGGTTTGGCCTGCACGCCCGCAGGAAGCTCTATACCGGGTGCAGCGCATGATTGGCAACAGTCCTGCGTTGCCCAACCGTGGGTTTTTGCCTGAGGAAGGGCACCGTATCGGATTTAAAGATCTGTGGCTTGATCGTGAACGGATGAGTGTGCAGCGCGATAATAACCGGATTCATCTAACCAAGACCGAATATGATCTTTTACTCAAGCTGATTGATGCCAAAGGTGCAGTCATTTCCCGTGAGGAAATGCTCAGCGATATCTGGGAGACGGATTTTACGGGTGGAAGTAATGTGGTCGATGTTCATATCAAAAGCTTGCGCAAAAAATTGGGCGATAACGCGTCTTCGCCGCAATATATTGTAACAGTAAGAGGAGTGGGCTACCGCCTGGCGGATTAGTCCGCTTTTTTTTTGCCTAAAGTTTATCTTTCACTTCATGCTTTTTCGGGTACTCCCTAATAGATAGGCAGATCAGAATCATTCCCTTAAAACATGTTCATAGTTCATTCATGAAGTGTTGAAGAACCTCATCTTAATCTCATGTGAACCTCATGCAAGAGTAGAGTGGGACATGTTAGAATCAATTTAACAGTTAGATCAAGTCTAAATGTATATTTAAACCGAAGCCGAATATGATTTTAATAGTAGATATATAACAGCCGTGAGACCCATTAGAGGAGGACGATATGATGACAGAACGTATGACTACGAATCAGGGAGCACCTGTAGGTGATAACCAGAATTCTCGCACAGCAGGCAGAAGAGGGCCGACACTACTTGAAGACTACCATCTCATTGAGAAAATAGCCCACTTTGACCGTGAACGTATTCCCGAAAGAGTCGTACATGCGAGAGGAGCAGGTGCTCATGGCGTATTCACGCTAGAGCAAAGTATGAAGGCTTATACAACAGCGGACTTCCTGCAAAATCAGGGTACGGAGACGGATGTGCTGGTTCGTTTTTCAACCGTTATTCATGGTACGGGATCACCAGAGACTGCACGAGATCCACGTGGATTTTCCGTCAAATTCTACACACGGGAAGGCAACTATGATCTCGTCGGCAACCATCTGCCTGTGTTCTTCATTCGTGATGCGTTGAAGTTCCCCGACATGGTTCACTCCCTGAAGCCAGCTCCAGATACAAACATTCAGGAACCTGCTCGTTATTGGGACTTTATGACCCTCTCACCTGAATCAACACATATGATGACCTGGTTGTTCTCAGATCTGGGCACACCGGCAAGTTATCGGGAGATGGATGGTTTCGGCGTACATGCTTTCAAATGGATTAATGCACAGGGGCAGGTCCACTATGTAAAATATAAGTGGGAGTCTGCACAAGGGGTTCGCGGCTTTTCACGTCAGGAAGCTGCCGAGGTACAGGGGCAAGACTTTAATCATGCTACCCGGGATCTGCATGAACATATCAAGAACGGGCAATACCCGCAGTGGAAGCTTCAAGTACAGCTCCTGAAGCCTGAGCAAATGGATGATTTTTCTTTTGATCCACTCGACCCAACCAAAGCTTGGCCTGAAGATATATTGCCATTCCATACGGTGGGCACCATGACCCTGAATCGGAATCCACAAAACTTCTTTGCTGAAGTGGAGCAGGCGGCCTTTTCTCCTAGTGCGCTTGTACCAGGAATTGAGCCTTCCGAAGACAAATTGCTGCAAGGACGTCTATTCTCCTATCCAGATACACAGCGTCACCGGCTTGGAACGAACTATTTACAAATTCCGGTGAATTGCCCGTACGCACCCGTTCGTAATCATCAGCGTGATGGACTCATGAATGTGAATCAGGACCCATCTCCGGTGAACTATGAACCCAACAGTTCAGGAAACAGCCCGCAAGAAGATCCGGCATACCGGGACAGTCAGGTTCCGTTGCAAGGGCATGTTACAAGAGAGAAAATCGAGAAGACGGATGATTACACGCAGGCAGGGGAGCTTTTCCGTTCATTTACTCCTGTAGAGCAGCAGCATTTGCTTGATAATCTGATCAATGACCTTAAGGGCGTATCTGTTGATATTCAAATGCGTGCTCTATGCCACTTCTTCCGGGCGGATGGGCAACTTGGCGGACGTTTGGCTCATGGACTCGGCGTGGATATTTCTGCACATATGCCGTCACAGGATGGAAAATAAAGCACATTTTGACCATGTTCTACAACATCATACGGACTAATATTCGTTGAAGACCGGGCAGAACCGCAAACGTGCGGAACTCCCGGTCTTTGGCCTTTTTTACTGAAATGGAAAACAAATTTACAAATCATTTACATAAAATAGCTGACATAGAGGTTGACTTCTCATTTGATGGCACTACAATGGGTAGTGTGAGGGGTGTCAGAACATGAGAATACACAATTTCAAAGTGGGTGAGCGTGGGCTCAACCGATTTTTCGGTCCGCTGGAAGCCAAGATTATGGACATTTTATGGGCTCGTCCTGGCAGTAGCATCCGTGAAGTGCAGACTGCACTTGAACAAGACAAAGACGTCAATTTTAATACAGTCATGACCGTGATGAACCGGCTCGTAGACAAGGGACTTCTCGGAAAGTCACAAAAGGGCAGAACATCTTTGTACCAACCGGTACAGAGCAAGGAGGAGTTTATGAACGACCAATCCAAGGAACTGTCACATGAGTTGGTGGATGAATTCGGAGCTTTGGCATTGAATCATATGCTGGATGCGCTGGACGAAGCAGATGCGGGTCTGATTGAACGCTTGGAACAGAAGATCAAACAATGGAAAAAGGATAGCGATTAAGATGTGGAAGACCCGCTCGAAACTTTTGTTTACCGTCGGGTTTGGCATTCCGTTACTCGTGTTCATGCAGATGTTCATGTACGCGATGTACAAAATTTTTGGCTGGGATATCCCGTTTAATCTGCTCTGGCTCTGCAATCATTGGATGAGTCGCTTGGGCTGGTTATCCGTGGGACATTTCTTGCTGGCACTGGTCTTGCTGACATTTGCGGGAACAGGCTGGTTGCTTACGGTTCGCATGATGAAAACACGGGCAGCAATCCGCAAGCTCCGCTCTATGGAGATTCGGGCGCTATCCCGCGAGCTGGAGTCCACATATCATGATCTGGGACAGCCAAGTTTCATTGTGGTGGACAAGCCTTCACCCGTGGCATTTACCATTGGTCTATGGAGACCCTATATTGTACTTTCCACTGGGCTGCTGGACATGCTTGATGCGGAAGAGGAGGTAGCGGTTGTCTATCATGAAGTACATCATCTGTGGCACCGTGATCCTCTGAAGACGACACTGTTATCGGTATTTGCAATCATGATGCCGTATATTCCCGTATTGAAGCATACTTCGAAACATTACAATATCGTTAGGGAAATTCTGGCAGACAATGAGGCCATTGAACGTACGGGCAATGTGGCAGGCATTGGCAGTGCTTTGCTCAAGCTGCTTCGTGCTTGTCCTGAACCTAGGGGGGCAAAGGAACTGACCGTTCAGTCCTCATTTTCGGATACGTCGGTGAATGTCCGCATTTCACGTCTGCTGGACCCCGAACAGGACGTGACGCTGAGATTGCCACGTTATGCTGTTTTGATGTCGGCTACTGTTTTTCTATTGCTGTCTATCTTGTTTGTTTGGTCCATCGGATAGATTAATTGGGCTAAAGTGAAGTCGAATATAATGAGAAAGGAAGATGAACATGAATAATAAAAGTGTAGAGATTGGATTACTTTTCTCCAGGATTATGATCGGTTTGATCTTTGTATTGCACGGCTGGAGTAAATTCGAAGGTGGAATCAGCGGTACAGTAGGTTTTTTCGAAAGTATTGGTATTCCCGGATTTCTTGCATCCGTTGTAGCCATCATCGAGTTGGTAGGTGGTGCGGCGATGATTCTGGGTCTGGGAACACGTGTGTTTGCTGCCCTCTTTGCCATCGTGATGGTTGGCGTTCTGTTTACAGCCAAAGTGGGTGAGCCGTTCCTGAGCGGTACCGAGTTAGATTACCTGCTGCTGGCGGGTTCCCTGACACTGCTCTTCACCGGAAGCCGTTTCCTGGCCGTGGATTATCTGTTCTCCAGACAAGGGAACGCTCGCCAGAATGTGAGTGCTTGAATTGACTAACGATTGCTAAAAAATAATGAAGTGCAGGATTAGTCTTGTGACGAGGTTCTTTATTGGCCAGGCCGGTTCGGGAATTGATTTGCGAACCGGGCTGATCGGTAGAGAGCTTTTTTCGTTTGGACGACATGCCTGAGTTTTGTTACAATGAGAATAAGTATGCTACTAAGAAAAAATAAGGAGGGTGCATCTTATGATTAACATCATTCCATCCGATTCCCGCTCCAGCTTCGATCGAGGTTGGCTTCGTGGCAGTCACAGCTTTTCCTTTGGAGAATACCAGGACCCGGAGAATACGGCGTTTGGACCCATGCGGGTAGCTAACGATGATGTGATTGCTCCTGGTCGCGGTTTTGGGGCTCACCCACATAGTGACATGGAGATTGTATCCATCGTACTGAACGGCAAGTTGCGACATGAAGATAACCTGGGGAATGTAGCCGTTACAGGCTTTGGTGGTATTCAGCGGATGTCAGCAGGCAGTGGCATGATTCATACCGAACATAATGCATCCGATACCGAAGAAGTACGTTTGCTTCAGCTCTGGTTCATGCCACAGACAAAAGGATTGGAGCCCTCGTATGAGACCACATCATTTGATCCAGCGGCATTAGGAGCACTCGTGCCGATTGTATCCCCAGTTGGGGGACCAAGAGTTGCGACCATTCATCAGGATATGACGATCTATCTTGGACGATTAGCCAAAGACAAAACGTTAACCTTTAATCAGGATTCGGGCCGCCGGATGTACATTTTCTCCATCGAAGGCAAGCTGGGGTTGGATGGAGAGTACCTGTTGAACGAAGGCGACACGGCTCGTGTGGAACAGCGGGATTCAATCGAACTGCAAGGAAACGAAGATACGTTCTATATGATTATTGATTTGCCGTAGATGGCTGATGAAATGAACTCCAAGATGAAGGAGGGTATACACGTATGGCGCAACAGGAATGGTTTATGGTTAAACATGCGGTGACCGGGCGAGGATTAGCTAATAGCAAAACAGATGCGCTGTCCTATCGGTTCCAACAGGAAGGTACAGGCTTCATATTTACCGTTACGGGTCTGGACGAGCAGATTGTGGAACAGATAATGGAGCTTAGACAAGAACTGAACGTATTTCGTTTCGTCCAACGTAAGGACCAGCCCCTTTTGAAACACTGGTACTACGTAGAAGGTGAGCGGGTTGTGTACGACAGGGAGAGTCACACGCTAAGCATCTATGCGAAGTCGGAGATTCGTTATGTGCCTGAAGATTATTTTGCGGATTAACTTATAAGTACCTATAGAACTTGGAACATCCCAGAGGTCTCTGTTAAATACAGAGGCCTTTTTGCTGTCTGTACTCAGAGAATTTAATCGTAATTTTGCAAAAAAGACCACATAATTCCCAGCTGTCTGGCACAAGCTACCTTGTATAAAAACAAGAACGGAGGGGCGGCATATGGCGGACAAAACATCTGGGAAACACAAGTCCCGACAACCGGGACGAGCTTCAGAAGAAAAAAAACATATTCCTTTAGGACTGCCGTCCCCGCCTTTTCTTCGGCAGCCGATTAGTGCAGTACATGAAATTCAGATTCAGGCGGTAAAGGAGATCTTCTCCGAATGCTCGGATGTGGTTTTTCGCAACGTCATGATTACGCCTGAAGTGAAAGGACTTCTCGTCTACATCGAAGGTATTGTTAATTCGGCTGATATCCAGGAACACATGCTGCGGCCGATTATTCAAGGGCTGGTGCAGCAGCGTACAGATGAACCTGATGTTCCACTGGATGATACAACCGTTGAGCTGACACAGGTGAAGCGAGTGGATACTTGGGCTGCTGCGACAGAAGGGGTGCTGGCATCCTCCGCACTTCTGGTGGTCGATGGAAGTAACAAAGCCTGGATGTTCAATGTCAAAGGTGGCGTCAGACGTGGTGTGGAGGAACCGCAGACGGAATCCGTGATTCGGGGACCGCGGGAGGGATTTACTGAAACGCTCCGTGTGAATACGGCCTTATTGCGATTCAAGCTGAAAACACCTGCTCTCAAGATGGTGAGTATGACTCTTGGAACAGACACCAAGACAGATATTGTGCTGACCTACTTGGAAGGTATTGCCGATCCAAAAACGATTCAAGATGTTAAGAAACGTCTGGAAAAAATAAAGATCGATGGCATTCTGGAGACGGGTTATATTGAGGAACTGATTGAAGACCACCCGTATTCTCCATTCCCACAGATGCACTATTCCGAGCGCCCGGATACAGTAGCAGGTAACTTGTTGGAAGGACGATTTTCCATTTTAGTAGACGGTACTCCCTTTGCGTTAATTGCGCCAGTCACGATGTGGCAGATGCTTCAGGCCAGTGAGGATTACTATGAACGATTCTTCATCAGTAATCTGTTGCGTTGGATACGGTTTCTGTTCGTAGCTATTGCACTTTTCCTTCCAGCGCTGTATATCGCCATTACCACATTTCATCAGGATATGTTACCTACGACACTGATACTCAGTATTGCCGGGGCTCGTGAAGCCATCCCTTTCCCGGCTTTGGTGGAAGCCCTCATCATGGAGCTATCGTTCGAAGCCCTCCGTGAAGCGGGGGTCAGGTTACCGAAAACAGTTGGTCAAGCAGTCAGTATTCTCGGTGCGCTCGTGATCGGGCAGGCCGCAGTTCAGGCGGGGATTGTGTCTGCACCGATGGTTATTATCGTATCCATGACAGGCATAGCTTCCTTTACGATACCGCGGTTTAACTTTGCGATTACCGTACGCCTATTGCGATTTCCGATCATGTTATTGGCGGGTATGCTTGGACTATATGGTATCGTCATCGGCTTGGTCCTGATCTCGGTGCATCTGACACAGATGACTTCGTTTGGTGTACCTTATCTGTCAGGTCTTAGCCCGTACAGTAAGACAGATACCAAGGATATTCTTATTCGTGTGCCATGGTGGAAAATGATCAATCGTCCTTCTACGGTTCAGGATAACCAGAAACGGATGAAAGACAAGATCAATGGTTCGCCTGAAGCTGAGGAAGGATGGTGAACCCATGTTTCTTATTCGTAAATTCCGCAATGTGTTGATGTTACTGCTATGTACCATTTTCATAGCAGGCTGTTGGGATCGTAAGGAAATTAATGATATTGCCTTTGTGATTGGTATAGCTGTTGATAAGGAGCAGGACAATTACAGATCCAGTCTCCAGATTGCTCTGCCTGGCCAATCCGGTTCTACCGGGAGTTCTGGAGGTGGCGGGGGGACAAGCGGGGATAAATCGTGGTTCATGTTGTCCAATACCGCGAAGACACTCAGAGGGACTACACTTGAAGGCCAAAAATCACTCTCACGAAAGATTTATTATGCACACCGCCGTACCATGCTTATTGGAGAGGATCTCGCCCGGGACGGCGTGGCTCCGATGCTTGATTTGTTTACACGCTACCCGCTCAACCGATTCTCTGCATTACCAGTTGTGACGAAAGGCGCGGCATATAAAGTCATGGATACGGATGCCCCTATAGAGAAGTTCCCATCCGAGATGGTGCGCGAGTTGTGCTTCCTAAACATGCGGAATCCACGATCACTTAAAACATTTATTGATGCCATTCTTAGTGATGGTGTGGATCCATTCCTGCCGGTTGCTTCGAAAGTGAGCAATGTTCCAGAAGGTTGGAAGGACCCCAAATCAAACATTAAGTTGGATGGATTGGCCATTTTCAAAAAAGACAAGCTGGTTGGCATGATTGATAAGGCTCCAGCAGATGCATTGATTCTGGCTATGGGAGAGGCCAATGCGCCAGAAATTATGGTCAAAGCCCCTGGCGGAGAAGGAAATATATTCATCAAGCTGAACGAGAACAACGCCTCACTACATCCATATATCAAAGATGACAAGGTGGTCGTGAACATTGAGCTATATGCAAAGGGTGTTCTTGTAGATAACGAATCCAATTATGGTGATCGGCGTGAGAACGAGATTGTGAAGTTAAATGAAGCGATTCACGAGAAAATCAAATCGGACATCGACGAAGGTGTCCGTCTGGTGCAGGAGAAATACCACGCCGACATTCTTGGAGTTGGGCGGTCCATTCATCAACATTTGCCAGCGGAGTGGGACAAAATGAAGGATCGATGGAATGACATATATCCTGAAGTCAAGGTAACGGTTACCCCCCATGTCATTATCGAAAATGTAGGGGTGAGCAATAAACCTATCGGCGTAGTGGAGGAGGACATTGTGCATGATTAAGCCGCTGTTATATACCTACTTGGCCATGGCGATCGTGGTGATCATCATGGATTTCAGACATTTGAAACAAGCGGCTGTCATTAATCGATGGCTATCTTATGGCCTGATTTTATTGGGGACGGGCATTTGGTTCTATGTAACCCATCTGAGTAAAACCTTATATGTGTCGGTATGGATAAGCCACGTTATCCAGCGCTTACTGCCAATGCCATAAGCTATGGACAGCAAACATTCGGTTTGCGAATTCGCGAGAGGGAAAGGAGGTAATTCATGAATCAGAGAGTGACACACCGTCAAATGATCCTGCTCGTACTGCTGCTCAGTATTTCAGGTACGTTAATTCAGCCACACGCGCAAGCTATCTACTATGCGGAACAACACGCTTATCTCTCGTACATACCTGTAGTCGTGGTGATGCTCGCATCCATGTGGATGTTAAGTCGGGTTCAGCGGAGATTTCCGGATCAGGATCTATTTCAAGCCCTTGCTGGGCGATTTCCCTTTTTGGGAAGGCTCGCAGGATTGATGTACATTCTATTTTTTTTCTTTGTGTTTGCGAGGGATATCCGGTTAACGGGTGATTATATCAGCATAACGTTGTTAGAGACCACACCGATCTCCATCATTGCGTTATCACTGATCGTTATGGGAGTTTTTATCGTCAGAGGTGGGCTCGGCTCCTTGATCGGTATGTCGGAGTTGTATGTGACATTGTTTCTCTTAAACTCCGTGATTGTGCCTTTCATGCTCATTCAACAGATCAATATGGATAACCTGATGCCGTATTTTCACGTTGATGTTGCGGGAGTTGGCAAGGGGAGTTGGTACATATTTTCGTTTTACGGAGAGATGATTGCATTGCCTTTTGTTATCAAGGGCAGTGATTTTCGATTTAAGTCGGTTGTGTCAGGCATTATATTGTCAGCCTTGTTGATGATGCTAATCCTTGTTGAGACCATTACCTCCATTGGAGTTCCTATCGCTTCAAGGTTGGTGTATCCCTCCTATGAACTGGCAAGACAATTGCAAATCAGTGACTTCTTGGATCGGTTTGACCTTGCGCTGGCAGCGGCAACCTTGCCTACCATGATCACGAAGATTGCATTTGACCTGTACTTTGTCTGCTGGGGATTGAAGCGAATGATTTCGAACGTATCGGGAAAGGTATTGACAGGCCCGATTGCCCTCGTCGGATTTGTCTGTGCATTCTGGTTCTTCCGAAATGCCATTCAGCTCAATCGCTTCACTCGGGAATGGACATGGATTGCCATTGTTTTTGAAGTGTTGTTCCCTATTGTGCTGTTTCTTTTCCTTCGTCCTCGCAAAAAGGATAAAAAAGAATCTACCCAACAGAGATCGGGAGACCAGTCCAAGAAAGAGAAACATGAGCCGGAACAAAAATCGGCTGATTCGGAGAAGGATGGAGAGAAAAGGCGGAAAGATTCTCATGGCGGAGAACTCCAGCCTTCCTGATGCATTCCATCAAAAATCCTTATAGATGAACGGGCAAAAAGAGGGAAAGCACAGTTTCCCTTCGCAGAAGTACCCTGTATACTGTAGTCAGACTGATGAACATTCGGCTGAACTAACGGGGGGAACATGAATGGCTCAACATTTGGCAGGTGTGCGTGTAGCATTGACAGGACCACGAAAGTCGAAAGAAATGTCCGTACTGGTTGAAAAAATGGGTGGAATCCCGCTTGTGCGACCGGCACAGGGGACCGTATTCCTGGATGATCGGAGTATCAGGGATGGGCTGGTATCCTGGATATCAGACCCGCCAGACTGGGCGGTATTAACTACGGGTATGGGATTGGATGCATTATTTGAAATGGCTGAGGATATGGAAGTGGCAGGCCAATTGTTGGATGTATTATCGGAATCCTCAATTGCGGCAAGGGGATACAAGACGGTGAATGCGCTCAAAAAGCGCAAGTTAACACCGCTGGTACGAGATGATGACGGTAGTACGGACGGGCTCATTCGAGAATTCAACCCACATGATCTCGCAGGGAAAAAAGTTATGTTGCAGCTTCATGGGGAGACAGCTCCCAAACTCGTTGCATGGTTGGAAGAACAAGGTGCAATCGTCAGACAAGTGCTTCCTTACCGCCATGTACCGCCAGAAGAGGCAGAACTGGAACAGTTATTGAATGAAATTCTAAATTTCGAAGTAGATGCTGTTGCGTTCACAAGTGGGCCGCAGGTCAGATTTCTGACGCAATATGCGGCCTCCCAGGACAAGCTTGAGCTGTTGCTTGCAGCCTTCAGACAAGGTGTAATTCCGGCGTCTGTAGGTAAAGTTACCGCAAACTCCATGCGTGAAGAAGGCATTGAGGCACTGGTCATTCCGGAGGAAGAGAAGATGGGAGCACTCATCGTTGAGCTTGGACGTTACTTTGCAGCAGGGCGTGCGGTCAAGATTAGAGATTAGTGGCCTGCTTTTAGATCAGTTCGACAAAAAGCTTTTGGCGTCGCTTCATGAATAAAAAGTGTGCATTAAGCTTAACCGCATCGCTATATGATGCGGTTTTGTTTAGATTATAGAATGTATACGTTACAACTAAAACACGAATGTACATCCTTGATAGTGCTTCGATCAGAAGTTTCTGTTATCTCGAAGAAAAGGTGAATATGACGATGACCATTGCAGATCGTAACGCCAGACCCCGACTGATCATTGCAGGCACCGGAAGTGGTGCAGGGAAAACGACAGTAACTTTGGGGCTAATGAGAGCACTAGCTCAGCGTGGCTTGAGTGTACAAGGGTTCAAATGCGGCCCGGACTATATTGATCCGACATACCATACCGCCGTCACGGGCAGACCGTCACGTAATCTGGATGCATGGATGACATCGCCTGAGTATGTGAGAGATACGTTCAGGAAGGCATCGGCGGGACACGATATATCCATTATTGAGGGCGTTATGGGCCTCTACGATGGCAAAGATCCACTCAGCAATACAGGCTCAACTGCAGAGATTGCTCTGGTCACGCAAACCCCTGTGATCCTGGTCGTGGATGTACGCAGCATGGCTCGTAGTGCAGCTGCGATTGTATTAGGTTTTCAACAGTTGGAGCCTGAATTACATATTGCCGGAGTGATTGTCAACCGTTGTGGAAGTGTGGGTCATTATACCATTGTGAAAAAAGCCATTGAGCAGATGTGTGGCATTCCGGTGGTTGGCTGGCTGAAGCGGGACGAAGACATGTCTATCCCGGAGAGACATCTGGGACTGGTGCCTGCCATTGAGCGCGGCGAACTGGAACCATTATTCCAACGTGCTGCCGATGTGCTGATGGAAGGCACCAATCTGGATCTTCTGCTGGATCTGGCAGCAAGTGCCCCGCCGCTAAATGTAGAAGAAATGAGCCCTTCAACCACTGCCCACACGGATTCAGATCAGGCTGAATCAGGCTCAAATTACGATTCACATTCCGATTCAGTGACCAACGTTAATAATCGACATGTACCATATGTGGTACGGCCTGTTATTGCCGTTGCGCGCGATGCAGCATTTAATTTCTATTACCCCGATAATTTGGAATTGCTCGAAGCAGCCGGGGCCCGATTACAATACTTCAGTCCGCTCGCTGGTGAAGATATTCCAATGGATGTGGATGGCATCTATTTGGGTGGTGGATTTCCTGAGGAATTTGCAGCAGAGATTGCCGGTAACCAAGGGTTCTTGGAAGGACTTCGACAGGCAGCACAATCCAACATGCCTTTATTTGCCGAGTGTGGTGGTTACATGGTGCTTGGAGAAACGTTGACCGACCGCGAGGGTGCCACCTTCCACATGGCGGGGATTATCCCCGCACAGGTGCAGATGCAGAAGAAGCGGGCTGCGCTTGGATACCGTGAAGCCAGTAGCGTTCAGGATTCCTTTTTGCTGAAAAAGGGTGAAGTACTTCGGGGTCATGAATTTCATTATTCCACAATGACCTATCGTGATGAAGAAACGATCCCTTATGCGTATGAGACCAAGGGATTACTTGGCTTGAAGCAAGAGGGATATGCCGCAGGCAACATTGTGGCGGGGTATACGCACGTTCATCTGGGCTCTTATCCGGCAGCCGCTCGAAGATGGGTGGAGCACTGTCTAGTCTATCGGCAGGAGCGAGATATGTAGGGATAATAGCAGCTTTTTATAGCTCAAATAGATAGCTGAATTCAATAAGCAGAATGGCTCTAATCTTTCTTTTACCTAATGAGTCTTTGGTCGTGAAGTTGGCGATCCGATTCTGAATTAAAGGTTTTCAGATGAATATGTGGAATGAATAAAAGAATAGAATCATTATGCGAGGGAGGGACATCATGATGAGAACCGTATGTGTAACGGGAGCTGCCCGGGGATTGGGATTGGCTTTGACGGCACAGATGCTGAAGAGAGGGTATCTTGTGTATGCGGCCGGTCTGGACGTGGAAGATTCCGAGGGAATTCGTAAGCTTGCAGAAGGATATCCTGACCATCTGCGCGCCATCGAACTGGATATCGCGGACGACCTGTCGGTAGCTCTGTTCACGGAGACATTGAAGCTGGATACGAATCATCTGGATATGCTGATCAATAATGCGGCTATACTAGGAAGTATTACGGATCATATCCGCGGGCCGTTGAATATGGCGGAGATGGCTGAAGTATTTAATGTGAACACCTTAGGTACACTGCGTGTGACTCATTCCCTGTTACCCCTCCTTCTTCAAGGACAGGTCAAGCTGATTGTTGATATCTCTTCCGAGGCTGGAAGTATAGAGCAATGCAGTCGGGATGGGTGGTATGCCTATTGTATGTCCAAAGCTGCTTTGAACATGCAGGCCCGTCTTGTGCACAATGGTCTGAAGAATGAAGGCGGACAAGTGATGCTTGTGCATCCCGGTTGGGTACAAAGTTATATGAGGGGCGAATTGGATGTTGCTGCGGATCTCACGCCCGAGCAATCTGCACAGCATATCGCAGTACTTATCGACCGCCATGAACAGTTTAAAGGAGATCAGCCCGCATATGTGGACTACAAGGGAGAGAAGCTCCCCTGGTAGTTGATTGATACAGTGAGGTGAACAAGAAAGGAGATTGATGGAATGGATCATCGTAAAAAAGCATTACTACTTGGTGATTATACACATCCGGATTGGCACCCGCTTCAGGGGGTGGATGCGGAGATTAGCCGAATTTTCCATGATACTATGACTGTGCAGTGCAGTGAGAACCGGAATATGCTGCTGCAAGAAAATATAACCGGATTTGATGTATGTATCTCATACATGGACGATTGGAAGGGTAAAGTCTCTCCACAGCAGACAGCAGGTTTGTTGTCCTATGTAAGTAATGGAGGTGGACTGGTCATTATACATAACGGCATTTCGCTCCAAAATCGTTATGAGCTCAAACAGATGATCGGTGCCAAGTTCCTGCATCATCCGGCGTATGCACCGCTTGAATTCACTGTAACGGCGGAAAGCCATCCCGTGACGGAGGGCATTTCGAATTTCACAATGGAAGAAGAGCCGTATCAGTTCGAGTTTGGTTCTTTTGCCGAAACGAAGATATTGCTGGAATATCAATCTGAAGATGGACCAAAGCCTGCGGTTTGGGCTCATCGATATGGTATTGGACGTATTGTTTATCTGATGCCAGGTCACCATGTACCGTCTTTTGCACACGAAACGTACCGCAAGTTACTTCTGCAAGCAGGCAAATGGGCTGCACGTTACGTCTGATCGAACTGACATTTTTGCATGCGGAGTGTAAGGGGTATAATATAGAGATCAACGAAGAGGAGGATGACAAAAATGAGCGATTTGTTCAAAAAGGCGATCTCGTTAGGGCTTGGTCTTACTGTCGTAAGCAAAGAAAAAATTGAGAAAACCGTGGATGATTTGGTCAAGCGCGGGGAACTTGCGCCCGGTGAATCCAAAGCTTTGGTTGAACGCCTGCTGGAACGGGGCGATGAAGAGCAAGGCCAGTTCAAGAGAATGATTCAAGAACAGGTCAAGCGTGTGCTTCAGGAAGCTGGTGTGGCATCCGAAAGTGATGTAACCAGTCTGGAACAGCGCGTTGCCGTTCTGGAGAAAAAACTTGCCGAACTGGGCCACTCACCACAGCTTCAACCTGATGAATCCCCAGCTCCACTTGAAGTTCCTCCTCCTCTCAAAGGAAACGAGATCGAGTAGATGGCAGTGCGAATCAAACATGTCGGCAGATACCGTGAAATTGCCATGGCGCTCGTGCGTCATGGCTTCGGTTATATGGTCGAGGAGCTGGGTTTGTTCCAGTTACTGGCTCTGCCCAGACGGTGGATGTCGCGTGAAGCACACACCACCAAAACGCTGAGTGAACGCATCAGGCTTGTGCTGCAGGAGCTGGGGCCAGCTTTCGTTAAGCTGGGGCAACTCGCAAGCACAAGGGCAGATCTGTTGCCTGAGTCTGTCATTCGTGAGTTGGTGAAGTTGCAGGATCAGGTCCCGCCGTTCTCGTCCGAGACGGCACGGGGTATTTTGGAACAGGAATTGGATACACCGCTGGAGGAGATCTTTTCCCGGTTCGAGGATACCCCTGTAGCTGCGGCCAGCATTGGACAGGTACATCTGGGCAAACTTCAAAGCGGTGAATTGGTAGCCACAAGATTCAGCGGCCGGGCATATCGCGTATTGTGCAGCGTGACCTGGATATCTTGCGTGAACTGACAGCCATGGCCGAGAAGCGCTGGGAATGGGTGAAGCAATATCAGATTCCGCAAATGGTCGAAGAATATGCGGAAAAGATTGCACAGCAATACCAACAGGACAACAAGGTGAAAATCCCGACAATTTACTGGGATCAGACTTCGTCCCGTGTGCTCACTATGGAGTATATCGAAGGTATCAAACTCAATGATCGTAAAGAACTGGTCAGACGCGGTCATGATCTGAATAACATTGCCGAGCGGCTGGTGGATTCATTATTAAATCAGATTTTTATTCAGGGATTCTTTCACGCTGACCCACATCCGGGCAATCTGATGGTATTAAAGGATGGACGTCTTGCCTTTATAGACTTCGGTATGGTGGGCAGTCTGAGTGATGAGATGAAACAGCAGCTCGCTTCGCTTATTATTGGGTTAATGCGCAAAGATACAGACAGTATGATCCGGGCGATTGAGAAGCTCGGCATGATGCCAGATGACATGGACCTGCGTGGTCTTCATGTGGATTTGGACAAGTTGCGTAGCAAATATTACGATATTCCCTTTTCCAAGATCAGTGTGGGTCAGGCGTTGAATGACTTGTTCGGCGTAGCTCAGAGGCACCGGGTTGTCATGCCTGCGGATATTCTGCTGCTCGGTAAATCGTTGCTTACGATGGAAGGTGTGATTGAACATCTTGATCCTTCATTGAGCATTGTAGATATGGCCGAGCCCTTTGGCCGTAAGCTGATCAAGGAACGTTTTAGCGCCGGAAGAATCAAGAATCGCTTGTTCCGCAGTGCGGCTGATATGGCCGAGAGTGTCATTGGTCTGCCAGGGCAGTTAAGGCAATTATCATCCATTATTAGCAAAGGCAAGCTGAGGCTGGAGATCAGTGTCCCTGAACTGGATGCACTCATGCGCAGAATGGATCAGATCAGTAATCGGCTGTCCTTCAGTATCGTGCTGCTCGCCTTTTGTATCATCATGGTGGGCCTGATTATCGGTTCGTCGATCAGTCATCAGTCCACGATGCTGTGGGATATTCCGGTCATTGAGATTGGTTTCCTGGTGGCGATTCTGATGGTGGCTTTCCTGCTCTATTCGATATTCAAATCAGGAAGATTCTAGCATAAAAGCAAGACCCGCAAAAAGATCCTGGTAAAGGATCTTTGCGGGTCTTGCTTTATTTTTACCCGTTTATTGGAGAATGCCATATTCAGGACAGTATTTAACAATACGTGAGCGATGAAAGCTAATATAATTCCGGCTGAATCCATGCATGCTTCCAAAATGGGTACGGATTAGGCACCTCTCGTGGACTTATATCAATTTAAGAATCTTGCATTTATGAACGGCATAACTTCTGGAGCTGACCCTCAACTTTCGATAAACACGCCCCAGATGATATTCGACATTTCGAGTAGACATAAAAAGAGATTCCGCAATTTGTTTATTGGTTTCTCCTTTGGCCACCTGTTGTAGCAATTTAATTTCGAACTCGGTCAGCATAGTTTCAGGCGCGTTAAAGGAAGCTGTCGGAGTGAGAATCGATTTAAAGAAATCCAGAGAAAAGACAACCGCATCTTCCATGCACATGGAAATGCTTGTGAGCACCTGCTGTGCTGAAAAAGACTTGTCGATAAATCCGCGGATGCCTGCTTGGACGGACATTTGAAACAGCTGAATCATATCCTCTTGGGAATAGAAAAGCATGATTCTTGCATCAGGAATGATCTCCATCGTTTTAGTTGCCAGTTCAATCCCGTTGAGGTCCGGCATAGACAAGTCATACAGGTAAAGGTCTATTGCATTGGCCTGCTCTTTTATGAAGTCCAGCGTTTCAAGGGCTGAATGAAGTACGGTTACCTTCATATGGTTTTGTTCCAAAATGAGCTTCATTCCACAGGTGAATGCTTTATGATCGTCTACCAGAATTACGTTCAGCATGATATGCACCTCGTATGTATTATTTTCTTTTCGGACCGTAAAATAACCGTAAAAAGCAGGTTTGTGGAATCTTGGCGGTTATTGGGGATTGTCTTCGGACAAAACCCATTATTTCTATGATATATTAAAAATGTAATATATTTCAAGTAGAGGGGTGGTGAAGTATATGCGTAAAGTTCAAATGGCTCCTTTGAAGAGTTATGGTGCTTTCCTAACAGTAACTCTCTCCAAGAAAAGTAAGCCGGGAGATGGAAAATTCGGTCGTGGAGTAAAACGTGGTTAATTTCAAAGGCATTATAAGTTCACCAGAGAGGGCCTTGCGGCTCTCTCTAGTCATTTCCATATACTACATATTACCTTGCAGAGAGGGGTTGCAGGCATGAAAATTGCCCGAAGCGAGGAAACTGCCACCACGTCATTAAGTGAGGAATGTATCGTGCTGGACATCAATAACGGTGAATATTTTGGGCTCGAGGGCGCGTTGATGGAGCTGTGGCTGGAACTGGAGACTGGAACAAGGGAGTTCAACCAAATTCTGAGTAAATGGAAAAGCGAATTTGATCAATCCGAAGCAGAATTAACCGTTATTTTGCAAAATGCAATTCAGGAACTCTCGGCTAAAAAACTGGTCAAGGTCGATGTCTCATGAGTAAGGCCATTCCTATCCATAACAAGGTGTATTTCACAACGGTTCATGCTTTTGTCCGCCTGTTACTACTGGAGACGGATTTTGTGGATGCTTATGAAAAAATTGCAATACATATGTACCCTCTTCATGTAAGCGCAGGCCGAAGGGAAGCGAATCGGATTGAGACGGACGAATTGTGCAGACTGGGGCAGATGATGTATGAAATGGATGAAAATGATCATCTCATCACCTCATGTGTATCCATAGCTATGACAGTTCAGGCCATTTTGTTCAGTGCTGGCTATGAAAGTGACTTGTTGATCGGTGTGAAAAAGATAGATGAAAAACTGTTCTCTCACGCATGGGTGCGTCTGGAAGACGGTCGGACCATTGACCCCAATCATAAAGGAAATGATTTGAAGGTATTGAAAATATATAATATGAGCGAATATGCCGAGAGGTGGGTGCTATCTCTGGGATGAAGATATGGATCGCTATGCAAGGCCAAAATCAAAGTATTTGGTTGGATTGGATGGATTCAATTAAAAGGTGGGCAAGGGTTACCGGTGTGAATGGTTATACGGAAGATACGTTCCATTTAGCAACGCTCTCCTACGGTTATGGAGCACAGGCTTCCAGTACTTCGGCGGATATCCGTCTTGATTTTCCCATCATTCTGGATGGCTGGGCCAGCGGCGAGCTGCAAGCCCATGCCGATGATTTCCCGTCCCTTTCATCTGATCAGCAGGAGCAGGCGTATCGTTTGCTGCAAGAGAAACCTGAATATCAACTATGCAAGTCCCAAGGGGAATTTACACTGGTGTACTGGGACCAGAAACGAAGCAGTTTAATTGTTGCTACGGATAGCTATGCAACCCGACCCGTTTATTACTGGATTAGCCCAAGAAATGAATGGTTTGTTGCCAATGATCTACGCGTGCTTTTGTTGCTTCAGGATATTCCTTTTGAGGTCGATGAAGACGTGTGCCGAATGTATCCGACTTCTGGCTTTGCTGTAGGGGAGAACGGACTGGAAGAGCGGACTTTTTTTAAAGGCATTCGCAAGCTTCCCACAGCCTCCATTGCTTGGTGGAACAATCACCAGGTGAAAGTTCAAAGCTACTGGGGAATGCGGGAACTGACAAGCAAGCCACAGCTCACGGAAGATGCTGTCCCCCAATTTCGTCAATTGCTGGAGCAGGTGACCCAGGAACGCTTTAATGGCAACAAACGAATGGTTGAATTGAGCGGAGGGCTCGACTCAGCCGCGGTTGTAGCTGCCGCCATTGCCAGCGGGAACCAAGAGCAGATTCTGGCTGTTAACATTTCTTTTGCGGAACCGGATATGATGCCAAGCCATGATAAGGATCTCGTCAAAAAAATGATGAGGGATCTGCGCATTCCCGGCTTGATCATTCATGCGGACGAAACGGCCAGAATACCCAATGCCGAAATTGGCAGGGACCCGCTATGGTTTGTGGATGGTCCAGACCCTCGAGCCAATTCGCTTGTGAATGAGACATTTACGGTGCTGGCTCGGCAATTTCGGACTGCTGCCGTTTTGACAGGTGAAGGCGGAGACTTTGTATATAGCGGCGAAGTTGCTGTCATTGATTCTTATTTCCGGCAAAAGCGTTATCGGGAAGGTATTCGTGAACTTCGGGAATGGGCTGGCAATCGAGTAGGACCTATGCTGAAAAAGGGATTTCAATATGGTTTGGCTCCATTCTTGCCTTATTTTGGTGAAAAATGGTACTACAAGCTGTTATGGTCGGATACAGAATATGACTTGCCCGAATTCTTTACCAATGAACATCTCCAGAGAGAACGGCAGATGAATGCGGAGGAGGTTCACCGATATCGCAAAAGCAGGCCGCTAAACTACTGGGGGAAGCGTTATCATTACGACTTTCTGTGGCCTCGTGCAAGATACATGGATGCTGTAGGTGTGACCTTGCCTGCGTATCATCCGTTTCTGGACAGGCGCATAATCGAGTTTTCGTTCTCGGTTCCGCCAGAGCAGCACTTTGATCTCCTCAAGGGTGAGCAAGAAAGCTATGCCGGTTCCAAGCTGTTGCTTCGAAAAGCATTCACAGATATCTTGCCTTCGTATGTCTATAACAGGTCTTCCAAAACAACCTATGCCCATATGGCCAGGAAAAGCTTTTTGAATGACCGCCAGCATATTTTGCAATTGTTCGCGAGCGGAAAGCGTGTGTATGTTACGGAACTGGGGATTATTGACCAGAGATCGTGGTGGAAACATCTAGTCGCTATGGCGATCCGTTCGGAGGACCCGAATAATGATTTGGGTATGGGTTACCAATATATGCGCTCTGTTATCGACTTGGAGATCTGGCTGCAGGAGATGAGTCGTGGCAAAGAACATGTGCTCAACCGCTCCAGACCTTCTCCGGCAAGGATGCTCGGAGACATTGAGGAGGTCAATATGAATGAGAAGAAACGCTTGTATTTTCATGCCTGATCCAAGGACATTTCGATGATAAAGGTGCAGAAGAATGGAGAAACACATGTTTGATCATGAAGAACGGTGCAGCAGAGCACAACGAACACGGCAAACGACCCATTTGCTTGTGCGAATGTTATGGCAATCTGGTCCGGTGTTAACCTTGCTAATCATTTTGTTCATATTCATTGAGGGTGCTGTTCCAGCACTTCAGCTCTATGCCTCTAAACAAATCATCGATGGAATTGCGCCAAACGGATTAGGATCATACGCGGCACGGTGGTCTATTGTCTATGCTTGTAGTCTGGTCTTGCTTAGCATCGTGAACGCCGCACAAACCTGGCTTAAAATGCTGCTATCGGAGCGATCCGTCATTACCGTGAACAGTGTTTTGTTGGATGCCTTCGAACGTATTCCCGGCATGCGCTTTTTTGAAGAGGAGAAACACCGAAACCGGCTGGAAGCGCTGCGGGATCGCTCCAATTGGTTGCCTGCACAGCTCCTGAACTTCAGCGCAAGTATGTGCACGTCTGTGTTCTCAGCTATTGGTATTATTATGCTGATTGCCGTGCTCTCTCCGATGCTGTCCATCATTCTGGTGCTGTCAACCGCTCCTTTTGCGTTCATGCAGAACCGTTACAACGAGATGGAATGGCAATATGCCAAAGAATATGCAGTTATAAGAAGAAGATTGGATTATACTCGAAGCCTCGTGATTAGTCGACGTGCCGCCAAGGAAATTCGCCTGTTTGGTTTGGGCAGCCATTTCCATAACATCTATCAACACACGTTTGCTCTGCTGTATGAACAATTTCGAATGATCCAGGCCAAAAGCGCCAAAGGAACGGTTTTTACCGGTCTTTTTTCGGGTATGGTGGCAGGAGGAGCATACTTTTGGGTAGTAAGTCAATCTGGATCGGGCTCGATTTCGCTGGGGGATATTGCTCTGTATTTAGGGGCTGTGTTTCAATTGTCTGTTTCCTTAAGAGAGATTGCCAAGGAAGGGGCAGACACGATTGATATCTGGAGAATGGGAAATGATTTCGTCTTATTTATGAATGCAGAGGAAGATATCCAGAAGCCTTCACATCCCATTCCAGTGAATGCTGGCCCCCTATCTATAGAATTCAAGGGAGTAAGCTTCAAGTATCCTTACCAGGAACAGGAGAGTGCTGCTTCCGAGGAAGCAGCTGATGATTTCGACCTGGACCTGGACAGTGAGGAAATTGATGACGAAAACGAGGACGAAGTCCACGACTATGCTGAGGATGTTTATGAGAGTGAAGATAAACGTTCCCCCTGGGTTCTTGACCATATCAGTTTCAGCATATCGCCCGGGGAGCGCATCGCGATTGTTGGCGCCAATGGGTCGGGTAAAACGACACTTGTCAAGCTGTTGTGCCGCTTCTATGAGTTTTGCGAAGGCGAGATTAAAATCAACGGGGTGGATATTCGCTCGTTTGATGTCAGGGAGCTGAGAGAGCATATCTCGGTTGTTTTTCAGGAATTCGGAAAATACGAGTTATCCCTGCGCGAGAACATTATGATCGGCAGCCCGAACACACAACTGAGCGACAGGGAGATAAATCAGGCACTTCAAGATTCAAGGCTGGACCAGATCGTTTCGGCGCTGCCTCATGGAATCGAAACCCTCTTGGGCCCCGAATGGGGAGGTACTGATTTCTCAGGTGGACAATGGCAACGCGTGGCGTTAGCCAGAGCGATGGTTCGTCAAGCAGGTCTGGTCATTCTGGATGAACCGGCTGCGTCCCTTGACATTCGGGCTGAATATGAGATTTTCAATCAGTTTCAAAAAATGACAAAAGGTAAAACGGTGATCATGATTTCTCATCGGTTCAGCACGGTTAAACTAGCAGATCGAATACTTGTCCTGAAAAATGGTTGTATTGTGGAAGAAGGTAGCCATGAGGCCTTAATGTGCAAAAATGGGGAGTATGCCACCATGTTCCGTTTGCAGGGAAAATCTTTTCAAGGGGAGGAGCATATCCAGTGATAGCATTGCAACGAATCACAGCCAGGCGACGACATATGGCTTCCTCCGTTTTGTTTGGACTGTCCTTGTTATGGACATGCTCGCCAGTAAAAGTGTGTACCGTTTTTGCCATTAAAGTGCTTGAGGCATTGCTTGGTCCGCTGCTTGTGTGGCTGAGTGCCAAGATCATTGACAGATTGGCTGAGCAGCCGTTTGTTCTTGCATCATGGGATGCGCTGGCTTGGATGGTGCTGTTGTATATTGGGCTAACATTAGTTGTGGATGCCCTCCAACCCGTATCAGAGATGCACAAACGCCTGTTGACTGCAAAACTTCAAGCACATATTGATGAGTTGTTGATCAGCAAAGCAATGTCGATTCCGGATATTGCTCCTTTTGAAAAGGCAGGGTTCCATACAAAAACTCGGGTTATTCAATATAACGAATACTTCGTTACAATGTGGTTAACGATTATTTCTCAGACCATCGGAGGACTGGTCGTGATTGCAGCCGGGAGTATAATGATTGGAACGATCGCTCCCTGGGCCCCGATTGTCTTGCTGGCGTTGGTCGTTCCCAAGCTGTATTGGGAAGCGAAGCTCAACAACGCTACCTTTGAAGGACGCGAGGAGGTCCAGGAATTAAGGCGGCGTGCTGAGTATTACGCTGGTACGCCGCTCAGGCCTGAAACAGCCGGAGAGCTGAAGGTATTTGGTCTTGTTCCTTTTTTTAAGGAGAGATATCTGAACACATCACGAGAGCTTCTGCTTACACTTTCAGCCGACCAACGGAAACTGGCTCTCCATCAATTATTGTGGTCTGTGCTCCAGTCGCTGGCCGCCGGTCTCATCATTATATATCTAGTTGGACATGCGCTTTCCGGCCACTTCACAGCAGGGGACATCTTTTTATTTATTGGCGCCACTATTCAGTTGAATGAGGGAATGAATGAATTGTTTGCAGCTTTTGCGATTGGTCCTAGAGAAGCCAGACATCTGGAGAAGATTCGTTCCTTTCTCTATAGCGAGAATGAAATGGAGTCAGGCCCATGCCCTCCGGCGGTGTCTGTCAAAGAGGGCTTCCGGCTGGAAGGGGTCCGTTTCCGGTATGATGAAACCAAGGTTGTTCTGGATATCCCAGAGCTTATCATCCCTGCTGGAAAAGTGACCGTGTTGGTCGGTGAAAACGGGTCAGGTAAAAGCACGCTTGTCAAACTGCTCCTGCGCTTCTTTGATCCTAATGAAGGAGTGGTGTTTTACAACGGTATTCCGCTGTGCGAATATGATATCGCTGCCTATCGGACACAGGCTACGGCCGTATTCCAGGATTTTGTGCGCTATGAAATGAATCTTCGGGACAATATTGGACTAGGTAATCTTGCGGCTGTTAACGAGCAAAAGATAATCGAAAGAGCTGCCAAGCTGGGCGGAGTAGACGAATTTATCCACAAGCTGGGGCAAAAATATGATACACAGCTAGGCAGGCTATTCGGAGGCAGAAGCCTTTCAGGAGGAGAATGGCAGCGGATTGCATTATCCCGTGCTTTTATGAGAAAGGATATTGCCGGATTGCTGATCATGGACGAACCATCTTCTGCGCTTGATGTGTTCATGGAGGAAGACGTGTTCCAACGAATGCGGGATTTAATGAAGAACAAGACGGTGGTCATCGTCTCGCATCGGTTGAGCACTGCACGACACGCAGATTATGTAGTCTATATGGAACAGGGCAGAATCATGGAGACGGGAACTCATAATCAATTGCTGGTGAATGGGGCAGGGTATGCCGAACTGTACAATATGCAGGCTCAAAAATACAGATAAAGAGGTGAGATGAAATGAGCGTGATTGACAATTTGCGACCGTTTACGGTAAGAGATCTGGCGATGCTGGAGGAGTGGTTTAAGGATGCAGAGGTTCATCGGCGCTTGGAGGGAATGCTTCCTTTAGACGAGTGGCATCAGCACGTGGAGCAGCATCCTGGTTATGACGTGTGGGTAGCGTTCTCGGAGGGTAAAGCCGTAGGTGTAATTATGATTGAGCAGGAGGAGCAGAATACGGGAAGCATTGCCATCGTTGTCGATCCGTCGGTTCGAGGCAGGGGCTACGGCAGAGCAGTGGTTGAAAAAGCTATGCAGCTTCCCAAACTGGAAACGATCCATAAATGGTACGCCGGAATTGAAGCTGACAACGCTGCTTGTTTGAAGTGTTTTCAGTCTACTGGTTTTGTACTGGAGAACGAAGCTCCCGATGAAGACGGTTATTTTTCTTTATGGCATATCGCTAATATTAAAGTGTAGAGCGGAAACAAGGAGGGATGGCAATGAAAAGAACAATACAGCTGTTTGTGTTCATTCTGCTTGTCTCGTTTCTTCCTATATCTGAACTAAAAGCATCCGATCGGCAGGCCGATTACACCTTTCTCATCTATATGATTGGCTCAGATATGGAAAGTGATTTTCATATGGCAAGCGATGACTTGAAGGAAATGATGAGTGTAGGCTCTTCCAGCAATGTAAATGTTGTTGTTCAGACAGGAGGGGCTCGAAGCTGGGACCATTCGTCCATTGAGTCCGGTCTGAATCAACGATGGCGTGTTGAAAAGGGGAGGTTGGCCCTTCTGGATAACGCAGGCTCACAAAATATGGATACATCCAATTCCCTTACAGATTTCATTCGCTGGGGAACCCGTGAATATCCAGCTCGGAAGCATGTGCTTATGTTCTGGGGGCACGGTCTTGGACCGATCGATGGATACGGCGGCGACGAGCACTATGGAAATAAAAAAATGAGCTTGACCGAGCTTCAAAAAGGAATTGGACGCGCCTATAACGAAACGGGAATTAAATTTGAACTCATTGGCTTCGATAATTGCAAAATGGCAAGTGTGGAGGTGGCCTATGCACTTAGGAACTATGGGGAATATATGCTTGCCTCTGTCGATTACACGAATCAGAATGGGTGGGATTATACAAAAATGCTGAAGGCAGTTCAAGAAAAGCCCGGGATTTCCACCCTTGAGTTGGGCAGAACTATTGCTCAAGGATATCTGGAACAGTCGAAGGAAAACGGCGAAGAGGAGGACCTTCAGCAATCAATCATTCGACTGGATCGGATGGAAGAGGTTATGAGGGCAGTCGAGTCATTCAGCAAAAGATTGTTAGAGCCCCAAGCTATGACAAAGGGAATAAGTCATTTGAGAAAAGCCCGGGATCAAGCCGAGGATTATGCGGACGAGGCCGATTTGGTGGATCTTGCTGATTTGTTTACCTTGATCGGCAAAAGAATGAAAGCTGAGACCGAGGCGGACCGCGTCAAAAAAACAATTCAAAAAGCGGTTGTTTATAACATGAAGTCTCCTGAACACCCCAAGGGAGAAGGAATGAGCATTTATTTTCCGAGCAAGGATGTCTATCGCTTTACGGAAAAGGTCAATATGTACCGAAAACTGGAAGTCAGCTCGAGCTATAAGGCTTTTATTACTGAATACTCGACATTGTTGTCACGTCGGCCCCAAAATACTCCAAACAAAAAGTGAACGTTGTTATATGCAACTGAAGTTAAGGAAGCAACGAAGCATGAATGACGATGCCAGCAATGGAGCCTGTGTGAAACCACTATACATCAGCACATAATCAGCGATAAAGCGGGAGAGCTTCTTTATACCTTTCTTGTTGGCATGGTTGGTGACTCTTCCGTGTTACCAAACAAGCAAGGTTTTTTTGTTTATGGGATCTACAAGGGTGAATAACTAACATCCTCGCTGATATATCCTGCAATGGGAACTGCTTGGTATTATTTTGTTCAAAATAGAGTATTTTTGAGTAAATTAACAAAAAAATTAGAATTTAAGAGGTATGATATTATTTTTTCAGCTTAATAGTGTTAGTACATATTACATCCTATAGTTATAATAATAGGTCAGTACATTAACGGACCCAGTTTTTCTGAGAGGGGAAAACTATAGGTGTCATGCTCTGTTCATGACGCCCTGAAGGCAAGGAAAAGAAAACGGATTTGGACGGAAGCAAGCGAAACACATAGGAACGGATGGGGCATGTTCAGAAATAATGTTGGATAGCCTAACTCTCATGCTAAAAGATTCCGGATTCGCAATTTGAGGTACAGGCCAAGATCAAGCTTGGGAACAGTGAAGTACGCGGAATTGATTATACTGTAGAAAGGATATTATTTAACCACGATTAGATGAATTTTGCGAACAGCATTCTGCTATTTGTGCTGTCTGTTGTAATGGGTCAGTGATGAACCGTATCGTTACCCATCAGGTGATAAGACAAATTGAGTTGATACACGTAGGAGGAACGGCAAGAACATATGAATACTTTAAAACAACAATGGTTTGGCAACATTCGCGGAGACGTGCTGGCAGGCATTACGGTAGCGCTGGCGTTAATTCCGGAAGCCATTGCTTTCTCCATCATTGCAGGTGTTGATCCGATGGTCGGATTATACGCTTCGATTACGATTGCGATTGTGATCTCAATTGCAGGTGGAAGACCAGGCATGATCTCTGCGGCAACAGGTGCCATGGCGGTACTGATGGTTGGACTCGTCAAGGATTATGGCGTGGAATATCTTTTTGCAGCGACGATTTTGACGGGCATTATTCAGTTTCTGCTGGGCATATTTAAGGTTGGACGGTTTATTACGTTTGTGCCTCATTCGGTACTGACGGGATTTGTTAACGCGCTGGCTATACTCATCTTTATGGCGCAGTTAACCCACTTCACGGGAGCGAACTGGATAATGTATGCGATGGTGGCGGGCACGCTGGCGATCGTATATATTTTGCCACGGTTTTTCAAAGGCGTTCCAGCTCCACTGATTGCAATTATCGTGATGACGATTATTACCGTGGTGTTCCATCTGGACGTAAGAACGGTAGGTAATATGGGAAATATAACGAGCACTCTGCCGATGTTCCACTTGCCAAATATTTCGTGGACCTGGGACACGCTGATGATTCTGCTGCCTTATTCATTCACCATGGCACTGGTTGGTTTGCTGGAATCTCTGCTGACCGCAACCATCGTGGATGAGATGACCGAGACCAAGAGCAGCAAGAACCGTGAAGTACGTGGTCAGGGTATCGCGAATTTTGTGAACGGTTTGTTTGGTGGGATGGGCGGCTGTGCGATGATTGGGCAATCCGTCATTAATGTGAAATCTGGCGGACGTGGAAGATTATCTACGTTTACTGCGGGTGCGTTTCTCGCGATCCTGTTGCTGCTGTTTAGCGGTGTGGTGAAACAGGTACCGATGGGGGCGCTCGTCGGTGTAATGTTTATGGTGTGTATCGGGACATTCGACTGGAGTTCTATCAAAAATATAACTCGCGTGCCGCGCGCGGAAGCCTTTGTGATGATCGTGACGGTGGCGATTGTAGTCTATACCCACGATCTGTCGATCGGGGTTATGGTCGGCGTTGTGCTCAGTGTGCTGCATTTTGGCTGGAAACAGACCAAGATCCACGTACAGGCGAGCCAAGAGCAAGGGCAGAAAGTATATCGGGTTCACGGACCAATCTTCTTTGGTTCCTCGTCCCGCTTTGTGGAGGAGTTCGATGCAGAGGCCGATCCGAAGGAAATCACGATTGATTTCGGAGGGTCACATATCTGGGATAATACCGCGGTTGTGGCTATCGGCAAAGTGAAGTTCAAATACGCGAAGCTGGGCAAAACCGTGCACCTGCGCGGGTTAAACGAGGAAAGCTCTCGTATTCTTGAACGGAGTGGATTTGCGACAGCAGGCGGGCACGGTTCGTAACTTGGTTGGAACGAAGTAAACAACGAATAGATAACATAAAAAGATAATTTATAATCAGCGGCGCACCTTTCCCGGAAATCGGGGAGAGGGCGTCGCTGTTTTTTATTAGAGCCTGAGGCATGCTAGGTCATATCCACAGATCAGCAACCTGAAGGCAGATCTAGAGTCTCTTACTACTCGATTTAAAGTCACTTGGTCGATACAAGTTACGCTGATCTTGGAATTTTGTGCTACAAGTTAGGGGGTAACGCTGTATCCCCTTTTGTTTTGCTTGACTAACGTGTAAACTACAGGGTATGGAGAAGAAGAGCAACGAGTGGATTGCTTTTTAAAAAATTCATTTCATAATCATGATTGATATAAGGAAAACTAGTCTTGATGGCAGATACTGATACTGAGTCATTATGAAATGGACTTATCTAAATGAATATACAGAGGTGTAACGATTGGCAAACTTTGAACAACTGGGCATTCGCCCGGAATGGTGCGAGATCCTGAAACATCAGGGCATCGCCGTGCCGACTCCGGTACAGGAGCGTTCGATTCCGGTACTGCTGGGTGGACGCGATATTATCGCCGAGGCACAGACAGGAACAGGGAAAACGCTGGCATTTTTGCTGCCGATTATTCAGAAAATTAATGTATCCGACCGTTCGCCACAAGCGTTGATTATTGCGCCTACGCGTGAGCTTGCGCTGCAAATTACGGAAGAAGCAAAAAAGCTCACGGCAAACGACGATAAACTGCATGTGCTTGCCGTATACGGCGGGCAGGATGTGGACAAGCAACTGCGTAAATTGCAGAACGGTACCCAGATCGTTATTGGTACACCGGGTCGTCTGCTGGATCACTTGCGCCGTGGCACGTTGAAGCTGGATAATGTGAAAAAACTGGTGCTGGATGAAGCCGACCAAATGTTGCACATGGGCTTCCTGGACGATGTGGAGACGATCCTTAGCGAGCTCCCACATAAACGTCAGACAATGCTGTTCTCAGCAACGATGCCTAAGGGCATTCGCAACCTGGCGAAGACCTACATGAAAGATCCGGAAGATGTGAAGGTATCTTCTCAATCTGTTATTCCGATCAAACAGATTCGTCAGCAGGTACTGGAATGTACGGATAGCGGCAAGCTTGAAGCGCTTCGGGGCATGATTGATACGTATCGCCCATACTTGGCGATTATTTTCTGCCGGACCAAGCGTCGTGCATCCAAGCTGAACCAAGATCTGCGTGAAGCAGGTTATGCAAGTGATGAACTTCATGGAGACCTGTCCCAATCCAAGCGTGAGAACGTAATGAAAGCGTTCCGTGATGCCAAACTGCAAGTGCTGGTTGCTACAGATGTAGCTGCACGTGGACTTGATGTTGAAGGCGTTACGCATGTATTTAACTACGATATGCCGCATGATGCGGAAAGTTATATTCACCGGATCGGTCGTACGGGCCGTGCAGGTGGTACAGGTCTTGCTGTAACGTTTGCAACAGAACATGACAGACCGGAACTTGCACGTATTGAACAAGGTATTGACCAGAAGTTGTCCCGTATCCAGTGGACAAGCGAAGGTCCAATTGCTTCAACTGGAGCAGCTAGACGTTCCATCAACAGTCAGGGTGATGACGAACGTTCAGGCGGACGCTCTTCCGGAACAGGAAGCGCACGTCGGGGTGCAGGCCGTAACGATCGCAGAGATGGCGGACGTGGAGGTCGTGGTTCCCGCGGAGGCGAAGGTGGACGCAGTGAAGGCGGACGCAGTGGTGGTCGTAGCGGTGGCCGCAGCAGCGACAGCAGTCGCGGAGCAGCAGGTCAAGGTGGACGCGGTGCGGGTCGCAGTGGCGACGAGCGCAGCGCAGGTCGTGGTTCCGCGCGCAGCAGCGACAGCAGTCGCAGTGCAGCGGGCCAAGGCGGACGTGGTGCAGCTAGCAGCGGCTGGGCTGGCCGTAGCGCCGACAAGCGTACCTCCGGGCGCAGCAGCGAAGGCTCTCGCCGTCCGGAATCCGCAGGACGCGGACCGGCGAAGGGCGACCGTCGCGATTCTCGTCGCGGACGGTAAAGCCTTGGCGCAAGCGGCGATGCAGCCGCACTTGCGCAGGCACTATGCCATGCCACAGCGTTTGGCATGGCACGTAGGAAAGGGGTCGGGTACAGATGTATCGAACCCTCAGATCAAGGGTCGCGGGCGGAACCACGTCGCGGCCCTTTTTCAACAGGACAGATGATTCTTTCCGCTTATTCTTTTTGTCATCTGCGAGTGCCTGTTTGCGCGCCTGCTTGATCCATGGAAGATGCCATTTAGATATTCGCCATCTAGTTTTTCTTCCTGTCCATGTACTTCGCATAGTACTTGGCAGACTGCCATAAAATTCAAAACACCTCATCCTAGACCTAAGGATGGGGTGTTTTTGGATGAATTCTTATATCATTAGAATCATAACATTTGATACCTGTTGCCGATGTGCATGCAGGGGTAGTTGAAATTCCATTCGTCTAGATACACGGAGTGAGTTTGCACTAAACTACGTTTTTCTTTCTCAATATATCATCCCTACAGCTGAACATCTGCGTATTGATCCCGATATTTCTCGTTATACACCCGACCTACCGACTCTGCCAATCCCCCGCGTGCCTTGCTCGGGTAGCGTTCAATCGTGTGATAAAGTCTCATGAAGCGATCCTTGGGCATAAAGCGGGCGTAGCGGGTAATAAGACTAGGGAATAACTCAATATATTTACTCTTGCGCACTGCAGCAGCAGCTACGGTTGTAAGTATCTGAATTCCATTGTGGAGCTGTAAAATGTTCACTTCATAGGTAGCGATATAACGAATCGCGTCTTCTCGGATCAAATCCGGTTTGAGCCGTGCAATCTCACCGATATATTCAGCGAGCAGCCGCTCGAAGCTGTGCAGCAGCAAGGGTTTGAGCTGCAAATCCATATCACTGCGCAGGACAAAGGATTGTAATAGCGCAACCTGTTGCAGTCGAATCCGGTCATTGTAGACGAGTGAGCCGATCTCGCGAAGCATCTCATAGGCCAGTGCTTCATCCTGCTTTCGGGCTTCAGCGACCAGGGCCCAGTTGCGGTTGATGCCCTGACGGATGAGTTCCTCGTCCTGTTGCAACGTGCGCTTCAACTCGCGCTGCTGCTCTACCTCGAACGAACGTTTCTGCATGAAGATCAGTAAGGCCAGAAGCAACAGGGAAACGCTGGCCGCTGCCATGGTCTGATCTATGGCCTCACCAAAATAGGTGGCCGCTGTACCGAACAATAGGGTAATGAACAGGTCGCGTGCAATTCGACGTTTCACACGGGAAGTCGCTTTTGCCTGAACTGAAATCAGGGTACCCCGGCCACAGGCCGTGCACTCATCTTCCCACAGGCAGGTATACTGGCCACAACGTGTGCAGACTTGCAACTTTTCATAGGCATAGGTCGTTCGATGAAATGGTCTTATGGATACGACTAGTTTAGTACTCATGCTCAATCACGCTCACCATTCAGAATAGTGTAGAGGGTACGATCCGTGTCTTCGCGGGAGACCGGTTTTCGCCGATGAAGCTGGAGTGAAATTACCTTTATGATGACAAAAAGAAACAATATGGCGAGGCATCCGTATGTAACCATAATCCGTTCCCTTCTATGGCTTGGTGAACAAGCGCTGTTATATTGCAGTTTGCTGGCAATAACTATATCATATTTCCATAGTTGGTACTTTTGTGCCAGTTCAGGGCATGAAATCGTCGATTTTTGTCAGTCATTACAAAACTGTAACTCAAGATAGGGGTGCTTTTCAGAATTTATTAGTAGACTGTTAAGATTTCCTTAAGGCTTGACGCCTATAATAAACTATTCCCATTTTAATCTCAAACGTGAAGGAGTACACCTAATGCTGCGGACACGCAAAATACGCTGGCTGAGCGGAACGATGGTTCTGCTGGCCATTCTAACGATACTGCTACCTCAGGCGTTGCTGCCACATGCTGCAGCGGCTCAGGCACAGACGAGCGGAATCGATGCGGTACTTGTAGCCGATGTAAGTAACTCAATGAATACAAGTGACCGTGACAAGATCAGTAATGAAGCCATGAAAATGTTTATTGATATGTTACCCGTTCAAGGGGACAAGGTAGGGATTGTAGCTTATACCGATCAGGTGGAGCGGGAAAAGGCTATGCTTACGATTCAGTCCGATGCGGACAAGAGCAGCCTGAAGGATTTTATTGATCAGCTCGGCCGGGGGCCATACACCGATGTCTCAGTTGGTGTCGCCGAAGCCGTCAACATACTGAATCATGGTGCAGATCCGTCTCACTCGCCAATGATCGTGCTGCTGGCGGATGGCAACAATGATTTTAACAAAACCAAAGGCCGTACACAGGCACAATCCGACGCTGATCTGGCGAAATCCGTGAAGGAAGCACAGGATCAAGGTATCCCGGTGTATACAATAGGACTGAACGCGGATGGCAAGTTGAACAAGGATGCACTCGCAGACCTCGCGAAGCAGACCGGAGGCAAGTCATTCATTACCGATACGCCGGATGATCTGCCACAGATTCTGAGTGAGATCTTCGCCGATCATGCCAAACTCAATGTGGTGAAGCTGCCCTCTGTAACAGGAAACGGCAGTTATCAGGAAGTTACCGTGAACGTGCCAAATGACAGTGTGCTGGAAGCAAACATCTCGATTATGTCCTCGAAGCCGGTGGAAGTGCAATTGATGGACCCTTCCGGACAAACTGTGGACCTGAACTCGGATGCAGCCAAGCTCTCAACATCGAAGAGTTATTCGCTCGTGAAGCTGTTGAAACCCCAAGAGGGAGACTGGAAACTTCGGGTAAAAGGGGCTCCGAAAGACAGCATCGATATCAACCTGTTGTTCAACTATGATCTTCAGCTCGTTGTGGACCCAATTAAGACCAAGTCCTATACCAAAGGGGACAAGGTTGATCTTGCGGCCAAACTGGAGAATGGCGGTCAGCCACTTCAGGATAATGATCTGTATGCAGATATGAAAGCCACGCTGGTCGTGAAAGATGTGGATACAGGCAAGAGTGAAGAACAACCCCTGGACAATACAGGTTCTGGTTTTGCCGGAACGTTTGAAGTACCGGACAAACATAACTATGAATTGGTCATCCGTGCGGAAGAAGACAGCTTCTACCGTGAAAGTGCGCCAATCACGATTAATGCAGGCGGAGCAACCGGAAGCGGTGCTCAACCGACCACGCCAGGCGGTGAACAAGAGAAGCCGTTCCCTTGGTTACCTGTCATTCTGGGTGTTGTAGCCCTGATTGTGGTCGGTGTTGGTGTCTGGTTCCTGATGGGTTGGCTGAAACGCAAAAACCGGGGCTTTGTCGGTCAGATGATCGTTGAGATTCGTGATGAGAACACGGGCGACAAGTCATATCCACAATATAAAAAGCTGGTATCCTTCCGGGGCCGATTCCATCTGCACCAGTTATTGCAGCTGGACCCTGAGCTGAAGGAAACCGAAAAATATGTATTTACGCCCAGCAATGGGGATCGAATTATCATCCGTAACACCGCAGGCGGTACGCTGGAGAAATCCGGTCGTGCAGTCGATGCAAGCTCAGGCGTTGAACTGAAGAACGGTGACCGACTGAGCATCCCGCTGCAACAGGCGGACAAGACCATTTTAATTGAGTATCTGGTGTGAAGGATTATTTGATTTAAATTGATTGTTTGGTTTAAAAGGAATGCCAATAAAATTTGGGACCAACTGTTTACACGAGAACGCAGAGGACGGAAATAACGTGAAGAAGCGGAAGCGTTCGCCTTTATCCCCGGATTTTCACTTTGTAAAAGTGAATTGAAAAAATCTGGGGATAACAGCGATCGGAAGGTTGTTCTGTCATCGGAGTGGCAAGTGTAAATTTCTTTAGTTTGAATTGTATAGATTGAAGCATATGTGCGTTAATCAAAGGAGGACATGGAATGAAACCGATTGTTAGAGAACATATTCAGCAACTGGATGTATCACTTGGCGGAGGTATTGTCAGTGAGAAGATCAGAGTTGATACCATTGATAACCCCATTCTGATTATTGGTCTGGGGGGAACGGGAATTGACGCACTGTTGCGTCTCAAATATCAGATCAACCGTCGTTTCAAGCTGCCACAGGACCCGGTATCCAAGAAAAAAATGGACAAGCCGGACAATGTGGAGTTTCTGGCTTTTGAGACAAACGAACAGGATCGTGCCAAAAAGTATAAAGGAATCGGACTTGATCCGATCAATGAATTCGTATTGCTGTCCAATGCCGAGATCGGCGGGCTTCTACAGAACCGCAGCGTGCTGGAACCGTATATTACGGACTGGCTGTCTCCCGAACTGAGCATCACGGACGGCATGAACGGCGCCGCAGGTGTGCGTCAGGCTGGACGTCTGCTCTTGTTCACAAAAATTAATCAGGTCGTGCAGGCTATCGACAAAAAGATTAAAACCTTATCCGTAGGCACCAACAAAAAACTGATGGTGTTCCTGCTGACAGGTCTGTCCGGCGGTACAGGCAGTGGCTGTTTCCTCGATATTTCCTATATCGTGCGCGGCATTATCGAACGGGATCATGGCTCTGCCGGGATTGACCGCGTGAATACGCTGGGCTACCTGTTCACACCAGACGTGAACCTGTCCAACAAAAGCTTGAGCGAACACACGCGCGAATACATTCGCAAGAACGGATATGCTGCGCTCAAAGAGTTGGATTACTGGATGAACGTGGATAGCCGCGGTGAGCGGTTTACACAGAAGTACGGCAATATTTTAACCGTCAACTCACCACTGCCGCCATTTAACCTGTGTCATCTGATCTCTGCGACGAATACCGAGGGCAAACTGCTGGAGAACGCCTACGATTACTGCATGAACGTCACGGCCGAGAACATTACCAACTTCATGGCAAGTGAGGAGAAGCAGTCGGGTGAGGAGTTCGCGATCCATGACTATATCAGCAACATTCGAACCAACATCGCACAGATGAACAAGGTGTACCCGGCTAACTATGATTACAACATCATTGGTGCATCTTCGGCTGTACTACCGATTGAAGAGATGACCACCTATCTGGCGTATCGCATGTTCGACAAAATGAACACCATGTTCTCCAAAGCGCCAAACCAGGAGGATACCGAGAAGTTTGCCCGCAAGCTGGGCATTGATCTCGAAAGTGTGGTCAAGTCCTTTGAAGCCCGCGTGCCAGAGCCGCTACCTGGTTATCAGAACAGCGAGCGTTTATCCTATGGCAACGTGGTGAAATCCCAGGTTGTGAATATGGACACCGAACTGGAACAGAACTTCCTGGCGCGTGCCCGCGAGGAATATATCAAGGCGAAGAAACAGCTGCCGGGTGAGATTGCCGGTCAGTTCACCGAACAGATCCGGCGTATGTTTTTGCATCCCGAACAAGGTCCGTTCTATGTATCCCGTCTCATATATACGGAAAAAGGATTCTGTGTACTGAAGATGATTCAGTCGTACATCGAAACCCTGCGTGAGAATGCCTTCCGCATTCCGCGTGATATTGAAGCAGCTCAGGAGCAGTCCGAAGAGAAACTGGGCGATGCAAAGAGTGCGTTTGTCTCCAAAGAGAAGAAAAAGAATGCTTATATTGAAGCAAAAATTCATGAGTATTGGCTGCACGCCGACGTGGAACGTAACGATCAGATGATCGAGTTCTATGAAGATCTGTATGAGTTGCTGAACCAGGAAAACAGCCGCATTTATAACGTATTTACCGAAACGCTGAATGCCCTTAGCTCGATATTTGCCAAGAACGGTGACCTGCTGACACGCGGCGAAGAACAAGCCGATCACAAAGGCAACAAAACATATTACTGGAACGTTGTAAGTGTACCGGATATCGTCAGTGTGGTGGACGGGCTGTTGGATAAGCGTGATACAGATGATCTGATCCGCGACTTCTCCCGTGAATTGCTGGAAAACTCCAGCCAGTGGGTGAAAGAGAACGAGATTGATATCGTCAGCTCCATCTCCGACTTCCTGAGTGAGAAATTCGGCGATCTGATTACCCGTTCCATGGAAGATTTCCTGGTGATCAAATACGGTCAGGATGAGTCGGTTGAAAAATTCGTGGAACGTTTCATTGCTGGCAAGCTGGATGATGAGGCCGTTCCGGTGTTCAATCTGAGCAACAGTACAGGCAGTCTGCATTTCCCTTCATGGGGATTTGTATCCGTACCGGCACAGGCACCAGGCATTCTGAAAGGGATTCGTAATTATCAGAACAATGCGGTAGGCAAATCTCATTTTACCGTTAAGGAAAGTGAAGTGCGTAACCGGATCTTCTGGCTGAATACACGCAACGGGGTACCACTCTTTGTGTATACACCGCTCAAGGTATATGAGGAAAGTTATGAACGTACCATTTTGGACAAAGAAGGCATTGGTCGTCACTTGGTGCAAACGGAGAAAAACAACTGGACCTATCTGCCATCTCCGATTCCAGAGAAATCATGGGGAGATGTATACGAGAACGCCCGTGTGAAGCAATATAATGCTCGTGTGCGTAACGAGTTCGAGCAGGCGCTCGGATACAACATTGTGACAGCCAAATCCATTGATGAGAATACAAGCAACCGATATGCGATTGTGACAACAGAAGCATTTGACTTGTCCGCCAAACTGGCTGCCTACGACATGCGTCTGACGTCCACCACGCCGAACCTCGGCGAAGTGAAGCGGGCGGTGATTGAGTTGAAACGTCTGCAATCCGAAGGGTTGCCACGTGTAGGAGTTAAGGATATTTTCGGAAGTATTAATGAAGATATGGCCAAAGAAAACCTGGTACGCTCCCCGCAGCTGATCGCACGTGTACGTGAGGAACTGGCAAAGATGAATGCCATCTCGGCCAAAGTTGCGGAACTCGAAGGCATTCTTGCCCAGTACCAAGACGAAGAGCAGTGGTATGACCGCTTCATCGAAGCGTTATATACTGACACCATCGTCAAAAAAGGTGCGCTCTACGTCTATGACCGTGACCCGGAAGAAGACGCATGGGAGCCGTTCGCAAACCTGATGAAGAGCCGTAACTTTGCCGAGTATGAAGTGTTTGGCAACTTCCGCGGTCTGGCGGAGAAGGATCGTAGTACATTGCTGCGCAAAGCCTCCCGCCGCGATAACGATCTCACGGCTTCAGAGGATATCACCCCACTGCTGACAAAGCTGGATGATCTGGCTGCGCTGTTTATGGAATCACGTGATCGTCTGGAATATGAGCGGGTAGAACTGGCTAACGGAGAAGATATCTATCAGTTCTACAGAACGATGTCGTCCAAGCTGAACGACATTCGCAGAAGGCTGAAGTAAGATGGTGACCGGGATGGAGTTCAATTCGAACAATACCCTGAAGCGCGATCTGGAGAAGTATGCAGCACAGTATGCAATAGAGCAGGAGCGTCAAGGCAGCCTGGGGGATGGACGCAGCAGTATCCATTACCCGGCTTTGTTCCTTTTCGTGGGTGATCTGGTTGCACCTGCCGTGTCTGCTGTGCAGGAGATCAATCGGCTGAAATGGGATAACGGAGACGGTGTGGTCTACGTTCAGATTGGGACAGAAGATCAGGAAGCGGGTTCGGGTGAAACGAGGACTGGTGGCTCGTCCGATGACGGTCAGGTGACTCGTCACCGCTTGCCTCTGTTCGCTGGGCAGACGGAGCGACCGTCCAAAACACGGCGTAAGGATGTACATCGCAGTTTCCACGAATCGGATCAGGCGCTCTTTGATCTGAATCGTACGCTTCGTCGGGTCAGTAACCGGATTGCCGAATATGGACGGCTGTACTCGTCATTTGATCGGATTTACGTTACGGTGGTAACCAGGGCGGATGATCCGCTGAATGTATTGTTGCCAGAGCTCACCAAGCTGACGGAGATCATTTTGTCCCAAGCCTTCAAGTCGGTGCAAACGGATCTGCATGTATTGGTCAGCGAGATGGAACAAGTGGATTCCTTCGGGTATGCCAGCGCAGCAGGCCTTGCTTTTCTAAGGGAGCTGGATTATATGCAGTCGCTGGACTACACGTTCAGCGGTAATCTGCTGGTGACGGAGGATGGGATCTCCATTCCCGTTACACATCACGCGTCCCCGTTGTATGATCTTGTATATCTGTTGTCCGACAAAAATGAGCGTGGAACCGGCGTTCCCGGTGGCTGGATCGAAAATGCCGAGATCATCTGCCGGATCTGCCTGTTGAAGAACCGGAAGCAGGATGCAAATCACTCGGGTAGCGTTTCAAGCACGGGAGCGAACACATACAACAATACATCCTTCAAAAACAATATTCGCACCACCTCTGATCAGCATGGTTATGCAAGTGCGGGTTTTGCCGAGATCAGGCGGCCAAACAAGCCGATAGCACTGGCGGTGTTATATCACATGTATCGGTATCTGCTCGCACGCATGCGGCAGGAGCCGGATTGGAGCATCAAGGACAAGCTCGCTTTCTTCGGACTGGACGCGGCCTCGGTGGAACGTAAAGTTGAAGGCCTGCTGCCGAGTGAAGATCTGGTTAGTGGCATGAGTGGCATCATGACGCATAACGTCAGTTTCTCCGATCTGAAGCCACTCTCGCTTCGTGAAGCGGAGAGAGCGTTGTTCGGACAAGGCGCTGAAGCGTACTTCCGTGATAACGTCGTCCGTCTTGTCGAAGAGCGTGTGCGCGAGCGCAGTTCTGGCGGCTCTCTGTGCCGTCAGGCCGAACAATCCCGCGCGGAGCATCCAGAGGTTGGTTACTTCCAGTGGGCAGCCTGGAGTGACAGTGAGCCTGGCAGTGTACGTGAAGCGCTGCTCGGACTGATTCGGGATAAATCGATGCAGCTTGAATCGGCACGTGCCCTGCTGGAGCAACGTCAGCAAGAGCGGGTGGAAGATCAGTCGTTCAAACGAGCGTTGTTCCGTGATAAACAGAATGTACGCAATCTGATTGACTGCATGCTGGAGCGAGTGTATGTACCGAAGGTAGAATTGCTGCGTCTGGAAAATGAATTACATCTTCTGCGCATCTACGATACGGAGTTGGAAGAGCTTCACCGTTATAGTCGCCACGTCACGGCAGCACTTGAAGCGCTGGAACGCACACTGCGAGAGACAGCTGCCCAAAGTATTGCCGCTGCGGATGAATACATCGGCCAGAACGTGATGGAGTACTACGGCAAAGTGACGGAAGAGCTAATCATCGAGCTGGAAGCCAAGCGCGGACGGGATGTATGGTTTGAGGACCGTTACATGGGAGACATGAACCGTCTTGCCACAGAAGGCGATGACCGTCTGCTGCAACGTCTGATGGAGGTATGTCACTCGTTGCTGCTTACGGCCGAGCCGTTGCGATTGCCATTTGAAGAAGAGCTGTTGCAGCGGGCCAATGTAACGATTGCCTACGGAGACAAAGATGTATTGACCCGGGATGATCTGTTCCGCAGGTTGTACCACACGCTGGAGGATCAGGCGGTCGTTCGGGTACGGGTATTCGATTATACGCAGGAACATCGGTATGAAGAGAAGTACTTCTTTGGTGACCATCATAGTGCATTCATGGACTACGCGGCGCATGCCGAAGAGACGTCACGCATCTACAAGCTGGGTGTGGTGTACGAAGAACGCAGCAGTGGTGTGGAGAAGCTGAATCTGATGGGCGGTTTCCATCTGGAGGATCTCATGGTGTATCGGAACGGCAAGGTATATTATGACTCGTACACGGAGAATGGATATGAACTTCACCCCGCAGGTCTGGCGGAAAAGTTGTCACCCATCCGTTAAGATGTCTGGCTGTGTCATGACACCCTGCTACAATCTTGTATTAACTCAGCCTGCTTACGGCTGGTATGGAAAGGATGCATGTGGACATGCAGCGAAAAATCAATCTTCTCCTGGTCCTGTTCAGCCTGATTGGCGGGGCAGTGGGCTTTGCGGCAGGGGAAATCATGCTGCGTCAATGGCTTGGGGAAATGCCGCGTCTGTTGCTGATGGGCTTATACTTTGGCGTACTGGCGCTGAGTGTGGGGTTATTCTGTTTGATCGCAGAGATGATCTCACCCAAGCTGAATGGCGCATCATGGAAGCTTCGATATCTGGGACTGTCGTGGAAATTGCTTGTTCCGGCAACGCTGGCTCTGTTATTTGTTGTTGGACTCGCTCTGCAATTGTTGTATCAGATCAATCCGGGCGGTGTGAAGCAAGTGAAGGACATCGTACTGATGATCGACAACTCGGGCAGCATGAGCGAGACAGATCCGGATAACGGACGCTTTGAAGCAGCCAAGACACTGATCAGCCAAATGGAGAGTGACAAACAGGTAGCTGTCATTACGTTTGATGACCAGCCGCAGTTGTTACAGTCGTTTATTGCGCTGGATAGTGAAACGGCCAAGAATGAGGTTTATAGCAAAATCGATGGTATTGTCACAACTTCGGGCGGCACCAATTTTGATGCCGTGCTGCGGGAAGGCATGGAACAGATTCAGGGCAAACAGGACCCGAAACGTGGTACGGTCGTCATCTTGTTATCCGATGGCTTCAGTGAAGCGGATACGGCAGATATTTTGTCCCAATATAGCAGTGAACAGATTTCCATCAATACGGTGGGCCTAAGCCTGGTGGACCCATCGGGTACGGATCTGTTGCGTAATATTGCTCAGCAAACGGGTGGCATGTACTATGATGTACCGGATTCCGGTGGTCTGAATCTGGCATTCCAGCAGATCTACGATACGATCGATGAACGGACGCTGGTGACGGAGCGTACAGGTATGATGGAACATAGCGTTTATCTGGCGATTTTCCGTGTGGCAGCCGTTCTGCTGATTGGAGTAGCACTAGGTGTATCACTCGGACTCGTATTCGATAACCGTCACCTTGCGTTAAGCTTCGGTATTGGTGGTGCGGTGTCGGGTCTACTGGCAGGGCTTCTGCTGGAATGGGGACTCGACGGCTCGAACGTGGGTGATACATTTGTACGACTCGGTGCGATACTAATTTTGTCTGGCGTGTTGACCCTCTTCTCCTGGATTGTTCCGATTAAGGAAAACACGCCGCGGAAGAGCCGGGGTCGTCGTGAAGCTGGCGGCGGAACTTCTTCTGCCGAAGGGTTTGGTCAGAGACCAAGAGATACACGCAGCAAAGGATTCTAACGTCGGGAGGTCAATGGAAATGCGATTTACGGATGCAGACCCTTCGACACCCTTGATTCGAAAACTGACACTTGCGGTGGACGAAGGACGTTGTACACTTCGCTGGCTCTGGCCGGAACGGGTAGAAGCTGTGTATGTGGAACGGCTGGAGCTAGATATGATGAGCGATGATCGTACCGGAGAAGAGCCTGCACAGGGCAAGCTGAAGTTGTACACGAGAGAGGAATATAAGGCGAGCAATGGTTACACGGATCGGATCACGGGTTTTGGTGCCATCAAGTACACAGTGTATGTGTGTCAGATGGAGGAAGAAGGTCCTGTGCTGATCCGTCAACGAGACGAGGACAACATGGTGATTGCAAGCGCAGGGAAGGCGGATATCCGCTTTTCTATTCGCTACAAGAGCGGTTTTTTTCAGAAACGAAAAAGTGTATTGATCACCGTCACAGCGGAAGTACCTGTTCCAAAGGAAGCCCTCTGTTATGTTCGCAAACAGGGCGGGGTACCGCTCAATAAGGAAGATGGTACGGTGTATCCTTTTGTGAGTAATTTTGCTCCCGGAAGAAATGAGATGCCGCCCGTTGAAGTTGCCAAGGATGATTATGTGCGATTATTCTTCACGGACGGACCGAAATATGGAGCCGCCTATAGGCTTATATCAGACTAGATAGTTGGACTAGCGATTGGAATGTTACTCTGTCATCGTAGTGCAAGTGTAAATCACCTTAGTCTGACTGATCAGGGGAGGGGAGTGGCTATGAGCTTTTTTAGTCGGTTTTTGAAGAGACAACAGCCGGAGGAACGTCCGCTGTTTTATGATATTGTGTGCCCTTATTGTTTCAGTAAGTTTTCACCGGAAGAGGTAGTGTTCCGCGCCGCCCATCACCGCGATGATGATGAGGACTACGCACTCGGGGAAGATGCAAAGTTGAATCGGTATCGCGAAAGGTTCGGACTTGACACGGTATTTGATATGGAGGCCGTATTGGCTCCGCATGATGTACCGGAGGAACACCGTATTTATTCCGATAACATCGTGATGGGGCTGAATGATCGGTATGGTGTCGTTACACGCCGCCGGTTGTGTCCGCAATGTCATAACGAGCTACCTGTTACGGCAGGTAAAGCACCCAGCAATATCATTTCCATTATCGGTGCATCCCAGGTGGGGAAATCCGTCTACATGACTTCATTAATTCATACATTGCAGCATTATACGGCTGATCATTTTGACGCGGCTTGCATGCCATTGAATGCGGAGATCAGCCGCCGGTTCCGTGCGGATTATGAAGAACCGTTGTTTGAACGGGGCGATCTGCTGGATTCCACACAGAAGGAAAAGTTGCAGGAGCCGTTTATCTTCCAGTTTGTGTTCAAGGACGAAGATAAAGCGCCGCTGACACTGGTATTCTTTGACGTTGCGGGTGAAGGTATGGTGGAGCAGGATTATCTCGGACTTCACGGGCAGCACATCAAGAACTCGGCAGGTATCCTGTTCATGGTGGACCCGCTTCAGATTCGTTCGATTCGGGACAAAATCCGCATTAACCTGGGCAACGAGCCGGGAGAGTGGACACCACGATACGATGAGCCACGCGACGTGGTGCTGACGATGTTTGGAGATTTTATCGCGTATCAGGACAAAGCCAAAACGAATATTCCCACAGCTGTTGTGCTCACCAAAAGCGACATGCTGCATTCCCTCAAGGATGAAGAGGGGGATTATATCAAATCCAACAGTAACGTCTTCCGCAACATGGTTCACCGCGATTGGTTCGACTTAACCGAGTTCGAGAATATCGATGGGGAGATCCGCCGCTTTATCGAGAAGGTGGACCGCCCGTTCAAGGGCACGATGGATGTGTACTTCAAGGATACAGCCTATTTCGCAGTCTCTGCGCTGGGCAGCAATCCGGTGGATATGAAATTGCAGGGTGTGGTTAGTCCGATTCGCGTGGATGAACCCTTCTTATGGCTATTGTACAAGCTGAAGTACATTGAGGGGAGAGTGGGATGATGCGTTCTTCCGTAACCCCGCCCATTGAACAGCAGCTGTATACCCGAGAGCGGCGCGGGGTGTTTCGCACAACAGAGGGGTTTGATACGGTTGCGGCATCGCCGGGACTGGACCCTTCTTTTATCAAAAAAGTGCTTCACCCCTACTGTGTCTATGACGCTCCAGCGGAGCTAACAGGCCGTAGCGAGAAGGACGAGACGAAGTTTCCGGCTTCCATTCACCTGCTTCATCTGGAGAGTGGAGAGACGATTCTTGGCCAAAATGTGTACCAGTCTGCGGATTTCACCGGGCTGCGCAGTGCCTTTTTTGCACATAATTACGTCTTGTCTCCCGAACGCTCGGAAGAGCAGATGAAACAAGGCGGCTGGCTGGATGCCGTGTTTGCCACGTCCTATGACATCGAACAAGGTACAGTTCTGCCAGCACTTGCTGAATTGCCTATATCATCTAGGAGCGGACAGGGTGGGGCGACCGATGCTGGCGTAGGATCACCAATCCAAGTGCTGAGCGCCTTGAAGATGAACGAAGTGCTGTTCAAGCGCCTGCTCTATGCGGTAATGCAGTCTGTAGCGACACGCAGAAAAGTATACATTGCGCTGGACCTTCCCGCAGAGGAAGTGACCGCAGGGGCCAAAGGATTGCTACGTTTGCTGTACACGGCTTTACCATACGCATTCCGGCGGCAACTGGGATTCATGACGTTTGCCAAGGAGCCGCAGGCCAAGAAGGGCATTCACGTCCAGTTTGTAGAGCGGGGGACGTTACGTCCGAAAGACCGGAATACGGAGAAGGATTTCACCTTTGATCTGGTATCCGGCAGAGTGACACATGCGGATGCATCTGTGGCGAAGTTACCTTATGCGGAATTCGCCTGGGCTTTATTGCAGGAACCTGGTGCGGCGGATGCGTTCTATACATTTGCGGATGAGATGCTGTCCGGCATGGAGCCTGGTCGGGAACTTTCCATTGAAGCGTATGGCGAACTTGCGGTGTTCTATGGTCTTGAACAAGGCATGGAAGACCTGTATTTGGATAACAAAAGTCATGTCCTGAGTGGCTTGCTGACCTATTTGAAGCCGGATGGTGGATTACAGCAACGTTCTCGTCTGAACGAGCTGTTCCTGACCTTGCTCAGCAGGGAACTGGACAGCGTGAAGCGTGAGAACGTACCCGAAGAAGACGTCGCAGCTCGCATTGGAGAGTATTTCAGTGTTGCCGCGCCAGTGGTGCAATCCCGGATTGTGGACTATTTCATCTACGGTGTGAATAATGCTCGCGCCCAGAAGCGTATGCGTGCTGTGCAGGAATTGTATGCTGTGCTGGATCGGGATCCGCAGCTGAATCAAGCTTTCTTTGATAAAGTGCTGGCCAATGAATCGCTTACCAAGCTGTTGTTCGAGCCTTATCTGGACAATCAGCTGAAACGCACGGAATCGGCAGCGAACGTTGTTGAAGTGATCCGAAGATGGGTTACGTCCCATCCATCTGCGATCCACTACAGCTTCTTGCAGGAGCGGACAGCCAATGAGCTGCGTGAACGGTTATGTTCTGCGCCTAATCCGGTACAGTCTGCGAATGAAGCCCTCCAGCGTGTTAGTATACTGGATCGGGTATCCGCTGATGTCACTTATGATACAGGCATTACGGCACGAATTGGTCAATCGGAAGCTACAGCCCGCCCTAATCGCAAAGGGGGATCTCCGTCTGCCAGTCAAGATCCGGCGTATCAGGAGGAGTTAACCCGCCTTGCAGACAAGCTTGCTTATGTCATTAACCTGTTTATGATTCAGGATCTGGATCTGGAACGGGTTAACCGTGAACAGCTGTTAAGCATTGATATTTTGCAGCATGGTAATGAGGTTCGAGATTGGGCGGCACGTCAAGGTTCTGATGTATCTGCTCGAACGAACATGATGCTGGCTGCGAGAGTGTGGCTTAGTGGCGAGGGGAATGAAGAAGAGGCATTGGAGGCACTTTCCCTGGCAGAACGCAATGAACTTCAACGCTGGACGCGTCGCTGGCTTGCCGGAGAGCTGCAGGCTCATCCGGGGATCGCAGCATATGAAGCTTTACCGATGGCTTTTTATCGGGGAGGAAGCGGCAGCAATCGGTTGGATTATCCCGGCCTGATTGAATTCATCCGCACCAATGCAAGTCGTGCTGAAGGACTGTATCCATTCTTCGAATGGTCAGGAGATCATCGGATGTTTGTCCGGGGTTCCAATGTGCATAAAGGATATGCGGATGCGATCATGGCGTATTTCAAAGCCCATGACCGTGAAGCTTTTAAGTCGAAGTCAGCTTTCAAACCGTATTACGTGAGAGCCAGCAAGACAATGAAGCCGGTCTATGACCGTGCGAAGACGGAATTGTCCTCTCCACTGGTGCGGATGCTAACGGGTAAAAGGAAAAATCTGTTCGGATTAATCCTCTTGATCCTGGTTCTTGGTATTGCGGGCGGTACATATGCATGGATGAAAGATTCTGTAGAGCCGCCAGCGGCATCCCCTCCATCTACCCAGGAGCCTGTCATACCGGCTGAACCTGAGGTGCAGCTCTCGGAGCAGATTGCTTATATGATTCCTGCGAGTGAACAGGAGGGTACGCAATCACCTGCTCAACTGGTGATCCGTTTCAGGAACGATACGGGAAGCACTGAGTTTGAACAAGGCAAACTTCAGTTGACGATGAAGGATGATAGTACTCAGGAGTTGGTTACTACAGGAAAGTGGGAGAGTTTTAATCGGAACGAGGAGCCAGATAACCAAGTTCCTTCCAATAGTAGTTCAGGAAGTACTTCCGAAGGGAGCAAGGATGGCTCATCAGCGGGAAACGCGGGGAACACAGAGCAGACGGAGGATGGCGATCAACAGGCCGATCCTTCAACATCAGGTGATTCCACTTCAGATCCTGCTACCGATACAACAACGGATACAGGGACGAATGGATCGTCTAATGCTGCGAGTGGAGACACGGATCAAGGTACGGATGCAGATCAAGTTACTGGTTCCACATCACCTGACACATCTGTATCCAATGAACAGGATGTGGATGCGAACAATCCTGCACAGATGTCTATTGGAGAGGTAGATCGTCTCTATCCGTATGGATTGCAGATCGATCTTCCGGCGAATATGGATGCCGAGAGCATTGTCAGTGTGAAGAGTACGCAGGGCAATATGACAGTGATCCAATTGATGCCGCAGCCTAATTAAGCTGTAAATCATATTATTTGAGCGTGTTGCATAGATTCATTAAGTGTCTTTTGATCCAAAAGGAAAAATGCTGGCTTCATACCTTATTAAACGAACGTATGTGAGATGACCTTGAACTATAGATTTCAAGGTCATCTTTTTTTATTTGATATGGCGGATGAATATATTGAACTAACATTTACACAAAAACGGAGAGGGCAGAAATACCCTGAAGAAGTGAAACGTTCGCCTTTATCCCCGGATGTACCCACTAAAAAAGGATGAAAAAATCTGGGGATAACAGCGATCAGAAGGTTGTTCTGTCATCGGAGTGGCTAGTGTAACTATCCTTTAGTTCAATTTATACAGCCATTGCATGAAAAAAACTCACACATTCACAATTCAGACACAAAATTTGCGATTCAAGAGTTTAAAAGACAGTCAGAAGTGATAAAGTGCGCGGAATGAATGAGAAAAGATCTCATGTGTACTTGGGAAAAGAGCGAGATTTCTGCTAGAGAAAGACCAAATAAAGCACGAAAAGAGAAGAAAATTTGGTTTTTTATGTTGACAAATGATAATGATTATCAGTATCTTTAGTGTAGAAGATATTTGCGTCGGAAATACACAGAATTACAATTTCGTTTTTGTTGTCATAGCCGGATTACATAACCGGGATAAATGAGAGAGGGATGATCGCATGTTTCGTCTGGAGACGACCAAGCTGGATATCGCTTATGAGGAAAGACTAATTGTAGAGGATCTGAATATTCAGATTCCCCAAGGAAAAATTACAGCACTTGTTGGGGCCAATGGTTCAGGGAAGTCAACCATCCTGAAAACGATGGCACGTATTATGGCTCCAAAAGCAGGTAATGTATTGCTCGACGGGAAGTCCATCCATAAACAGTCCACGCGTGAAGTTGCCAAACAACTTGCGATTTTGCCACAGAATCCAACAGCCCCTGAAGGTCTTACCGTTACTGAACTGGTATCGTATGGTCGCTTTCCTTATCAAAAAGGATTTGGCTCCATGCGTGCGGAAGACAAACGGATGATTGAATGGGCTATCGAAGTGACAGCCATGACTGAATTCCATGATCGTCCGATTGATCAACTGTCCGGTGGACAGCGTCAACGTGCCTGGATTGCCATGGCACTTGCACAAGAAACAGATATCCTTTTCCTGGACGAGCCGACTACGTTCCTGGATATGGCTCACCAGCTCGAAGTATTGCAATTACTGGAGCAACTGAATGCCACAGCCAACCGTACCATTGTTATGGTTGTGCATGACTTGAATCATGCTTCCCGCTACGCACATCACATGATTGGTATCAAAAAAGGTAAAGCCATTGCTCATGGTTCACCTGTGGAAGTCATGAACTCGGATGTGCTTCGTGAAGTATTCAACATTGAAGCAGATATTGTGATTGATCCGCGTTCCGGTGTACCGCTCTGCTTGCCTTACGCTCTTGCAGGCGAACGCCAGCAATCGAAGACGCCAGAGCAGATGGTCATGAACAGTGCGATGGTTCATGCTGGAGGACGGACAGAACCACGTGTTCAAGCGACAGGAAGTTAATAAATTGGGCCATATGTGGTCCTTACATTATAGAATGAAGCCGCTGTGCGCTATCGCAGGCGGCTCTTTTGCATTCATGGGGAATTTGCAACGCATGGGAGCAAAGGGAACGTATAGACCCGGGATTTGGTAATCGCATTGGATCAGGTCTATAATAATAGGACAGGCTGTGAGTTCATTGGTTATGCCAACGTGCTCGCAACAGCCCAAACCAACATATGTCATGGGAGGAATCAGTCATGTCCGTATATTCATATCAGGCGGTAACCACCGCGAACCAGGAAGTCTCACTGGATCTGTATCAAGGTAAGGTATTGGTCATTGCCAATACAGCCAGCAAGTGTGGGCTGACCCCGCAATACGGTGAATTGCAAAAGCTTTATGATCGTTATCGCGATCAAGGCTTGGTTGTACTGGGTTTCCCTTGTAACCAGTTTGGAGGGCAGGAGCCAGGTACAAGTGAGGAAGCGGAATCATTTTGCCAGATTAACTATGGTGTGAATTTCCCGGTGTTTGCCAAGGTAGATGTGAATGGTGAGGACACTCATCCCCTGTTCCAATACCTGAAGGAGCAACAACCTGGCGTAGGCGAAACAAGCGACATCCAATGGAACTTCACCAAGTTCCTTGTTAACCGTGAAGGTGAAGTGGTAGGTCGTGTTGAACCGAAAGAATCTCCGGAGACAATGATTGCAGATATCGAGAAATTGCTCGGTTAAACCATGAGCGTTTGAGAAGCCTGTTCTTGCATAAGCAAGATGGGCTTCTTTGGTTATTTTATATACGTGGCTTTATTCTCTTCACAGGTAGGCGTTGCTCCATAGAGACCTCTAACTTTATGCGCCGATACAGGGATTACGGAAGCCATTACATAGCATAAACCGACCCGAATCCGGGGACAATGAAATCAATACAATGAAGGGAAGAAAGGCTTAAATACAGGGAAATGACCTCCTTCGACAAACTTTTTTTGCACAACCTATTGCAATGTGAAAAAGATCACATTATAATGAGTGTATAAAGTGAAATAAATCACATACACAGTTTCGAATAAGAAGTGAAATATTTCACAACCACAATAACATTATATTCAAACTCATTTATATATTTCGAGGAGGAACTTTTAATGAAAATCGCAGTTATCGGATGTACACACGCAGGAACCGCAGCCATCGTAAATACCGCCAAATTGTACCCGGATGCTACCATCACCGTGTATGAGCGCAATGACAACATCTCCTTCCTATCTTGTGGCATTGCGCTCTACGTAGGTGGGGTTGTGAAAGACCCTGACGGCTTGTTCTATTCTTCGCCTAATCAGTTGGCAGAGCTTGGCGTTGAGACCAAGATGCTTCATGAAGTTACAGCAGTTGATGCCAAGGGCCATACCCTTCAGGCTAAAAACCTGCAAACCGGGGAAGAATTTGAAGATACGTTTGACAAACTGATCGTGACAACCGGGTCATGGCCTGTCGTTCCAAAGCTTGAAGGCATCGAGATGGATAACATCTTACTTTGTAAAAACTACAATCATTCCAACACGATTATTGAAAAAGCCAAAGATGCCAAACGTGTTACTGTTGTAGGTGCAGGATATATCGGCGTAGAGCTGGTGGAAGCTTTTCAAATGAATGGCAAGGAAGTTACCCTAATCGACAGTGTGGACCGGATTTTGAACAAATACCTGGACCCTGAATTCACGGATGCGATTGAAGATACGTTGACTGGACGCGGCATCAAGCTGGCTCTTGGTCAAACAGTACAGAAGTTTACTGGAGAGAATGGCAAAGTGACTAAGGTGATTACGTCCAAAGGAGAGTTTGAAACCGATCTGGTTATTCTGTGCATTGGTTTCCGTCCAAATACAGAGCTGCTTAAAGGCCAAGTGGATATGTTGCCAAACGGCGCAATCATCGTAGATAAATACATGCAAACGAGTCAAAAAGACGTCTTCGCTGCGGGTGACAGTTGTGCTATTCATTACAACCCAACAGGCAAAGCATCTTACATTCCACTGGCAACCAACGCCGTGCGGATGGGTACACTGGTAGCCCGTAACCTGGTTCGTCCTACGACACCGTATATGGGTACGCAAGGAACATCGGGTATCAAAATTTATGAGCAAAATATCGCGGGTACCGGGATGACGGAAACGTCTGCTGCTGATGAAGGTCTGATTGTTGAATCTGTCGTACTGGAAGACAGCTACCGCCCGGAGTTCATGCCAACGGCTGAGAAACTGTTGCTCAAAGTAGTATATGAGCAGGCTACTCGTCGGATCGTAGGAGCACAGGTGATGTCTCAGGTTGATCTGACCCAATCGATTAATACGATCTCGGTCTGCATCCAAAATAACATGACCGTAGATGAGCTGGCCTTCATCGACTTTTTCTTCCAGCCACATTACAACAAACCATGGAACTTCCTGAACACGGCGGGTCTGCAAGCACTGCCTCCAATAGAAGTAAAAGCACCAGCAATGGTGTAAGGAAGCAGAATAGATGGTTTAACAGCGATCTTGATAAACGCCATACAAAGATAAGTCATGCTTATCTGTAATATAAGGTGTACAATAACTGCCAGGAATACGAAACAAGGCGGACGATTATAAGCAAAAAGAAGACTGGCGATTAAACGTCAGTCTTTTTTTGTGGTTTTTTAGATACAAAAGGCCTTATATACTCTTGCTGACTTAACTATTCCAAGACACTCTTAAAGTATCTTTTTAAATTACATTGTGATAATTTGCACAAAGTTTCATGCAGTACCAAGATACAATTGAGATATGGCATTCAACGTATAACTTATGAATTTCAGATGGTTTTATCCAATGATGAACAATGAAGGAGAGGATGGATGATATGGCAGCAAAAACACCTCTTGAGGTTGCACAATATACGGCGCAAACAGGCATGAAGAAGGCTCAATATCCGGTGTCTTCTGTATTGGTGCTTAGTTTCATGGCAGGTGCATTTATCGCGCTGGGTTTTCTACTGGATATTCGAGTGATTGCTTCTGCGCCAGCTGAGTGGGGGAGTCTGGTCAATCTGATTGGAGCGGCAGTGTTCCCGGTTGGACTAATCATGGTGCTCATAGGTGGTGGCGAGCTGCTGACAGGTAACATGATGGCAGTTCCGCTTGCTACGATTGCAAGAAAATTATCCGTGGGTAGCATGTTGAAAAATCTAACCTTAGTGACGATTGGTAATTTTGTTGGAGCTTTGTTTGTCGCGTACGCGTTTGGACATGTGCTGGGCCTGACCGGAGAGGGTGTATATCTGGCGAAAGTGGTGGATATGGCTGGGCATAAGCTGCATGACGGCTTCCTGCAAGCTTTCATCTCTGGCATCGGCTGTAACTGGCTGGTGGCACTGGCCGTGTGGCTATCTTATGCATCCGATACGATGAGTGGCAAGGTACTGGGCATTTGGTTTCCAACGATGGCATTTGTGGCGATTGGATTCCAGCACGTTGTGGCCAATATGTTCCTCATCCCGGCGGCAATCTTTGAAGGGCATTATTCGTGGGGCCAATATGTGATGAATTTTATTCCGGTATGGCTCGGGAATCTGACTGGTGGTGCTCTGTTTGTAGCTGCAGCCTATTGGGTGGTGTACCTGCGCCAAGCTGAGCCGAAAGTGAAACCGGAGGCAGCAACGTTGATCGAAGCTGTGGAGACGGAGGCTAGAGTGATGTTGAGCAAGCAGGCGTAGCGGGGTATATATACACGTGTAATGAAATATTCATGTAGAAGTGAAGACGATTCTGATCTTGCTCGGTTCATGGCGAATATGCTGTGATGGAGCAGGGCGGGATCGTTTTTTTTGTATGTTTTTTTTGTTGGAGTTTAAACGCAAAATAAATTCGCCATGACAAGGTTCGGGGGAACGAAACCTGTTCATGGCGAATTTCGGGAGTGGTCCATGATATGGCATGAGGAGGAAGTGGGGAAACACTAGCCTAATGCCTTATTTTTAATTTACCCCTGATTTCTGAAGTTGAATCAAACTCAAAAACATTTTTTTGAAAATAATTTAAAGCTGCTATAGCGGTGAATATGAAGCAAAAACATACTGTTCTCTTTACGCGATAACCTCGAAGAAGATATGATATAGGGATAGCTTTTGAAGAGGGGGAGCCTTACGATGATCGATCAGGAGAATGGTGTATTTGCGGCGGTGTGCCCGCTCGACTGTCCGGACACTTGTGGTCTGTTATTACATAAAGAGAACGGAAAAATTGTGAAGGTGGCAGGCAATCCGGATCATCCGATCACCAAGGGTGCCATTTGTAATAAAGTTAGAAATATGACTGAGCGGGTGTATCACCCCGAGCGTCTACAATATCCGATGAAACGTGTAGGAGCCAAAGGTGAAGGCAAGTTCGAACGAATCAGTTGGGATGAAGCGATTCGCGAGATTACGACCAAATTCACTGCATTGTCCGAAACCTACGGCCCGGAGAGCATCCTGCCCTACAGCTTTTACGGTAACATGGGCATTCTCGGCGTAGACGGTATGGATCGGCGTTTCTTCAATGCACTAGGTGCAAGTGTGCTGGAGCAGACGATCTGTAATGCCGCCGGAAATACGGGCTGGAAATATACGATGGGGGCCAACCGGGGAACGTTGCCGGAAGATACGGAACACGCGGATCTCATCCTGGTGTGGGGTGGCAATATCGTCAGTACAAATATGCACCAAGTCGTTTTGGCGGAGAAAGCCCGTAAGAAAGGCGCCAAGATCGTCGTAATCGACGTTCATCGCAATCGTACCGCACAGTGGGGCGACTGGTTTATTCCGCTGTATCCGGGCACGGACAGTGCACTGGCGCTAGGATTGATGCATGTGTTGTTCGAACGGGGACTAACGGATGAAGCGTTTATGCAAAAGTATACGGTGGGTCATGAGGCACTGCGTGATCATGTCCGCAGTTACACTCCTGAACGTGTTGCACGTATTACGGGCGTGCCGGAGGAAACCATTGTGGAGCTGGCCGAACTGTATGGCAACGCACAGGCAGCCCATATTCACATCGGCAACGGCCTTCAGCACCATGATAATGGGGGGATGAACGTGCGTAGCGTTGCATGTCTGCCTGCTATTACAGGGCAATGGCTGAAGCAAGGCGGCGGTGCCGTTCGCACCAACAGCTACGCGAGCACGAATAGCGACGCGCTCGAACGTCCGGAGCTGCGGCAGAATCCGGAGCCGCGAGTGGTGAACATGAACCGGATTGGGGAAGCGTTGCTGGAAGCAGAGCAGCCAATCCGGGCAATGATGGTTTACTGCAGCAATCCACTGGTGGTGGCACCGGATACCGAGCGGGTGGAGCGAGGTTTTGCACGGGAAGATCTGTTCACGGTTGTACACGATCTGTTCATAACGGATACCGCGAAATATGCAGATATTGTATTGCCAGCCACGTCTTCATTTGAAGCGACGGACCTGTACACCTCTTATTGGCATCAGTACGTTCATCTGCAAGAGCCGGTGATTGCACCGATTGGGGAGAGCAAGAGTAATGTGGAACTGTTCTCACTGCTTGGGCAGGCTATGGGGTACGATCCTGCAATCTTCGGAGAAACACCGGAGCAGATGATTAAGGATGCACTCCAGGATACAGGCAATCCTTACATGAATGGAGTTACGTTAGAAGGACTGAAGGAACACCGATTCGTGAAGCTGGATATGACACCACATGCTGCATTTCTGGATCAGCTGCCTACGCCTTCAGGCAAAATCGAGTTGTATTCGGAGACGATGGAACAGCGAGGGCTTCCGCCGCTCCCTACCTATAGCGCTCTGATTGAAGGATATGATGGGGAGAATCCGGCTGGACCTGCCGATACTTATCCGCTGATGTTCCTATCGCCGCCGAACCATAATTTCCTGAACTCCACCTTTGGCAATTCAGCCAAACACCAGCGTTTGGAAAAGATGCCTCTTTTGCAAATGCACCCTGAGGACGCTAGCCGCAGAAACGTGGAGGATGGAGATGCAGTAGTCGTATGGAATGATCGTGGGCGTATCGAACTTACAGCCAAGGTGAGTGAAGCCATGCTGCCGGGAACCGTCATCAGCCAAGGTTTATGGTGGGATGGTGACGGCAAGAAGCAGCGAGCGAATTCACTGACGTCCAATCGCTTGTCGGACATGGGGAACGGGGCGACCTTTTTCTCGGCCACTGTTGAAGTGAAGCGTCAATGAGTGTGCTTGCAGCGTGATTTTTTTGAGGTAAGATGAACAAAGGCTAGAATTTGAGCAGGATTAAAGTGCAATAGATGTAACACTTCATAAAACCTTCGCTCTGGCTGGTTATGGTTAGCCGTCAGGGCAAAGGTCTATTTTGTATGGCTCTTTGTTTGTGCAGAGGTACTAAGGAGAATGAATTAACGATGATGAGATGGCTGGATAACTATCCAAAAGAAGTGAGAATATTTTTATTAGCAAGTCTGGTTAACGCAACAGGCAGTGCACTGATGTGGCCGCTGACCACCATGTATGTGTTTGATGAGCTTGGACGGACGATGGCTAACGCGGGTTTTGTGATCCTGATTCAGTCCCTGGGTGGCATCTTCGGACAGTTGCTCGGAGGTTCGTTGTACCACAGAGTAGGCGTAAAGAAACTGATTATTGGCTCACTGGCGCTTAATGCGTTAGGTTTGTTTGCGTTGCCCTGGATTAGTGCGTATTGGGTCGTATTTATATGTGCGATGGGCTGGATTGGTCTATTTAGTTCATTGTCGCTGCCAGCGATCCAGGCCTTTATTGGCTTCCGATTTGCGGAGCGACGCGGTGAATTATTCAATGTTATCTATGTGGCGAACAATATCGGGGTAGCGATTGGTACGGCGCTCAGTGGTTTTCTGGCTGACTTTTCCTATCATCTCAGCTTTGTACTGAACGGGGTAACCTCAGCTGGGTTTGCAATTTTCTTCTGGTATTATCTGTCTCGGGTTGAACCGGATCAGGGGGAAGTACATCTGACGAAACGCAAAACCGTTCCCGATGGGCCGGGCGTCTGGGCATTGCTGGGTAATACCCGATTATATCTGTTTATGAGCTTGGGCGTGCTCTTCCTGTTATTCGGCAATTCCATCTGGAACACAGGTGTGTCCCCGTATATCATTTCTGAGGGTATGGAAAAAAGAATGTATGGTCTGCTCTGGACCCTGAACGGGGTGCTGATCTTTGTAGGCCAACCTTTCACCAGTTGGGTGAAACGGACCATGGCCCGTACCTCCACTGCGCAGATGACCGCGAGTGCGGTATTCTATGGCATGGCCTATATCGTCATGATTACCATGTACAGCTATCCGGGCATGGTGCTCGCAATGGTACTCGCCACGTTCGGAGAGATGCTGATCTCCCCTGCAACACCAGCATTTATCTCCGAGCATGCGGGCAGGGCAGCCCCTTTTTACATCGGGATATCGGGTGGAATTGGTGCTGTTGGACGGGTTATCGGACCCTACGCGATGGGGGTTATGTATGACAAACAGGGACTTATTCCTGTAGCGTGGCTGGCAACAGGCACAGCAGCTATTGCTGTACTTGGTTTTGTGCTGCATGCAGTGTTGAACCGTAATCGTGAAGTGAAGGAGTATGGGATGGACGCCTAACAGATCTCATCGTGTTGGAGAGGATGCGGAAGGAAGAACGCGTTGAAGTGGACGGTAAATCCACTGTAATCTGTCTGCTCATCCGTAAATTACAGTTGACAAAAAAATATATTTATGCTATAATTTACATATAAAAATATTCCGTATATAATAAGATTCTCCTGGCCAGGGGAATCTTATTTTTGTTTGTACGGGAGGAATAAGTATGAAGCAAAATGAATCCAGTATCACATCATTGATTTCGACTTTTGGCCGAGCCTATCACAGCCAACATGACAGACCCCTCATTTTTGATGATTTTATGGCGAGATTGCTGATCTCTCCTCAAGAGTTTTCAGATATCAGCAATAACATGGTTAGAGGCATTCATTTTTTCAACCCGGATATGGCTCACCAGCTCAAGGACGACCCGGAAAAGGTTCTAAAATGGATTACCCAGGTACAGTTATCTCCAATAACTCTGGCTCGGGCCGCTTACTGTGAGCATGTACTTTTGCATGAAGTTGCGTTGGGATTGAAGCAGGTAGTCATTCTTGGCGCCGGGATGGATACGTTTGCTTTGAGGCATCCGGAATTGGAGGACACGCTGGATATCATTGAAGTGGATTATCCGGCTACACAGCAATTCAAGAAGGAGCGGCTGAATCAGGCCGAGCTGACCATTCCGAACAATCTTCACTTTGTACCCATGGATTTTACTCGCGAGCTTTCGAATGACAGCTTGACTCTTGAAGGGTTGAAGAAACGGAAGACGTTGGCTAGCCTCTTGGGTGTTTCGTATTATTTGCCCAAAAATGATCTGTTTAACGTGATTCGTCATGTGTTTGCGAACCTGCCAATCGGAAGCTCTATAGTTCTGGATTATGCAGATGAGCACCTTTTTGAGGAAAAAGGGATGTTTAATCGGGTTGAAAATATGATTAAATTGGCTGCAATGGGTGGTGAGCCGATGCAATCCGGCTACGCATATGTGGAGATGGAGACCTTGCTTGATGAAGCAGGGCTGCTTATTTATGAGCATCTGACTCCCGAGGCGATTCAGGAACAGTTTTTCCAGGATCGAATCGATCATCTAAGGGCATTTGAAACGATACATTTCATTCACGCAGTAAAAAAATAAATCGATCCGGGCATGTATGGTCACCTATATAGCCCGTATTTGCATAGCAGCGGCAAACACTTCACCCTGTGGCAGGGTGAAGGTTGTTTGGTTTGATCAAAGGACCAACACAAACCATGATTCTGTAGCCAATAACATCACACGTGATACAAATGTTCAGAAATCAGACTTGTTAGGGTACGATTCCATGTCATTCAACGTCCTCCCCTCTATTTGTGCATAATGCCCATATAATAGAATGGAACTGGTTAAAGGCAGGAGGATACATACGATGTACAAGGTTTTGTTGGTCGATGATGAATTTATGATTTCGGACGGGATCTCCAGTGTGGTGAACTGGTCCCGATTAGGAACAGAACTGATTGGTATTGCTCAAGATGGATTGGAAGCGCTTGCTTCAATCGAGCAGCAACGCCCGGATATCATCATCTCGGACATCCGCATGCCGGGAATGGATGGATTACAGCTGGTTGAAGCTGTGGCAGAGAAGTATCAGCATATCTCATTCATCATGCTCACGGGTTTTACGGAGTTTGAATATGCGAAGACCGCCATGCAGTATGGGGTGAAGCACTACTTGCTCAAGCCCTGCAGTGAAGAGCATCTTGTACAGGCTATTAGTGAATTGGTCAGTGAGAAGCGAGAGTTGACCGATCAGGAGCGTTTTGTGCAGTCGATCCAATATAATCTGGAGCGTGTACTGCCACATGCCAAGGAATATTTTCTGAAAGAATTGGTGACCAACAGAACCTATGGGGTCAAGGAATGGAAGTATTTCAAGGAATTATTCGATGTACAGTTTCAGGATCAACGTGTGCGGTTGCTGCTGGTAGAGATCGAGGGGGATCATGAGTATTTGCACTTGTTCGCGGTGAAGAACATTGCCGAGGATATTTTTCACAATCCCATCTTAAGTGCCACGGTTGGAAGGCATGTGCTACTAATTATGGAGGACAAGTTGTCTGAAACGCAGTTGTTCCATAATATCGATGAGATTCGCGCCACATTTACCCGATATTATCATGACGATCTCACGATTGCCCTGAGCGAGCCAGGAGATCTTTCGCAGGCACGCCATTTGTACATGCAGACGCTAGTTTATCTCAATTACCGCTTTTACCTCGGTGAGGGCAGTCTCATTATGGAGCGGGATATTTACTCTCCCGGAGAGCGCATTCTTCCTGAGTTCGAATACGATCCGGAGCGGATGGTTACTGCAATCAAGGCGGGACACTGGCAGGAAGTCGGATCAGAGCTGAACCGGATGTTTCAGATACTTGCCAGCTTGCGATACGATATATCCCAAACAAAGTCCTATCTTATTCAGATGTTTATGGAGATGATTCGACTCAGCGGCTCTGCCGAGATGAAAAGGTATATGGACCAGTTGCCAGGCATGATTGAATCCAGCACCCTGCATTCTTTTCAACAGTTTCTGCTTGCCGTTGCCAAGGAAATCACGCTGCGCCGCTACGAACAACATCGCTCGAGACAATCGCAGATGGTAGGTAGTGTGAAACAGCTGGTAGAGAAGCGCTACCAGGACGAGACATTGACACTCCAGTCCATCGCTGGGGAAATATACATGAATCCAGACTACATTGGCAAAATGTTCAAGAAAGAAACTGGTGAGAAATTTACGAACTATGTGTTAAGCTACCGCATTCGCAAAGCGTTGGAGCTTCTGGAGCAGGACGGGAACTGCACGGTATCCTCGCTTGCCGAGCAGACGGGGTTTGGTGCCAACTGGCCGTATTTCAGCAAAATGTTCAAGAAATATACGGGCTTCTCCCCTTCCGAGTATAAAAAAGTACCCTAGACAGCGCTGCTGTCGCTTCTACATAGCTTCCTTTATCTCCGATCCACATCGACTCACATCTGATTTATGATCAGGCCCTGTACGCCATTCAACGGCAGCAGGGTCTTTTTTTGTCGGACGGAACTCGGTTTTGAACATCCATTTATCGGAAATGAGCATGGGAAGAAAAGGCGCTCGATTCTATCATTAGAAGTGTCATGTGAATGAATGAACATCGAGAGTGGAGGTTGAGTGGATGGAGCTGAATCGAAGCCGGGGGATTGAACCTGGGCGTTTGAAGCCAGCTGGCAAATGGAGTTCGGTGAAAAAGGAACTTGTCCGCAACAGATACGTTTATCTGATGCTCGTTCCTGTGGTAGCCTACTATCTGATTTTCAGCTATGGGCCAATGTACGGGCTACTGATGGCATTTCAGGAATCCTACAACCCGATCAAAGGAATCTTGGCAGGCGATTGGGTCGGATTTGACAACTTCACCATGTTTTTTGAAAGTTATTATTTCTGGCGACTGATTAAGAACACACTGATTTTGAGTTTTTACAGTATTGTGTTTGGTTTCCCGGCTCCGATTCTACTAGCACTGCTACTGAATGAAGTCCGGAAGAAGTGGTTCAGAGGTGCAGTACAGACCATCAGTTATATGCCGCATTTCATCTCGGTTGTCGTTGTGGTTGGAATGTTGAAAACGTTCTCATCTCTGGACGGTGGGTTATTTAACGTCATTCGTGACTTTTTTGATCTGCAGCCGATTATGTTTTTGGCGGAAAAAGATATGTTCCGTCCGATGTACATCCTGTCCAACATATGGCAGGGCGCAGGCTGGGCCTCGATTATCTTTTTGGCAGCATTAAGTGGTATTGATCCTCAGTTGTATGAAGCTTCCAAAATTGACGGCGCAGGCCGCTGGAGACAGCTGTTACATATTACACTGCCGGGCATCATGCCCACAATTGTGATCATGTTAATTCTGCGTATGGGGGCGGTCATGAACGCGGATTTTCAGAAAATATTACTGATGCAAACGGCACCGACCTATGAGACATCGGATGTCATATCCACCTTTGTTTATCGTTCCGGTATTTTGGAGGGGAACTATACGTATTCAACCGCCATCGGACTATTTAACGGCGTCATTAATTTCGCGCTGCTCATTATTGCGAATGCAATCAGCAGAAAGCTTAACTCAACCAGTCTCTGGTAATTGGAAGGTGAAGCGATGAAACAGTCTATAGGGGAACGAGTTTTTGATGTATTTAATACCCTGCTGCTCTTGGTCATCATGATTTTATGCTTTTACCCGATGCTGTACGTGTTCAATTCTTCCATCAGCGATCCGGATCAGATGCTGCGTTCCCGGTCACTGATGCTCATTCCTGAAGGGTTCCAGCTGGGAGCGTACAAGTCGGTATTTCAGGATACTCGCATCTATACGGGATATATGAACACCTTGTTCTATGTTGTGGTGGGTACAGCCATCAATCTGCTCATGACTTCGCTGGCAGCGTATGGGTTATCACGCAGTGATCTGATGGGCAGAAAAACGTTGATGAAGTTGATTACGTTCACGATGTTTTTCGGCGGGGGCATGATCCCGACTTTTCTGCTGATTCAAAATCTCGGGATGGTGGATACCCGTTTTGCGCTTATTATTCCGGGTGCCATCAGCACATTTTATTTCCTCATTATGAAAACAAACTTTGAAGGTATTCCGATCAGTCTGATCGAATCGGCGAAGCTTGATGGCGCCAATGACTTTCTGATTTTGTTCCGAATCGTACTGCCTTTGTCAAAGCCAATCCTGGCGGTCATGATGCTGTATTATGCGGTTGACCATTGGAATGATTATGTCGGGCCAATGCTCTATCTACGCAGTCAGGAGTTATATCCGATTCAGATTATTATGCGTGATATTCTGATCAGCAGCAGTACGGAGGCCATGGGTGCTGGCGCCGATACCGGCTTTGCCATTGGGGAGAACATCAAATATGCGACCATTATTATCTCCACGCTGCCGATTATGCTGGTATATCCGTTCATCCAACGTTATTTTGTTCAGGGCGCTCTAATCGGTGCTGTGAAACAATAAAAAATGTATCCTATGGAGGCGAATTACGTGAAAAAAAGAATGGGGTCCATCCTGTTGTCATCACTACTTACCATGTCTTTACTGGCGGGCTGTACGGGGGATAATGAACCAGGTAACGCAGAGCCGGCAGAAGGAACAGAACCTGCGGTTCAGGCGTTGACGGAGATACCGCTACCGATTACAAGTGAGCCATTTACCATTGACTACTGGCGTGCCAATGACGCCAAACTGACAGCTTCCTTGAACAACTTTGGCGATATGGCCGCTTACAAGGAAAAGGAGAAGTTGACGGGCATCCAAGTGAAGTTTACACATCCTCCGCTTGGACAACAGCGTGACCAATTCAATCTGTTGATCTCCACAAAAGAGCTGCCGGACGTTATTTATTATAACTGGGCGGATGCCGTTGGCGGACCGGAAAAAATGATCAAAGACGGTCGCATCATCCGGCTGAATGAATTGATCGACAGTTATGCACCGAACTTGAAGCGGATTATTGAATCCGATCCAGATGTGAAGAAACAGATTGCACTCGACGATGGCACGATCTATATGTTCCCGCTGCTGAAGCTGGATGCATTGAAGCTGAATGCCACTTCCGGTTTAATTATGCGCCAGGACTGGCTTGATGCATTGAACCTTAAGGTACCTACCAACATTGATGAGTGGTATACGGTACTCAAGGCATTCAAGGAACAGGACCCTAACGGCAATGGGAAGCCAGATGAGCTGCCATTCACCGGCAACTGGGGACCGGGCAACCTAACCAAGCTCCATGATTTTGCGGCGGCCTTTGGTGTCATTGGTGGCTTCCAGTTGAATGGAGACAAGGTGGAGTTTGGACCGATTCAGCCGGGTTACCGTGATTTTCTGGAGACCATGGCCAAGTGGTACAAGGAAGGGTTGATTGATCCCGAGATCATGACCAATGACGGCAAAGCGTTCGACTATAAAGTCACCAGCAACCTGGCAGGCGCATATCAGGGCGGTGTATTCAGTGGTATGGGGAAATACTTCAATCTGATGAGAGATACCGATCCGAACTTTAACGTAACCGGTGTACCGTGGCCCGTATCTCCGGATGGAACTTCTTATGCTACCTTCAATCTGGAGAATAAGGTCCTAAGTTATGGTGAGGCTATTACGGCTTCTGCAGACGAAGATAAACTGAAATATATTGTGCAGTGGATGGACTATAACTATAGCGAAGAGGGTAGTAATCTGTTCAACTTTGGTATCGAAAATGACAGTTATGTTCGGGACGGAGAAGGTGTGAAATTCACAGATACCATCATTGATAATCCGAACGGTCTGACGTATGATCAGGCACTGGCATCCTATGCCTTATCCATTATGGACGGTCCAATCAATCAGGATAGCCGTTACCTGGATGCCTTATTATTTGACGATGGACAGCGTGCAGCGAATGCGGAATGGATGAAAGCAAGCTCGGCCTTAACACTTCCCCCAATTCGCTTGTCTACAGAAGAGGTAACCACTAGTACGTCCATCATGAGCCAGGTGAATACGTATCTAAATGAGACAATGACAGCCATCATTAGCGGACAGAAACCAATCACTGAATTTGACAAGATGACCGAAACCATCAAGAGCATGGACATTGACCGGGCGATTGAGGTTCATCAGGCGGCCTATGACCGATATCAGTCCAAATAAACCGTGAGAAATCGAGCGCTAAAACTTTGGGAAAACCTTCCTGCATGTGATATACCTAGTAGTATCACGTGGTTCAAAGGAGCGCTTTGGTCATGAAAGCCTACCGCAAACTCAGCATCAAAATGAAAATGTTTCTGATGATCATGGTCATGATGGCGTTTATGATCATCTTGGCGTTTGGTTCCTTGTATTATACGTACTCGGTGTATGACAAACAGCTGTTTGATAAGTCTTCCCGACTTCTGAACCTTTCTTCGTCTACAGTGGATGTTGAACTTCAGAAGTTGGAAGCGTTATCATTGAACATGATCTCCGATACGCAGATTCAAAGAGCCTTGAAGTCGTTGCTGGATGACGATAGCGCATATTCAAGCTTTATTGAACGAAAAAAGATCACGGATCGGTTATGGGAGCATATCAGTGGGGCTGCACGTTATGTGCAGTCCGTTCATCTGATTGATTCCAGGGGAAGAGTGAATAAATATGGCGAGACACTAACCGTATCCCAGGAAAAATATGATCGGATGATTGCGGCTGCGGAGCAGGCCAATGGTGCAGTGCGCTGGTTATACCCTGATGACGATGACCCGATGCTGGTTATGGTGCGTCAAGTGCGTGCCTATGAACCGATGACCCTGGAACCGGTAGGCATACTGTTTCTGCGTATTAATATCGAGCGTCTCGTCGAGGAGTATGCGGGCATCGATAGCCAGGACAGTGACATTATTTTAAAAGCAGGCAGTGAGGTGGTGTATCCTTATCGCCAGCTTCCAGATGCGGTGTCCGCGGGACTGAATCCACTTCCGGGCAGCGGGGGATATGAGGTCAAAAATCTGGATGGGAGGGAGATATTCCTTTCCCAGAAAAAATCCGGCTATACCGGCTGGGTTTATTATAATATGGCCTCTTATGATGAGATTTTTGAACGTATCATATGGTTGAAAAATAGTCTGATTGTCGTATATCTTATCGCCATTCTGGTTGTCCTCGCCCTTGGTATGGTGTTCGCGCGCAGTCTGACAAGGCCGATCAGGCAGCTTATCAGTCAGATGAAGGAGGTTCAGTATGGGGATCTGGAGAATATGGATGCCAATCTGTCCATTCCAACACACCAGCACATGGATGAACTGGGGTTATTACAGCGTACGTATCGAATGATGATTACACATATTAATACATTGATCAAAGAAAATTATGCAAGCCAGCTGGTCATTAAAGAAACGGAGTTTAAGGCGCTTCAGGCGCAGATCAATCCACACTTTTTGTATAATGCGCTGGATTCAATCCATTGGCTTGCCAAAAAGAACAGGCAGGAGCAAATCTCCAGTATGGTGCTGTCACTCGGGTATTTGCTGCGTTCCTCCATCAGCTTCAAACAAAATATCATCACCCTTGCCGAAGAGCTGGAGATCGTCAGCCATTACATCACCATTCAGACCTACCGTTTCCGGCAGCGGCTGGATTTCCGCTTGGATGTGCCTGCTCCTTATCTGGAATGTGCCATTCCCAAGTTAACCCTACAGCCATTACTGGAGAATGCCATTCAATACGGATTGGAACCACAGGTTGGATCATGTCTGATTCGAGTGTATGCCGAGATATCAGGTGGCAAGCTGGCCCTGATCGTGGAGGATCACGGTCCCGGCATGGAACCCGAATATGTGGAACAAGTGCTGCGCGGTGAAGTGAAGACCAGAGGAACAGGTATTGGTTTGCTGAATATCAGGGAGCGGGTACGTCTGGCTTTTGGCGAAGAATATGATGTTCTACTGGAGAGCAAGCCAGGGCTTGGAACGAGAGTAACGGTGCTGCTGCCACCCCCATCACTAGGTAAGGAGGATAGGCCGTGAGAAGATTATTGCGAACCATAGGCGTGATCTGTCTTCTGCTGACTCTTCCTGGCTGCGTGAGCCAACTGGATCAAAGGCCAGGCATGATCGTTGACGAAGAGCCGATAACGTTGCGCATCGCTTGGTGGGGTGGGGAGTTTCGCAACAATGCAACGATCGCCGTTATCGATCTGTATGAGAAGTTGAACCCACATGTGAACATCGAATACGAATATAGCAGTTTCAACGAATACTGGAGAAAACTTGCCCCTCATGCGGCAGGCAATGCGTTGCCCGACATTATCCAGATGGACATCTCCTATCTGTCCCAGTACAGTTCGTTGCAACTGTTGGAGGATATGACGCCGTACATGCAGAGCGGACTGATTGACACGACAGATATTGAGAAGGAACAGCTGGAGAGTGGAAGCCTGAATGGTAAAACCTATGGTCTCAGTTTAGGGGTTAACGCCATGCTTAGCATCTATGATCCGGAAGTGTTGAAGGCCAATGATATTGAATTGCCAACGGATACGTGGACATGGGCGGATTTTGACCGTATGGGCGAGCAATTGCTGGGGAAAGGCATCTATCTGGGAACCTATTTCACGCCGGAACAGTTTTTCGCGTATTACTTGAGACAGTATGGTTCCAAGCTGTACGCGGAGGATGGCAAGAGGTTGGGTTATGAGGATGATGGGCTGTTTATTGAGTACTTTGGCAGGATGCAGCAGCTCGCAGAGAAGAAGCTTATTTTTGCACCGGATATCTGGACATCAGATATTGGCCAGCCTGATAACGACCCGTTTTATCTGGGAGAGGCTTTGTTTAGCTGGGGGTATTCCAACCAATTTATCAGCACCGCTCAGCGTTATGGCAAACCCTTAACCATCTCTCCAATGCCTGGGCCAAACAGCCAGGAGGGATTGTTCTTGAAGCCAGGCATGTTTTTCTCCATGGCGGGTAATTCCAGACATAAGGAGGAGGCTGCCAAGTTTATCAGCTTTTTTGTGAATGATTTGGATGCCAATCTGTTGCTCAAAGGGGAGCGGGGGGTGCCTGTCTCGTCCAGTGTCAAAGAGCGGATGAAGCTGGTGGTAGAACCGGAGCTGGCGCAGGTGTTTGATTATATTGATTGGGTTGCCGAACACAGCAGCCAGATGGACCCGCCTGATCCTGTAGGTGCACCTGAGGTCACTGCGGTGCTGCGTGAGTTGTATGATCTGCTGTTGTTTGGCAAAATTACGCCTGAGCAGGCGGCGATAAATTTCCGTGAGCGGGCAAACGCAATTCTGGGTGGGAAGTAATAAGAATGGACTAGATCATATATGTATTTAATAGGCTTTGGGCTGTTGTGGTTCACAAGCTCAACCTTCATTCTACTCGGGTGAGGGTTTTTGTTATAGTATGGTGGATATTTCCTCTAGTATAATGAAAATGGGTAGTCGTCCTATCTGTAGATTAGATAGATTCTATCCATATATTAATGGATGAGGAGTGTCAGGACATGTCCATACATCAGATAGGTCACAAAGTGTCTTTTGCAGATATACAAACGAAGTTGCCTCAGGAAAGTTGGATGTACACTCAGAATGAATCGCACAACGGTGAATTTGAAGCCGAGGAGGTATGGTTACATTCTGGTGATCTTCATATCAGCGAACTGTTGTTGGATGAAGGACCTTTTTTGATCTTGGTTGAAGGGAATCTGACAGTGGATCGTTATATTGGAAATACAAGTTCCGACGCGGCCAGTTCAAATCTGGTTGTACTTGGGAATCTCATAACGCCCTATATGATCGTGGGTGGGCAGGAAATATATATTACAGGTAATCTCTATGTGGAGGATATGTTCTGGGGGGATTATAACCATGGAGAATTGACAGTGAGAGGGAATGTAGAAGGTGGATTGTTGGTAAGTACCGAGCAATATACGATTCAGGTTCAAGGACAGTGTAATGTGAAGCGTCAGCTTGAAGAATGGGAGGATCTCGGACCATGGCGGGGCTTTGACATGTTGGCGTTATTGGTTCCTGAATGTGTGATTGATGAAGATACAGATCCGTTTCCTTGGCGAGAAGAAATGTTAAAGAGGCTGCAGCAGGGACAACCTGTAATCAACCGAAAGTACATTCATGCTTATGAATCAGAGCCAGATGTGCCGGATTGTTTCGAAGATCATCGGGTTACCGCAGAGAACATAGAGCGTCTTACTCACCCATCTTTGTTACCTGTAAGAGAGGACGATGAGTTACTGAACAGCTATGAATTTTGGTTGGACGAGCAATTTTGCCGAGTATCGGTCTATGGAGATGAGCAGACGGAGGGGTATTTCCGCAGTCTGTATTTTCAGGATGATCATAACTGTGCATTGTTGCTTAAGATGGAGCCAGCAGATCAAGGTTCCAACTCTCCTAATAAACATATCGTACAACCGGGTGAACCTGTCTGGATGATCTCAGGAGCATATCGTTATCTGCACAATGAGAATTCGGAATGGAACGTATTTTCGGAGAACTCACCTGCTGATATTCAACAGTTAAGCGAGCAAGGATGGAGCACCTTGTTGCAGTCTGTATCGAATTATCAATATGCCCGTTCCTTAATTTCGAACCAACTGATCCATGAGTTATTAGCACTGCCTGTTGTGGAGCCATATGACGATTATTATGATGATGATCGGCACGGACTGTGGATTGGAGAGTTATATTTTGCATTTCGACAAGCAGGTCAGATGTCTAATGGTGTTCCCCGGCCAGCCATGCTTCGTATTGGAAGAGAGTATGTGGATGCTCAAGGGGAGACGCAGGTGGAGAAATACTATTATACCCTGCACCAACATGCGGACGGCTCGGAAAGTGTGTTGATTGAATACTCGGCTCAGACGGACGAGGATGAGGAAGAAGAACCGTTGTTGCTTGAACTTCATTATATAGGCGGCTCTCAATTACTACATGCCGTTCAATTGCTCGAACGTGGACGCCAAGTGCTCATTCAAGCAAATGAAGATCTACTGAATGGAGAGCCACCGTACGCTGCTGAATCATTTGCGAAGCGATTCTGGAAATCCAAAGGATATCTGAAATGAACAAAACAACCTTCACCTCGTTTGCAGAGGGAAGGTTGTTTTTATTTCGTATTTGTTTTTTTCGATGGTTGCTATGTTAGGGCATGCTACTTAACCATACTGGGCTTGATGCAGTCGGCTGTACGAGCCTTTACGCGCGAGCAGTTCTTCATGACTTCCTTGTTCGGCTACGCTACCGTTCTCCACCACGACGATGCGATCGGCGTGTCTGATGGTCGCCAATCGATGGGCAATCACCAATGTTGTACGTCCCTGAGCCAGCTCGGATAAGGCTAGTTGAATGGCAGCTTCCGTCTCGGTGTCGAGTGCGGAGGTGGCTTCATCCAGAATGAGGATAGGCGGGTTCTTCAGGATCATTCTGGCGATGGATAGACGTTGCTTCTGTCCGCCAGAGAGTTTCACGCCACGTTCACCGATCATGGTGTCCAGTCCATCTGGCTGGGATTGTACCAGTTCTTCCAGTTGGGCCCGGCGAATGGCTTGCCAGATTTCTTCATCGGAAGCATTTAGCTTGCCGTATGCAATATTTTCACGAATCGTTCCGTCAAACAGGAAAATATCCTGCTGCACAATCCCGATATGGGAGCGCAGTGATTCCAGGGTCATTTCCTTCACCGGAATGCCATCAATGGAGATATGTCCCGCATCCACATCGTAGAAACGTGGGATCAGACTGCATAACGTCGTTTTGCCCCCTCCTGAAGGTCCAACCAGAGCGACTGTCTGGCCAGCCTGAACATTAAGGTTGACCTCAGACAGCGTGGGTTTATGTTCTCCATAAGAAAAGGTGACGTTATGGAAGGCAATATCGCCTTTCACATCCGAAATGGGTTTTGCCTGTGGTGTATCTTCTACATCCGGCACGGCCTCAAGCAGCTCCAGATAACGTCTGAAACCGGCGATGCCTTTGGGATACGTCTCAATGACGGAGTTAATCTTCTCGATCGGTCCGAGGAATACATTGGACAGCATTACAAAAGCGATGAACTCCCCGTAAGTCATACTTCCTTGAATGACAAACCATGTTCCACATACCAGTACAAACAGGGATACAAATTTCATCAGAATGAAGCTAAGTGAAGAGTTCCAGGCCATAATGCGGTAGGTAATTAGTTTGGTGAGTCTGAAACGTTCGTTATTCTCAACGAAACGGCCTACTTCATGCTTTTCATTGGCAAAAGCCTGTACCACACGAATGCCGCTCACATTGTTCTCTACCCGTGCATTATAATCGGCGATATCTGCAAACATGCGCTTGAACGCCTTGGACATTTTGCGACTGAAATACAGCGACAGGTAGATCATCAGCGGAACAATGATGAACGTCATCACAGCGAGCTGCCAGTTGATTCCCAGCATAATACCGAAAGCTCCGGCGAGTGTCATGAAGGCAATGAATAAGTCCTCGGGTCCGTGATGCGCGATCTCACCAATATCCATCAGATCGTTGGTCATACGGGAGACCAGGTGCCCGGTCTTATTATTGTCGAAGAAGCGGAAAGACTGTTTCTGCACACGTGTGAACAGTTCTCTACGCATATCGGATTCGATGTTAATACCGAGCTTATGGCCCCAATAGGTGACTGCATAATGGAAAAAGGAACTGAGCAGGTAGATGCCGAGCAACCCGACACATGCCGCCAAGATCATGGACCAATTTCCAGCCGGAAGCAGTTGATCGACTACCCGGTTAACGGCAAGTGGAAAGGCCAGCTCCAGCAGCGCGGCGGCGATGGCACAGGAGAAGTCTAATATAAAGAGCCTTTTGTAAGGACGATAATAAGACATGAAACGGCGAAGCATATGTAAGTCCTCCTTGATATGACACAAATGCCCGAGCAGGCTTATCAGCCTATCCGGACACCTGTATTCATGCTTATGTTATTTGCGATTTTGCTCGGCACGTTCTACGATCATATCGGCGAATTCTTCAGCCTGACCTTGAATCGCAATCGGGTCAAAGTACCAGTAACGGTCTTCCAGTAATTCGTACACCTGATTGTTTTTCACAGCGGGCAGGGATTGCCAGATGGAGTCGCCTTGGTAATTTTTATTGTTCTCTCCAACGGTTAAGAAGATATGATCCCCTGCATAATCACCAACAACTTCACGCGAGATCTCTTTCCATTGGGTATCACCCATCAGTTCTTTTTTTGTGATTTCGAGTGGGGCAAGTTGCAAAGCACTGTAGACCGCTTGTCCTCCTCGACCAAAATTGTCTCCATATCCATAATAACTCTTGTCGGATACTTCAAGGATGGAGAAGGTTTCCTCCGGTTTGATGACGGTTTTCACCTTAGCACGAGCGGCTTCAATCCGTTCATCGTACGTTTTCAGCCAGGCTTCGGCTGCTTCGGATTTGTTCATCAGCTCTCCGAATCCCCGAATTTCGTCATGTACATTGGTGAATGTACCATAAGGAATCACTACGGTAGGTGCGATCTTTTGATAACTCTCAATTTCGCTGGCCTGGTCGGAGTAGGTAATGATCAGATCTGGGTTCATGGCAATGACCTTCTCCATCGATACCGCTGCCCGATCACCGATACTTTCAATGCCCTCCACCTGATCTGCATAGAACGGGTTTTCCAAATAATATTGAACAGCACCAACAGGTTTCACACCCAGTGCAAGCAGATCACTTACGTACATATCCGTCACGATCCGTTTGGGTTCAGCCGGAATTTCAACATCCCCGCTTAATGACTTGTAGATTCGCGTAGCATTCGAATTGTCCGAACCGGACGATGTGTCTGTTTTCGTCTCGGAAGAGGCTGTTGTCGTTTCGCTTCCCGCTGCCGATGTCTGTTCGGTGGCAGTGGAGCCTGTTCCGCTGCTACAAGCAGCCAGAATCATAATGATGGCGAGCATAAGCAGCAAGCCGGAAGAGCGTTTTTTTGCAGCAAACATATCCTTGTTCCCCCTATATATAATCAATAATGATTATTATTCTCATTAATAACATAGAGGAAGATGTGAGTTTTGTACATGGACAACTATGATCACTATCGCATGGACAATTATGATGTCAGGTGATGCATGATATGCTGCAATTGCTCCATAACGGACAAGGGATCAAATCCGTAGAACATGTCGGCATCAATCTCGTATACACGTCCTTCACGAACGGCGGATAGGGTGCCCCAGGATTCCTGATTCAGCAAGTTATCCAACATTTCTCGTTCGGCAGGTTCCTCAGGAAAGGCGATAAACATGTGATCTGCAGCATACAAGTGAATCTCAGACAATGGAACATGAACGTATCCCGTAAGTAACTGCCCATCCTGCTCCATCCGTGAAGGTGGGGTGAAGCCCAGCGATTGATACAGTACATGAGAAGCTCTGCCCCAGCCATGACCATAGATATAAGCGCCGTCCTCTCCGATCATAAACATGCAAACGGCGGACCCGCGTGTCCCTTCCATCCATTGATTCAACGTATGATTGGCTTCCTGCTCAAGTTGATGATAACGATCTAATAACATCTGTGCATTGGACTCAAGCCCGGTAATTCGTCCCAGATGAAGAAGCTGCTCCTGCCAATCGAGTTCCTCAAATGGCATCAGAATGGTCGGTGCAATCAGACGTAGTTCGTCAGAAGCGGGATGCGGTGCATACCCGACAATGACATCGGGCTGAGCGTGTGCAATCAGATCCAGATGATTAATAAGTACATGCTCAGAGTACTGTTTGAATGAGCTAGGTCCAAGCTCTTTCGGCTCCATCCATTCTGCCACGGCACCTAGATGAGGGATATGGCCGAGCGCAAGCAGGGATGCGGTGTAGTTGTAAGTAAGGCTTGCGATTTTTTTTGGTGTTTTTCGGTAAAGTGTTGGTGCACAACCTACCGTTTGTTTGAATTTGCGACTCAGATAGAAGGTGTCTCTGTAACCCGTCACCTGCGCGAGTTCCTGCATGGTGGGGTTCCCGAGCAGTAGATGTTCCTGAGCCATTCGGATCCTTAGCCGGGTAACGTACTCCACGAATGTAAGTCCGGTGTGCTTTTTGAATTCTCTTGAAAAATGCTCCGGGCTTACATTAACCTCCCTCGCTAATTGCTCCCGGGTAAGGGGATGGGCAACCCTCTCATGAATGTGTGCGATCACAAAGTCCAACCATGAATGATCTTCATGAGCTAGGCGCATAGCGTGATCACGTAATGTATCCAACAATTGATAGAACAACGCATGAGGTTTGAATGGGCCTGCCTCTGCGCTTCTGGAACAAGCCAGAATTAATTCAGATGCGATCTCGGCAATCGCACGATTTGTCATGGTCGTGGGAGATCCAAACGGCCAGAGGGGTTCAGCGTTATCGGCTAAAACAAAGTCAAAGATTATGGCAATGCCTTGAACTGGAGAGAGTGAACCGCGTTTGCTTTCATGATGAAGCCAGGTCCCCGCCTGACGCACAGCAGCCGAGCCGGTACTCACCGTTAATGGTCCATGTACACTAATCAGTCTTGCCTGTCCCGAGGTAATGACATAGAGAACGTGCTTGTTGCTCCATAGCTCATCTATATAAGAGAAGGATTCCCGATCGTGGAACCGAATCAGATGACACAGCCTAAACATTGCCGGAGGAATAGAGCGAGTTTCCTGCAAGGGCAAAGACTGGGGTGCGAGATGCTTATGGACATGTTGTTTCGAATTGCTCATAACATAACGGTCTCCTTATGTAAGGTTGGATTAACATTAATTAATATGATGTAAATAATCAATAGATCGTAAGCTCATAAGAGGTTGTATAATCGAACAGAACCAATAATTAATAAAGTAGATTATCAAGTTAAGATTAATGTTGAACCTGCATTGTTTCATCTCAGAGTAATAATGGCATAAAAGTATAGTGGGCGAGCCGGTGCTACTAGAATTCATTGGTGATTCAAGGAGGTTAGAGTACATGAATGCATTTAAAATAATCTTATCAGTCATTTATATTATTACATGTATAACTATTATTTGGTTTAGTAACATGGAATCACCAACTAAATATATCGTTTTAATTGTCCTATTAATTTTATATGTAACGATATCAAAGATATACGAAAATAAGAAGCGTAATAATTGATATCATTATCTCAAACGCTCCCCTAGCGGGGGACTTTTGTATGTTAGAAATAAATTGGTAACTGTTTATCCAACGTGAAGCCACAGATAATATCGGGTCAGATTCGTGTGCGTGTGAAAAAATGAAAAAAAGAGGTTGAAATCGCTATCAACACCGACTATAATAAAAATGTCGAAACGTTTCAATCTGGCGTTTACTGCCAGTTTCATTGTGTTAGGCACAAACTGTTCAGGGGGCGTCAGATTGAAAGACGTGTCATGACCATCACGAATGGTATGGTTTGGAACGGGACGCATTCAACCGTGGTCCCATAAGGATGGGAACGAGGATTTTTTTTGAGAACACCTCGAAACGTTTCGATTGACATCCATCGCTATGATATGTACAAAGATAATAAACGATAATGAAGGATTTAGTGGTTGTTCTAACCATGTATCGTATAAAATGTAGATAACCTTAGAATTTGTCTTAGTTTAGAAGGAGCGAACGTGGAATGGCAACGATTAAGGATGTGGCAAAGCTGGCAGGTGTAGCACTCTCGACTGCTTCCTATGCGCTGAGCGGGGATAGCAAGGTTAGTGCGAAGACCAAGGCTAAAGTGCTTGAGGCAGCACGAGAACTGAATTACCGCAAGAACGGCTTTGCCATGGACCTGAAACGGAGCCGGACAAACACGATCGCTTTGATCCTGACCGATCTGTCGGGCCCGTATTACTCGGAGTTGATCCGTAGTGTACAGGATGTAGCCCTCGCGAACGGGTATGACCTGATTGCGTGCAGCTCCATGGGTGGACGGGACTCAACGGCAGTGCGATTTTTGCGTGAAAAAAGAGTAGATGGAGCCATCATCCTGGCGCATAACATCCATGATGATATTCTGGTGGAATCTGCCGGTCATCGTTTTCCGATCATTGTGATGGATCGTCAGCTGTCGAGTGACCATTTGGTCAACGTGCTGGTGGATGGAGAGCAGGGCGGTTACCTTGCAACCCGCCACCTCATCCAGGCTGGACATCAGAAGATTGCTTATATCAGTGGCCCATCCAACTCGTATGACAACGCGCTCCGTTACCAAGGGTATCTGCGAGCGATGCGGGAAGCGGGACTTGAAGAAAAGTCCAAATGGCGTCTGAACGGTAACTTTGTGCGTGAGGGCGGATACAGTGCAACCAAGATGATGATCATGCAGGGCGAGCTTCCCTCAGCGGTATTTTACGGTAACGATGAGATGGCGATTGGTGGCCTGAAAGCATTGGAAGAGCGTGGTATATCGGTACCGAATGATATTTCCGTGATCGGTTTTGACGATATTCAGTTGTCCGAATACGTGCATCCACCGCTGACAACGATACGCCAGCCGAAGCATGAAGCCGGGTCGCTCGCCGGACATCTGTTATTCCAGATGCTCAATGGCGAAGCGGTTGACCCTTCATATACGTTAACGATTAATATGATCGAGCGCAGCTCTGTACGTTCGGTTTAGACCGAGTCTGAACAACAAAGAACTGCCTGCATGCTGGAAGTAAAAGTTTAATGATGGGGTTATCGTCCGGACGGGCTGTAAAAAGCCGGTTTGAAGAGGCCCCTATTCTTTTTCAAATTTATCGAAACGTTTCGATTTTAACTAATTCAAGGAGTGAACCTTATGACAACGATGATTAATGAACCGATCCGCTTAAGTGCCGGGGAGTTATCCTTTACCTTTTTGAACAGTGGAGACCTGTACCAAGCTACATCCGGTACAACGATGTTGAACCAGTTGCTCAGCAACCAGATTGATGGATCTTTGAACAACCTGTACCTGCGTGTGCATGAGGGAGAGAAAATCAGCTCGTTCCCGTTGCTCGGTGTACGTTCGAACAGCAAGGTGATTACAAGCAAGGCACAATCCAGCAACCAGTTGATCTGGGAGGGTACAGTCCAGCTGGAAGGTAATGAACAAGGCATTGGCTATCAGGTCGTATTTACGGCTACAACGCAAGGTGTCTGGTTCTGGGATGTGAAGCTCACAGGACAACAACATAACGTAGACGTGGTGTACGGACAGGATGTAGGTCTTGCTGATCCAGGTGCGGTACGCAGCAATGAAGCTTATCTGTCACAATACATTGACCATACGGTTTTTGAAGATGAAGCGAAAGGTTATGTCGTTTGTTCCCGTCAAAACCAGCCTCAGGGCGGTGCATTTCCGTATATGCAGCAAGGTTCCCTGACGAAAGCAGTCGGTTATTCCACAGATGGATTCCAATTCTTCGGTCTGTCGTACAAGGAAACGAATCAACCAGAGAGCTTGAATCGCCCAACGCTGGCGAATGAGACGTATCAGTATGAATTTGCCTATACCGCTTTGCAATCGGAACTGCTGAATCTGAACGGAGAGGCTCAGGTGGTCTTCTACGGACTGGCGAAGCCTAATCATGCCGAAGGAATCTCTGCCCTGGAATTCGGAGATGAAGTTACAGCAGCTTGGAATGAAGTACAGGCTAAGACTATAGAAAACGGTGACACGTTGGAACAGGTGAAACTGTCCTCCTTCCTGGGTGAACCTCTGGTTACACTTGATCTGACACAAGATGAGATTCATGATCTGTTCCCTGATCGTCATCAGGAAGAGCGCAGTGGCGAGGAATTGTTATCCTTCTTCACAGGCAGCTATGAGCATATCGTTCTGAAAGCAAAAGAACTGCTTGTGGAGCGTCCACACGGTCATATTCTGATGAGTGGTGGCAACGTGCAACTTGGGGCACAGGTTATTACAACGACATCGTATATGTACGGTATTTTCAACTCACAACTCGTTATTGGGAACACCAATTTTAATAAAATGATCAGTAATGCCCGCAATGCCTTGAACGTGCCGAAGACGGCTGGACAACGCATCTATGTGGAAATGGACGGACAATATCGTCTGCTGACAATGCCATCCCTGTTCGAGATTGGCTTCAACTATGCACGCTGGATCTACAAAACCGAATCCGACACGATCATCGTGACCAATTACACAGGGGCTAATACGACGGAAGTAAGCATGAACGTACGCTCCACAAGTGGTACGGCATACCGTTACCTGGTAACGAACCAAATTACGATGAATGTCAATGAGTACGAGTATCCGCTGCATATGACGCAGGATGGCGATACTTTGATCTTCAAGGCTGATCCACAAGCGATTAGTGCAGGAACGTACCCAGATCTGCAATACCACATGTCGGTGGACGGCGCAGCTGTGAATGTAGGGGACGAAACGTTGCTGGCAAGTGGTATCCGCAGTGGTTCTGCATCACTGGTTACGCTTAGTCTGGAAGCAAGTGCTGAATGGACGCTGAAGGTACAAGGGGTATTGGAAGGCCAAGCGGACAGCGGAGTGGTAGCAGGTTCAAGCCTGACATTTGAAGAGGAAGTGCAGGCATACCGCGAGTTCTTCGCAGGTGTGATGAACGGGTTCCGTTTGTCCCGTGGAGAAGGTCAGCGTGCAGAGGATCTGTTCAAAGTAAATGCGCTGGCTTGGTGGTACACCCACAACATGCTGGTTCACTACTCTGTGCCTCACGGTTTGGAACAGTACGGCGGCGCGGCTTGGGGTACACGGGATGTGTGCCAAGGTCCGGTGGAGTACTTTATGGCAACGCAAAAATATGAGCAAGTTCGCGATATCATCAAAATGGTCTACACCCACCAATACGAAGATGATGGCAACTGGCCGCAATGGTTCATGTTTGATAAATACTTTGCGATTCAACAGGAAGAGAGCCATGGCGACATCATCGTATGGCCGTTGAAAGTATTGGCGGATTACCTGACAGCGACTCGCGATTATGCGATTCTGGATGAGAAAGTACCTTATACCGTCAAGCATAGCTTCGGGTTCACGGAAGAGACGGCAACGGTACTGGATCACGCGAAAAAAGAGATCGAATATATCCGTTCGCACTTCCTGTATGATACGTTCCTGTCTTCCTACGGAGATGGCGACTGGGATGATACACTTCAACCAGCCAATGCGCAGCTCAAGCAATACATGGTGAGCAGTTGGACGGTGGCATTGACGTATCAGTCCGTGAACGTGCTCTCGCAAGCGCTAAAATTCAAGGATGCGGACTTTGCACAGGAGCTTGACGTGTTGGCTCAAGGCATTCGTGAGGACTTTAACCGTTACATGCTGGGCACAGATGTGATTCCAGGCTTTGTATACATGGAAGAAGCCGACCAAGCGAAGCTGATGCTCCACCCAACAGACACAGAGACAGGCATTCAATACCGCCTGTTGCCAATGACGCGCAGTATGATCGGTGAATTGCTAAATGCGGAGCAAGCAGAATCGCATTATGCCTTGATCCGTGAGCAGTTCCTATGCCCGGATGGCGTGCGTCTGATGAATCGTCCAGCTCAATATGCTGGTGGTGTAAGCACACACTTCAAACGTGCAGAGCAAGCGTCCAACTTCGGACGTGAGATTGGTTTGCAATATGTGCACGCCCATATCCGTTACGTGGAAGCGATGGCGAAGCTCGGTAAGACAGATCAGGTGTGGAATGGTCTCGCGATGATCAACCCGGTTGGTATCGGCGAGGTTGTACCTAACGCGGAGATTCGCCAAGCGAACTCATACTTCAGTAGTTCGGACGGCAAGTTTAATACGCGTTACGAGGCTCAGGAGCATTTTGACCAGCTTCGTAAAGGGACTGTACAAGTGAAAGGCGGATGGAGAATCTACTCCAGCGGCCCTGGAATCTACATGAACCAGCTGATCTCCAATGCACTTGGCATTCGTCAAGAGGGCGGCGATCTGGTCATTGACCCGGTATTGCCAGCTGAGCTGAACGGCATGCAATTCGAATTTGAGTATGCGGGTGAGCCAGTGACGTTCATATATCACTTGAACGAAGGTGCTGTGAGCCGTGTAGCGGTGAATGGCAAGGACATTCGCACCGAGCGTACAGCGAACCGTTACCGTCAGGGCGGTGTAAGCATCTCGCTTGATGAGTTCAGACAAGCACGCAGTGCAACTGAGCGTACGGTTGTTGATATTTATATGTAATTTCGTAGCATGATGTACACCAAGGTCATCCTCCTTTACTCAAGGCGGGATGGCCTTTTTGGCATATGCTCATGGTTGCTCACCGCAGGGGAACAGCCAGCAACGTATGCAGCAGCTCATTATGTCGCACATGTTTTGTGACGTAGCCCTGCTGCTCCAGCCAGCGGCATAGCTCATCCAGCAGAGGGAAGTGACGCTCGCGCAAGGCACGCAGCTGTTCCTCGTGTCCTGTCGTTTCAGCCTGGCGAATATAGTTTTCACGATGAGTCGCATTAACAAACATTAGATCCGTTAGACCGATACGTCCGCGCGAGGTTAATACCCGCTGCATCTCCTGTAAGGCCAGTAGTTGCTGATCTGGACTCAGATGATGGAAAGCAAAGCTGGACACGACAAAGTCGAAGGACTGATCGGCAAAAGGCAGCGCCAGGAAATTACCAAGTTTCACATGCATCTCGGGATATTTGATACGACATCTGCGTAGCATCTCCCGGGATTGGTCGATTGCAGTCATGTCTGCGCCGTGCTGTAGCAGTTTCCCAGCCAAATTACCTGTGCCTGTACCAATATCGAGTCCTTTCTCACCAAGGGCGGGAGAGATCCAATGAGCTGTCTGTTCGAGCGCTTCGTCATAGTTGTGATACAGATAAAAGGAAGACTGTACCGTATCATTGGAATCGCTCGGCGTGGAATGATCTGTATCCTGATGTGGATGTGCAACTTCATTCTCATCGCTTATAGGCGAGGCGTTGGCCGAATGATGCCTGTCCTCTGAATTGGGGTGTTCAGTAGTGACTCTGCCTTCTGCCTGCACTCGCTGATCGTGGATGGCTGCCTGGGTATCATAATTCCACCGATCATGCCAGTTCTGCCGGGCTTCACGCAGACGCCGCGCACTGTCCGCGAGATCGTGCAGATGGCTGACATCCAGCGGTCCGTCCTGACGATTCAGGTCAATCATGCGCTGGGTTGTATCCATCATACGTTTGAGCTCAATCCACTGGGCATACATGACGGCCTGTTGCAGTTCCAGATATTCTTCCAGCCGCTGCTGGTTTCCTTGATCAATCTCTCCGAGCGCATGTGTAATATCCTGTAGCGACATGCCAATCTCACGCAGCGCAGCAATGGTCTGAAGCCGCCAGATATCATTCTCAGTGTATGTGCGATAACCGTTACTGGACTGTTTGGCAGGTAGAATTAATCCTTTTTCTTCATAAAAACGAATGGCTCTCGCCGATATACCAAGCCTGCTTGCTGCCTCTTTGATATTCATCATGCATCCCCTCCTTATCGAATCAGTATAAACTATGACGTTACGGCAAGGTTAAGTGTTTATTTCATTTTTTTGAATGGTAAAGATCGAATTTCGTTCATCATCGAGTGGAATTTTAGTCAAAGCTGAGGCTATGCTACAATATATAGAGCGAATATATGTAAACAGTGAAGCAAACGAACAATGTATTTCTAAGTTTCTCAAATTTCTTAACTTTCCCGACGTTGTAATGCACAGCGTTGTCGACTATAGCACGAAAGGTTGAATCATTATGCTTACCAGCCATACATTTACGATTCGTCCATCCGAGATTAAAGATGCAGCCCAGCTAATGGAGTTGGATGCCCTGGTATGGGACAAATACACCTCTCCTGCACCGATGCATTGGCGTTCCAGACAGCACTATCTGCAGCATTGCCCGCCAGGCAGTCAATTGATTGCAGTGCAGGGAGAGCGGGTATGTGGTTATGTGGGCTTTCAGCCAGCCACAGGTATGCCGGTCAACCGTCATGTCTACGAGATTCATATTGCGGTTCATCCTCATGATCGACGTTGTGGCATTGCTACTGCTTTGATGGATGCCATCAAGCAGCATGCGGCCCAACAAGGAGTTCGCAAGCTCAGGCTGCGCGTACTTTCCAGCAATCCGGGAGCCATCACGTTTTATACCCAGTGTGGATTTGTGACGGAAGGCAGGCTGGTGTCCGAGTTTTATATCGGAGACAAGTATGTGGACGATATTTTTATGGGTTATTTTATCCAGACCAAATAGAAACTAGCTGAGGAGGAGGAACAACGATGGACATGGGACTTCAAGGAAAAAAAGCACTGGTGCTGGCTTCCAGTCGCGGACTGGGCAAAGCGGTAGCCGCTCAATTGGCAGCAGAAGGTGCTGACGTCATGCTTGCCAGCCGGAGTGAAGAAAAGCTCGCAGCAGTGAAGCAGGAGCTTCTGGCGCTAGGTGGTGGGGGACGTGTGGAATATTGTGCAACCGATGTGACACGCAAGGAAGATATTGAGGCTCTGATTGGCAAGACAGCGGAGTTGTTCGGGCAGATTGATATTCTGGTGAACAATTCGGGAGGTCCGCCATCGGGTTCATTTGAGTCACTGACGGATGAAGATTGGGAACGGGCATTTGAATTAAATGTGCTCAGCTATGTAAGGCTGATTCGTGGTGCACTTCCTTATATGAAAGAACGCGGAGGACACATTGTCAATATCGCTTCAACTTCGGTGAAGCAGCCCATTCCGGGTCTGGTGTTGTCCAATACGTTCCGTACCGGCGTGTTTGGATTGGCGAAGACCTTGTCTCAAGAGCTGGCTCCATACGGAATTTTGATCAACACGGTAGCGCCGGGGCGTATTGCAACAGACCGCATTCGTGAGCTGGATGCAGCACGGGCAGAGCAGAACGGAATTAGTGAGGAAGAGGTATCTGACCAATTCCGTAAAGAGATTCCACTAGGACGTTACGGTCAACCGGAGGAGTTTGCCAAAGCGGTGGTCTTCCTGTTATCCGGGGCCAATACGTATATTACCGGAACCTCATTGATCGTGGATGGTGGCATGGTCCGAGCCCTATAAAAGTCATGAATACAATAAAATACCCTCTGTCACCACATTCCGTGGAGATAGAGGGTATTTATTGTATTCCGATATGTTGGGAGAGATCACTCCGATTCATTATGTAGGCGAATTAGCGCAAGAGTTCCCATTCATGCTGAAGCATGCCGTACACCGCATGGTTCACGTAACCTTTAGGCAGTTTCTCTGCCTGACGAATTACACCCTCGAGAACAAATCCAAGTCTTTCAGGGATAGCGCGACTCCGTTTGTTGTTTGTTGCCGAGCGAATCTCGACGCGATTCAGATCCAGGGTCACCAGAGCATAATCAACCAGAACGCGACAAGCGCTTGTCATCAAGCCCTGACCCTCAAAACCTTTGCCAAGCCAGTATCCGATGCTTACCGAGCGGTTGGTCCAGTTAATCTCGTGGAATCCAATAACGCCGGCTAGATCCCCTTTTGACCATACTCCGGCGGTGAATCCGCCATTTTCGGCACCTTGTTTTAACGCGTTGGTAATAAAGTTCGAGGTGTGTTCCACTTCTGTCACATGATCCACCCACGGCAACCAATGTCTCAGTTGATCCCGCGAACGATCCGTCAGTTCGAACAGCGGTTTGGTATGTTCCATGGCGAGTGGCCGGAGTTCGGTATATTCATCCAATGAATAGGTAAACATGAATGCAACCTTCTTTCTTTGTATAGTATGGGTTTATTTTGTAGTGGATTAACGGGAAGTCTTGGGTAACTTTTGCTCCAGTGCAAACAGGTCTTCTTCCATTGAGGCCATGCGTTGATTGACCGTTGTGCGTGCGTCACGGAGTGCCTGATTATATATGTAGGGAGCGAGCTGTGTCATGAACAGGTCGAGGACACCCCAAGCGGCCAGATCGCCAAGTTCTTCGCCACGTTCCTCTTCGAAATACGACTGAATGGTGCGAATGGCTTCATCCTGCTGTTCTTTGGTCAGTTTAAGCGAGTTCAATGGAATGGGAAACCCTCCCTTTAATTTGGTTTTACTATCATGCTACATGATTCGAGCGAACCCGTCAAAATGGTTTAGGGCCTATTTATGCACGGTTGATCCTGACTTTGGTGCCGTTCTTTATTGAACTCCTCCCCCGTTAAAGGTATATTTAAATGAAACGCGTACGAAACTTTCCAAGAAAATAGATTTTTTCAGGAAATGACTTCGTTATTAAGGAATTATAGCCGGAATTGCAGCAATTCCCGAAGGCTCCAATCCATTCATGAAAGGTTTGATACCTGTGGACAATCGTACAACCCCACCTAACTTTATCAAAAATATTATTACCGAAGATCTCCGGTCTGGGAAAGTCCAGGAAGTTATTACCCGTTTTCCTCCGGAACCGAACGGTTATCTGCATATCGGCCATGCCAAGGCGATCTGGATTAACTTTACGCTGGGCGGCGAATTTGGCGGTAAAACGAACCTGCGCTTTGATGACACGAATCCGGTCAAGGAAGATGTGGAGTACGTTCAATCGATTCAGGAAGACGTGAAATGGCTCGGATACGAGTGGAACGAGAAACGTTTTGCCTCGGATTATTTTGATGAGATGTACAACCGTGCTGTCTTGTTGATTAAAAAAGGTAAAGCCTACATCGACGACCAAAGCGCCGACGAAATCCGTGAAATGCGCGGAACGCTGACGGAGCCGGGTAAGAACAGCCCGTACCGTGATCGTTCGGTGGAAGAGAATCTCGACCTGTTCACACGTATGCGTGCAGGCGAATTCAAGAACGGAGAGAAAGTGCTGCGTGCCAAGATTGATATGTCTGCACCGAACATCAATCTGCGCGATCCGGTTATTTACCGGATTTCACATGCACACCATCATAACACGGGTGACAAATGGTGTATCTATCCAATGTACGCCTTTGCTCACCCGCTCGAAGATGCAATTGAAGGTGTGACGCACTCTCTCTGTTCCCTGGAGTTTGAGGATCAACGTCCATTCTACGATTGGGTTATTGCCGAGTGTGAGATGGAGAACAAACCGCATCAATATGAATTTGGTCGCCTGAATCTGTCCCAGATGGTAACAAGCAAGCGGAAGCTGAAACTGCTCGTGGATGAAGGACATGTGGATGGATGGGATGATCCACGTATGCCAACAATTTCGGGTCTGCGCCGCCGGGGTTATACACCGGAAGCTATTCGTGATTTTGTATATGAGACAGGCATTTCCAAAAACTATGGAGTTATCGACCTGCAAACGCTGGAGCATTTTGTCCGTGAAGACCTGAAACTGAAAGCTCCACGCACGATGGCTGTCCTGCACCCGCTCAAAGTGGTTATTACCAACTACCCTGAAGGGCAAGTGGAATGGCTTGAAGCAGAGAACAATGTGGAGAACCCAGAGATGGGTAATCGCCAAATTCCGTTCTCCCGTGAGATTTATATTGAACAAGACGATTTCATGGAAAATCCGCCGAACAAATATTTCCGTTTGTTCCCTGGCAACGAAGTTCGTCTGAAACATGCATACTTCATCAAATGTAACGATGTGATCAAAGATGCAGAAGGCAATGTGACTGAGATTCATTGTACCTATGATGTGGAGACAAAGAGCGGCAGTGGCTTCACTGGTCGTAAAGTCAAAGGAACAATCCACTGGGTAGAAGCGACTCAAGCGGTACCTGCTGAATTCCGTCTATATGAGCCGTTGATCCTGGATGAAGCACCGGAGGCAGAGGTGGAAGTGGCAGTAGCTGGGGCTGAAACTGAGGTTGTGGAAGAGCAACCGGAGAAAACGTTCCTGGATCAACTGAACCCGAACTCCCTTGAGATTGTTAACGGGTTTGTGGAGCAAGAGATGAAGGAAGCGAACGCTCAGGATAAATTCCAATTCTTCCGTCACGGTTACTTCAGTGTAGATCCGAAACATTCCGAGCCAGGACGTCCGGTATTTAACCGGGTCGTATCCCTGAAAAGCTCGTTCCAACTGCCGAAGGTGTAATGTGGTTGGATAAAATTTATGGCCTGTTCGTCAGAGTGCGGGTAAGCAGCCAAGTTATAAGTTAAAGGGAGGGCATCCTTCGTCATGATCATGGCGAAGGATGCCCTTTTGTTTTTCTGGATATAGTCAGGTTCATTTTAGACTTAGTAATACAATTCCACATGAGCATGAGCTGAGGCCATAGATGTACGTATGAGACAAGAATCTAACGAACCGAAGACACGTTATTGAAGTGTATTTGGGCGTTCCAGCAACGTAACGAATCATTGACACCGTATTACCTCATTTGGCTTGTCCTTTTGGGGTTTTTAACATCTTTTATGCAAAATAACGTGGCCGAGGTTCCTTAGTTTTAGAATTACGTAAAATTGCTGCAAATAAGGAGTCTAAGGTTCGTTAGGTGCAACAAACCTTAGACTCCTTTCTCTTTACTACTACTATCCATAATCTTTTGTTTGAATGTTTGAACGTTTAATTTACACGATAACGGAGAGGACAGAAGAAAGCTGGAGAAGCGGAGCGTTCGCCTTTATCCCTGGATTTTACCCTTTGAAAAGGGAATCAAAAAATCCAGGGATAACAGCGATCGAAAGATTCTTCTGTCATCGTAGTGCTTAAGTGGGAATCTTTCAATTCTTTCTAACAAAAGATTATCTGTCCTCATCCATATTACCCATCTCCGTCAACACAACCGGCTGATAGCCGTTACGTCGATTCGATAACCACATGATGCCAAATCCAACAGCACCAATGAGCGAGAAGAATACACCAATGCTATACATGATTTCCGCACCGAAACTCTGGAACAACCAGCCACCGAACAGACCGGCAATCACGCCGGAGAGACCTCCCCAGGCCATCGTGTAGACCGCTTGACCGGAGGAACGGTAAGGTCTTGGAATAAATAGCATGGTCAGCTGCGTACCTACATAGAAGTACCCACCAAACGTAATGGAGTGCATCAACTGAATGAATACAATCTCCAGCGGGTTGTTAGCCAGTGCCATGAGCTGCCAGCGCAGTGCAAACAGCACACTGATCAGAATGAGAGATGCCAGGAGCATGCTCATTTTGCGTTTGAGCAAGCGGTCGAGAAGCAGGAATACGCCGACTTCGAGAATGGATGAGGTGAAGATGGCCCAGCCAACCATTTGTTTGTCGCCACCCATTTCTACAATATATAGTGACATAAAAGTACTGTTCATCGCATTAGGCACTGATACGAGTACACCCAGGCCGATAAATGCCATAAAATACGGATTGAACATGACTTTGCCAAACCGCCGAAAAGTAACCACGGGTGTATCCGAAGCGATTGGTTGTCTGGGTAGAAATACGGATAATACAAAGGCTGTGGCAATCATGCATGCAAATATAATGGATACACTGCCGATGCCAAAACGGTCAATGAGCGGTCCGGCAGCGACAGCAGTCAGCGCCCAACCGAGTGAACCCCAGAGCCGGAATGACCCAAATTTTTGGTTTGTACCATCGATATATCCAAGAATCAGGCTATTGGTTTGAGCAAATAATGGACTTTGAAAAAAATAAAAGAAAATCATGGCTACATAGATCCATGTATAAGTGGGCGCATAGAATACACCCTGGGCGAGCACAAATGTGCCTCCCATCATAATCATCAGAATGATGCGAATGTTGCGAGATTTATCGCTCCAGAAGCCCCAGAACGGGTTAGCAAACAAGGATACAAAGGGGCCAATCGCCATGAGACTGCCAATCTCCAGTTTGGTCATGCCAATCTCTTGCAGGTAAAGCTGCAAGAATCCGGCGAAGATCGAGATGGCTCCATATATGAAAAAGTTATATAGTTTCAGAGAAAACAATGAGGGATTGCCTCTTGAAGGTGCAGGTCTGTCCAATTAAGCCATTCCTTTCAAATGCATATTGTTCAATGTATCATTTGTTGAAAGGGGATTCAATGCATAGCGAACGTTTTGAAATTGATGCAGTCAAACACATATCGTGATCTGAAGGAGGATAACAACATGAACACGAGGGAATGGACAGGCATCATATTGGCAGGAGGTTTATCCAGCCGCATGGGGACCAACAAGGCCATGCTGGAACTAAACGGTTCCCTTGTACTGCAACATGTCACGAAGGCCATGAGACCCGCAGTATCCCGTATCATCGTGGCTGCCGGACCCAATGTGACAACCTACGGTGCAATGGGCTACGACTGCGTTCAGGATCACTATCCGGGGAAGGGGCCACTCGCCGGTCTTCACGCGGCGCTGGAAGCTTCCGATAGAGAATGGAATCTGGTATGCGCCTGCGATATGCCGCTCCTGCAAACGTCTTTCTTTAATGGAATAAAAAAACTGGTCGAATTACATAACTCTTATGCTGCTATCGTTCCACGCGTGGATGGACATGTCCACCCTCTTGCAGGGGCTTATCACAAACGAGTGCTCCCTGATCTGGAGCAGCGTCTGAACCAGGATCATCTTCGAGTTATGCGATGGCTTGAAGAGATCGGTTGCCTCTATGTCGAAACGGAAGAGCTTGAGAGAGTGGGCGTTCATCAAGTAGCAATGCAAATGAGTAATATGAACACGCCGGAAGAGTACGAGCGTATCCGTAATCAAGATTCTGGACTCGATTCCGATCTGTAGGATACAGGATCACCTGATGCATCTGCATGATGATTGCGATATTGAAGCGGGCTTTGGCCTGTCCAACGTTTGAATTGTCTGCTGAAATGGGACAGATGGGTGTAGCCGAGCTTCCACGCAATTTCCCCGAGCGACAGCTCTGGCTGTTCGATCAGCACTTTGGCCTCCTGCAACTTCAAGCTGGACAGGTAAGCCCTGGGCGATCGCCCGTACACCTTGCGAAAGACCTGTAGACCATATCCCGGGCTGATGCCAAACGAGGATATAATCTGCTCTACTTTGACCGTGGATACACTGCTTTCCTTGGTTCGAAGCTGGGCATGGAATGCCTGCTTGATTGCCTCCGCTATAGCTCCCGCATAATGCATGGCTGTTGGAGCTGGTACATGTGAAGCAGCAACGGAAGTGGTGGCCTCCGGTTCATTGTCAGCGGCTTGGGACAACAGGGCGAACAGTTCAAACATGCGTGCCTGCATGATCATTTTGTCGGTGGATGTATAGGCCTCAGATACGTTAATCATCCCCATCCAACTTTCCAGCACAACGCGCATTTTCTTATTATCAGCCGTACCTGCTGCGTAGATTCGGCTGTGCTGTGACATCAGCTTCAGGGTGAAGACCGGATCATCCACATTAAAGTGAGCGCTAAAATAAGTCATGCCTTCCGTGGATACACATTGATTAGTATGTTTGAACCCGGGAGGAATAAGAAGAATTGAACCTTCCTCCACGGTATAGGTATAACCATGAATCACACTCTCCTGCGTACCTTCGATGATCAACATAATCTCAAAGCCTGGATGTGATTCCTCCGGCATCGCCCATCCATAGGGTACTTGTTGGCTGTGCGCACCATAGAATTTGATGTTACAGTCGATAATAGGTAGCCAGTGGGCCAGCGTATGGTGAGGCATTTCTCGGAGCTGTGATCGCATATCCATCATATTCACCTCGGAAAAGGGTAAAAACAACTTGCCTTATACAATCGGCACCCGTAGTATACTTCATTATAATCAGTTTAACGCAAGCATGGATAATCCATGGAACGCATCAGCGTTTGAAGTGGTTGCTGAACAACCCAAGTTCTTCAACCGATAATAATGTAAACGCTACCATTATGGATTGGAATATGTCAACTCTTGCACACGTCAAGATCATTATATTTTCCACCTAAAAAGGAGATTAAATCATGGAGAAATTATTATATGGCGTAGCTTACTATGATGAATATATGCCTTACGAAAGATTGGACAAGGACATTCAGATGATGAAGGATGCAGGGATCAACGTGGTCCGTATTGCAGAATCAACCTGGAGTACTCATGAACCACAGAATGGCGTATTTGACTTCTCTTCCGTAGACCGTGTGCTGGATGCCATGCATGAGGCGGGGATTCAGGTTATCGTAGGAACACCAACGTATGCTGTTCCAACGTGGATGGTCAAGGAACATCCGGATGTGCTGGCTACTACCTCACAGGGACCTGGCAAATATGGCGCAAGACAGATCATGGACATTACCCATCCAACCTATCTATTCTATGCCGAGCGGATCATCCGCAAGCTGATCTCTCGGGTAAGCACACATCCGGCGGTCATCGGTTATCAGACAGATAACGAGACGAAGCATTACAATACGGCAGGAGATAATGTACAACTGCAATTCGTCAAATATATGCGTAACAAGTTCAGCTCCCTGGATGAGCTTAACAAGGAATTTGGCCTCGACTACTGGAGTAATCGGATCAATAGCTGGGAAGACTTCCCGTCTGTGGTAGGAACGATCAACGGTAGTCTGGGAGCTGAATTTGCCAAGTTCCAGCGGCAGCTGGTAACCAACTTTTTGGCTTGGCAAGTGGGGATTGTGAATGAATACAAACAGGAAGGACAGTTTGTTACCCAGAACTTTGACTTTGATTGGCGTGGATATTCCTACGGCATTCAAGGGGATGTGGACCATTTTGCCGCATCGAAACCTTTTGACATCACCAGTGTGGACATCTACCATCCTTCCCAGGATGATCTGACCGGCATTGAGATTTCATTCGGCGGGGATGTGGCGCGTTCCACCAAACAATCGAACTATCTGGTACTCGAGACCGAAGCACAGGCGTTCTGGCATTGGGTTCCCTATCCGGGACAGCTGCGTTTGCAGGCATTCAGTCATCTGGCATCAGGAGCAAACATGGTCGCTTACTGGCACTGGCATTCGTTACACAATTCGTTTGAGACGTACTGGAAAGGTTTGCTCAGTCATGACTTTGAACCGAATCCGGTATACAACGAAGCCAAGACCATTGGCAGGGATTTTGCCCGTCTCAGTCCAAAGCTCGTTAATCTGAAGAAAAAAAATCGGGTGGCTGTGCTGTTCAGCAATGAGGCCCTGACATCAATCAAGTGGTTTGGTTTTAACTTCACCAGTGACAAGAATTATAATGATGTGGTGCGCTGGATGTACGATGAATTATATAAAATGAACATTGGCTGTGACCTCATCGACCCATCGGTTGAGAGTTATGCGGAATATGACGTGCTCGTTGTACCTGCTCTGTATGCTGCTTCGGATGCATTGCTGGAAAAATTAAATCAATTCGTACAGGATGGCGGACATATCGTCTACTCGTTCAAAAGTGGATTTGCAAATGAGCATATCAAGGTACGCTCTACCCGCCAGCCCGGCCTGATCAGTGAGGCATGCGGGATCAGCTATAACCTTTTTGTAGAGCCAAAACATGTTTCGCTGCGCGATGATCCATTTGGAGTTGGTGAAGAACAGAACCAGATTCATACCTGGATGGAGCTGATTACACCAACAACGGCTGAAGTACTCGCTTGGTATGATCATCCACACTGGGGTGAATATGCGGCAATTACCCAGAACACCTATGGAAAAGGCAAAGCAACCTATGTCGGCTGTTATACCAGTTCTGCGGTGATCCGTAAGGTGTTGGAACGTGTGATGAAGGAAGCGGGCGTATGGGGTACTGATCAAGAGCTGGCTTTTCCGATCATAGTGAAGACCGGTGTGAACGATCAGGGGAACATGATTCGCTACTATTTCAATTATGCAGATGAGGCAACATCCTTCGTGAATGCTTATGGAGAAGGGACTGAACTTCTGGCCGGAACCCTGATTGCTGCGGGAGAGAAGATCGAACTAGAACCATGGGGAGTACGGATTATCGAACAATAATAGGAAATAATAGATATAGGTATATAATTTGAAATTAACAAGTACACGTTAACGGAGAGGACAGAAATAACCTGAGGAAGCGGAGCGTTCGCCTTTATCCCCGGATTTTCCCCTTAGATAAGGGAATCAAAAAATCTGGTGATAACAGCGATCAGAAGGTTGTTCTGAACACGTAGTGATCTCGTGTAACCATTCATTTTATTGTATAACGTGGATATTTAACATTTCCAAACGAATATCAAGACCAAAGCGCCCTCGGCTTCCATGCTGGGGCGTTTGTCTATTTTAGCTCAGGAGTGGATGCGCTGTGTTTACCGAATGTTATCGGAAGCTGACAGATCCTTTCAAACGCAGCATTCGCAATAAATTGATCCTTACCATGACGCTGCTGGCTGTTCTGCCCGTCATTGTCATGACCGCAATGGCAGCCGAAAATACCCGCTCTTCCATGGAAGAGGAGATTATGGAGACCAACCGGGCGAACATGAACTGGGCCTCTATTTATCTGGGTGAACAGTTCGCCCGTATGAACAATATTATCTATTCCATTCAGATCAGTGACGAATTGCATCAATATCTGGCGTTGAACGAGGAAGCGCCGGCAGCCAGCCGATTCGATGAACAGAAGGCCATGTTCAATATGCTGAACAGTGTATACTATTCCGCTGGCAATTATGTATTTGGCGTTGAACTGTATCTGAAGGAACTGGACACCCTGTTCACCTTCAATTCCATGGATTCTCGCATCAAAGCGATATCGGAAATACCGGAAGGATATCATGAGCTTTTTGCACAACATAAAGATTTTACGATTATCAATGATCCGGACGATCCGCAAAAGTTTCACATGACCCGCAGCATGAACCGCTTCGAGGATCAGGCACAGATCGGCGCCATCAGTCTGGAGGTCAAGTGGGCTGAGTTCAATCAGACCTTGGAGCTGCTGGATAGCAGGGGGGATTATGCAGTATACATCGCCGACAGTGCGGGCAGCCCGGTCTATCAGCCGAATCAAGACATCCAGCCGTCCGCTGAAGCATTGGAGAGATTGGCAGGTACCAAAGAAAGTTCCGGTTTCATTCGTACAGCCAAGGAATACGTATTCTATCATTCCATCGAACCGTCAGGACTGCGTGTGATCAAGATTGTACCTGCCCATGTGATTAACGAGAGTGCCTTGGAAACGATGAAATACGGACTGGTTGTAGGTGGCCTAGCAACCGTCATTTCTGTGGGAATAGCTGCGCTCGTGGCCTGGCGCACATCAAAGCCCATCGTCCGACTGGCCAATTCCATGAAGGGTATTCAATTGATTAAGGACAGAGAAGTGGTACGAAGCGGCCGGGTTGATGAGATTGGTCTGTTGGAGAAAAATCTGCATGGCATGTCAAGCCGTATCCGGGAACACATTCGCGACAACTACCTGATGAATCTGGAGAAACAGACGGCGGAGCTCAAAGCACTGCAATCCCAGATCCATCCGCATTTCCTGCAAAATACGTTGCAGATGATAGGCGGTATGGTCTATTCGCAAAAACCTGCTGACAGTTATAAGGTCATTCGAGCCTTGAGCGAGATGTTTCGTTATATTGTGCGAGCGCCGGATGGACTTGTCCCTTTACAGTCTGAACTCGATCAGTTGGAACATTATATGCTCATTCAGAAGCAGCGTTTTGGAGGCAAACTTGAATATACACTGGAGATTACCGGAGAACTTCGGGAATGTTATATTCCCAAGTTGTCTTTGCAACCCATTGTGGAGAATGCATTTTTGCATGGTCTGGAGAAGAAACCGGGTGAGTGGAAGCTGGGCATTGAAGTCGTCTGTGAACCTAAAGAGGTAACGATTCGAATTCGTGATAACGGTGTGGGTATGGATGCTGAGAAACTAACGGAGATGCAGTCCAGACTGGAGCGTCTGACCTGGCAGTCCGATCGGGTGTGGAGTTCTGGTACAAGTATTGGACTGGTCAATGCCGCCTCAAGAATCGTAATGCATTTTGGACCTGAATACGGGATGAGTGTGGAAAGTGAATACGGACAGGGGACGAGTGTTACGGTACGAATCCCCTGCAATACGGGAGGCGAAGCCTTGTGAACAAGGAACTGTACAGAGTATTGTTGGTGGATGATGAACCGTGGAATCGGGATATTTTGCGCAACCTGGGGGATTGGAAGGAACTAGGGATGACCGTTGCTGGTGAGGCAGAGGATGGTGAGCAGGCCATACAACTGGTCAAGCAGCATCAGCCTCACATTATCATTACGGACATGCGTATGCCCGGTACAGACGGTGTGGAACTGCTACAGACGCTAAGCGGGCAATACCCACAGATCAAGGTAATCGTGGTGAGCGGGTATGATGATTTCAATTATGCCAAACACGCGATCCGTCATCGGGCTGCTGACTATCTGCTCAAACCGGTGAATCCGGATGAACTGAATGGTGTACTGGCCAAATGTGCCAAAGAATTGGAAAAGGTTGAATCTGCGCCGGAATCATGGGAAGCATATCCGCCTTCCTTTGCTGGTGATTTCTCTTTGTTTCAACAGCAGGCTCGCTTGCGGTTTAACGACCTGAACATTCAAAGTCTGCGAGAATGGTTCCAGCAACTGCAGCAGAAGCTGGAGCATAGCGAGATTAACAGACCCCGGCAGCTTGGACGAGTGGCCTATGAACTACAGGCTTTGCTGGATGAACTGTGTGTCTCCAATGGATTGTACGAGGGGCGCGAAGCAACGGCTTTACCTCCTTCAACAGCGCTGGCTTCCATTGAATCCACGATCGCATGGATTTCGACTCCATACTACCAGGCTTTGGAGCAACTCATTGCGCAGCGTAAATTCAAGAATAAGCTGAACCTGAATGAGGTGAAGCAATACATGGAGCAGCACTGTATGGAGATGATTACCCTGGAGCAGCTCGCCCAGATCTTTTTTGTCAGCAAGGAATATCTCAGCAAGGTATTCAAGAAAGAGTATGAGGTGAATGTGACCGATTATGTCGTCCAGTTACGCATGACACGAGCGAAGGAATGGGTGATGGATGATCAGATCCCGTTCAAACATATTGCCGAGATGGCAGGTTATGAGGATGTGTCCTACTTCTATCGTGTATTCAAGAAACATTTCGGAGTTTCACCTGGGGAGATGCGGAAGGGACAGGCTCGTATATCAGGCAATTCAGGCAGTAGCACGGAATGAGCTGTTCGAGAGAGTATTTGTGGCAGGATTAAGGTTTAAAATAATCCAATACACAAGTCTAATTTTGTCCAATGAAGCGCTTTCATTTTCTGATATATAATGAGCCTATGAAAGACAAACCAGTCACACACCGGGAGGTCATAAGAGATGAAAGTATGGAAAAGCGTAGCAAGTGCGGTACTGGTCAGTGTTCTGCTCGCAGGTTGCGGTTCCAATGCAGGAACGGACAATGGGCAGGAAGAATCGGCATCAGGCAGCACGGTGTCCCTCAAAGTATTCGTTGCACAACCTCGGCTGAAAGAACACTACGATAAATATATAGAACAGTTCAAAGCCAAGGAAAAAGCAGAGAAAAACATTGAGGTGAACGTGCAACTGGAGATGCCGCCAGCAGACAATGCACCTCAGATTCTGAAGACACGTCTCGCCTCCAATGATGCACCGGATGTGTTCGCCCTGCATGCAGTCAATGAGATTCCACCATTTAGCAAAGCTGGTTATCTGGAAGACCTGTCGGGCCAACCTTTTGTCGATAAGCTGCTGGATTCGGTTAAACCTTCCATAACGGATGCGGAGGGCAAAATCGTAGCTGTTCCACTGGAAACAGTATCATGGGGCTATTTGTACAATAAAGATATTTTCAAAGAGCAAGGGCTGGAAGTGCCAACGACGTTAACGGAAATGAAAGCGGTCGTGGAGAAACTCAAAGCAGCCAACATTACACCGTTTGAACTGTCCTACAAAGAAGCTTGGATTCCGCAATTATTCCTGCCACTTACCGTGGGTGCATTAACTCAGTCTGAGCACAAAGACTTCGTGGAGAAGATGAATCAGGATCAGGGTTCCTTCTCCGATATGAAAGCATTGTTTGATATCTTCGATCTGGTCAATGCCAATGGAACGGATAAAGCGCTGGAAGTGGGCGGAGATGATGGTTCAGCAGCCTTCGCTTCAGGAAGCGCCGCGATGTGGATTCAGGGACCATGGTTTGCCGAAACCATTCTGAAGTCCAACCCGGACTTGAACTTTGGTGTAGCACCAATGCCGATCAATGACAATCCGGATGATACCAAAATCAATCTGAGCACCTCCACTTCGCTGGCAGTATCGTCATCTAGCAAAAACAAAGAAGTGGCACTCGATTTCGTGAACTACATTCTCGATGACAAGGATTCAAGTGCATTCTTCGAAGCGCTCAAATTTAATCCGATTGCCAAGATCCATGACTTCAAGAGCTTCCCGTGGGTAGACGATGCCCAGAAATATGTGAGTGAAGGTAAAGCTTATGAGGACCCATCCCTCCCTCAAGCGGTGAAAGACGAGTCAGGCAAAGCGTTACAAGGCTACTACTCTGGGCAATTAAATCAACAGCAGGTTATCGATGCGCTCGACAAGGCGTGGAAATCCTACAACAAAGTCAACAAGTAAGGAGTTGCGAGGAATGGAGTATCCGCTTACTTTTGTTGGCAAATCTCTACGGTTTGAGAGCTTGTCAACAAATTAGCGGTACTTTGTTTCGTCGCAGTCTCCAAGCAGATGATACGGCAGGCAGAACGTTCTTCGTTCCCTCGTTTACAATCATCCGCTTCGAGTGAAAAGGGGGAGAGCCTATGGCTACGAATGTGTTCAAGAAGTATCTGTCACTGCTCGCGTTCACTGCGCCTGCCTTTGTCATCTATGCGATTTTCCTGCTGTATCCCACGTTTAGTGGCCTGTTCTATAGTCTGACGGATTGGAACGGACTCAATCGGGATTACAGCTTTATCGGTCTGGGCAACTTTGTGGAATTGTTCAAAGAAGATCCCGACTTTCTGAACTCCCTGTGGTTCACGATGAAATATGTGATATTTATGTTGATTCTGCAAAATGGAATTGCCTTGCTGCTCGCCGTGTTCATTGAGTCACGGACGCGCAGCAAAGGGCTTTTCCGGACGCTGTTCTTCATGCCTAACATGATCAGTACAATCATCAGTGCTTTCATGTGGACCTTCATCTTCTCTCAGGTGCTGCCACAGCTCGCAGAGAAACTGGCTTTTTCGTTCCTCGACCAGCAATGGTTGGGTGATCCGAAGTTTTCATTTTACTCCATTCTGATGGTATCGCTCTGGAATGGTGTAGGGTATATGATGATCATCTATCTGGCTGCTCTCCAGGGTGTGCCGAAAAGCCTCAAGGAAGCGGCTGTTATTGATGGGGCCAATGCATTCCAGGTACTTCGCAATGTGGTGTTACCGATGATTACTCATGCCGTGACCATCTGTTTCTTCCTGACGCTGAACGGAGCCTTCAAGGTGTTCGAAGTGGTCTATGGACTGACGGGTGGTGGACCGGGCCGGGCCACACAGGTTATCACAATGAACATTTATGAAGAAGCGTTCTCCAACAACTTCAGGTACGGCTATGCGAGTGCCAAATCGGTTGTGCTGTTCATCATCGTACTCATCTTTACACTCATCCAGATCACCGTCATGAAGAAGAAAGAGGTGGAAGCATGAGGATGCAACGACTGAACAGTTATCTGATTCGCCTGCTGCTGATCTTGGGATCTCTCGTGGCCATGCTGCCGATCTACATGGCAGTGGTGAACTCTTTCAAAACACAAGGAGAGATGTTCCAGTCCTTTATCGCACTGCCGACGACGCTGCACTGGGAGAACTATTCGGACGCATTTAACAAAATCAATCTGTTGGGCAGTTCGATGAACTCGGCGATTGTATCCTTTCTGGGGATTGGTGGAATCGTCTTCTGTGCCTCACTTGCGGGATACAAACTCTCACGTACCTCTGGCCGCTTAAGTAACCTGATCTTCTTCCTGTTTGTTGCATCCATGCTGGTGCCGTTCCACTCCATCATGATTCCGTTGACTCGGGTAGCCAAAGGCATGGGCGTTCAAGGAAGCACCTACGGATTGGCCTTGATCTATATCGGGCTTGGTGTAAATATGGCCATCTTCCTCTATCACGGGTTTGTGAAGTCTATCCCGCGGGAATTGGAGGAATCGGCTCAGATTGATGGATGTAACGAGTTCCAGACGTTCTTCCAGATTATCTTCCCGCTCTTGCTTCCGATCACAGTCACCATCGCGATTCTGGACTTTCTGTGGATCTGGAATGACTTCTTGTTGCCACTGCTCATGTTGACTGATGTGAATCGTTATACGCTGATTCTGTCCACAAACATGTTGTTTGGTGAATATAACAAGGAATGGCCGTTGATTTTGTCCTCTCTGGTACTGACTGCGATTCCGGTTATTCTGATCTATGCTTTCTTCCAGAAGTTCATCATGGAGGGGATTGCGGAGGGTGCGGTCAAAGGGTAAGCGAATAGCAGAATGATACGATGGAATCCCGGAGTGCTACTGGGTATCGACCCGCTTTTGGTATTCGATCAAACTTACAAAACTAACGCAAAAAACCTTGATCTGAAGGACATTGTCCTTTTCGGTCAAGGCTTTTTTTGGTTGTGAAATCAGGACCCAACATTTGAAATCATGAGCCAGAATCCATGAGCCTGTGTACAGCTTCTACGAGGAATTGTAGTCCACGCTCCATCTCATCAGGAGAAGCATAGGCGTAAGAGAGCCTGATATGACTCGCATCCAGCCGGTCATATAGGTAGCCCGGGTGGATAAGTACATTCTGTTCCAGACAGGTATGGAACAATTGGCGGATAGAGAGAGGGGATACAGTGAATTGCAGCCAGATATAAAAGCCGCCAGCGGGTATTTTCCACTTCGCCATGCCATGAAAGTGACGTTGCAACAGATCCAGCATGAAGTCTCTGCGTCTGCGTAGCTCAGGGCGAAGGCACTCCATATGTTCTGCATGATGCCCTTCGGCGAACCACAGGGCAGCGGCTTCCTGCGCGAGTGAACTGGTACCATAGTCGGTCTGCATCTTGATATCCGCGAGCCGGCGTATGACCGGCTCTGGCCCCACCAGCCATCCGAGGCGTAAGCCGGGACTGACTGCCTTTGACAGAGTGCCCATATGCAGCACCCGTCCTTCTTGGTCACGCGCCTTCAGCGATGACGGAGGAGGTTTATCTAGCCACAGATCACTATAGGCGGCATCCTCCAGTATGGAGATGCCTAATGTTCGAGCGGTGGTCATGAGTTCTTCCCGGCGGTGATCACTCATCACAGAGCCCGTGGGATTGTGAAAGCTCGGTATCGTATAGAGAAGCGAGATATGGTCTTGATCTTTTACATGCTGCGAGGCATTCTCCAGGCGTGCAATGTGCAGTCCTTCATCGTCCATCGGGATTCCGCTCATTTTCAACCCTGCCGATTGAAAGGCGTGAATGGAATACAGGTACGATGGTTTTTCCAGCAGAACTGCTGAGCCGCGAGGGAGCAGTCCGACCGATATCAAGTGCAGTGCCTGAAGAGAGCCGGAAACAATCAGTATGGAATCTGGAGAGGCCTGAATGCCAGTCGTCTGCAAATGGGCGGATAAAGCCTCACGAAGCTCCAGGCTTCCTTGAGATTCCAGGTAGTTGAGGGTACGAGAACGCTGGGACAGGGAGTACAGAATGTCGTTAAAAGCATCCTGAGGCATAAGTTCCGGGGCAAGCTCCCCTGTACCAAGACGTATGATGCCAGGCCGGAATTCAGCCTGATTAATCTGCTGGATCTCGGGCAGGTTGGGATAATACCAGCCCTCCTCAATCGCTTCATTCCAGTTGGGCATCGCTCCGTGAGCCATACCATGCCAACCGGAGCCGGTAATAAAAGTTCCTCCGCCATGTCTGCCTTTAATCAGACCAGCGGCGGTCAGGTTATCCAGGGCAGTGACCAATGTACTGCGGTTCACCCCCATGGACTCAGCCCATATTCGCTGTGAGGGGAGACGATATCCTGCTGACCATTCGCCCGTTGTGATTTTCTGCCGGACATAGGCTTCAATTTGGCGATACAAGGGCAAGTCGAGAGAAGGGTTCGGCTTCCACCCCATGTTTAGCCGAGAATCAGAACGTTCCATGACAGGCAGAATCACCTCTGTTTATCTTTGTAACGAACACTATATCATTTGGTTGGGTCTGATGCCATCCAAGTGGTTGGTTACGTCGGCCATCATCTGTCCTATTATGGAGGACAGAGATAAGGGGGAAGAACGATGGAGGTTGCTATTCATGCAGTAGTTCTGGCGTTTGGCCTGATCTTGCCACTGGGTGTGCAGAATGTATTTATTTTTAACCAGGGCATGAGCCAGAGGCGTTATACACATGCACTGCCTGCTGTAATAACGGCAGGGATCAGTGATACGCTGTTGATCGGGGCAGCCGTGGGAGGAGTATCACTCATTTTGCTGCAGTGGCCATTGCTGGCGAATGTGTTGTATGGCGCAGGAAGTTTGTTTTTGCTGTATATGGCTTGGAGTATCTGGAGGTCATCCGAATCTGTGGAAAGTTCGCAAACGGTAATGTCAGCAGGGCGACAGATTGCGTTCGCCGCATCGGTATCTTTACTCAATCCGCATGCGCTGCTTGATACGGTTGCCGTGATTGGCACCAGTTCACTTCAGTATGAAGGGGTGGAGCGCATGTATTTTGCCCTGACAGCCGCGGTTGTATCTTGGATATGGTTCTTGGGACTTGCAGGCGCGGGCAGGGTGATTGGGAGAACGGATCGAACTGGACGCATCAGCCTGATGTTTAATCGGTTGTCCGCTGTGGTTATGGTCGGGCTGGCGGTTATGATGCTGTGGAAGCTCATCTATTCATAGATGACCGTGATGTAGCGGGCCCATCTTGTTAAAATAAAAAAAACTCCCCGTGACGTTAGTCGCACGGGGAGTTCAATGTAGATGTTGAATTTGGTGATCAGCATAGCCTGGTGATCTGGTTATTGAGTTGGAACATGTGGTGCTCGATAACGCTTTGGTGTTGTGTCTCTATGGTTGGTTATTTGAGTTATGGAAATCATAATCGAATTTATTCTGCCTTCAACAGCATGGATTCAATAAACACTTGCAGATCACGGCTTACACTGTTCAACTGATCAATGACCTCGCTGAACTCGGTTACCATCACCGCCTGTTGGTTGCTAGACTGTGAGATGGAGGTAATCTCCTGCTCCATCTGCTGAATGGAATGCTGAACATCTTTCAAGGAACGTTCGATATTCACCGTTGCTTCTTTGGTACCCGTAGAAAGTTTGCGCACTTCAGATGCAACGACGCTGAATCCGGCGCCTGCTTCGCCTGCTCGGGCTGCTTCGATAGCCGCGTTCAAGCCGAGTAGATTGGTCTGTTCTGAGATTTCACGGATGAATGCGGCGACTTTGTTGACTTCGCCTGAGTTCTGCACAGCCATGCGGGTATTATCCAAAATCTGCGTGGAAGATGCCGTCAATTGCTCGGATTGGGCGGCTACCGTCTGCACCATATCTGTTAATTTTCCGCTGATACCGCCGATCAATTCAGTGAAGTACTCCAGTTTTTCCTCATTCTGAAGAGAGAAACCAATGGCAAGTGTGCCTACGATATTTCCTTGTTCATCCCGAAGTGGGGTGGCGGCCGAGTTGATTGATGTACCATAGAATTTTGCATCAATACGGTTCGCTGAAGTTTCCCCATGTATAAGTGCCCGGCGTAGTGTAGGGTCATCGAGGGAAACGGGGTCTCCTGCCTTGATGCCCAGATCGAGTTCATTGCTGGGAACATAATACCAGAACTTCTCCGTATCGGTTACCGCAATCATGATATCGTGTTCTTTCAGCATAATTTTAAAATATGGACTTGCCGCAACGAGTGCTTCAACGATGTTCAATAAGGTTCAGCTCCTATAATGTATGTGTATCATCTAGATGTATTGTATACATCGTCAGAATGAGGTTAATCTTGAAGGCCTGATAAGGGCAATAAGATATATTAATTAAATTTTTAACAAATGAAACAGGGGGATTGATTTTTTTCAGAAATTTATGAAAACATGACAAAAAAGCAGGCGAGAACAATCAAGTTCTCGTCTGCTTTGTTATCCACCAATCTGGGACATGCGGCGTACCGTCGGTGTATGAGATTGCATTTTTTGTTCCAAAGCCAGAGCCATCTCATGATTCTTCGGTTTCGTACCCAGTGCTTTGAGGAAGAGTGCCGCCATGGCATCCGGATCATCCACGAAGCGGCGAACATTATACTCATCCGACCAGTACAGGCAGGCTTTAATATGTCCGTCAGCGGTCAGCCGAAGTCGGTTGCAATTGTCACAGAAATGATCGCTCACGGGATGAATCAATCCGAATGTGCCTTCGGAGCCCACAATTTTCATATTGCGTGATGGGCCATTGCCCGCAGGGCCTGTTGTATTTTCTACCGTCCAGCCTGCTTCAGCGCATACATCTGTTACGGCTTCCAGCGGCAAATAAGATTTGCGCCATGAATCTGAAGCCTGTCCAATCGGCATATATTCAATAAAACGCACATGAAGAGGTTGATCCATCGTCATAGCAATAAAATCCTTGATCTCATCATCGTTGATACCCTTCATCAGTACAACATTCAGCTTGATCGGAGCAAGGCCAGCGGCTGTTGCAGCTTCAATGCCTTTCAGCACCTTGTTCACATCTCCGCCCCGGGTAATCATGGAGAAACGATCAGCGCGCAGGGAATCCAGACTGATGTTAATCCGGTTCAATCCAGCATCTTTCAACGTCTGAGCTTGTTTGTCCAGCAGAAGAGCGTTGGTCGTCAGGGCAATATCGTCAATCCCGTCAATTGCCGAGATCATGCTGACGAGCTTGTGCAAGTCCTTGCGTACCAACGGTTCGCCCCCAGTGAGTCGGACTTTGCGCATGCCCATCGGCGCAAGTACCTTCAGCACCTGTGCTATTTCTTCGTAGCTCATAATCTCATCATGTGGAGCAAACTCCATACCCTCTGCGGGCATGCAGTACACACAGCGCAAATTACAGCGGTCCGTAACAGAAATACGGATGTAGTCATGTATCCGGCCAAATGAATCCTGAAGCAGTTCCATGGAGACCACCCTTTCATCGGTTCAGATTGGAAATCTTCTATTATAAATGATACGACAATTTCAAAAGGAACAGTTGCATCAAATTTTAGCTATTTCTCCAATCCACGTCAACGATGACGTCAGATGACAGCATTTTTGGCGGGGTGGTTTAGATGGAATTGTCCCACGAGTTGTTGCAGAAAGACCGTAATGGCTTCCACGTTATGCGAAGAATGCTGAACCTGTAACATATCACGGATCAGCTCCATCATCTCGGCCTCCACTTCAGCGGAAGTAGCCCGATTCTGATGGCTGATTGCAGCAATATTCTCCATAAGCATGACCACTTGATCCACGACTTGTGTGCGCTCAGGTTCTTCAGCGGTAGCATTTTGCAGAAGTTGCGAAGCGGCCTGAACCAGTGTTGTTCCTTCAGCAAGTACCTGATCACCCTCTGTGATTAATTGGGATGCAGCTCCTGCTGCAGTTGAGATTCGGTCCAGAATCTGATGAATATTTTCAGTAGAAGAACGGGATAAATCAGCCAGCTTACGAATTTCCCCTGCCACAACCGAGAAGCCTTGACCATGTTCACCCACGCGTGCAGCTTCAATGGTAGCATTTAGAGCCAGCAGATTGGTCTGAGCTGAAATTTCATCAATGACAGCCAGTGCGCGGTAAATCTCTTTCATCGTATCCATGAAGGACAGGATGGTACGATTAGTATCGGATACCGCTCCTGAGATTTGGGTCATTTTATCGCCGATTCGTTCCACTTCCTGCTGGGCCACGCCGATCTGTTCGGTTGCAGAGGTCTCCAGTTGTTGCAGCGTTATGCGCATGTGATCGGCAGCAATTCTGGCCTGGTCGAGATCTTCCAGTTGGGTGCGGATGGCCTGGATCATTGAACCAAGCTTTTGGTTCACTCGTTCAGTCGTGCCCTGGGTTGTCTCTGTTGAAGTTCGCATCTGATACTGGTTGTCCATAACGTCTACCGTGGCAAGTTGTACCTTCAGCATAATGCCTTCCAGAGAATCAATCATGTTGTTGATCCACTTCGCCAGTTCGCCTGATTCATCTTGGGCAAAAGCAGACGTGTCCAGGCGTTGGGTCAGATCACCTCTGCCTTCGGCGTTAATTCGAATAAATCGGCTGATGCGACGCAAGTCTTCATGAACTCGTCCATATTGGCTGCGATGCAGCTGTAATGCAGTGAAGAATCCAAATAACACATTAAAAGCGGCCATTGCTGCCGTGCTCCAACCACTACCAGTGAAGGCATAGACAAGAGCTGCTCCTGCAATGCCTGACAAAAGCGTGAAGAGACTATGTTGCTTGAACTGACGCCAGCCGATGCTTCGTATCCGATACACTTCCTCCAGATCCCCTTCACACATCATGCCCCAGCGATCAGGACAGTGTGGCAGCTGGAAGGTGATGCCTTTGCCGATCACAGAAATATGTCGGTAATCCGAGTAACCGGGAAAAGCTACGAACAGATTGGAACCATTCTGAATGGTGTTGGCTACTCCGGGGTGAAGTTCTCCGGTTGATGGATCGGTGAACATGAGTTCCAGCTCGGTATGCTCCTTAACGGAAACGATTCCCCAATCGGTGGTGACACCATCTTTCAGATTTTCCCCATGTGTAAAGGTACGGTCTTCGAAGCGGCTTCGGGATAAGGCGGTGCCGGGTTGCAGATGAGGCCGTAATATCGACTCGGCCATAAAGAGGTAATTGTCACCGGAATCGGGATAGATATGACCGGACTCTCGTTGGATCAGGTCACCCAGTACATCCCCGGGTACACGGCTGCATAATGAACCGACATAGCGACCTTCCTGCAGAATTGGTGAGATAAACAGCAAGGTGACATCATCGTGAAAAGCGGACGAGCGTGGACCAATATCCAGCGTCAGTGGATCAGAGTAAGGACCATACAAGCATTTTTTTTCATGTCGATCTGCTCTGGAGTACTTCAATCCTGGTCCTATCAAAGCTTCGTGATCCTCATAGATCTGTCCAATATGTTTCTTATATGTAGAGAATACCACCTGATTCTGTTCGTTCATCATGAATAGCTCCGTGCTATCAACGGCTCGAATATAACTGGATTGAAACGATGCTTCTAGTTTGCTTCGTTGCTGTGAATCTTTTAATACATCCTGTAATTGGACCGACTGTATCTGTTGAAGCAAACGGTCCAGGTGATTCCATTGTTCATCTGCCCAGTCCATCATGAGCTGCCGTCTCGTTTCGGCAATTCCCTCAAAAATCTGTTCCACATCTTCCTTCATATGTGCGTTCAACCGATACGATCGCCAGAGCGGCAATCCTTTTCTCCATCCCAGCCAATCAAACATCATGACCACCCCGATTTCTGGATTTGAAAGCTTCGTTCTACTGGTCTTTGTATGACAAAGGAAGCCAGCCTGCGTGGTGATTGATCCGGAATAGTGATACCGCCTTCATCATTCAGGAGCCTTGACTCACGTGGAGGTGGGAGCCCTTGTACGTCTATTCAATCTTTATACAAGAAAATGGACAAGAATACGAGGGCATATGTCATATTTTCCGAATATTTATTCAATAAATACAAATGATCGTGCGTTTGTTGTTAAGTGAAATGTATGTTAGCTAAATACGAGGAAAACTCACATGGATGTATTTGAGAATCCGTCTCATTTTACATTGTGTAACATGAACAGGCCCATACTCAAAACACACTGTATAATGTAATCCCCGCCCAAAGCGATATAGTATTATCTAACAAGCAAAACCTGTTACGTTCGTGTATATAAACCTCCCATTCAGCCTTGGTGTGCAATGAAAATAACTTCCACAAAGGAGAATGCCCATGTCCTCCGCACCCTCAGCTACAGTCCCCGAAGCCTGCCATATTGATGTAGATCATGTGTCCGTTGTCTTTGGCACAGGTACACAACAAGTCACTGCTTTGTCGGATGTTACATTCCAGATCCAGTCCAATGAGTTTGTCTCTCTGCTGGGCCCTTCCGGCTGTGGCAAGTCGACCTTGCTCCGGTTAGTGGGTGATCTACTTCAGCCCACCTCAGGCACCGTTCGCATTGCCGGTCAGGAGCCTGAGCGGGCTCGGCTACAGCGACAGTTCGGTATTGTCTTCCAGACACCTGCCTTGTTCGATTGGCGCACCGTTCGTCACAATGTGGAATTGCCACTGGAGCTGCTCGGTACCCGCCGGAAGGAGTGTCGCCGCATTAGCGGTGAGCTGCTTGAAATGGTAGGGCTAACCCGCTTCGCCGACCATTATCCATGGCAGCTCAGCGGAGGCATGCAGCAACGAGTATCCATTGCGCGTGCCCTTGCGCTTGATCCACCATTGCTACTCATGGATGAACCCTTCTCGGCCCTGGACGAATTCACCAAAGAGAAACTTCAATTGGAGCTGCTTGAGATCAAGCGCTCGACAGGCAAGACCTTCCTCTTTGTCACACACAGTATCCCCGAAGCGGTATTTCTGTCCAACCGGATCATCGTACTCTCGGCGCATCCGGGGCAAGTACATTCCATTCATTCTGTGAATCTGCCTCCTGGACGTCATAGTGAACTGAGAGAAACGGATGCTTTCTACCACATGATTACGACCATCCGCAACTGCTTCTACGAGGAGCGTGATGAATCTCATGTCTCTGCAGTTCTTTAGACCGGGATATCGATCCTGGGTCGTCATCTGGATTATGGCCGTATTGGTGCTGTGGGAAGGAATCGCCTGGATGCTCCAACTGTTCCTGTCACCCCAGCAGGCAGCTTCTCGCCTTCCATATCTGCACGATGTGCTTGCAGCGTTGTTTCGTTACTCGGGTACGCTCGCAGAGCAGGGGGCTGTCACGTTTGGCAATGCAGCCATTGGTTTTGCAGGGGGAACGTTGCTTGGCCTGGGTCTGGCGCTGCTCATGAGCGCAGCTGTCTGGCTGGAGCGCACGTTATCGCCATATGTAGTCTCCTCACAGATGGTTCCGGTTATTGGTCTCGCCCCAATTGTGTACGGCATCATCCACAACGCGGAGTGGGCGCGGATTGTTATGGCGGCGTACGTAACTTTCTTCCCGATCATCATCCATACGTTAAAAGGATTGAAAAGTGCAGCACCAGAGCACCTGGAACTGATGCGTTCCTGTGGAGCTTCACTAACTGCACGATATATCAAATGCCTGCTGCCCTCAGCACTGCCGGGACTATTTTCTGGTATGAAAATAGCCGCTCCGCTGGCGGTGACCTCCTCCATCGTTGTGGAATTGATGGGAGCTCCCGATGGACTCGGCGTCCTGATGGTCAGTTCGTTATATTACGGCCATGCCCAAGTGGGCATGTTCTGGGCCACCATCATGCTTAGCATTGGCATTGGCCTGATCTCGTATCTGGCCATCAGTCTGGCTGAACGTTGGCTAACCCCTTGGCAGCCTGAATTCAGGGCCAAAGGAGGGGATGCCATATGAGTGAAGGTAGAGTTTTGCAACGGAAGAGGGATGAAGGTGTAGCCATTGCTGCTGTAACTGGCGCGGCTACGAACCTCACTGGTTCACAGATGACGATTGTTCCAGGTTCGGAAATTCATGGACAACAGGGACAAGCCGAAAAGGCCAGATTGGGCTCTGGCGTTCGCGGAAGATCTGTTGCGCTGAGTATGCTTCCATGGGGTGCGGGTGCGTTGTTTCTCACCCTCTGGCAGCTCAGGATGTTTCATTGGATATTTTCGTTGGAAAGCTACCAACTGCCCGTGCCTTCCGCCATTGCGGCATCCATTCAGGAAAATGCCAATATGCTCTTTCGATATGCGATGTACAGCGGAACCGAAATGCTGGGAGGCTTTTTACTCGGTTCATTGTTGGGTGCTCTGGCAGCGGCAGGTGCATCATTCTTCCCAACAAGTGGCAGGGCTGCGGTTACGGTTTTGTCTGCACTGAATGCAGTTCCCATCGTGGCTCTTGCCCCGATTATGAATAATTGGTTCGGTGACGGGATATGGTCCCGTATTGCTGTTGTCACGGTGATTACAATGGCCGCTATGGCCGTCAGCCTGTTCAAAGGGCTGACTTCCATTCAGCCGCAGTACAGTGATCTGCTGAGTGGCCTTGCCGCGAGCAGGATGCAGTTTTTTTGGAAGCTGAGATTGCCTCATGCGCTGCCTTCCCTCTTCGCCGGTCTGAAGATCAACATGTCGACCAGTATTATCGGGGCCATTGTGGGTGAATTTTTCATCGCCTCCCAAGGGCTGGGATACTTGCTCTCGGATCAGATTCGATTGGCGAACATGCCCTTGGCCTGGTCCTGCATTGTCATCGCCGCCGCGCTCGGCATTGTGTTGTATGAAGCGGTTGTCCTGGCAGAAAAGCGATTCATTCCTTGGAATCGTGCACGCACAGATCACTAACGTACATCAGGATAGCAACCATAGATTGATAGAGCTGGTGAAGTAGAGCCTCACACTACCTGATTGAAAAATCGTATATACACAGGGGGTTGTTCTGTACATGTACAAAACGTTGAAGTCGGGTTTGCTGGTATTGGTCCTGTTGGTTGTTACGATGCTGAGCGCATGTTCTACGAAGCCCGAGCCGGCGGCTGAGCCTGTTGCTGCGAGTTCAGGAGGGGCGGGTGAAGCAGATCAACCCTTAACCAAAGTGAAAATTCAACTGAAATGGGTGCCGCAGGCGCAGTTTGCCGGGATCTATGCAGCGAAGGAAAAAGGTTTTTTTGCAGATGAAGGCATTGATGCCGAGATTATTCCGGGTGGCCCGGATATCGTGATTGAGCAGCAGGTGGTCAATGGCGCGGCCGATGTGGGCATTACGGGTGTAGACAGTTTGCTGGTCAGCCGGGATAACGGTCTGCCGCTTGTCTCGCTCGCCCAGATCTCACAGAAGAGCAGTTATCGCTTGATCGCCAAGAAGTCGCTAGGTATTACCGATCCCGCTCAGATGAAAGGCAAGAAGGTCAGTACCTGGTTCGGCAGTCAGCAGTTTCAGGTGCTCGCGTTCATGGAGAAGAACGGCCTGGATCCGAAGAAAGACATTGAACTGGTGAAGCAGGGCTTCACGATGGATCAATTTTTCAATGACCAGGTAGATGTGGCGACGGCAACGATCTATAACGAATACCACGTTGTACTGGAAAGTGGAACGAAAGAATCGGATCTGGACGTGTTCAACATTGAAGATGCCGGTGTTGGCATGCTGGAGGATACGCTGATTGCCAAGAAAGATTGGGTAGACAGTAATCGTGAGCTTGCGGTCAAAGTGACCCGTGCCATTCTGAAAGGCTGGAATTACGCCATCGATAATCAGAATGAGACGGTGGATATCGTGATGAGTAATGTGACGGAGGGCAGTACCACCCGTGAGCATCAGGTCACGATGCTTGAAGAGATTGCAAAGCTGATTCGGCCGGAAGGATTTACAGAGCAGCAAGTCGGCAGCTTTGTGGATGAGTCATTTACCCGAACTGCGGATATTGCGCTGAATTATGGCTTGATCAAAAAAGCTGCAAACCTGGATGAAGCACTGGAGAAAAGCATCTATGAGGAAGCAGTGAAATAAGCGTGTGGAGGAGGATGACGAATGAGTTCTGTGGATCAGCAGCCTCAGCCGCTTGGCGGCACGAAGGAAGAATGGCTGGAGAAGGATCGCAAATATGTATGGCATCACATCTCGCCTCATAACGATCATCCGATGATTGCGGTAAGTGGGGAGGGCAGCTGGATCACCGATCAGGATGGTACACGTTATCTGGATGCGATGTCTGGACTATGGTGTGTGAATGTGGGGCATGGCCGTGAGGAGATTGCGAGAAGTGCCTACGAACAGATGAAAGCACTCGCTTATGTACCGATGACGCAGAGTCACGAACCGGCGATTTTGCTGGCGGAGAAGCTAAATGAATGGTTGGAGGGGGAGTATCGAATTTTCTTCTCCAACTCGGGTTCAGATGCGAATGAGGTGGCTTTCAAAATAGCCCGTCAGTATCACCATCAGAATGGTGAGCCTACTCGGCACAAATTCATCTCCCGTCACCGTGCCTATCACGGTAACTCTATGGGGGCACTGGGCGCGACCGGGCAAGCCGCCCGCAAGATCAAATACGAGCCGCTCGGCGTAGGTTTCTCTCATGTTCCACCACCGTATTGTTACCGCTGCCCGTTTGGGCGAAACAAGGATGGATGTGGACTCGAGTGTGCAACCATCTATGAAGAGGTGATTCGTTGGGAAGGTCCTGAGACGGTTGCCGCAGTGATTATGGAGCCGGTGATCACTGGGGGTGGCATGATTGTTCCACCGCCGGATTATATGCGCACCGTGCAAGAGATCTGTCAGCGCTATGGCGTGCTGCTCATTGTCGATGAGGTCATCTGTGGTTTTGGCCGCTCGGGGCAGAAGTTTGGTCATCAGAACTATGGTATACAGCCAGATATGGTGACGATGGCAAAAGGCATGACCAGTGCGTATTCACCGCTATCAGCAACGGCGGTGCGAGCCGATCTGTATGACACGTTCCGGGAACCCGGACCGGATGCGCATTTTCGTCATGTGAATACATTTGGTGGAAATCCGGTGTCCTGTCGGGTAGCGCTGGCGAATCTGGAAATCCTGGAACGAGAGAATCTGGTCAGCCGTGCGGAGGAACTGGGATACCTGCTTCGTGAGAAGCTTGAACCATTGCTGGAGTTGTCCGTGGTGGGGGACATCCGTTCATTCGGATTCGCCTGCGGGGTGGAGTTGATTGAAGCGGATGGTTCTCCTGCGGAAGCGGATAAAGTGATGAAGGTGCTCGCCAGTTGTAAGCGGGATGGCATTCTGATCGGCAAGAACGGAGATACAGTGCCAGGGTTTGCGAATATTTTGACGATCTCCCCGCCGTTTGTCACCACCGAGGAAGAACTGGACCTGATCGCAGGAAGTTTGCTCGCTGCGTTGCGAAGTCTGGATGCGAGTTAGTAACTGGATATGGATGAGAACGCACTGTACGACAAGTACGACAGAAGTGTTGGCAAGCAAAATAAAGTGTTTCAACACATGACGTGATAACTATTCGCAAGGAGGTGAGGGAGATGCAGACCACGACAGGCAAACTCATCAACCAGCTTCGGTTGAATGAGCGAATTGAGCAATTGTCACAGATTGGCCGAATCGCAGAGACGGGTGTCTGCCGACTTGCCCTGACCCCGGAAGATATGGACGGCATTATACAGGTTCGTCTGTGGATGGAAAAGTCCGGTCTGACGACGCGACTTGACCCCTTCGGCAATCTGATTGGTCGTCTGGAAGGTGCGGATCAGGTACTGCCGATTCTCATGATTGGTTCCCACATCGACTCTCAGCCGTATGGCGGGCGATATGATGGAGCGATTGGTGTGCTAGGCGCACTCGAAGCGGTGCAATGCCTGATCGAAAATGGCATTCAGCCCCGTATGCCGATTGAGGTGATTGCTTTTTGCGATGAAGAGGGTTCCCGTTTTAACAAAGGCCTGTTCGGCTCACGTGGTATAACTGGTCAGTTGGAAGAAGGCGAACTGGAGCGGCAGGATAAAAACGGAGTGACCCGCCGGGAGGCGCTGGAAGCCTTCGGCTGTTCTCCTTCGGATTTTGAAGAAGCGATCTATCCGCCAGGTTCCATTTGCAGTTATCTGGAGCTGCACATTGAGCAGGGGCCAGTGTTGGAATCGCTGAATGCTCCGATAGGTCTGGTGACGGGGATCTCGGGCCCGCTGTGGCTTACGGTTACGATGAAAGGTATGGCGGGTCATGCTGGCTCCGTTCCAATGGGCATGCGGCATGATGCTTTGGCAGGCAGCGCCAGAGTTATTTCCGCTTTTGACGATATGGTGAGAGAAGACCCGGAAGCACCAACTGTAGGTACGGTAGGAAGTCTGAGGGTGTTTCCCGATTCGCGTAATATCATCCCAGAGGAAGTCAGCTTCACGGTTGATCTACGAGACATGGAGATGGAACGCAGGAACCGGATGGAAGCCCGCTTGATGAACATTTTGGATGACGTGAGTTCCCGATATGGTCTAACGTATTCGCTTACCGAGGATACGAACAGTGAGCCAAGGTATTGTGCAGAGTCAATCCAATCGGTGATTCGTTCATCTGCGGAAGAGATCGGGATTACTTTGCCAGAACTGATGAGTGGTCCGTTCCATGATGCGTTGGCCCTTTCGCGTGTGTGTGATTATGGCATGATTTTTGTCCGCAGCAAGGACGGCATCAGTCATCATCCCAGCGAGTATTCCTCTCCGGAGGATATTGGACTCGGCACGGAAGTGTTGTATCGAACCATTCGAAGGATGTGCGGTGGAGTGAACCAACCAACCATTTTACCTGAGGAGGCGTTGTGACAATATGGGCAAAATCAGCATCGGATTAATCCAGGCTTCACATGAGATTGAAGGTTCGGCTCCCGTTGAAGTTCACAAAGAGGCTGCGGTTCAGAAGCACATCACGTTGGTCCGTGAAGCTGCTGCAAGAGGGGCCAAGATCATCGGGTTGCAGGAAGTATTCTATGGACCGTACTTTTGTACAGAGCAGAATCCCAAATGGTATGCATCCGCTGAACCGGTACCGGAAGGGCCAACGACCAGACGTTTTCAGGAGCTGGCGAAGGAGCTTGCGGTGGTGATTATTTTACCCGTGTACGAGGTGGAGGGCATTGCTTCGTATTACAATACGGCAGCCGTTATTGATGCAGATGGTACGTATCTGGGCAAATACCGCAAACATCATATCCCGCATGTGGAAGCAGGTGAGGGTACAAATGGGTTCTGGGAAAAGTATTATTTCAAACCAGGCAACCTCGGGTTTCCGGTTTTTGATACGGCATACGCCAGAGTTGGCGTGTACATCTGTTATGACCGTCATTTTCCGGAAGGGGCGCGTTTGCTTGGGCTGGCAGGGGCAGAGATTGTGTTCAATCCGTCCGCTACGGTTGCGGGTACATCTGAATATCTGTGGAAACTGGAACAACCCGCTCACGCAGTAGCTAATGGCTATTATGTGGCAGCCATCAACCGGGTCGGCGTGGAAGCGCCGTGGAATATGGGTGAATTTTATGGGCAGTCGTACTTGGTCGATCCACGAGGCAGAATGGTTGCCATTGGCAGCAGGGATCAGGATGAGGTCGTCATTGGCGAGATGGATACGGAGATGATTCGTGAGGTACGTAATGTATGGCAGTTCTACCGTGATCGCAGGCCGGAAACGTACGAACATCTGGTTAGTCTGTAGGAAGCGGCAACACGTGATCGGTAAGTGATTCTGTCAGCGGGGTGGAA